>DATIBO010000006.1:0-600000 GCA_035457485.1 Candidatus Saccharimonadales bacterium
CAAGCCTTGGTAAGGTTCTTCGCTTACCATCGAATTAAACAACACGCTCCACCGCTTGTGCGGGTCCCCGTCAATTCCTTTGAGTTTTAGTCTTGCGACCGTACTCCCCAGGCGGGATGCTTAACGCGTTAGCTTCGCTACAAGAGGGGTCGATACCTCTTACAGCTAGCATCCATAGTTTACGGCGTGGACTACCCGGGTATCTAATCCGGTTCGCTCCCCACGCTTTCGTGCCTTAGTGTCAGAAATAGTCCAGCATCCTGCCTACGCCATTGGTGTTCCTCCTAGTATCTACGGATTTTACCCCTACACTAAGAATTCCAGATGCCTCTCCTATTCTCGAGTTTATCAGTTCGAATAATAGCCTCATGGTTAAGCCACAAGATTTCACTATTCGCTTGATAAACCACCTACGCAACTCTTTACGCCCAGTCAATCCGGATAACGCTTGGGTCCTACGTATGACCGCGGCTGCTGGCACGTAGTTAGCAGACCCTTATTCCTATGTTACTGTCATATTCATCGCATAGAAAAGAAGTTTACAACCCGAAGGCCTTCATCCTCCACGCGGCGTTGCTCCATCAGGCTTTCGCCCATTGTGGAATATTCCTAACTGCTGCCTCCCGTAGGAGTCTGGACCGTATCTCAGTTCCAGTCTGACTGATCATCCTCTCAAACCAGTTAAAGATCATCGACTTGGTGAGCCATTACCTCACCAACTATCTAATCTTACGCGGGCTCCTCCCAAAGCGCCGAAGCTTTACTCCGTAGAGCATATGCGGCATTAGCCACCCTTTCGGGCAGTTATTCCTCACTTTGGGGCAGATTCCCACGCGTTACTCAGCCGTCCGCCGCTCGTCAGCAGAGAAGTAAACTTCTCCCTGTTACCGCACGACTTGCATGTTTTAGGCACGCCGCCAGCGTTCATCCTGAGCCAGGATCAAACTCTTCAAAAAAATAGAATGTTTTACGAACATTCAAAAACGTTACTGACGTTGACTTGCACTACCACATTGTTAATGTGCCCTTTATCTTGCTCAACCACCGAGACAGATCAGACTGCTAAGTATCATATCGTGCCGAGTCTGATCTGTCAACAAAAATCTTAAAAAATCTCAAAGATGTACAAAATTACAACTGCGGACACAATACCAACAGCGGCGCCGGCTACAACTTCAAGAGGTTTGTGGCCTTCAGCCATATAGAATTTCTTCTTAATTTTAGAAGCTTCGGCCAGTTCTTTTACAACTGCACCTTGCTCACCTACGGCGCGTCGTACATTTAATGCATCGTAAATCACTACCGCGGTTAATACCACCGCAACCCCGAAAACTGCCGAGGTTATGCCCTCTGTATAGCCAACCGTAGTTACCAAGGCTAACATTGTTGCCGTGTGAGAACTAGGCATGTCCCCAGACCTGAACAAAATACTTACATCTTTAGAGTGACTCTTGTCTTTTATAGCAATCAAAAGCTTAATGAATTGAGCCACCAACCAGGCAAGAATAGGAGCAGCTATGTAAACCGAGAGCCAGCTTTCCATTATTCTGCTACCTCTTCTTCTACAGTCTCAGCTACTAAACCAAGAGTTGCAACGGCATCAGAATCTGCGAGGCGCATAATGCGAACGCCTTGGGTAGTTCTTCCGAGCGTTGGTATACCTTTTAGTTCCATTCTTATTGATTGTCCTTTAGCTGATATAATTAAGACTTCTTTCGCTGTTGGTGGTAGTGATCGTACCGCAACCAACTCGCCAGTCTTATTATTAACTATAGCAGCTTTAATGCCTACTCCGCTTCGACGATGTGTCGGGAAGTTGGAGACTTGAGTTAGTTTTCCGTAACCGTTTTTACTGAGGACTAAAAGTTGGCGATCTTCAATTACAAGGTCAGCCCCAACGACCACGTCTTTAGGTCGAAGTCGAATTCCACGAACTCCTCTTGCAGCTCGACCCATTGGGCGAATTTCTTTTTCATTGAATCTGATTGCTTGACCCATAGAGGTCGAGATTACAATTTCATCGTTTCCAGTTGTCAAATGGATCCAGCGCAACTCATCGCCATCATCTAAGTTAATTGCAATTAGACCAGATGTTCGAATGTTATTAAAATCGGCAACCGGGGTTTTTTTAACAGTTCCATGTGTAGTGGCCATAAACATGAATCCATTGTCGCCATGATCCTTAGAAACACGGACCATTGAAGTAACTTGTTCTTCTGGTTGTAGTTGAACTAAATTAACAACTGCAACACCTTTAGCCGTCAGACTCGAAGCCGGAACCTCATGAACCTTAAGCCTAAACACACGTCCCTTATTAGTAAATAGCAACAGCCAATCATGAGTACTCGCAGTAACAAGCTGGTCGATCACGTCTTCTTCTTTGGTTGTCATTGCGCGCTTACCTTTACCGCCACGATTTTGCTTGCGATATTCATTTACTAGCGTTCGCTTAATGTAGTTCTCTGTTGTTATTGTAACTACAACTTGTTCATCTGGTATCAGTTCTTCATCGCTAAACTTACCAAGTTCATGACCGACCATCTGAGTTCTACGTTCATCACCGTAGGTCTTTTTCATATCCAAAAGTTCGGTGCGGATAATCGCCAAAATCTCTTTTTCGTCTGCCAAGACCGATTCGAGCTTAGCAATTAATTCACGAAGTTCTTTTAGTTCATCTTCGATCTTCTTACGCTCTAGACCTGCGAGTCTTCGTAACTGCATAGCCAAAATAGCTTCGGCCTGAATTTCGCTAAGTTTGAACTTTTGCATCAAATTAGCATGCGCCTCTTCAGTAGTTTGGCTCTCTCGAATAATCCTGATCACTTCATCAATATGATCAAGCGCAATACTCAAGCCTTCTAAAATATGAGCGCGCTCTTTGGCCTTTCTCAACTCGTACTCGGTACGGCGGCGAACAACAATCTGACGATGTTTAATATATTCGCGTAAAATCTCTTCTAGACCTAGAATCCTTGGTTGGATTCCATCTATAAGCGCCAGCATGTTGTAATGAAAGCTCGTTTGCAACGGCGTTAATTTAAATAGTTGGTTAAGAACTTTTTTAGGGTAAGAATCCTTACGAAGCTCAATAACGATCCTTACTGTGCCTCTGGAACTTTCGTCACGGAGATCCGAAATCCCCACGATCTTCTTTTCCTTTACAAGATCAGCAATCTTTTCTACTAACGTTGCTTTGTTTACAGCATAAGGAATCTCGGTAACTATGATACGATGACGACCTTTTGCTGTCTCTTCGATATTGGCTATTGCACGAATTACAACACCGCCCTTACCTGTTGCGTATGCTTGCTTAAGCGGTGCGCCGCCATAAACAATACCTCCGGTTGGAAAGTCTGGACCTTTTACATACTTTAAAAGGTCCTCAAGAGTCGTAGTTTCTGGATTATCAATAATATGAATAGTTGCATCAACAAGCTCACTCAAGTTATGGGGCGGGATATTCGTAGCCATACCCACAGCAATACCCATCTGGCCGTTAAGCAACAGGTTTGGTAGACGTGCAGGCAGAACAGAAGGCTCTCTTTCAGATCCATCGAAGTTATCGCGGAACTCTACGGTGTCTTTTTCGATATCCGACAAAAGTTCTTCTGCGTGACGATTCAAGCGCGCCTCTGTATATCGGTGGGCAGCTGGTGGGTCGCCATCCATTGATCCAAAGTTACCCTGACCTGTCACAAGCAAGTAGCGAGTCGAGAAGTCTTGTGCTAAACGAACCATTGCGTCATAAATTGCCGTGTCACCATGAGGGTGATACTTACCCATTACATCACCGATGATACGAGCACTTTTTACGAACTTAGAGTTCGATCGGATACCATTTTGCTGCATCGAGTACAAAATTCGGCGATGCACCGGTTTTAATCCGTCGCGTACATCAGGAAGCGCGCGCGAAACAATAACGCTCATCGAATACTTAAGATAGCTATCCTCCATAACGTCTTCGACGGTTCTTAGTTCTAGACTTCTAGAATGAGCATCCTGCAAAATTTCGCCCTCAACCGGCATGTTTGTTTCTGGGTTTTGATCTGTACTTTCCATACTAAATGTCCAAGTCCTTTACGAATTTTGCATGAGTCTGAATAAAGTTCTTGCGTAACTCCACCTCTGTTCCCATAAGCTTGTTAAAGATCGCATCGGCTTTTTCTGCGTCCGACACCCTAACCTGAATCAAAACACGGTTCTCTGGGTTCATTGTAGTCTCCCAAAGCTGGTCAGCATCCATTTCACCCAACCCCTTGTATCGCTGAAGATCTGTGAGTCCAGCCTGCTTGTTACGGTCTTCGCTTGGATTAATTTTTGTACCACGTGCTTTGCGTTCCTCGATCAGCCTGTCCAGAATTTCATCGCGCTCAACGTCACTATAAGCATAAGTGCGCTTGTTTCCACCAGACTTCAGAAGATACAACGGAGGTTTTGCCAAATATAAATGTCCACCTTCAATAACGGGAGCCATGAACCTAAAGAAGAACGTCATCAGTAGAGTACTAATGTGGCTTCCGTCGACGTCGGCATCGGTCATAATAATAATACGCTCGTATCTCAAGGATCGCATATCAAATTGCTCATCAATACCCACACCCAAAGCTTTAATTAAGCTAACAATTTCGTTGTTGGCAAGCATCTTATCCAATCGAGCACGTTCAACGTTCAACACTTTACCGCGCAGCGGCAGGATAGCTTGAGTTTTACTATCTCGACCACTCTTAGCCGAACCGCCGGCCGAGTCACCCTCTACAATATAAAGTTCTGAATTTTTAGGATCCTTGCTCGAACAGTCGGCCAATTTACCAGGCAGCGAAAGTCCATCCAAAGCTCCTTTTCGGATAACATTCTCGCGAGCTGCGCGAGCTGCCTTACGAGCCCTAGCTGCTAACAACGCCTTGCCAATAATTTTTTTGGCAGTTCCAGGATTTTCGTCTAAGTAATAGGCGAAGTACTCGTTCATCACCTGCTCAACGTACCGGCGGACTTCCGGGTTACCTAGCTTATTCTTAGTTTGGCCCTCAAACTGTGGATCTGGCAGCTTAACGAGGATCACAGCAGTTAAACCTTCACGAACATCTTCACCGGTTAAGTTTTCTTCTTTCTCTTTTAAGATGCCGTTTTTACGCGCGTAGTCGTTAACTACCCGGGTTAACGCCGTTCTAAAACCTACAACATGCGTACCGCCGTCGGGGTTATATACGTTGTTGGCAAAAGCCTTAACAGTTTCAACATAGGTGTCAGAATACTGAAGTGCAATTTCGACAATTGACTGGTCGATTTCGCGTTCAACGTAAAAGATTTCATCAGTGACAACATCTTTACCTATATTGAGGTGCTTAACATAAGATTTAATGCCGCCATCAAAATAAAACGCGCATCTATCACCGGTTCGCTCATCAACAACCGAAGCATGAACGCCTTTAGTTAAATATGCCTGGTGACGCAAATAATTAACAGCCCAGTTGTAATCAAGTTCGACTGTCTCAAAAATTGTTGGATCAGGATAAAACGTTATTAATGTTCCTGTTTTTGTGGTCTTACCAATCTCTTTTACGTCAGACTGAGGCACACCATGTTCGTAGTCCTGAGAATAAATTTTGCCGTTTTTATATACCTCGGCATGAAGCTTTGTTGAAAGAGCGTTTACTACGCTGGAACCAACGCCGTGTAATCCACTTGACACTTTATACCCACCGCCGCCGAACTTACCACCAGCACCTAAGACCGTAAGCACGGTCTCTAATGTGCTCTTGCCTGTTTTAGGATGGACATCAACTGGTATACCCCTACCATTATCGAAAATAGTTACGCCCCCGTCAGCTAAAAATGTAACAGATACGGCTTTAGCGTGACCGGCGATCGCCTCATCGATACCGTTATCGGCAATCTCTTTTATTAAATGGTGGACACCATCATAGCCGGTGCTGCCAATGTACATTCCAGGTCTCTTGCGCACATGCTCAAGACCTTCCAGTACTTGAATTTGACTAGCATCATAATCAGAAGTTTGTGTTTGTTTGGTCATTTCCCCTCGCTTCACGAAAGTCAGTATTTACAACTCCATATTATAACGACTAAAAAGTCTTTTGTGCAACTACTTGTATTGAACATAATTGTTATGCTAATTTTATAGATAAGGAGCTAAAACAAAAATGTTTAGAAAACTTGTCTCCGGCCTTTCCTTTAGCCCGGCATTAGTCGGACAGCTAGGCTTTTACGTAAAGCGGCTTCGCAAAGAAGAAATAACACGGAGACTTGGTCTGATTCTAACTGTTTTAGCTGTGATTATGCAGTCTTTTGCCGTTTTCAGACCCGCAGAACAAGCACTGGCAAGCAGTCGGCCAGATGTAATTCCAGGTGGAGTTTCTTCGGTAAAGCAAATTGTCGACCAATACGACGCTGGCGCCAAAGGTCAAAACGATTTTAAAGATCTAATGGAATACATGGGAATAACTCGTGATGAACTAGCGTCGCTTGACAGCAAAGTTGTTTACATCTGTTCAACCGACAAGAGTATTATTAGCTTCGGCCGCGTTCAACATTACTCTGCGTCAGAAGGTAGCCTAACGCATAACGTCCCTCGTCAAACTGGTGGGTTTTCGATATTTTACTCTGTCCCGCTATACAGGTTCGATAGTGTCAATAACAGCGTGAATTGCTACGACGCATATGTAGGAAATTCTGCAAAAGCTGGCTGGTTTGCAATTATGCGCAAATGCGGCAATGTTCAGATAAAAAAGAATATTCAAAAATTTCCTAAAGGTCACTTTGTAAGCGCGACTTGCCGCAACGTTTTAGGCTTTGCTTACGACGAAAGACAGACAAACATACCAGTAAAAGTTTACTTGTACTTTGACGGCCAACCAGGCAAAGGAAAGCAGTACGGGCCAATAAACGCTAATCTCGGCCAGCCTGCCTCACCTGTTTCAGGTAACCACGGGTTTAATTTTGCGGTTCCGGAAGAGTATCAAAAATTAGGACGATCCGTTCAAGTTTGGGCGGTTATGGAACCTCTGCCAGGATGGAATGCACCGACGGTCCAGTTCGACAACGTTGTTGAAATTCCTGGAAACTGCGTGCCACCAAAAACCGCCAGCTGCGACAGCTTGAACGTAATCCAAACAAACAACAAGGTTAAACTCGAAGCGAAGGCAGTAGCCGAACAAGCTTCTATGATACAAGGCTACAAATTTTCTATCCTTGACACCAACGGAAATATCGTTAAAGAACAAAGCATCACCTCTAGCGCGTTGCAAGAATCAATCCAAGACATAGAACTTACCCCCGGTAAATACACAGCTAGAGTTGTGGTTATTACAGCGATTGGAGAGCAAACTTCTCCTGATTGCTCGAAAGAAATAACGATAACCGAAATTAACAGGTGCCCTTACTACGGTTCCACCCTAGAAGAAAATGATCCAAATTGCCTACCCTGCCCTTACGGTGAAACTATCTGGATAGATAGCCCTGAGTGCAACCCGCAGATTAGTTTATCTAAAGAAGCCAAGAATCTTACCAAAGATTCTGCGAACGCGAACGGAACCGTCGCCACTGTGTCGGACAGGATAGAGTTTACAATTTACACCACTAACATTAGTAGCAGTGAGGTTACTTACACTATAGATGAGCAACTTTCTGACGTTCTGGAATACGCCAGGTTAATAGACAATGGCGGTGGAAATTTTAATAGCACGAACAATGTCCTCAGCTGGAAAGATATAAAAATCGGCGCCAATCAAACAGACGTTAGAAGATTTACAGTTCAAGTGAACGATGTAATACCTGCAACACCTCGAGGCGCCAACGATCCTGCTGCATTTAACTGCGTTATGACTAATGCGTATGGTAATACTATTGAAATTGGCGTTAACTGCCCGCCTACAAAAGCCGTCGAGTCGGCCGTTAAGCGACTCCCCGAAACGGGACCAGGGGCAAACATTGTATTTTCAACAATCTTAATCGTATTAGTCACCTACTTCTATATGAGAAGTCGACTTATGAAAAAAGAGATAAATATTATCCACCGCGAATTTAACGGAGGCTCAAGATGAGTGAACGACTTAATCAATCGCACGAAAAAGGCGTTGAAGTATCGAAAGAGGCAGCCGAGCGCTCTGAGGCTCTAAAAAGTAAAGAATCCTTTATTGAGACAGCTGAGAAGTCGGAGCAGCGCGAGAGCAAAGCTCGACAAGAAGCCCTTGAGCTAGCCGAGATAGCAGAAGCTAAGACAATGGAAGAAAAGGTTGATATTGTTGAGCACGACCACCCTGATAAACAGCGCAACGATAGCTACAACAAAACAATGGCACAGGTTAAAACAGAATTAAGTCCTACAGCTCGTTTGTTTAGTGACTTTATTCACAATCCTGTAGTCGAAAAAACAAGTGACATTGTTGGCAAAACTATCGCCCGCCCTGACTCAATTATCAGCGGTAGCTTGCTAGCCTTCATAGCGGTCGTCGCATTATATGCAATTGCTCAGTACACCGGCTTTGCCTTGTCAGGCTTTGAGACTATAGGTGCTTTTATCCTAGGATGGATAGTTGGACTAATTTTTGATGGGCTAAGGCGACTATTTAAGCGGTAGGGCTTTCATTTTTGTGGTGAATCTTACCACGAACATCTATAAATATCTCGTCTAGGCCTTGCTCTTGGTCCTCGAGGTGATCTTTTTTAGGCAACTGAACAACTTCTTGGTTTTTCATTACGTCGTCCTTTAGGGTTGCGTTAATAGCATCGTCGACTTTGGCAGTATCGTGCTTGCTTAGATCATGACTGGCAGACAAAGCGGGCTTTGCGCCAAAACTTATATTTTGACCTATACCTTTTTTCTGTAGTTCCGTCAGTCCAGTGCCATTAGTGGAAGCACGGTTAATCTTGAGCTCGTTAGGTTGGCTTGAAGGCGTCACAGGATTAACAATAGCTTCTTGAGATGCGCTTAATGGTTTGCTGGTGCTTATTTTTTGAGATGCGCCTAACATACCACTATCTGCACTAGGCGACGTTTTAGAGGCTCCTACAGCCTTAGATGGAGGTTGGCTATCGTACTGTTTTTTGCGCTTAGCCAACCATTCATCCAAGAAAGATGGTGCGCCGGACTTAGGAGAAGATCCTGTTTTATTTGCGGCTTTGGTTGACTCTAACTTTTTAGCCTCACGCTCTTCGTCGCCTGCGCCTAATCGTTTAAAAATATCTCTTTCGACCTCCTGACGCGGTTTGCCATATTTTGCAGCCGATAACCGTTTAAGAGCACTGGCAAGCTGAGGGTTTGGCTTACCAAGTGGCGGAATAAACGACATACTAAACGCCGACGACGGAACGTTATTTATCATGACTGATGCAATACTCTCGAAGTTAGGGAGCTTCGTGAGATCTTCTGCGTCAAATGTAGGCGTAAACTTCTTAGAGAGGATTTCGGCATCTGTAGTTCCGATCCTTCCCGATATAACCGTACCAACGTTGCCTATGATCGCTTCACGGATTTTATCAGTAAGCTGAGTCATAAATTGGTTCGCTAAAATAAGATTGAGACGATATTTTCTCGCTTCAGAAAGAATTGTTTCAAAGGACTCGGTCGCGAAGTTCTGGAACTCATCAACGTATAAGCTAAAATCTTCGCGCTGTTCTTCGGGGATATTTGCTCGACCCATAGCAGCTGCCTGAAACTTCATTACAAAGATCATACCCAATAACTGTGAATTCAGTTCACCAGTTTTACCCTTACTCAAGTTAACCAAAAGGATCTTTTTATTATCCATTATCTCGCGCAAATTAAAGCCACTCTTAGTTTGACCAATAACGTTTCGCATCATCTCATTGGATAAAAAAGCACCAAATTTGCTCACGAACCAGCCCAAGACTTCACTCTTATGGTAATCGCTCGTCTGGGCCATTTCTTTATTCCAAAAATCCAAAACAGTCTTATCGGTTAGGTATTTAATTTTGGCCTTAGCAAAATCATTATCATTGAACACCTGAGGAATATCAATGAAAGAAGAGCCATTAGGATCTGACATGACAGTTAATGCACCGTTTCTGAACCAATGCTCATAGCGTGGGCCGATGATACCAGTGTGTCCTGGATCATAAAGCCTATAAAGCATAGCTATTGCCTCTTGGATCAAAAAGTCCTTCTGCTCTTTTGTTTCAAACTCAAACAGGTTAAGACCAATTGGATGATCGACATCGCCAGGAGAAAAATAGATGACATCTTCGACCCTTTCTTTTGGCACCATACCTAAGATCCTGTCAGCAGAATCGCCATGCGGATCAATAAAAGCAAACCCTTTTCCGTCAAGCATGTCTTGCAGCGCCAAGTTCTCAAGAAGACCAGATTTACCAGTTCCTGTTTGACCAATAATGTACACATGTCGTCGCCTGTCGATATCTGCAAGCCGAATCTGTTTCTTGGCTCCTCTGAAAACGTTATAGCCGAGCAAAAGACCTGTCTCAGATACGAACGAAGGTCCATCCACCATCTTAGAAGCTTGTCGTTGTAATTGTGACGTCGGTGTATTTCTTTGGTCCGGCAGATGAAAAATTGTTGCAAGTTCTACACTGTTTAAGATGTTCTTGGAGATCGTTTGCGGGAACAGTCGCAAAATAAACGCAGTAGTAAAATCCTCCATAGTTCTTGCCTCTGCAAACTTAAAGCCATTTTTGCTTGGCGAATCAAATAACGAGAAAGCAGCGACCATATTCTTAAGAATTACCTGAGAACGCGCAGACGTATTGGAAGAAGCAATCACTCTAATTATAACCTCGTAGCCTGGGTGTCGGGTCTTATCTTCGATCGCGTCTACAGTAGCCTGTTCCAATGAGCTAAGCTGTTTATCTTCGGGTTTTACTTCCTTGGCCTCGGGTGGCTTCCATAAAGCACCGGCGATATCTTTCATTGAAGACGACGAACCCACACCTTTTTGTTTTCGAATCTTTTCGGCGAAACCTAAAGAATTTTTAGCCCACTTCTCTGGAGCAGGCCTTATCAAAATCTGGACAGCGGCTCCATCGGCTTTATCAAGACCCGATATGGAATTAAGCAGGGCCTGAGTTGCATCGCGCTTCGACTCCTGAAAAGTTGCAATTGGGTAAGCAAAGTCTTTTTTTAACAACATTTCACCGCCGAAAGTTCCGCTAATTCGCCCGACTTTACTAAATATGTTGTGTTCTTCTCTCTCTTCTAGGCGGGCAGTCGGATAAGCCGCAACCACAGCTTGCTTAACAACATCCAACATAGAAACTGGGACAACTACAAAATAATGAATCAGTCCTTTAGTGGCTACCACTTCAAATGCGAGATGTCGCTGACCATAAAGCTTACTTTTAAAACCTTTAGTGGCCGTACTGGCGATGATATTGTAAAGGATTTGTGCCTGAGAAATCGTTTCTTCGGTGACGTCACGCACGTCCCTGCTTCCAACCTCGGTATCGTCGCTAGATGGCGGCAGATGAATGAGCAGAGGCACCATCTTTAGTCCCCTCTCGTAGTTTTTAGCTTCTCGCAGAACCTTTTTATACTGCCAAAATGCGATATATATAAATATCGCCAAAACAACTACACCCAGAGAAGATATAACTACCTGATTAAGCATCTAGGAGTCACCCACCATTTTCACTTCTTTACCATATCTTTTCTTAATATAATCCGCCTGGAGTTTGCTAATCTCGTGCTCTTGAGTATAAGGATCGTCTTTCGTTTGAGACACTATCTTTTTAGCCTTCTGAACCCACTCTCTCTCTATGACATCCTCGTCCGCAGCAACAATAGGATTACCGCTTAGGTCTTGCGCACTATTTTGAGGCGCCTGCGGAGCTGGCAGTACTGGAGACAAAGGTTGCATTGCCTGGGCCGCATGTCTTGCTTCTGCCTGAGCTGGAGCAACTTCAAGAGGCTTCTGTTTTTCAGATTTTACCTCCATTGGAACCTGACTAACCTCAGGCTTAAACCCTGAGCTACTCACTCCTGGAAAAGATTCTGGACTCTGTGGATTCATCCCATACCTTACTTATATAGCCTAACTACAATAAATTGTACCATGCTGTTTATGCAATAAGAACTCATTCAGTCTGAGTTTCGTAGCGCCTAGCCACGTAAAAACTCGCCAAACCTACCAGTAAGGCAATTAACGTCAATTCAATTGGTCCGAGCTGCCCTAAGGAGTTAAGGGCTACCATAAAAATTGGCGCCAGCGAGAAAATTAGCGATAGAAAATATAAACGTTTTTTATCTATTTTTTTGCCATACATCTTATAAATAAGCCTACCTAAAGCTAGAAGGATTACATAAACAGAGCTCGCAATAAGTGCATAAAAAATACAAAAAATGATAAGTATTCCGGCCGGCCCTACCACCAGAGGGCTGGTTACGTTCAATGCAGTCACAACAACCAGAAGCCAAACTAATGGCAAGATGTAGATAAAATATTTAATTTTGAGCCTTAATTTCGTAAGCATTACTATAAGATTACTAGAAATTAAGCTACAAAAAAACCCAGCGGGAAATCCGCTAACTTATATGACTTATGTAGCGCTTCCCGCGTGGGCTAACTGACCGCTCTCAACAAAGAGAGCGATATCCTAGCAGTCCTATAACTTTTAGACTGCATCCTCAAACTTTGTTTTCATGAACTTCTCAGTTTATGAATAGCAAAATCTTAGGAAAATGTGCTAGCTTTTGTTTTTTAATTTTTATTTTGTTCAGCAAAAGCTTACTTTTACATTATCAGACATAAGCACTTTAGTCAACACTTTTATTCAAAAATATGTAGCATTTTTGACATCCTTACTGATGCAGCGTTGCCTTATTTACTATATTTGTAAATACATATTTGAAGCTATTTACACAACGAAACTATGCAATCGTCCTCTAGCTATAGGTATTTGATGCGCGAAACGTCAGCTTTTAACTAATCCTCCTGACGCACATAATTGCGATTTTATTCATTGCTAAATTTTAGTTTTCCCGATTTTCAGCAGAAAGATTTTTAGCACACGGCTCTCTAAAACGAACAATTTATTTTAGTTTTTGAAGCAGATATAAAATTGCTTGAATTCAAACATTTGGCAAATATAATGCTTCTACTGTTCGCAGTAAAAGAAATAAGCGCAAATAATAAATTGGCTTTGGCGATTAAACCTTTAACGAAATTTTTTTGCCCTCGCCCAAATTACTTCAAAATTTACGACAATAGAAATATTGCCATTTTTAGTACATTTTGTTTAGCGCCTTCGACAATTTTAAATAACATTCGCATGCGCTTATCGTCCGTTCAAGTATTTCTCGAAAATGCGTAAATTACTACAAACTTACTTTATATTCATTTAGCCTAACTTGCGTATTTGGTACTCCATCTATAAAAATAGCCAGTTTTCCACAGTACAAAAAATGTAACAAATTAGTGTTGACATTGAGTTAAAGCATTACTATTATAGGGGTAGCACTTGAATAAAAAAGGTGCTCAAAAACAAAAAACGAAAAATACTAACAACGGCTCCTCGCAGGCCGTTGTTTTTTATTGTTTAAAAATGAGGCCCGTCATCTACTACGAAATTGTTAAATCAAAAAAGACCCAGATAAATCTGAGTCCCTTTTGGTGGAGCTGCGGGGTATCGCACCCCGGTCCGTTCGATTACAAAAAATCCTTCTACAAGCTTAGTCGGTTGTTGGTTTAACCGATTCCTCAAAACTACCGACAAAACAAAGGATCGATTTTCTATGCGTAATACTAGATGTGCAACAGCATAGGACTTTGCACGTAGACCGAATGATATGAGATCGTCTAGCTTATTCGATATCAACTAGATCGACCGTTACCAATTAATTAGGCAACTGTTGCAAAAGCGAACTTAGGAGCGAAAACGCTAGCGAAAGCTGCTTTTACTTTTGAAACAAAGTTTGCAATTAAAAATACTGTGCGTGGTAAACGACTTGCAAGACAAATTGTAAGGTTCAAACGTCGAAGCTTAATCAGCCCCATCAGATATATTATATCATCCTTGTGCTTAGAGGCAAAGAGTGGCATAATCCGATCCATCATGACTTCAAGGGTATACACTGCAACGTTTTTGGGGATAGACGGAAAATTGATAGAGGTTGAATGCGACACTTCTAACGGCCTGCCGAATCTTATAATAGTTGGACTTGGAAACAAAGCTATAGACGAAGCAAAAGAAAGAGTCAGAAGTGCAATCAGAAACACGAAATTAGATTTTCCTAAGAAGCGAATCACTATAAATCTAGCTCCTGCTAACCTACCTAAGGATGGGTCTCATCTGGATTTGCCAATTGCAATCGCACTTTTGACTGTAAGTGGACAACTACCGCTGGAGTCCATAAAAGACACTTTGATCGTGGGAGAGCTCGCACTGGACGGCTCCGTTAGATCTGTACGCGGAATTATAAACTTCGTCGAAACCGCGAAAATCAATGGATTTAAGAGAGTTATAGTCCCTACTGATAACGCAGATCAGGCGACCTTGGTGGATGGAATTGAAGTCCTAGCGGTGGGATCGCTTAAGGAAACTTTTGAACACTTTGCCAAGATGAAGACGTTAAGCTCCACGCCAAGGAAGACTTTCACCTCTACAGCCGGGAGCTCTACGCTTTTGAGTATTCGCGGTCAAGAACAAGCTAAACGCGCACTATTAATTGCGGCTTCGGGTGGACACAACTTATTACTCTCCGGACCACCTGGGTCCGGCAAAACAATGCTAGCAAAGGCATTGAAAGAGATTCTTCCTCCACCTACAACAGATCAGGTAATCGAGATGACAAAAATTCATAGTCTATCTAGCGCCAATTACGATCAGGTTATTACTGAAAGACCTTTTAGGTCACCACACCATAGCGCCAGCCACACCTCATTAGTTGGCGGGGGCAGAAACCCAAAACCGGGCGAAATTAGCTTGGCGCATCATGGAGTGCTCTGTATGGATGAGCTACCAGAATATTCACGACAGGCCTTAGAGTCGCTCAGACAACCTTTAGAAGATCGAGAAATTAGCATTTCAAGAGTGAGCGACCATGTAGTTTATCCTGCTGATTTTATCTTTATAGCAACTCAAAACCCCTGCCCTTGCGGATATCTTGGAGACAAAAAGCGCAATTGCAGTTGCACGTTGGCGCAAATTCAACTTTACAAAAAGAAAGTTTCGGGGCCACTGCTTGACCGAATAGATATGATAATCGATGTCGGCCGAGTTGATCTAGATAAAATATTAGATCAAACTGACTCACCCAATCAAACAATTAATGAAGTTAGGCAATGCGTAATTAACGCCCGTCACATTCAAGAGAATCGTTATAAAAAGCAAGGCTCAACCAACTCACACCTACGTAGCGATGGCGTAAATAAGTTTGCAAAACTAGATCAGAGCTCGATAGTTTTGCTTAACCAAGCCGCTAACAACTTGAGTTTATCTGCGAGGAGTTATTTTAAAGTAATTAAGGTCGCAAGGACCATCGCAGATCTGGAAAGTTCGGAGGCAATTCTCCCTCACCACATTTCCGAAGCATTACAATTTAGATTAAGAAGTAATTCATCTTGAATTTTTTATCGACCTCTGCTAAAATATATCTTTGAATAGAGAGAAAGCAGCCATTAAAGGAGCAAATTCCATCAGTAAATCGGTTCGAATAAACGGGGCAATTAGAGCCTCTGAACTTCGTGTTGTCGGACCCGATGGAAACCAGATTGGCGTACTGTCTAGATCAGAAGCACTTTCAGAAGCAGAAAAAGCCGGTTTGGACCTTGTTGAAGTCTCACCTATGGCAAGTCCACCAGTTGCTCGAATTGTTGATTGGGGTAAATACCTCTATCAAAAAACTAAAGAGCAACAAAAAAGTCGCAAGAACTCTAAGGCCGTTGAGGTCAAACAGATGCGAATGGGACTTAAAATTGGCGCCAACGACCTAGAAATCAAGCTTCGCAAGATTCGTGAATTTCTGGAAGCAGGTCATAAAGTTAAAATTATGGTCTTCTTTAGAGGTCGTGAGATGGCTCACCAAGAACTAGGCTACGATCTGTTAAGAAAGATTGCCGACCAACTTTCAGAAGTTGCCGTCGTAGATCAAAAGCCAATAATGGCAGGCAAGAATTTAGGAATTGTTGTAAGGAGTACCAATGCCAAAACTCAAAACCCATCGCGGAACAGCTAAGCGCGTTAAAATTACCGGAAGCGGTAAGATTTTGCGTCGCCACGCTAGTAAGTCACACATGCTACAAAAAAAGAGCGAAGGTCGCAAGCGTAGGCTTTCAACTTCAGCTTCAGTAACAGGCGCAATTGGTCGAAACCTTAAGCGCGCACTAGGAGAATAAAATGAGAGTAAAACGAGGCGTTACAGCCAGAGCTAAACACAAGAAGATTTTAGACCTAACTAAAGGCATGCAAGCTGCACGCCGACGCTCTTACCGGCTTGCCAAACAAACCGTGATTCGGGCTTTGCAGTACGCTTACCGCGACCGCCGCAACCTTAAGCGCGATTTACGTGGCCTTTGGATAACTCGCATCAACGCCGCCGCTCGCGAAAACGACACAACTTACGGCAAACTTGTTGACGGCCTTAAAAAAGCTAATGTAGAACTTGACCGAAAAGTTCTTGCAGACATCGCCGTCTCTGCTCCGCACGCGTTTAGTGAAGTCGTAAAAGCTGCTAAATAGGCATTACATACAATAAAAAAACCGCTCACATGAGCGGTTTTTTTATATCAGGTCACCTGTAAGCCGGGTTCTGTCGAGGATGATCATCTATCTAGTCCCAACGTTGCCGCAGGGATCAAGCGGATAATGGTCCATTAGCGGATAGCTACTACGTAACATAGTAATGGTCCCCTTGCAGCGAACAGGGTTTACCTTCTTGCCATGTCACCATGACACGCTGTGGGCTCTTACCCCACTCGTTTCATCCTTACCTTTTGCAAGGCGGTATCGTTTCTGTGGCACTTTCCCTAGGGTCGCCCCCGATTGCCGTTAGCAATTGTTCTTTATCCTTTGCTGCCCGGACTTTCCTCCTAAGCATGGCTTAGGCGATCATCCAGCAACCTGACGCATACAATTATACTATGTTAAGCAGCTAAAAGCAATTATGCTTACGCCTGCTCGTCTAGGATCTTATTAACCATAGCATCTGCTTCTTTATTAAACTCGCGTCTAACGTGCGAAAAAGATATATGCTTAAATTCCTTAGAAATGTTTTTGATGTATGTATGAATTGGCCAGAGATCACGATTTTTAATCTGATAAACGCCGTTTAGCTGATTTACTACCAACAAACTATCGAGCCTCACTTCAATCTCTCTACCACCAAGTTCACGAGCCTTGTCGAGCGCAAATCTTACGGCATTATATTCCGCCTGATTGTTAGTGGTTATCCCTAAGTATTTTCCACCTTCAAAAATAAGTTTCTCCGAACTATCTAGAATAACGAACCCTGACGCCGAAGGTCCTGGATTTCCACGTGACCCGCCGTCTGCGTATATGATCAAATGGTCCGTTTTTGTTGTTGTCTGCTCTACATTTACTTCGGGGGATACTTCTGGAACCTCGCCGCGCTCATCCAAGGCAAGGGCTCTGCTAGTTGTTTCTGTAACGTTACTAAGATGGATTTCGCCCAATTTGATCCAGTCAAATTTATCATGCTCGCTGCTGAGCACAATTTTTCCTGTTTTTAATGTTGCCAAAAAGCTCAACACTACATACTGGTGATGTGAGTCATAGCTATCGAGCATCGAATGAACATCGTATAGCTGCAAGGACTCGATCTCTAAACCTGTTTCTTCTATTACTTCTCTTTGTAATGCAGCCTTTGGATCTTCACCAAAATCAACCTTACCTCCAGGTAATTCAAATAGACCAATATAGGCAGGGTTGCCAGAAGCGCGCCTGAGCAGCAAGACTTTACTGTCTTGTTTAATTACGGCTCGTACGTGAAGTGTTTGTTTCATATTTATACTTTAGATCAAAACCCTAAATATTGCCATTTGGTCGGGATGACAGGATTTGAACCTGCGACCCCACGGCCCCCAGCCGTGTGCGCTACCGGGCTGCGCCACATCCCGTTAAAACATAAAATCCCACCGAACTAGCAGAGTGAATAGAAATTCCCGCTTTTATTTGCAGGTGGGAATCATATTTTTATCCCACGGGACAAAAAGCTCAGATTCCCAAAAAAAGTGTGTTCAGGAAAATCATATCCACCTTGCCGCGCTCGGTAGGACACTTTTATTATATCACTATACTTGCGGCACACCTGTTATAAACGTAAAAATCACGTTCAAAAGTTGCGTAAACGGAGCCTCTAGGAACAAATAAAATATTGCGAAAAACCCAAATATCGCAAGCATTCCAGCCGATTCAATAATTTCCATACCCCTCCTGACAAAATCGGGGGCTAATGCGTAAAGCAGTCTTGAGCCATCTAGAGGTGGAAAAGGAATCATGTTAAATAAGAAGAACGTTAGGTTAACTAAACAAAAATAGTAAACAAACCCTGTTAGCATTACAGGCATTGCGATAAATTGTAAAATTAGACCTGCAACCACGGCTAAAATTAGGTTCGTAAACGGCCCAGCTAGGGCTACGATCGCAGACCCAAACTCTTCAAACTTGAGCCGATCTGGATTAAATGGTACTGGTTTGGCCATTCCAAATGGTGGCGCACCAATAGCAACCAGAAGCAATGGGAGTAAAATTGTAGTAAACAGGTCTATATGCGCAAACGGGTTAAAAGTTAGCCTGCCCATATGCTTAGCGGTGTCGTCACCTAACCAATACCCCATGTAGGCGTGCATAGCCTCATGTAGAGTTATCGAAATCAAGATTGAGACAAGAACAAAAACTAGTGTGATTATAACTTCTGGAGACATGTATATAAGTATAGCAGTTATAACCTTGACGTAACAGATGAAAAAGAGTAAAATTGTACAAGACTGTAAAAAAGAGAGATAAATTATGGCATCTTATTGCGCACTAACTGGTAAAGGCAAACAATTTGGTAACAATGTTAGCTTTTCTATGCGTCACACAAAACGCGTATGGAAGCCTAACCTGCAGAAAAAAACCTTTGTTGTTGACGGTAAAAAAGTGACTATGGCAATTAGCACTCAGGCTATCCGCACACTTAAGAAAAAAGGTATTCTTTAAATTATTTAATCATAAATTACCAACAAAAAAACCTCGCATTTTATGGCGAGGTTTTTTGTTTGAGCCAGTTTATTTACTAAGAGCCAGCTTATAAATAGTTAGACTCGCAGGCAATAGACCGCTTTTAACCTTAAGTTTGGCGTACTCTTCTACATTAGCCCCACCAAGCTCTTTAACAAACTCATCCAGACCGGCCTGTTCTACTTCGTATTTAATACTCGCGTCGGCGTAATGCGTCGGGATCACAGTTTTAGGTTCAATCTTTTTAACGAGGTTCGCTGCCGATTTTGCATCAAGAGTGTATCCGTAGCCACCAACTGGCACAACTAAAATATCAACTACCCCTAGCGCTTCAAGCTGCTCATCGCTCAAATTTGGGTCAACATGACCTATGATGGCTATAGTTGTATCATCAATATTCAACTTATACATAGTTGCCGATTTGTCGTCATCTTTCAAAGAGCTATGTGGACGTGCTGCAATACCTTTTATGGTGCAGTTTTTGACTTCGTACTCACCTGGACCATCAATCAATACGACTTCTTCATCTGTAGGTTCAGACATAAAGGCATGTTTTGTTGCAATAAAAGCTACAGATTTGCCCTTGAAATCTTTTAGTCCAACACTTGATAATTTTGGATCAATCACAAACACATCTTTTTTTCGGTCGATTGTAATGCAGTTAGCGCCTTTGTATTCAATATCCATTTTTACTCCTCTTTAGCCCCTGAAAGAATCTGTTCGGTATCCTGTAGTAGCGTAAATTTATTATTAATTATATCCATAATGAACCGATCTTTAATACTTAATCTGTAATAAAAATCCTCATAGGTCATGGTCGTGTAGTTAAGCGAACGCTTTTCTTCGACTTCCAGTTCCTTGATGAATTTTTTGAGCTGAGTTTTATTTATGTCACCAACAAGTAGGACATCTACGCCGCCCTCACTACCTCTAACTAGACTACCGCTTAACAACGCTAATCTAATATCCCCAAGAGCCTTAAGCCTACTCGACCAGTCGCTTTTGGCGCCCTCGGTTGCCTGAGCGTTAAAAGCGCCATCCGAAAATATAGCTCGCAGCGGCTCATAATGAACATAGCTTTGATTCACCTCATAATAAAGGCGGTTATTGGAGCTATCACTTTTTATGATGCCGATACTCAACATATTAGCAAGTTCGCGACGCACGGAGTTGATTTGTTCGTCAATCTTACGGGTTATCTCGCGCACATAAAAAGCTCGGTTAGGATTATTCAAAAACAGATGTAAAAGTTTTACCCGAGTTTTAGAACCAAATAATGCGTCAATCATGTTTCAACTATACCTTGTCTGAGTATTTATTGTAACAAGATCTGTACATGTTGGGTATACTATTACCTAATTAATCTTTTTAACAAAGTTATCTATAATGGGCTCCAGCTCATCAGGTACACCCCAGACAATGGACTTATTCCTTTTAAACCATGTCATCTGTTTTTTAGCTAAACGAATATCACTTTTTATAATTTCTTGCTTGGCTTGATCTAGATCAATTTCATCGTTTAGGTAACCTCTGAGTGAACGGTAAATATTACTCTTCATCGGTTCACAATTCCAGCCATACTTTTTTGACAGTTTCTTGGTTTCCTCGATTACACCACTTTGGAGCATTTGTTCCAAGCGTCTTTCGATTCTATTTTTCAGCTCGGTTCGTTCGTTGTAAATTCCAACAATAAGAGTGTTATCTCTTACAACGTTATCTTTTTTACTCAAACCACCTACCTCTATAGCGCGAACCAAATAACGTTTGTTTGTAGAATTTTCAGGCAAACTTATTCCAAGTTCTTTGCACTTAGCTTGCAACTCTTCTATCGAAAGTTCATTAAGCGACTCTCGGTCATGCTGGCCTGGCGATCTGCCAAAAGAATAGTTATAAATAACCGAGTCTATGAACAAGCCGCTGCCGCCAACCATAATCGGTATTTTACCCCTGTTCCAAACTTCATCAATAGTTTTAGTTGCCATTTTTTTAAAGTCAGCTACGGTAAATCGCTGATCCGGATCAACAATATTTATCAAATGATGAGGATTTTTTTTAATGTCTTGTTCCGTAGGCTTAGCCGTGCCAATATCCATACCTCTATATATTGTCCGAGAGTCAGCAGAAATAATCTCTCCCTTGTATTTTTGAGCCATTTTAATAGCAAAGCTGGTTTTTCCGCTAGATGTAGGGCCTACTATTACCAGCAAAGGAGCTACTCCGGCCACCATAATAGCTCCTTTATATTAGCCTTGTACTCATCATTTATTACAACGTTCTCCTGCTCGAGCAGCTGTCTATGAATGTGTATTCCACCGGGCCAACCACTAGCCAACTTGCCTTCGCGATTAACAACTCTGTGCCAGGGTAGATCTACAGGACCGAAATGCGCTACCTGTCCAACCTGCCTGGCGGCTCTTGGATTTCCGCAAAGCGCCGCAACCTGACCATATGTCATCAATCTTCCTGCGGGTATTTTAGCGACAAGTTCGTAGATTTTTTTACTAAAACTAATTTCAACCATTAGTTAATATGTTGTAAAAATTCACTCAATTCCTCGAGAGAAACTTTACTCTCCTCGCCTTTAACCCTAGCGCTAACCTGTTTAGCTTCTACGTCTTTTGGACCAACGATAAGTTGCACTGGAATCTTAAGTTCCACGGCATCGCGGATCTTTCGACCTAGTGATTCATTGCGATCATCTACTTTATAACGTAGCTCGTTATACTTAAGTGGCGTCATTAAAACTGTTCCGCTCAAGACTGACTCAACTTCTTTAACGTACTCCAAGACAGTGTCATTAATTGTCAGAATCCTGATTTGTTCAGGAGCCAACCAGAACGGTAGCCAACCAGCCGTTTTCTCGATCAAAATAGCCATAAAGCGCTCGTAAGAACCTAGAACAGCGCAGTGGACCATGACAGGAGTAGCATCATTTCCGCTTTTATCAGTGTAAGTTAAGCCGAAACGCTTCGGAGTCGAAAAATCTAACTGAACAGTAGAAAGTTGACGCTCATTACCTAAGACATCCTTATACATAAAGTCTAATTTAGGACCGTACAATGCAGCTTCACCTTCCATTCTTTTGGCGTTCAGCCCAAGTTCCTTAGCTAGTTCTTCTAGCATATTCTCGGCCTTATCCCAGTCGGCCACATCACCCACATAAGCGTCGGGCTTACTGTAATCACGCACTGATAAAGAAACCCAGTGGTCGCCGTACATTCCTAAACTAGAATGAAACTCCTCAACAAGTTTGCATAGACCCACTACCACCTGCTTGATTTGATCAGGAGTACAAAACACATGATTGTCATCGACAGTGATAGCTCGCACACGGGTTAGCCCGCCGATTTGACCGGGCTTTTCATCTCGATACTGCATAGATGTCTGCGCGTAACTAATAGGTAAATCTTTGTAGCTACGTGGTTGCGATGCAAAAATTTGAGTATGATGTGGGCAGTTAACCGGCTTCATAACAAAATCCACATCGTAATGGCTCTGCACATTAAACAGTTCACCACTAAATTTTTGTGCATGACCAGATATTTCATAAAGTTCACGCCTAGCTAAATGAGGAATTTCTACCTCCATACCACCATATTTTTTAGCAAACTGCGTTAGCATATCTTTTAATAACCGTCTGATTGTAGTTCCACGCGGCGTAAACAGCGGTAGGCCCGGCCCGACTAAATCAGAAAATGCAAATAGGTCCATTTGCTTACCCAGTAAACGATGGTCACGAGCCTTAGCTTGTTCGAGCGCATCCAAATACTTATCTAGATCTTCTTGAGTTTTAAACGCTACGCCGTACAAGCGTTGCATCTGAGGATTACCCTCTTTGCCACGCCAATAAACACCAGAAATCTTCATCAATTTGAACGCGCCGACTTTACCAGTACTTTCAACATGTGGACCACGACACAAATCTTCAAAGTCACCATTGCTGTAGAAACCAACTTCATCTACCTTACTCTCACCTTCGGCAATTGTGCCTAGCTCTTCAGCATTCAGGTCTTTAGCAACCGTTGTGCCCGCACGTTTAAGATCGTTGAGAAGTTCCAGCTTGTACGGTTGCTTTTTTTCTTTAGCCCACTTAATAGCATTATCTATTGTTTTTACAGATCGCTCAAATTTATGGTCTTCAGCAATAACCTTCTTCATCTCTTTTTCTATCTTTGCAAAATCATCTTCTGAAACTTTTTTGTCGCCCAGATCAAGATCATAGTAGAAACCGTTATCAACTGCGGGGCCAACACCCAGTTTAACCTCAGGCCAAATTCTTTTTAAAGCAGTAGCAAACACATGCGCGGCCGAGTGACGCATTATTTGTAATTCATCTTGTTTTTGGTTGGACATATTATTATCCCTTTTTAAAGCTAATAAGAATGTGAATGTTAAAAAAGTAATACCCCTACGGGGTGGCTGTGATTCTTTTTATTGTTACTAGCTTTTTCATAACTGAACTTATTTTAACCTTATTTGAGGTATTTAACAACAGTGACCCAAATAAAAAAGACCATACATTAAATGATCTTTTTTATGGTGGGCTCTACAGGACTCGAACCTGTGACCTCTTCCACGTCAAGGAAGCGCTCTAGCCAACTGAGCTAAGAGCCCGCTTACAAACTAGGATACAATAACTGTCCCCGACAAACAATAGTTCACAAATGATATAAGTAAACGTAATTAAGATTATTGACATATTAAAGTGTTTATGCTAATATTAAAAATGTTATGAGCAACACACAACACTCTCATAAAGAAACAAAGTCTGAACTTGAAAAGTTTGAATTGTTTTATGAGCATATAGACGACAATCGACCCAAGAAGCATCGTAAGTAAAGTACCTAAATCCCACCCCTGATTTATTATCCGCCTCCAGATTCACCTCTGGAGGTTTTTTAATCCACACTTATTCGCTAGTTTTCCACTCGCTTTTTTAATAGTTGTATGACAATATATAGTCATGAAATGCCCTTACTGCCTTAGCGATAAAACAACCGTCTACAACTCTCGCCCATCCAAAAAACTTAACCAAGTGTGGCGTAGGAGGCAGTGTTTAAACTGCAAAAAACAGTTTACTACTACAGAGTTAGTGGATCCGTCCTTGGTTATTTCGATTACTACAAAAGGCGCCAAAAAACCGACCAAGTACAGCCGGGCTAAGCTGCTGACCAGCTTATTACGATCCTGCGATCACAGACAAAACCAAGAGGACGACTCATTGTACCTATTAGAAACCATTGAGCAATCTTTACTAAAGTTATCCAGCAAGAATAATCAAACTATAAACACTGATCAAATAAAATCTACTACTACGGAAATTCTAAAAAGATTCGATAAAGTTGCAGCTATTAAGTATTCTAGCTACTACCCTAACTGAGTTATTTTTTTACAGCTTTCACGGTCAGGTCAAACTTTTCCAGATACTTACCAAGGAATAATCTTGTTTGAGAATTAAACGCTGCAGCAGACCCATAAACGATACTTGTAACCGGCATTAGCAACCACTGGGCAAGCATAAAAAGCGTGCGATGGCGCTTGTAACGCGCAGGCCTTTTTGGCAACATTTTTAAAGCAAGGAACATAGTTATAAACAAGCCGACTATCGCAACGGATTGAATTTGACTTGCGATCTGAGGAAGTTCATGGGCGATTATACTTCTGCCGGATTCGCTACCAAAGAAAAGTGGGATCCAGGCACCAAAAGTAATCAATATAGATGCCGAAGCCCAGCTAAAATGACTTTCGAGCAGGCGCCAAAAACGACTTATCAGCCCGGGAAGCGGTACGGTTCGATCTTTTCTAAAACCTTTGTCGGCAACGTAAGCTACGTCTGAAGCACCGTAGGCCCAGCGTCTTAACTGCGTAAATTGTGCTTTTAAGGTTTTAAGGTAGGTACTCTCTAAAACCGCATCTTGATAAATCGGGATCGATATTGGGGTTACCTCATAGTCGCCATCGTAAGCAAAGTAGCTGCGCCAATACTGGTGACCGTCTTCGACGATTGTGCGAACGCTCCAGAAGTCGGTCTTGATTAACGATTTCAACCCCTGCGAATGCGATGAGAAATTTCTAAGTAAATGTGGCCGCACCGAATTTACTATAGCCCAGAATGAATTACCTGTTGCAAGCACACGCATTGGTGCAGGTGCATCCCAAATGTTATTCATGAATAGTGCGATTGGTTGGAAAGAACGATGTTCGCGCTTTGGCTCAACAATATACTCGTAAGTTACACTCGCAAGATATTCTGGATGTGGTCGGTTGTCGGAGTCAAGCGTAGTTACAATTACGTTTTCTGGCTTGATCCCATGCTTTTCGGTGTATTTTTTAAGATGTCGGCCGGCAAAAGTAATGTTACCCCCTTTGCCTATTAGCTCGTACGGTAAACCTTGAGGATGAGAAAGAGCCTCCATATGCAAACATTTATCGGCGTATTCTTTTACCATTGCCTCCCCAAGCTTATGGCCATCTGGGTAGCGAGCTTCATCTGCCAAAATAATTATTAAGTTATTCTTACAATCATAATTACTAGCCAAAACAGACTTAATGGTAGGCTCTAAAACCTCACGCGACTCATTAACGAACGGGATGATAACTGCATTAAGTACTTTACTCGGAATTAAATAATTTTTTGGAGTAGATTTTATATCCAAAAGATTCTTATAGTGAACGTCGCGACGCCAACCGCCAGTGTCCGAGTTAGACTCGTAGCGACCAATAGCAATTTGAGGATTCTCTAGGTCCTCCAACCGCTCACGCCAATTTACATGCCTAGCCCGCTCTAATCTGTTGTAGCCCTGCGATGTTCTGTAGGCCATACCTATAGCTTTTACAAACCACCATATCACAAAGGCTGTAATAAAAATTGCTCCGTAAAGAGGGTTAATTAAACTTAAAACAACCGGGAGCAAAAGTGAGCCATAGCTCATAATTGCCGGCAACATCTCAAAAAACCGATACTTAGGAGTCCGTTTACCTACTGGAATTTCGATATCTGTCATACGGATGGAGCTAAGTTAAGGATGGAGTTTGTTACGATCAGACCAACTACTAAGATAAAAGTTGTTATTCCAAGGAGCGACAAAGCTATTAATCTATCAAGTGAGTAGATTTTAGTAGCGATAAAAGCGTTTACTCCGGCAACTACAAGTGCAAAAATCGGAAAAATATACAGGGCAAACCACTGATTTCGGTAAATATTCGCAGTACCATAATCTGTATAACGGATCGGGATCTGAACGTCACTGGCATTTAAACGAATTAAAGTGACTAAAACGGTGATCAACGCCATCATCACCACCAGACCAATGAGCCCTAGCATTAATCTGTCTTTTACAATCGCAAGTAGTTCTGCTCTTTTAATCATAGATGTTTCTAGTATACAACAATGGTGCGGGTACTGGGAATCGAACCCAGCGCCTAGCCTTGGGAAGGCCATATATTAACCACTATACGATACCCGCATGGAGCCACTTGCCGGGATCGAACCGGCGACCTGCTCGTTACGAATGAGCTGCTCTACCTACTGAGCTAAAGTGGCGTAAACAGATGTATTATATCAGATTTGCAGTGAGACTGCGCGCCAGCCCAAACCAGCGCGCAGCTCCACCACCTTACAGTTTTCGGTTCTTGCCCATCTTCTCGTAGAAGATCTCGGTGATCGAGCGACGCTCAACAGGAACCAGTCGATCGCCGGGATAGATGGTTGCGCCGGACTTCTTGAGCGCTCGATCGAGCTGAACGCCGAAGTAGATACCCGGCTTCGCGGCGTTGATCATCCAGTCGGCGATGCCCGGGAACAGCTCGCTCGCCTTGAAGCACGGCTCGCGTGGCGACCTTGCGACCAGAGTCGCACCCCGACGAACGTGGCCAGGTGAAACGATCTCGAATCGATCACCTTCGAACACCTCGTCCTCGAGTAACCCTTTGAGCCTGAAGTTTGCGCCCAGACTCCCCGCCTCGAGCGGCTCCCCGAACTTGTTGTTCGACGTGCCGTTGCGCGCTTGCAGCCACTCTCGCAGCTCAGGCAGATGCTCTCCAGGGAATCCGTAGATCGCCTTGTTCTCACCTCCGTGCACCGACTCATCAGCCTGCTTGTCTATTCGCAGACCAAGTTTGTCGATCACCACCGGACCACGCACAGGTTCTTTGATGAAACCAGACATGACAGGCTCACCACGGCGCTCCATAATTTCTCGGAGTTCCTGACACGCACATATTTCCTCGATAGTCGGAAAAATTTCTCTCACCTCCCTCTGTAAAGCGGTAGAACCATAATAACCTGATGACAGCTAAACCATCAAGCTTTATGATATTAATATGAGTGAGTACGACAAAGCCCGAGAAGAATTCAAACCTAAAGTTATAAAAGTTCTTTTTATTGCCGAGTCCCCTCCTCCCTCTGCTAATGTGCAAAGCAGTAGACACTTTTATCGCCACGAAAAAATCCGCCGAGATGACAGGCTTTTTGTTAACACAATTAAAGCTCTGTATTCTTCGGCTGAGCATCTTACTGAAGCACAGATCGAAGAATCTAAAAGAGATTGGTTGAGCAAATTTATGAATGACGGATTTTATATGATCGAAGCGCTTCGAGAATCCCAGGTTCATGAAGTCACAAAAAAAGAACGTCAACAAAAAATCGCAATTTCGGCTACTGATCTGGTAGAGCGCGTTAAAAAACTTGCAAACGCAGACACAAAGATCATCCTAATAAAGTCTAATGTTTTTGATATCGCATCCAAGCCACTGCGCGATGCCGGGTTTAATGTTTTAAATAAGGGGCTTGTGGACTACCCAGGACATTTTAATCAAACGGCTTACCGCCAAAAAGTACAAGATCTACTTGCTTAGCGTTTTATTTAAAGACCCCTGAACATCTGCCGTGTAGCGCAAGATGCTCAGGGGTTAACGGCTTTTCGCTGCCGAGCGTCTACAACATCTTCCGGAGGTCCCCTTCGATCAATCTTGGCATTTCACCAGAGGCCAGGTCAAATCCGACGAGACCATCCCAGGCGTATCGAAGAACGTCCTCGATAAACCTGTCTTGAGCTTCTTCGGTAACCTCGAATTGCGGCTGGATTAACAGCGCAAAGCACGGACGGTCACCGAAAAAAAGGATGTCAGCACTGCCGCGAGCCAGCGCAGGCCGAATGCCAGCGGTCGCAGAACGCGCTTCTGGCAGAATTAGCCTCGTGACTTGACTGTGCCGAGCTGGCGGATAAGTCATAAAAAAGTAGAGCAAGCCGATCCGAACGATACCTTGCCGGACATCCGACATACCGACTCCTAACACTAGCTGCCGACGATTTGCTTACGACACCGTGTTTAGACTATATCATACGAAGTTAATTAAGTTTTTAAACTCTGGCAAACAAAAAACCCCAGAATGGGGATTTTAATAAGTTCACTTGGCGGGCCCGACCGGATTCGAACCGGCGATCTCCTCCGTGACAGGGAGGCGTGATAGGCCAACTTCACTACGAGCCCAGACTCGCCAAGACTACAAAATAATAGCAGCTTTTACCCTTTAAATCAAGTTGTTGGACTAGCAATTGGCTCAACTTTGATGAACTCATCGATTACACCTGATTGGCGGAATTCCTCGAGTTTTTGTTGAAGGGCTTTATAACCTACAAAAATTGCCGAGAGTGTAACTTCTTTTTCGGAAGGTCGCGCAACAAGTTTGATAATGTAAAAGCCGTTTGTGCCATTTATAACACCTGACGTTGCTCCAACCTCAAGCTGATTTGCGGCAGCGATTAGACCGTTTGGGTCGTTGTCCGCCAAGCCGTAAGTACCAATATCTCCACCCTTAGCGCCGGCAATTACATCTTCAGACGATTTAGCTACTTCTTCAAAAGGCACGCCGGCATTTAATTGCGCTAGAAACCCGTCAATTTTTGCACGTTCTTCGGTACCTATTTTTGCCGCAACTTTTGTCTGCAAAAGCTGATTGTGGATCGACTGCTTGTACTCATCTAGCGACCAGTCGTAGTAATTGCGGATAATCTGTCGATAAGCGTCTTCTGTTAAGCCAAGTTTGTTACTACTGATTTGCATTGCAACGAAATCATTAACCTCTTGCCTACTCACAGAAACGTCATTTTCTTTGGCTAATTTTTTAATGAATGCTGTCTCGGTGCTTTTATTTAAAGCAAGACGTTTTTGGTATTCAAGCTGTCTTTTACCGTCATCAGAGTTAAAATTGACAGCCTCTTTTGTACTAAAGTAGTGGATCGAGCTCCGAAGCTCACGCAAATAATCACTATATGCCACCCACTGCCCCTCTACTTTTGCCACGGGAAAAGGTACAACAGTTGTAAGCCTATACATAAACGCGCTAACGTTTTGCGCGCCGTAAAGCTGCCATGTAGCGAAACTGAATAAGCCAATAAAGGCTACAACGAAAATGAGAATACTAATTATAAGTACTCGGTGCTTGGTGTACTGTAGCGGATATTTAAACTTACGTCCGCCGGCTAAAATACGTTCGCGGTGCTGCGCAACTGTTTCGTTAGTAATTCTACCGCCAGTCTCTGGAAGTTCAGGTTCTTTTTTGTTGAATTTACTTGGAATAATATTGTTCATTATTGATCAGCGGCTTCACCGCCATATTTAGTTACAACATCCGAAAGATCGTTATGGATTTTATCTGGATGATGTATTTTGTTTAACAACAGATCTCCTACGTAAGTCTGGATCACAACTGTTCCAAACCCAAACATAGACGCACTTAATCCAGGAATATTATAGCTTATGTTTTGAATCTTAGATATGCCAAGGTCGATTACACTTCTATTGAAAAACCCTTTTTGAGTAATTTGTCGTAGTCGCTGATTCGTAACAATATAAACGCTAAAATACCAACCCATCCAGTGGTAAAAAAACAACACAATTCCCAACACCAACCCACCAAAAGCCAGCCATAAATAGTTTAAGTTTTCAGGCCAAAGCAATACTGGAATACTCGCGATCAAAAATGGAATAAGTAACGCGTAAAATCCCTTTCGCATCATAATAGGGTGATGACGAAATGTAAAAATTAAATTTTCACCTTCTTGCTGGCCTTCGAATTCTGGCATGTTTTTATTATACAACAACCTTACTTTTATAATTTAATCAACAATGCCGGTTTTGTCGCATTCCCCACATAATTTCTGGTACCCCGGGCAGGATTCGAACCTGCGACACCCTCCTTAGGACGGAGGTGCTCTGTCCAGCTGAGCTACCGGAGCATAGTCTGCAACCAAAGTTGCAGATACATTATATATTAATAGTACTTGCCGTACATGGTTTCGCTACCAGACAAATTATAATGGTAGATTTTTTCATCACCGAACCAAAGTTTGATTTCGTTTTCGGCTTCGGCTGCGGTTTCGCTAGCGTGGAATAAATTGTGAATCGATCGCTTTTCGGCGTTTGCAACTGCTGGGCTATCTACCGAAAAGTCACCACGGATGGTGCCGACGTCGGCCTTGAATGGAAGCGTGTGGCCAGCAAGCTTGCGGACCATTTCTACTGCTTGAATACCTTCGACTACCATACACACCACTGGGCCTGACTGCATGAATTTGATTAGGCTCTCTAAAACTTCTTTGCCTAACTCGGCTTTGTCCTCGGAGCCTAATACTTCCTTGGCAGTTACATCCAAATTTTCGAATCCGCTCAAACTTTTTTCGCCTAAACGTAACACCCAAGCCTCGTCGCTAGCTGGGTAATGTGCCCTAACCTGCTCTTCGGTTGGAATTAACATTTTCATCGCCACAACCTTAAGTCCGGCTTTTTCTAGCCGATGAATAATCTCGCCTACAAGTCCTCGCATAACACCGTCGGGTTTGATCATACAATATGTGCGTTCAAACTTAACTTTATGTACTACAGGATGAAGTTCTTTAGACATTTGAGCTCCTTATTTTTGAATACTGTAACATAAATAGGCTCGTAAGATAAATAGAAGTCGGCAAGCTGTAAAATTGAATAAAAAATGTGCTCACATAAACCATGGTATACTACGCTTATGTCTAAGTATATTTCTGAGCTGATAGTAGACTTTTTAGAATATTTAGAAGTTGAGCAAAACCGTTCTCAAAAGACAGCCGAAAACTACCACCTTTACTTAATGCGCCTAGTTGAGTTCGCTGACGACATTAAGATCGAACAGATAAACGATGAGCTTGTTCGCAAGTGGCGGCTCTGGCTAGCGAGATTTAAAGATGACAAAGGGCAGGAGCTGTCTAAGTTAACTCAATCTTATCACCTAATTGCGCTTAGGAGTTTTTTAAAATTCTGCTCTAAGCGAGGAATTAGTTCCCTAGCACCTGATAAAATCGAGCTGCCCCGCGTAAAAAAACGTCAAGTTAGTTTTTTGAACGATGATGAGCTTAAAAGATTATTTGAGTCCATTAAAGCAGCTAGCCTAATTGGTCTTCGCGACAGGGCTATTGTGGCACTTTTATATTCTAGCGGTCTGCGTGTATCTGAACTGGCAGGCTTAAACAAGGATCACATAAACCTAAAACGCGGCGAATTTACTGTGCGCGGTAAAGGGCAAAAAGATCGCGTAGTTTTTATCGATTCATATGCAAATCAATTACTCAACGAATATATTGACGCACGCGATGATAACGACCAAGCTCTCTTCATCCGTTATAGTGGAACAAAAAATGTAGACAACAGCGGAGACTTTGCCAGACTAACCCCACGTAGTATTCAGCGAATTGTTAGCGGATATGCAAAGTTGGCTGGCATAACCAAGCAGGTTTCACCGCATACTTTGCGACACAGCTTTGCTACCGATCTTTTAATGAATGGGGCCGATCTTAGAAGCGTGCAGTCATTGCTTGGCCACAGCAACATAGCGACCACGCAAATTTATACACATGTAACCGACCCTCACTTAAAAGATATACATGAACGATTTCACTCTGTCGCCGAACAAGAGACCTAAGGACAATTGTTATCTGCAGAGTTCGCGGCATCGGCCACACGCATATTCTTGCAAATGTCGTCCGTGGTCTCGGCTGCAAATTCAGGGAAACTGGTGATTGGGTTTAGCCTTACTCGAGCCTGCACCCGCCTAAAAACATCTTGTGACTTACCTGTAGAATCTATAAGCGGCTGCACTTCATTCATTTCCACGCTAGAGTTAGTACTACTGTTGTGAAGTTGAACTCTAAAATGAGTCTTGCCGTAAATCGGCGTTACGCGCAAAGAGAAGTTGTTCGCATTACTAGCAAGTCCGGCAGGCAGCTGTAAGGTTGCAGTACATAAATATGATCCGTAACTAGTAAACGTACTGCTGCATTGAACAAATGGACTTGGTGAGCTTTTAGAACTATCGAACTGATGACCTGAATCGGCGGTACCTAAGTCGATCACTGTTGCCGAACCACCACTAACGGGAGCAAGGAAGACTGACCTGCTCCTTGTGTCAAGATCTGACCTGTTAAAGCTTCCTGAGTTTGGATATCCTAGCAGCTGAACTCGCAAATATGCGGGGTAGCCAAGACTACTCCAACTGCTTGCTCCGGTTTGCGGCGGCAAAAGAGGTAGAGGAGCATTTGGCGCTAATGCATTTGGGCGACCATCTGCCTCATCACTAACTGTTTCGCTAAGTAAGTGCCAAGAAACCTTAATCTGATTAAAATCGCTCACTCCCCTTAGAGGGAAAACTTTACTCACATTAGCCGATGAACTATCAACATAATCCGGCGAATTAAGCTTTACATTTAAGCAAGTGTACGACTGGTTAAGGTCGTTACTTGCAACGGCTTGACCAGTGATATTTAACTGTGTCCTAATCTGAGTTTTACTGGTTAAACTATCACAGTTATTGGAGTCCGCCCCAAAGGCAGTCGCCAGCTCGGCTCTTACATCTGCTGGAGTTGCTGGATTATAGTAGGCCAATAAGGCGCGCTTGCCGTCCTCAATCCCCGATTCCGCAGCCGCTCTTGCGTTCGCGCTTAAATCGTTATCCACCGATTGCCTTTGCTCGGTTATCATGATTCGCAAAAAGCTAACCGTGATAACTGTTACCAGCAGCATAAAAAATATTACGGTAAATAAAGATACGAAACCGGATTCTTTATTTGAGTAACTCATTAATTTTGACCTCCCATAGATACAGTTGTACTAAAAGTAGACGTTGCGCAAAATTCTGAACCACCAACACCAGTGCAACGTACCCAAGTTGCTGGATTATTTGGATCAGGAGGAGCAGCCGGGAACGGATCAAGCAAAGTAGGATTAGTTACATCCTCCTTTGTGGAAAGTTGCATTGTAATTGTAACTAAGTCAGTATTCGTATTTGGAACAACGCTCAGCATCTGTACCCAAACTCTATCTGTTAAAAGAGAGGTTGCATTAGCCGCTGGCACGTTTGGATAAACCCCAGAAGAAGCCGCGCACATGGCATTGCCCGGATCGTTCACGCGGGCCATTGTAACCGAAGGATTACCGACACTATCATATTTATTGGTTGTTGCACCTTGATAGTTCCAAACATAACTTACACTACCAAAACAGACTCTTCCGGCTGGAATAGCCGTAGTAACTACGTTACTCGATGACCTTGCAGCACGCGCCATGTCATCAACCGAATTCCTTGCGGTTTGATTGATCTCTTTAACAGTTAGGCCTTTATTGTAAGTCCTCATAACCTGCACCACAGCCAGTACCGTAAACAAAATGATAAATCCAATAAATGCAATGGCTAGCATGAGCTCGACTAATGTAAAACCAGATTGTTTACCGTGACGGGTCATATAGCCTCACAGACGTTACGCTACGTTGCTGCCCCGTTCCGGGTCCCTGCCAACAAGCTCGCACAACAAAATCGACGTATGGCTGCAAATTACCGTTTGATTTTTGTGCTTCAATCCAGATACCTTGCCCAGGCGAAGGAACCGTTGTTGGCTGAGTATCATTATAGAGCTGTGACTCAATTCTAGTGGATGTTTGTGTCATGTAAAAGTCGGTTCCGGGTTGGTTTTTGTCGCATGTTTCATCGTAGCTTATCGTTGCGCTTGCCGGTATACCTGACACGACTGCCTGCCAAGTTTGCCCGTTGTCACTTGTAGGGTCAACCGCGTAGTCGTCTCTTACCTTGCGCAACATCTCCACCTGGCCGTTTATTGTCAGGCGGACCTGCGAATGCTCAACGGCATTTTGACCAGCTGAAAGTCCGCGATTCATGATGGTAATAGATCCAACGATTACAGCTCCAAGTATAATTATAGACAATAAGACTTCAATCAAAGTGTCGCCTGATTCCAAATTTCTACGATCCATTGCAATCCCCTGGTGCGACTTGATCAAACACAATTTGCGCCGCGTTTTGATTACTTACCATCCCGTTAACAACAAGTTTAGCTGGCTGACCTAGGTTGTCGGCATTCTGCAGGCAGTAGTTTGTAATTTTGCCAGCGTTAATGCTAGCGTTATTAACAATAGACGTCAGAGCAACTGTAGGAGTACTGGCCGGTTCTTTGTATGTATAGGTTAACATTCGCGTAGAGCTTGGGCTACGAATGATTGCTAATGCATTTGCAGCGATTGGAGAGGCGTCAGCCGTACTGACCCGCCTCACGCCAGATATGTATGCCTGCCACGGTATAGAATACTCCTCGGGGCCGATCGACGTTACAATTCGCGGTTGATAGGCCGCAATTAATTGCTCGTCGCTCATGCTAAAGTCCAAGTTACTCGGCTCAGTACCTACTATATTGTAGGTTTTAAGCTTGTAATCGCCCGTGGTAAACAAGATTAATTTACCCATGAAAAAACAGTTGCTCGTGCCTGGCTCTTGCGTGCCACTACTAAAGCTTCCGGCATTACAGATCTGCTGGTTGTCACGACTGTTAACCCCAGCCAAAACATTGTCATATTGTTTTTGAACGTATGCCTCTAGTGAGTTTCCACTATCAGTAAACCGTAAGTTGCGAATTGTGCCGCCCGTGGTTAAGACTGCTACTAAAAGAAGTAGCCCACTTATAGCTAAAAATAGGGTAACTTCGATAATGGTGTAACCCTGCTGAAGCGCCCCTACCTCTGGGCGTGATATTGAACATCTTCCACTCATTTAACCAAATTATAGCATAAGCAGATTAAACGCCCACCAGCAAAAGTTCGTAAATATACCAATTCAAAATTATGTCGCCAAACAAGCCGGCAATAAAAAATGCAATTATTAAAAATGGACCAAATGGTATGCGACTTTTTCGATTTAACTTGCCCAAGGCTAAACCCGGCACAACATATAAAAAGCCAATAACATTGGAAAACAATAATACCATGATGGCTTTTTGCCAGCCCAATACTGCTCCAATAAATATGCTGAGTTTTACATCGCCAAAGCCTACCCACTTACCTTTTGAAAAAAAGTATAACAATCCATAAAAACCGGCTATAGCCGTCACCCCAGACAAAACATAAAAAATGTAGTTTGTACCCGGCATCAAACTTACGCGCAAGCCAGCATCAACTAACCCAAGAGTAATTAAAGGAAATACTAGTTTATCCGGCAACAACATCCACCTTAGGTCGTAAACAAAAAGTGCGGTCAGCAAAACAAGATAAATTAGCCAAATTACAAACGACGCAACGGCCTGCCACTGATCAAACCCAAGCGGCCAAAAAAAGTATGACAAAACAAACAGAGCGCCCATACTAAGCTCAATGACTGGACTAACTGTGCTTATTTTTTTGCCACAGTACCTGCATTTGCCACCAAGCGACAACCAGCTAATTACAGGCACGAGATCTTTTACCCCTAACTTGTGGTGGCAGCTTTCGCATTCGGAGCGGTCTGCTACAAAATCTTTTTTATTTTTTAGACGCCAGACAAGCGCGTCAACAAAACTACCCATAGCTAGCCCAACTAGCCCCAAGAAAATCGGCAATAAATCCATACTTTTAAGCTTATCAATTTCTGTCAGATTTAAAAAGAACTCCCCGGAGGGAGTTCTTTCATCTTATCGATTGTCTAAGCAGTAGAATCCACCTTGTTCTTGGTAAATTACTGCCGCTATATTCCTGGAACCGGTACTGGTCTCGACTCCGTTGGTTCCGCCGCAACGTGAGTTCGTGTAAATCTTGATCTCACCTTGCTGAACAGTTACCGGTGAAGCCGGTGCTGCAGTGTTATATCCACCCGAGGCCGGCACACTGTAGGTTGCTCCACTTGAAGGATCAGAGAAATTAGCACTGTTAACCGTTAGGTAGTTGCTAATCATTGTGTTCCAGGCGGTTGCGCTTGTTGGTAAATTACCCTGGTTATTACTTGAGTAAGACGTAACCTGGCTCATAAATCGACCAAGATCGTTCTTACGCTGCGTATCGCGCTGGCCGCGCTGCAGTGCAGGCAATGCTAAAAATACTACCAAGAAAATAAGACCAGCGATCGCAAGTACAAGCACGACTTCGATGATCGTAAATCCTTTACCGTTGTTTAACTTCTTCATTGTTGTGGATCCCACCTTTCTTAAGTTGGTTCAAAAACGCTTATGTTTAGATTATATACAAACCTGCCGCAGCTATGCAATACATTTTTAACTACCCGGCAGATTGCCTATCAAGCCGTAAACCGGCAACAAGATGGCCAGAACCATAATCCCAGCCACAGCTGCAAGTACCACCATTAACACCGGTTCGATTGCAGTTGAGATCGAGCGCACAGCCGCATCAACCTCATTCTCGTAATATGTCGCAGCCTTACCCATCATTTTGTCTATTCCACCAGATTGCTCACCAATTCCTATCATTTGCGGGACAAGTGACAAAATATAAGGCTCGTTTTTAAGCGAAGAAGACAAAGATTTACCACCCTTAACTTTCTCGGCGGCACGCATAATACTCTCGGCAATCGGGATATTATTGACGGCGCGCGCAGAAATTCGTAACATCTCTAGCATCTGTACCCCTGTAGACATAAGTGTCTGACCTGTTCGCGTAAACCTCGCCATGTAAACCTTACGGAACAAATTACCAAATAGTGGTACGTTAAGCTTAAAGGTGTCTAGCCACTTGCGCCCAGCGTCGGTATCAAGGTAGCGTTTTGCAAAATAACCCGCCGCGATCAAAATTAAAATTAGCAACCACCAAAACTTAATCACAAAGTTTGACGCACCCACCAAAATTGCAGTCACAAGAGGCAGCTCTTTATTCAGGTCTTCATAAAGTCGCTCAATCTGCGGAATAATTGTAAACAACATAAACGCAATAACACCCATGATCACAACCAGCACGATTGCCGGATAAACCATTGCCCCCCTAACTTTACTCAAAAGTTCGGCTTCTTTTTCTTGCTGATCAGCGATACGCTCCAAGGCCTTATCCAAAGTTCCCGACGCTTCGCCTGCGGCGATTAACGCAATAAATACATCATTAAAAATCTCAGGATGCTTCGCAAAAGCATCAGCTAGAGTACTTCCGCCTTCGATGCTGGTGATGATATCATTCGTCACCGCAACAAGCCGTTTATTCTCGGTCTGATCTGCCAAGGTTCGCAAACTTTGTGCAAGCGGCAAACCGGCGTTAATTAATGTGGCTAATTGTCGAGTAAAAATAACTCGATCTTTTGCACCTACGCGGTTAGTTAACCGTGCCCAGATATTACTCTTCCCTGTTTGTTCGGTTATCTGCAATGGCACAATTCCCTGCGCCATCAAAACTTTTGCAGCAGCGCGCTCGGACTCAGCCTGGACTGTGGAATGTATGACTTTATTAGTGGTGGTATCTCGCGCAGAATAATCAAAACTTAGCATTTTAGCCTCTCATCATCCGGTCAAATTCCGAAACATCAACTGCAAAGTTTCGAGCTTCATCGTAACTCACAGTACCCGACTGAACCATACCCGACAAAGTCTTGTCCATCGATTGCATTCCTATGTCACCGCCGGTCTGGATAACCGCGTCAAGTTGGTGACTCTTACCCTCGCGAATAATATTACGCACAGCTGGCGTTGCGATTAAAATTTCGGCCGCAGCCAATCGTCCGCCGCCGATTGCCGGCACTAAACGCTGAGAACAAATTGCTTGCAAAATGTTAGCTAGCTGGCTGCGAATCTGAGGTTGCTGGTGTGGCGGAAACACGTCAATCATACGATCGATTGACTGTGCCGCACTGTTCGTGTGCAAAGTTGCAAACACTAAGTGGCCAGTCTCTGCGATTGTGATTGCTGCGCTAATTGTCTCCAGGTCGCGCATCTCACCAATCAAAACTACATCCGGGTCCTGACGTAAACTGGAACGAAGAGCCGCGCTAAAGCTATATGTGTCGTAGTGCACCTCGCGTTGCACCACTAAAGAGCGTTTAGACTTATGCGTAAACTCGATTGGATCTTCGATCGTAATAATGTGGTCGGCGCGATTAGTGTTAATTACGTCAACTAGGGCTGCCAAAGTTGTAGACTTACCCGATCCGGTTGGGCCAGTTACCAAAACCAAACCACGTGGGTAAGATGCAAAATTAGTTACAGTTCCTGGCAATCCAAGTTCCGAAATACTTTTAATTTCATTGGGGATCAAACGGAGCGCCGCAGCCAAGTTGCCACGTTCATGAAATGCGTTAACGCGGAACCGACCTAAGTCGCCGAATGCAAAACTAAAGTCAAATTCTTTATCTTTTAGCAAAATTTGTTTTTGCTCTTCGTCTAAAATTGCAAAAATTAGGCTTTCAACCTTTTCTTCATCTAAAATTGGATAACCAGAAATAGGCGTTAGAGTTCCGTCTATCCTAAGCATTGGCGGCATACTAACCTGCAAATGCAAATCTGAAGCCCGTTTTTTTATAACTTCTTCCAGTAAAATCTCGATTTTTAGTTCTGCAGCCATGCTACCCCTTTATGCTATATTTGCCGCAACGCGATTAACTTCGCCTAGCGTGGTTAATCCGCTCAAAGCCTTGAGATACCCATCTTGTCGCATCGTAACCATGCCTTGTTCAACAGCCCTACGCTGAATGTCGCCGCTGGTTGCGCGTTTTATAATTAGATTTTGGATATCCTGATTGACATCCATAACCTCATATAACCCCAAGCGACCCTTAAAGCCACCTGGCGTCTGAGGGCTATCTTTGCCCCTAACTAAAGTATAAGCTTTTTGGTTGGCAAGCGGCAAGTCTTTATAACCTAAGTCGGCCGCAACTTTGGCTACTTCGTCTTTAGTTTTCGGCAACAGTCCATTTAGAGTTTCGTGAATGCTCATGGTCTCTAGTGATCCCGAAGTATAAGTTTCTTTTTCCTCTGTAACTCTGCGTACTAAACGCTGACCAATAATTACGTTAACTGTTGAAGCAATCAAGAATGGTTCAATTCCCATATCCAGCAAGCGGGGCAAAATTCCGGCGGCAGAGTTTGTGTGAAGTGTACTAAACACCAGGTGGCCCGTAAGTGCAGCTTGCACGGCTAGGTCAGCTGTTTCTTTGTCGCGAATCTCACCAACCATTACAACGTCTGGGTCTTGGCGCAAGATCGATCTTAAACCATTAGCAAAAGTTAGGCCCACTTCTGGATTAACCTGAATTTGGTTAACGCCATCCATTTTATATTCAACCGGATCTTCGAGAGTAACAATATTGACTTCATCACTTTTAATACTCTGGATAAGCGCATAAAGCGATGTGGTTTTTCCCGAGCCAGTCGGACCAGATGTCAAGACCATTCCGTTTGGCTTACGAATCCCCGATTCAATTCGGCGCAGCGCTCGCCCAGCAAAACCAAGTTCTTGCAACCTAAAGTTGGTTCCACTTTTATCAAGCAAGCGAATAACTACCTGTTCGCCCCAAACTACCGGGCTGATCGCGATACGAAGATCGACGTCTTTGCCAATCATTCTAATGGCAAATTGACCGTCTTGCGGTATACGATGCTCGTCGATTTTTAAGTTTGACAGAATTTTGATGCGTGATACTAGTGCGGGTTCAATGCTTTTTGGCAGCTTCATTATTTCGCGTAACACACCATCGATTCGAGCTCGGATTTTAAGCGAATTTTCAAGAGGCTCGATATGTATATCAGATGCGCGGGCCCTGACCGCATACTCCAAAATCGTGCTGAGCGCACGGCTAATCGGTGAATCTTGCACCAAATCGCGAATATTTGCGCTCGCAACTTTAGCTCCCTCTTCTTCTGTTTTTGCGGTCTCAATTGCGGCACTTACGCCAGCTTCTAGGTTGGTTTTGTACTGATCTAAGACGTGGCGCACACCAGCCTCAGAGGCCATGTATACCTTAATCGGTCGGCCAATTTTGTTGGCAAGGTAGTCGACTGCCTGTACATTATTGGCATCAATCATCGCCACACCTACACGCTTTTGCACATCACCAAGCGGCACCGCCATAAAATGCTCAGCGACATCGCGTGGCAATAGATCAAGAACTCGGGTTTCAATCTGTGCGTCCGATAAGTCAACATACGGCACTCCCGAAATCTCAGCCATAAGCTTAGTCAGCTGCTCGTCGTTAACTTTTTTAGTTTCAAGTAAAAGTGCTACAAATGGCTTCCCTAATTTAGCTGCTTGCTTACGCAAACTTACCAGTTCATCACTAGTCAAAAACTTTTCACTAACTAGTAGCGATTCGAGTTTCTTTTGATTTTCTTCGGTTAAAATACTCAAAGTCGGTCCCCTTATTGGCCGCTAAATGGCTGCTGATTGGATGGACTTCCGATTTGAATAACCACAGTTGGGTTAATTGCATTTGAGTTAAATATACGAGGTGAGGGCTCGACAATTGATGCAGAGATTGGCTCTACAGATTCAACTTTAGTCTCTTGATCGTCTGGTGACCCGAATAAACCTTTTACCAGTAAGTAAGAAATAACCAAGGTTATCGATGCAATTAGAATTAAAATTGCGATATCATTCTTTTTCATTTTATAACCTCCTCGCCTACGGTGACGGTTTTGGGCGGCTGATAGTACGTTACTGCCTCTATATTTGCGCGAAGATCCGCATCCGTTCCAGTCAAGCTCATGCTTGTAATCTTGATCGGGCGAATAGTTTTTTCTATATCCAAAATTGCATTCTGCACCTGGCTATATTCACCTGATATCACAAAGCTGAAAGCCATCTCTTGCGGTGTACTTGGGATTTGCTCAGCTTCTGTTGCATCCTGAGGCACTATTATGTTTTCGATCGCCACACCAGATCGTCCTAAAATAATCTGCTGCAAAGATGTTCCTAAAGCGGCTGGGTCAAAAGTTGTTGGCAATGCATCCAGAACACTCTTTGTGTTTGGGTCGTTAGGGTTAGTTTTTACAGAAGCCAAAGCCTGGTTAGCAACGAGCGCATCCACCTCATCGGTCAACCCGGTAATATTGCTAAGATTCGAGCTAAGCGTTGCCGAAGCCTTACTTTTTGCCGCGATTACTTTGTTATTATGAACCCATCTTCCAAACAGATACTGCCCAGTTGCAACACACAAACTTATCGAAACCGCAGCTGCGGCGATCCAAATAAACATTGTTCGGCCGGCAACCTCAATTTGTTGTCGTTTTTTTAGTCCAGTCAATCGCTGAGGCTCGGGCTTTGTGGGCTTTTCCATTATTCTGCCTCCGTAGGAGTAGTGTTAAATAACTGATCTTGGGGAATAGGCGCACCTGTTACAGACTGAGTTGTGGTTATATTTGGAACAATTGCCTGCACATCGGTATTTTTTGCGTCGAATACTGGCGCGTTGTAAAAGGCCTTAATTGTAAACGAAACAACTGTTTGATTATTTGATTTCGCCAATCCGCTTGACTGTGTCATAACCTGACTAAACATACTTTCTTTGGTTAGATCGCCCTCGCCGTTTGGTTTAAATTCTACTTGAGCGTTTTTTAGAGTATCGATAAATACGTTAAGTGCCTCGAAAGATCCAGTGGTTCCAGTAAATACAATTGAGCTTTCGCTTGCAGCAACCTGCACATTGCTCAAATTTACGTTATTAGGAGGGCTCGGGTTCAAAATGTTCAAAAAGCTAAACAGTCTAGAATAAACGCCCTTACTTGCATGTAGCGGATCGAGTGCTGCAAGTTGATTCTGTATCGTTAAATACTGGTCTACATCCGAAATTGACGATAGCTCCTCGGATTTATCGTTGATAGCGTTTGTGATTAGCGTAATTTGGAACTGCTGGCCAAAGTTAACATAAAAGAATAACAATACGCTGATGCCCGCAGCAATTAAGGTAACTAAGATCGAACTTGTGATAACAAGGTGCTTAGTTTTTTGCGCGTTTATAAACTCTTTTTTTAGATCTGGCAACAGGTTTAGTTGAATCATATCTTTCTCTCCGCTAAACCAACCGCAACACCAAATTGTGGAGCAAGCTGCATAAGCTGATCCTGCATGCCAGACCCGTATTGCACGTTAGCCCACGAGTTACCGGCGATCGTACGCATACCAGTCTTTGACGAAATATATTCTGCAAATGCGGGAATTGTAAGTGTATATCCTGATAGCACCACCGAATTAACCGGCACATTCGGATAGCGAGTTTGGAAAAACTTAGCCGATTTAGTTACTTCGGCCGCAAACTGCTCTAAAGTGGCATCTAGCGATTTTAGGATTTGCCCCTCTAGTCTGTCTGGATATAAACCGAACTTAGTAATAAACTGCTGTGCCTGATTAGGATCAACGTTTAGATTTTGGATAGCAGCCCTAATTAACGTCTGCATTCCCACTGGAATAGATCGAATTAAACGTGGTGCGTCGTTCAAAACCAAAACAATATCTGTTGAAAAGTCACCAAAATCCAAAATCATGTTTGCGCCCTGGGTGTTTGGCGGAATTAGCGCTCGAACAAGCGCCAATGAATCTGGCTCAAGTGCAATAACGTTCAAGCCCAGACCTTCGACCATATCAAGTCGAGCCTCACTAAATTTCTTGGAAACACTAGCTAACAAAACTTCTATCTTACTTGGGTCACGCAAAGATTTGCCCAGAACAGCCCAGTCTATTTTTACATCGTCCACCGCCATAGGAATAAACTGCTCAGCCTGATACTTAATTGTGCTAGAAAGTTCTTGCGCAGGAAGATCAGGTAAATCGACTACTGTGATAAACGTTTTGTTTGAAGGTATTCCGACGGTAACGTTACGCGCAGTAATCCCGCTCTGCCCTATCAAATTAGTTATCACATCACTTAAACGACGCTGGTCTTCCGGTGAGTCAGATGTTGAAATTTTAATATCAACAGGGGCTGAGCCATAACGAACCAAGCTCCAGCCACCGCCAGATTCTTTAAGCTGTACAACCCTGATAGCTGTAGTGCCAATATCTAGTGCGAAAAAGTCGCCCACCGATGAAAACAAACTCATACTGCCCTAAATTATAGCATAAGCATTTTTATATTTACTACATTTTTGCTTAAAATCTTGGAGGAAGTTCACGTACCTGTGAAGTTGTTATTACTGTCGAAGAACTGTCGTTTAGTGCGTTTGTCAAAAAGACTTCTGGGCTCAATTTAATTATCTCTGCTGGCGCTCGCCTAGCCGCGACCGTTGAGCCTTCGGCACCTGCAGTTCTGTAAAGATCCAATCGGCGAGCAATAATTGCACCGTCAACCAACAAATCTGAATTACAAGTAGCAGCCGGTAACGGTGGTTTTTCTTGGCAAGTAAAGAACGTTCCTCTACTTATAAATATTCCACTCAAATTTCGGACGCTTCCGTTAACCATAATATCACCGGTAGCTATTACAACTAAGCTAGGAATACTAGCTGCGTCGGTATAGGTTGCCGGGTAGTTAATTCCCAGGCCTGTAATATTTACATTTCCATCGATAATGTAAACTTGCTTACTTCCCGCTGGCAATGTGCCGGTACTAATTGTAAACATCCCCGAACTCTTACAAGGTGTAGTTGGTGGCGAAGCTACGTTCGCAGCCGATGGACAAGCCGTCGTCACGTTTGCGTAATCCGCTGCGTAGTCTTTTATACAGTGCTGTGGTGCTGCAAAGTTACCCGGAATTGCTTGTGTATTAGAGAACGTCAATGCCTTTGCTAGAGCAGTCGGCCCGGCTGGAGCTCCGTTTACCAGGGCTTTGCTGGCAGATCCAAAGCTCGTAACAGCACCGAGTGAGAACGACGCATACTCAACCATTGAGCCAGCGTACCCTGCTCCACCACTCAAGGTACGAGACGAAGTTGTAATCTTGGCTAATCCATTTGTACATGCCCCGGCAGAATCTGCTAGGCCACCCCCAGCCCAAACATCGCCGCCCATAAAGTGAACATACGGGGTCTTTACTATCGTTACGCAAACCGTAGAACTCGTTCGGGATCCAACGCTAGGAGTGGCAGGAGAAACCGTTAGCGATCGGCAGATCTGACTACCCGGAGCTTGCCCAGAAATTGTTATATTTTGAGTTGCAACTACCGTTGGTGAACCGGCATTCCAGGTGAATGTGGTTGGACAACTTGTCGAAGGAGGTCCAGCTATTCCGCCAGGCTGAGTGCCATTTACCGTACAACTTACGCTTGGGCTATTATTACTACCTACGTTATCTATAGTAAATGTAAACGTAATCGTATCACCGTCTTGCGCAGTGGTCGATGGACTAACACCCGTCACGGGCACCAGATCATATGCTGCAGCCACAGTAGCGCATCTTGTCGCACCCGTACCGGAACCTCCGCTTTCGTTCAACGGCGACCAGCGCACTTGTCTACAATATTGAGTTCCTGCCGCTGTCCCATTCGGCACTGTAAATGCTGGCTCGGAATACGCCGTTTTTTCTTGACCAGATGTAAATGTCCCTGCATTTCCAGAACTTATAGAAGCGCCACCGGGCATATTATGCGCCGACCAAGTAATAGATGATGGAGTTGCAGATGGGCCGGAGTTACTGAGATAATTAACAAAGCTCAAACTAGCACCAGGGTTTACTGTAATGTCGGTCGAGCTTCCGTTAACAGTAGTTCTTCCATTCATAGTAAAGTCCACGGGGTTTGGTAACGGTAGAATGTTTCCATTGCCAACCGGGTTTCCGCATTCTCGCCTAATTGCATACTGAACCGTACCGGTAGGACTGGAGCGGAATAAGATTGCCAAGCCGTCATTGTTATAATCAAAAAATGCATCATCGTTTGGCGATGGCGAATCATCCGTTCCCTGGTAATATGTGTTTATATTGTACGCGTAGTTAGTACTCCAACTAATCCGACCGGCCGATGCGTACGCGTTAACTAAAGCACGCCATTCAGTCATTTGCGCTGCAGTTGGCGGTCTACTACGTTCAGCGGCCGGGGTCCCAAGCATAGTATGTACAATAAACGCTGCACCAGTTTTAGCACGGGCATCACCGTAAGTTCCACTACCAAAACCGTAGCTTCCATTAGGAATTCCGTTAGCTAAACGACCCTCGATAAAAGCAATTAACTCTGCCGCTGTATTTAAATCGCGAGGAATGGCATTACACCAGTTATTGCCGTTGTTGTAGTTGTACGGGCCATACTCGCCACCCGTACTACAAGATTGATTTAGAACCTCCCACCCAGCCGTGTCTAAACTATTTGTAAAGTAACCACGGTGCTCTGCCCTGCCCTGGATTCCACCCGCGGGATACGCCAGAACCATTCCACCATACCCGATAAAAAACGCGCCAATTACAGCGGCCGTTAGGATAAGTTTTTTACTCATGGCTGTCCACCCAAGCTAGTAATTAATTCTCGCAATGTATTGTTGTTGGCCTCTTTCATTGCGTTACTGTCAGGATTCAGCTCGATCGCTTTTTTGTAATACTCGATTGCCTTTTCATTATCACCTAAACCTTGGTATTGAGCGCCTATTTTGCTCGCAGTTTGAAAATCCGGTGAAATTTCATAAGCCTGAAGATAAAGCGCAAGTGCCCCGTTAGTATCACCTTGGTCGCTAGCAATGTTGCCCTTTTGCACTAAAAGCATCTGCTTATCGGCATTAGAGATATTTGAATCTGCCAACGACTGATCGATGTACGTGTTTGCTTCGCCGGGTTTGCCCTCGAGCAACAAATTTTGAGCCTCAGCAACGTTGGCTGGCAATTCGTTTACACCTGAATCAATTGCAGCCTGATCGCTAAACTGTAAAATCGCCCAGCGTACGAATGCCCCGGCCGCAACAGCGCCCAGCAAAAGCAACGCGACCCAGATCGCCACTAAAGTTAGCTTCTTTTTGTCTTTAATTCCACTCATGCTTATGCTTAAAAGTATATCATTTTTTAGTTTTGAAAAAAGTTATAAACACGCCGCGAAAGTTCGGCCATATTTGGATTGTTTCCGCCATAGCTCATTATGCCCAAAATGTACGTTCCGTTTGGTGCATAAACAATTGCAACGTCGTGCATATAGCCAGCATAAAAACCAACTTTATCGGCAACCACTACGTTGCTCGGTACACCTGACGGAATCCCGCCACGCCACACCTGTCGTTTGAACATACTTAGTAGTCGTTCCGTTCCTGCCGGGTCAAGCAAAGTGCCCGCGTTTAAGCGCAACATAAAATTGGTTTCGTCCCGCACGGTAGAATGCTTTTCTTCACAGCATCCATTATTAATTAAAGTATCCGTAAAACCAGCCTCGGTAACCATTCGTTGAACCTCAGCCCAGCCCATTAGGTTTAAAAACGACACCGAGCAAGGATTGGTCGAATTAACAATCATTTCGGTTAAGCACGCATCCACCGTCCATCCAATATCGGTAATTTGATCATAACTTATGCTACCCTCGTTGATCTTTTTTAACAGCGCGTAAGCCACGAACATCTTAAAAGTGCTTGCCGTAACATATTGTTTATCAGGCTGCCACTCAGCGTAACGATGCTCGCCGCCAAGCTCACGAATAATTACCCCGTAGTCACCGTACGCCTGAGATTCCCAGTCACGGATCACGGCCAGTAGACCTTCGCTGCTTTTAGAATAAGTTTTTACATACTGCAGCTTTGGCGGGACCTCAACCGCGTTAAGCTCTACCGTGGGGTTTTGGTCTTGTCCAAGTAATGCTACTTTTATTTGCTCGGCCGCATCGTCGGTAGAAACCGATCTTCCTGACGCAGCCTCACTCCTACCTACCTCCTGACCATCGAGCAAAGTTACTGTAGATGTGCCCGGAGCTATCGAACTCTGCTGATCAATCTCGCTAAGATAGACTTTTATTGCTTCGGTGTTAAAATCCAGTGTCAGCTGTTTGGTTTCGGGGTTTTCTACAAAACTAATCCAATTACCAATAACATCGCGCGTTGGCTCAAAAGTTTTATCATTTAACGTAAGCTTTGGCCTGTGGGCTAGAATGTCCTCGGCTTGCTTTTTAAGATCTTGGAGCTCGGTCAGCGACCTTTTGAATGGAACTGCATCTGGGGTCAAAGTCACCTTAGCGTAAGCAACCACCGCCTGTCGCTGGATCTGCATCTTTACATCATGCGCGTTAAAATTATAGCCGTTTTTTGCATCGTCGATAAAAACTTCGCCTGCCTTAATGCTGATCGCCGCATCGCTCGCTGCCAACTTGTCTTCGGCAACTAGCTGCTCGGCAAAAGCGTTCAATCGATCGTTATCGACAATCGCTAACATTGGGATATTAGAAGATTGTGCAACTTTTATCCAGCTAGAAAACGGTATCAACCTCTCCCAAGTTGGGTAATTCAGTGCAATTTCTGCATTGGCTTCGCGATCAATCGTCAATCCAATATCCTGCCACTTCGCCTTCCAAGTTTTACTAGGAGTAACAATCGTAACTTCACCATTATTAGCGTAGTCATCAAAAGTTGCGATCAACTGATCTTTGTTTTTCCCGCCAATCATCAAGCCACCCACACTGTAAAGCGGCAGCGCACGATCACTGGGATACAAAAGTTGCATTGGTATAGTTAAAAATGCGATCCCCAGGAACGCCCAACCCAAAAGTCGCAACCACTTTGTATGTTTAAGCCAATGCCTAAACAACGACGGATCGACATGACCTAAAGCCATCCAACCGTGCTGCATTTAGCTCCCCTATTAGCCTTATGCTTATTGTATCACTATTTTTCTTCGGGCTGATTGCGGTGCAAAATTATTCTGCGGTCGCGCGCCCGTTGAAAAAGAATTCCTGCAAATCCAAAAAATATACCTATACCCAAAAAGGCATAAATTGCTGTAAAAATTTTACCGGCATCAGTTTGTGGCGCAATGTCACCGTAGCCGACCGTGGTTAACGTCATTGCTGCAAAATAAATTGCATCAATGTAAGAAAGTTTTTCGACTAAATGAAAAAACACTGCCCCTATTAAAAATACGAACATAAAAAGTAAAAAAACTTTTAAAAGCTGTTTGTCGGTTTGTACGTTTAAAGATTCGGGTTGCTCCATAGATTAAGCATAAGCGAAAATAAAAAGTCAGGCAAATTTACCACTCAGGCCCATTACAATGTCTTGCCATTCACTATCTTTTTTACTTTTATTTCTTTTACAGGCAGTTCACCTGTTTTCTCACCAAACTGTCTTAATGACTCCAAAAACGACCACTGTAAAACTGCAGTTGCTTCATGAACATACTCTCTTTCTGCGTCCTGCGCAGGCGAGTTCACAAAAAGTTCTACCTTAAGTTCGCCATTGGATCTTTCGCCTTCAAATCTTACCGAAACTTGAATCTCTTTATCGCCCCAGGGCACCGGAAAAAATAACTCACTTGGCTCCTTGTTCAAATGTTCATATAAAGGAGCGTGAAGTTTACTATCCGAAATCAAAAAGCTTGGCCATAAATCTGTTTCAGTAACACCTCTATGCTCGGCAAATTCACTCGTTAAATTAAGGTCTGCGATAGTACCAACCACCCTTTCATCCGAAGCGAAATCGCCTGCATCAATTTTAGTAAAACTCTCATCATCGAGATAAACTCGGATTTCTGGGTGATCAAAAGAAATAACTTCATCTTGATCAAAAGATTCCCATCCCTTACCATTCTCAAAGCTCATTGTATCAATCCCTAGATAATCTCTGGCCATCCTTAGTTCCTGCAGCCACGAATTAGTCTCCTGCACATTACCCAATCGACTCCTAGAAAAACCTATCAGCTCAAGCGCCACCGAACCATCTTCGGCCATTTTAATCCAGCCTCGCGAGACTAGATTACCCAAGTCGAGACCAAGTCCATCCGCAAGTTTCATGGCTTTTTTGGAGAACATTCTGGTTTTTTTACCCGACTCAGCTTCTGTTAGATCATCGAAACGCTGTATATCTAAAGCATCGTGACCTCCACCGCGCTCCACATAATCACGCTTAATAATATCTGAGACAATTACATATGGATGTCCGTTTTCGGTAACGTGTACCTCGCAACCCACCCCTTTTATTAAACTCGCTCCTCGATTCCTAGACGATCTAATTGTCTCTAAAAATAAGTCTCGGCGCATTTCATCACGCAGCACCGAATCTTGATCATCTTCAAGGAATTCCCCTGCATTATAAAAATCCGCCTGCTGCTCGCGACTATAATCAGGATTTTCACTCATAGAAAAATAATAGCATAACTATTTTCGGGCATGTATTTTTACGTTACCTCTGTTATAATACGGCACATGAGTCTATCAATTGGAATCGTCGGCCTACCTAACGTCGGCAAATCTACTTTATTTAATGCCCTAACCGACGCTAAAATTTTAGCGGCTAATTATCCGTTCGCAACCATCGAACCGAACACGGGAATTGTTCCAGTGCCCGATTCACGCCTGGATGTTTTAGCAAAAATGTATTCAACCGAAAAAATTGTTCCTGCAACTGTAACTTTTGTAGATATCGCAGGTCTTGTGGCTGGCGCCAACAAGGGTGAAGGTTTGGGAAATAAGTTTTTGGCCAACATACGTGAATGCAATGCAATCGCACACGTCGTGCGCGCTTTCGCCGACGACAACGTTTTGCACGTAGCCGACAAAGTTGATCCAAAAGACGACATTGAAGTCATCGATACCGAACTAATTTTGGCAGATTTGCAGACGATTGAAAACAAGCTAGCCCGAGTTCAAAAAGAAGCCAAGGCCAACCCGAAAGCCCGCGAAGTTGCCGGCTACATTGAGCGGTTAAAAGAACATTTGTTGCAAGGTACTCCCCTGCACAAACTGCCATCACTAGACGAAGAAGCAATTAAAGACATCAATTTAATGACTGCAAAGCCAGTAATCTATGTTTTTAATGTGGACGAAACGACCCTAGCCAATGAAACGCGCAAGCAAGAGCTGGCCAGTTTGGTCGCTCCTGCGAAATCCATTTTTATATGCGCAAAGCTAGAAGAAGAACTCCGCGATTTATCACCCGAGGATGCTGCTGAAATGTTAGAAACATACGGTCAAGACGAGCCCGGTTTAAATAAATTAATTAGCGCGGCTTATGACACATTAGGGTTGCAGAGCTACTTAACAGCCGGTAAGCAAGAGGTTCGGGCTTGGACGATCAAAAAAGGGTTTACGGCTCCACAAGCGGCGGGGGTGATCCACACAGATTTTGAACGCGGATTTATTGCTGCCCAAATTGTTAGCTACGACGATTTAGTTGCCGCCGGATCAGAAGCCGCAGCTAAGGCCGCAGGCAAAATGCGAACCGAAGGCAAAACCTACGTGATGCAACCTGGCGATGTAGTTGAGTTTAGATTTAACGTTTAAGAGGCGCCCTGATCCGAAAGATTCAGAACGCCTCATCTCGTGCGACAGAAGTCGCGGTGATCAGTTAGTGGCGGTGTACGGCGGACGCCATTCGCCGCCGGGCGGAACTTCGCATCCGCCGTTCTTTCCCATCAGTAGCAGGGTGGCAGCTAGAACCAAAAGGAATGCTGCCAGCCGGGGGCGCAATTGAGGCCATGTGGAAGTCATTTCACCTCCTCTCACACTAGTACTAGCCGAGGGCCAGGTGCTACGGCACGCGGCCGCCGCCTCCCTCGCAGTCCTCGACTCCCAGCATGATGCCAAGCGCGATTGCACTCAGAGCGAATACAATTCTTGCGCTTTGGCTAGCCGAAAGCTGATACAAGAAAGCCACTTTTTCACCTCCTAAGACAGTGTAATTATAAAATAATTCTAAACTTTACTCAACAAATAAAATCGCTCTCGATTGCCTTTAGCGCCGGCGATTTCGCTATCAGATTTATCACGAATAATAAACTTTTGCTTCGCCCAGGTTTCAAAGTCTTTTAAAATCTTGCGGCGCATAGCATCGTTTTTAATCACACCTTTGTGTTTGTCGGCGCTACCGGCCTCAAACTGCGGCTTAACCATTGCGACGATTTTAGTTTTTTTAGTGCTTAGCTTCGCTACACTTGGCAAAATATCACGCAAGCTTATAAAGCTCACATCTATAACCACGATATCAGCAGCTGTGGAAAGCTTGTGGAAATCTCGAATGTCCGTTTGTTCGTGTAGTTCCACTCTGTCATCACTACGCAAGGTGGGGTGCAGTTGATTTGTTCCAACGTCAACGGCAATAACTTTTGTTGCACGGTGTTGCAAAGCGTAATCGGTGAATCCGCCAGTAGATGAACCAACGTCCAAAACCACCTTATCTTTAAAATTTAGGTTCAAGGCTTTGGCAACAGATGCCAATTTTAATCCAGCACGCGAAACATACTGTTCGACTGCTTTAAATTCAATTTTTGCTTCCGAGCCAACAAAATAACCAGGCTTTAAAATAACCTGGTTATTTACGCTAACTTTGCCCATTTTAATCCAGCTTTCGGCCTGCGACCTAGTTGGAACCAAGCCTCTTTTAACCATAGCTTGGTCTAGCCTGGATTTTTGCATTTAGTCCTTTTTGCGTTCTAGGTATTCACCTGTTCGAGTGTCAACTTTTATTACGTCACCAGTTTTAATAAAAGCTGGAACCTTTAAAACTAAACCGGTCTCAAGTGTTGCGTCTTTAAGAACGCTACTTGTTGTGTCGCCTTTGACCACTGTTTCGGCGTAAGCTACAGTCAGGTAAACATTTTTTGCAAGCTCGATATTAATCACTTTGCCGTCAAAAAACTGTAGCTCGACTTCGTCGCCTTCTTTTAGGTAGTCTTTAGCTTCATCAACTAAATCGCCAGGAAGCTCAAATTGCTCAAAGCTTTCGCCGTCCATAAAGTGGTAATTTGTTCCATCTGTATACAAATATTGCACTTTACGATTTTCGACATGCGCAGGCTCCAATTTATCCGAGCCTTTAAAAGTCTTTGGAATCACAGCACCATCAAGCAAACTCTTCAAGCGAACGTTCACGATCGAACCGCCACGACCCATAACTTTTTGCGAATAATCAATCACTCGGAAAGGTTTTCCGTCGATTTGAATAAGTGTGCCCTTTTTAATCTCGGTAATACCGTACATAAAACTCCTAGCTGTTAGCTACGAATGGTAGCAATGCCAAATGACGAGCGCGCTTAACTTCAATAGCTAATCGGCTCTGTTGTCGCTGGCTTAAACCAGTTTTTGAGCGTGGTTCAATTTGACCATATTGGTTCACAAAACGCAAAAGCTGTTTTGGATCTTTGTAGTCAAACTCTACATCTTTTTTTATTCGTTTCATTTATTTACTCCTTAGAATGGAATTTCACTTAAGTCAATTGGTTTGTCATCGATGTCTTCAATTACAGAATCATCTTTTTTGTCAGATTTTTTGTCTGAACTTGGCGCTGAGTAACCGGCCGAACCGCCATTACCACCAGCACCACCGCCATCAAGGAAAGTTACGTCGCTTGCAACCACTTCAACCTTGCTGCGTTTTTGCCCTTCTTGCTCCCAACTGCGCTGGCTTAATCTGCCCATTACTAAGCATTTTCGGCCTTTGCTTAAATATTGGTTAACAAGTTCACCTAATTTACCCCAAGCAGTTACGTCAAAAAACTCAACTGCGTCTTGCTGTTGACCAGATTGATCCTGCCAGCTGCGGTTAATAGCTAGGCTAAAACTACAAACACTCTGCCCACTCGGAGTTGTTTTTAGCTCTGGGTCCCGAGTTAGGTTACCCATAAGGATTACTTGGTTAACACTTTTGCTCATATACCCTCGCTTGTTTAACTATTTTTCTTCTTTGGATTCTTTTTCAGCTGCTTCAGCTTCTGCTGCCTCGCGAGCTGCACGAGCTTTTAGGTCAATCGCAGTTAGCAAGTAGCGCAAGGCTTCGTCAGTGATGTTAAGGGTGCTTTGAAGCTTCTTAACAGTTTCAGTTGGAAGCTTGAGCTCAAAGTATACGTAAACACCAAAATCTTCTTTTTTGATCTTGTACGCAAGTTTTCGCTTACCCCAATTGTCTTCTTTTACAATTTCGCCTTTGTTGTCGGCGATAATTTGACGGATTTTCGTCAACGGTTTCTCCAGGTCAATTTCTAGATCTGGGTGTAAAACCACAACGAGTTCGTAATCTCGCATAGATTCCTTCCATGGATCTTGGTTTTTATACCAAGAGCGTATAAATACGCGGTTAGTTGTTAATATGTAAACTTTACTATAAAACAGAGGTAATTGCAAGTTCATCCGGCCAGAGATCAGTTTATTTTAGACTGACTCGGCGCAAACATCACCCTGTTTCAGTCGTGGCCACCGACTTGTTTATACACTACCATAACTTGGCTCTGTAGTTTTGATAAATTACGGTATTTTTACGCTTCGTCGGTCGATCCACCAAAAGCGTCGTCTAAACTTTTGATAAGAACATCTCGTGGTCGGGCGCCATCCGCGGGGCCGATTATTCCTTGTTCTTCCATGGTTTCTATCAAACGCGCGGCTCGTGCATAACCAACTCGTAGGCGTCGCTGCAATAAACTGGCACTTGCCTTACCACTTTCAATCACACAGCGCACCGCATCTTTGTACATATCATCGTCGCCACCACCGTCGTAGTCCATAACCACGCCACCTTTACCGCTAAGCTGAACTGGTTGAGCAATAATTTCGTCATCGTACTGAGGTGGGCGCTGCATTCGCAAATGATCACTAACTTTAATCACCTCAGGGTCATCGACAAACGCACCTTGGACACGTTTCGGCTTACTCATGTCCGGCGTAAGCAGTAGCATGTCACCTTTTCCGAGCAGTTTTTCGGCACCCACTTGATCCAAAATCGTACGACTATCGACCTGACTCGCCACCGTGAATGCAATTCGAGCCGGTACATTGGCTTTGATTAAGCCAGTGATAACATCTACACTCGGACGTTGAGTCGCCAAAACAAGGTGAATACCGACAGCTCGAGCCTTTTGTGCTAAACGAACGATCAGTGCCTCAACATCGCGCGCAGCTAGCATCATAAGATCAGCCAGCTCGTCAATCACTATAACAATGTATGGCATGCGTTCATCTGATCGCGAGCTGTTATAACCTTGGATATTACGCACCTTCTCTTCAGCAAGCAGACTGTAGCGTCGCTCCATCTCGTTTACGGCCCATTTTAATGCGCTAATACATTTTTCGGGCACCGTAATAACCGGGGTTAGCAAATGCGGGATATCATTATATGGAGTCAGCTCTACCTGCTTAGGGTCGACTAAAATGAGCTTCAAATCGGATGGACTGTTGCGGTAAAGCATGCTTGTAAGCACACTGTTGATCATGACCGACTTACCTGAACCAGTCGCACCGGCGATTAAAACGTGCGGCATTTTGTCTAACTCCCCTATCACGGGATCGCCTGCAATGTCGCGCCCAATAGCAAAACTAAGCGGTGAGCCAGCATTTTGCCACTGCCCAGAAGTCAAAATTCCGTGCAGGCGAACATCAGCAGCTTTTACGTTTGGAACCTCGATACCAACAGCCCGCTGGCCTGGGATTGGCGCCTCGATACGTATCGCTTGAGCAGCTAGGTTCAATGCGATATTAGTCTCTAAAGCAGTAATTCGGGTGAGCTTAACGCCGGCTGGCGGCTTTAACGTATATTGCGTAACTTTTGGACCAATGTTGGCGCCCTCCATGTCAACATCGATGTTAAATTCGCCCAAAGTATCTTTAATTACCTGAGCATTGTGTTTAACGTCTCCGGCATCAGCTGGTGACTGTTTTTTCTCTAGCAGATCAACACTCGGACTCTGCCAATCGGGATCGGTTGTGCTTGTAAGAGCTTGTTGATCGGTTGCAGAGGGTTTTTCTGCACTGTTTTTAAGCGATCCGAGTTTAGCAGAGTTTAACGTTGGCACACCTTCGTTTAATTTAAGCTCGCCAATAGATTTGCTTGTAAATAAGCCAGCCTTTTCGGCAACTTCTCGGTTTTGGTCTTCTTCACTAACTTCACGTTTAAATAAGTTAACAACCGCATTTACAACAGTCATTGGAGATAATTTAAGAACAAATAAGCTCGTTATAAATGCTGCGATAAACAAAATGAATCCAGTAGTTTTTGTGTCTAAAATCGAGAGCATCGAGCTAGAGACTATGTAGCCTACGAAACCTCCCCCGTCACTGCTTAAAACTTGGTCATAAGAAGTTGCATTTGGACTAAATAAATGAATTAGGCCAGCTATTTCTGCTAAAAACAAGATTGTGGCTAAGATGACTACAGTCGGTAAGCGGTTGTTCTCTGCTCTGAAAGTTGCGATCGCAATGTAAATCGCTACAACCGGAACAAGAAGGATTGTCCAGCCTATTAGCCAGCGAAGAGCGCCGTTAAGCCACTCGAGAACTGGTCCACCAGTACCAAATACGGCCAAAATAACCAAAAATGCTGCAACAATTAAAATAACAGCAGTGGCTTGCTGCCAAAAACCTTCGGGCAACTTATGCTCGGCCTGAAGTTTTTTTGGTGTACGTCGTCGTTTTCTACCCATAACGTGTTTGTATTATATCCCTGATCGCCCAAGAGGTCGATAGGCGTTGATAACTTATTGTAGCAGTTTTTACTACAAAAAGCAAAATAAGTTCTGTGCGCAGGGCGCGGCTCCTCGCAGAACCGCGCCCCAGGCATCACGCAACCCAGTACAGGTCGTAACAGGTGCGAACCGTGGTGGTCTTGCCGTAGCCGGACTCGAGAGCGACAGCCTCGCTGTTGTCGTGCCGCGGGATCGCCAGGCGCCAGGGCTTGGGGACGGCCCCACCCGACATCGAGACGTTGTGGTAGGCCAACACGCCAGCCACACACTGCGCGAACAGCGGCTTGTTCTTGGCCGGAGCGAGCTCGACTTCGAACACGTTGTCCGCGAAGCGCGTCAGCGAGTACTCGTAGTAGTCGCCAAGCGCCGCGGCCAGTTCGACGAACATTCCGAGCTCCGCCTCGGGCTTGCCGGCGTACTTCCCACTCTGAAGCTCCTGCCAGTAAACGAGCATGCCGATGATGGGCACGTACAGCACACTCTCGCATAGCGTCGGGCGAGAGTCGCGAGAAGTCACGCCTCTCTCAGCCCGACAGGACACCTTGACTTCGGTGTCGCCACTCAGATACTGGACCTCGAACGACTGTGGATGAACCAGCACGCTTCCGTAGGCGTACATGTCCCACTGCTCGCGAAGCTGGGTGATCGTGCTCTCCGCGAAGACCCGCATCTGCTGATCGCTTGCCACAGGGGGCAGGTCGACCAGAGTTATGGCCGCCGCGCGGCCGCGGTATGTAGGGTTCCGCGTCAGCCCACTATCCTCGAACGTGTCGAGCTGAGTGGTACAGCCAGCCGCCGCCAAAATGGCGACAAGCACTAGCGTGAGTCGATAACGTCTCACGTCTCACCTCCGTGATACCTATGTCAGCCGGTTGCTGACATGAACGCCTATTATAAAATTTTACCTGTAATTTGTAAAGTTAACCGGGAAGTCAAAATCCTGAGCCTGCACAATTTTCATCGCAGCTTGCAGCTCATCCTTTTTGGCGCTACTCACCCGCACTTCTGTACCCTGAATTTGTGCCTTAACTTTCGGTAGATTGTCGCGTAGCAAATTGGTAATTTTTTTAGCTTTTTCTTGATCTAGACCCTTTTTAAACGAGACTTCGAGTGTAGTCTTTAAGTTACTAACAACTGGGGTTTTACTTGTGTCTAAAATCTTTTGGCTAACATTTCGACTGGCTAGTTTTTTACGCAGGATCTCTAAAATTGCATCAATATGATACTGACTGTCGCCCACAACTTTTAAGCCAGTTTTGTCACCATCTAAAAATTCTAGGCTAGCGCTTGTACCTTTTAAGTCGTAGCGATTACCCATTTCGCGCTTAGATTGATCGACGGAATTTATAACCTCGGCTAAGTCAAAGTCGCTAACAATATCAAAAGAAAATGTCGAAGCCATACCTTAGAATACGTCCGATTTAGTTGGGTTTTCTAGTGGCTGCGGCAAACGTGGCGGCATTGGACGTTGTGGTCGTGGCGCACGTTGTTGCTGATCTGGCGCAGCGTTGCCACTACCGATTTCGTTAACCACGGGAATTACAATCGGCGTGCGACGAGTTTTGTCATACAAAATATGAGTAATTTCGTCTTTAAGCTCTTTTTTAAGAATATCAACATCTAGTTTTCGGCTACCCAAACGTGCGACTTTTTGCTTTAGGTAGGTTCGAATCAAGTTCATTAGCTCCTCACTGTCGCGCAGGTAAATAAATCCGCGACTAATGATATCTGGGCTTGTAAGTAAGCGACCAGTCTGACGGCTAATCGTTAGAACAACCACAAACATTCCCTCGGCGGCCATGTGAATTCGATCCTTCAAAACAATCTCGCTCACCTCTTCGCCGGCGTCGTCGTACATTACGCCACCCACAGGGATTCGGCCGGCTTTTCGCGCGGTTCCATTTTGGTCGATCTCAACTACATCACCCGAGTCACAAACAAAAATGTTTTGGTGCTTAATGCCGCACTCTTTTTCGGCCAAGCGCGCATTGTGCGCTAGCATGTGGAACTCACCGTGAACCGGCATGTAATATTTAGGCTTAACGGCGTTAATAAGCCTAACATGGTCAGCGTAGTAACCGTGCCCAGAAAGGTGTAGTGGACCGTATCCGTGCAAGTGGCCATGTGCGTTTTGCAGAACATCGGCACCTTCGCGCATTAGGCCGTCAACAGTTCGCACAACATATTTTTCGTTACCTGGAATTGGGTTGGAGCTTAAAACAATAATGTCGCTGCCTTTAACCTTAATATGCTTGTGCGCGCCGCTAACCATTCGGTTGAGCACCGCGTTGAACTCTCCTTGACTGCCGGTGCACACCACCACAACTTTGCTGTCGGGTAGTTTTACAAGATCATCCATACGCACAATTACATCTTTTGGAACTTTAATACTCTGAGCGCGCAGAGCGACTTCCATATTCTGGATCATGCTGTAACCAGCGAAAGCAACTTTGCGTCCATGTCGTTGCGCGGCTTCTAGGATCATCTGAATACGGTGGATCTGCGAGCTGAAAGTCGAAACAATCACGCGACTGCCAGAGTTTTGTTGCATAATGTCGGCAAAAGACTGACCAATTTCGAACTCACCATGTTTATGAGTACCATCTGATTCACAGTTCGTACTTTCGTTGAACATCATCAAAAAGCCCTCTTCGCGGCTGATTTGTTCTAGGCGCTCAAGATCAAACTGCTTGCCATCAACTGGGTTTTGCTCAAAGCGCCAGTCTCCAGTGTGAAGCAAAACGCCAGCAGGAGTTCGAACAACCACCGCCGTAGAGTCTGGGATTGAGTGGTTAACACGGACCAACTCAATTCCAAAACTACCGCCAAGCTGAATGCGATCATGGATATCAGGATTCATTACGTTGTAGATTGGACGATAATCTGTGTCGGATTCTTCCATCAACTTCTCTACCATTCCAAGCGTAAATTTACTTCCGTAAACCGGCACAGGAATTTTGTGTAGCAAGTGGCGAACCGCACCAATGTGGTCAAGGTGTCCGTGGGTAAAAATTACGCCACGGATTTTGTGTTTGCGCTCCTCAAGATAGCTAATGTCAGGCACAATATAATTGATACCTGGATAGTCGTTGCCAGGGAACAAAAAGCCCATGTCGATCACAATAATGTCATCGCCGTATTCCAGCGCCATCATGTTTTTACCAATACCCATTTCACCTAAACCACCGATTGGCATAATTTTAAGCGTTGGGCCGTCTCGACGCGGAATAGTTTTTTGCATGTTTAGAGTGAACTGTCGTCCACCATATCCGTTAAATGTGGATTTATTAACCGGCACATCGATTACGTGCTGACTGGCCTGTAAGTTAACATTTTCGCTAACGCGCCGCGCCGCCCGCTGCACTTCGCCGCGCCGAGTTTGCGTTTTTGCAAGCACTGTATTGTTGCTTTGCTGACGTTGTTGGTTTTGATTTTGTTGCGGTCGCTGCTGCTGATTGTTCATTCGCTCACGATTTTGTTGCAGTCGTTCTTGTACGCTTTTACTGTCGAATTTGTTCATCTATTTCCTTTCGAGCTGTTCTAGGACACTCGGTATTTTTTTAAAATCATCTATTAATGTTTGGCGCATTCCACCGTTGTAGAGCGCGGCCGCAGGATGGAAAAGTGGCATTACTACCAAATCGCCGTTGCGCTTGGCATACCCGTGCACCTGGCTAATTTTTTGACTTGGCAAAAAATATTCCATGCTATGCCTACCTAAAGTTACAACCAGTTTTGGGTTTATGACCTTAAGTTGACCTAGCAAGTACGGCCAAAAAGCATGCTTTTCTTCGGGTAACGGATCGCGATTATTCGGCGGTCTGTACTTAACAATATTAGTAATATAAACGTCTTCGCGTTGCAAGCCGGCTTCTTGTAGCATCTCGTTCAAAAACTTCCCGGCCGCCCCAACAAATGGTCTACCCTGCTCGTCTTCGTTTTTACCTGGCGCCTCGCCAATAAAAACGATCTCAGCATCTAAATTGCCCTCACCCATAACCAGGTTCTTGGCTGTCTTGGCCAAATGCTCACAGATATTGTTGGATTCAATATCTGCTTTTATTCGGTCGAGACGTGTTTGTTTATCGCTATTCATATCCCAAGAGGCAACATCGGCCAAACCGATGACGTTAAATTAAATATAACACACATCTTATATTTTGACCAGAGATATTTACAAGACTAAGTAATAAATGTACTATTAACTGGATTTGTCAAATGCCCTAGGGAGAGACATGATCGACACGGCAAGTCCACAAGCCAGGGCGCTACGGCGCGCAGTTCTGTCTGAGTCCATGGCATGGTCACGCACTCGTCCGCGAGTCGTGATGACCCGCGAAGAGCTTCTGGCCGCAAAGAACAGCGCAGACATCAGCTGGGTGCTGCCCGAGCTTGGCAGCGGAACAGCCCAAGAGGAAGCGTGGCTAGAGGCCGTGAGAAACGAAGCCACGGGGCTTCAGCGGTCCCTCGAAGACAGTATGAAACTCGCGTATATGGACTTCGCACTCTGGTTCATTAACCTCGAACTCGGGCTACTATCGCACGAGAACCACGCTCACTGTGCAGATGGCCACCGATCAAGCACATTCTGGGTGTACAACCTGAATCAGCTCTTCTACTTCTCGGATCGTGGCATCATGCACACCGAAGAAGTGGTCAAGCTCGTGGTTGACGAGCATCGCAGGCGCAACCCGAACTGTCGCCTCACCTACGAAGCGGCGTGGCCAACCTGGTAGCAGGACAAATCGTCAAGAGGGGGCTGCCCACATCCGGGCGGCCCCCTCGCAAGTCAAATTTATACCTGCTTAGCTTCTTTCATACTCAAGTTCAAGCGACCTTGATCATCGATTGCAGTTAACTTAACCGTTACCTTCTGACCTTCTTTAAGTACGTCACTGACATTTTCTACGCGCTTGTCGCTAATTTGACTAACGTGCACCAAACCGTCACGACCAGGCATAATATTTACAAATGCGCCAAATTCCATCAGTTTAACAACTGTTCCTTCGTAGATTTTACCAACCTCCGGTTCAGCCACAATGTCGCTGATCATCTTAAGCGCAGCTTCGATTGCTTTGCCGTCTACTGCAGCAACAGTCACTAAACCATCATCTTTAATGTCGATCTCAGCACCAGTCTCAGCAATAATCTTGTTAATTACTTCGCCGCCTTTACCGATGACTTCGCGGATTTTTTCTGGCTTGATCATCAGTTTTTCTATCCGCGGCGCATATGGACTAAGTGTTTTGCGTGGCTCAGCGATTGTCTCAAGCATATGGTTTAAAATAAACGCACGACCCTCCCTGCCTTGTTGCAGCGCTTGTCTTAGTACGTCGACATCAAGACCATGGACTTTCATATCCATTTGAAGCGCCGTGATTCCCTTGCTCGTTCCTGTAACCTTAAAGTCCATGTCGCCAGCAAAATCTTCGGCGTCTGCAATATCGCTCAAAATTACGATCTTGTCGCCGTCCTTCATTAGACCCATAGCGATTCCGCTTACAGGAGCTTTTAGCGGCACGCCAGCATCCATTAAAGCCAAGGTACTGCTACAAGTTGCGGCCATGCTGGTTGATCCGTTTTGGCTCATAATCTCGGTTACTGTACGAATTGCGTACGGGAATTCTTCTTCGCTTGGCAAAACTGCAGTTAGTGCGCGTTCGGCAAGATAGCCGTGGCCGATTTCGCGGCGACCCGGGCTGCCTAATCGGCGGATTTCACCAACCGTGTAGCCAGGTGCGTTGTAGTGATGCATATAACGGCGCTCTTGATCGCGTTCCATTGTATCTACGATTTGCGCGTAGCTGAGAGGGGCCAAGGTTACAATGTTCATACCTTGAGTCATGCCGCGCGTAAACAAGCTGCTGCCGTGAGCGCGTGGCAAGAATCCCACTTCGGAGCTTAACGGGCGAATTTCGCTTGGTTTACGACCATCCGGACGAACACCGTCGCCGATAATTCCTTTACGAACGTCCTTGTGTACTGCCATTGAGAAAGCTTCGTCATATTCGCCTTTGGCGTTAGCGTATTCTTCAATCTCTTGCTCAAACGCTTCGTGCATTTGGTTACGCAGATTGCCCATTAATTCGTTGCGTTCAGGATATGGTGCGCGCATTGCCTCGCCCAACTTACCCTCTACCCAACCGTCAACTTTGCTCACGATATCTTCGTTCGGCAGAGTTAGTTCGTACTCTTGTTTGACTACGCCAACTTTTTGTACGAGTTCTTGCTGCAGCTTAATCGCTGGCTGGATCGCCTCTTGCGCCCAAGCCAAAGCTTCGACAACCTGTTCTTCGGTAACCTGATTTGCACCAGCCTCTACCATCATAATGCCAGATTCAGTCCCGGCAACTACAAGATCAAGCTCGTTTTTATCCATTTCAGCTAGTGGCAAAAATGCAGCTGGCTTGCCATCTTTTATGCCAACGCGTAAACCCGCGACCGGGCCCTCAAAAGGCGCGCCCGTAAGCATTAAGGCGGCGCTTGCTGCGATCATCGCGACCATATCAGGCCTAAAACTTGGGTCCATACTCAAAACGCTAGCGACAACTTGAACTTCGTGCCGATAACCTTTTGGCCAAAGTGGGCGGATTGGGCGGTCGATCAAGCGACCGATTAAAATAGCTTCGTCGCTCGGGCGGCCTTCGCGCTTAATAAAACGACTGCCGCTGATTTTGCCAGCAGCGTAAAATTTTTCCTCGTAGTCCACACTGAGCGGAAAATAGTCAAAGCCAACCACCGGTTTTGGTGCAACCATTGCAGTTCCCAAAACAACTGTATCGCCGTAGCGAACGATCACACTGGCGCTAGTTCTAAAGCCAACTCGGTTGACCTCTAAGCTGAGTTTTCGACCGCAAAAATCAGTCTCTACTTTAATAATATCTTTGCCGTAAGGGTTGATTGTGCCCATTTATCCTCTTTCTGTACCTGACCTGGTGTAACGGGTTTTATAGTATAAATTCTCGGGTCGCTACTTTGGGATAATTTTCTGTTGCGGGTCAAAAATGTATAACACATTTTTCACTTCCGGTGTGCCACAAAAAAGTTATCTCCAAATCGCTGTGAATCCCGGTTTTATACCGAAAAATCCAGCACACGCATTATTTCAGGTACAACTTAATTATATCTTATAAAAGAACAAGGGCCCGCTATTTGCGAAGCCCTAGTTTTGCAATGAGAGCCGTGTAGGCCTCGTAATTTTTGCCCTGTAAGTATTTAAGGAGGCGTTTGCGCTTACCAACCATCTGTAGCAAGCCGCGACGACCATGAAAGTCGTGCTTGTGCTCTTTAAGATGCTCAGTAACCTCTTTAATGCGTTCGGTTAAAACTGCAACCTGAACTTGAGGAGAGCCAACGTCGTCTTTGTGTGTACGAACAGACTCAATTACTGTAGTTTTCTTGTCTTTAGTAATCATCCCTAGGATTTTATCAGATCACGATCTGTTTTGCAATAAGTTTTGATAAGTTCGGTGCGAGGGCTCGGGTCCTGGTCGGACCCGGCCCCCTCACTTCAGGCAGGTTGGGTGGATCCTGCGATCTGCGCCAGCCGGTTGAGCCTGCGCAGCTTCACCCACATCACGAAGCACACCAGAAGGTACCCCGACGAGGCGAAGATCAGCCAGCCGATCGGCCGCTCGTCCACGTACACGCGGACCACGGCATCGTTCTCGTAGCAGACCGAGCGGTACGGCTCCGGGTTCTCGAACCCGCAGACGTACTGGATCGTGTCGCCCGTATTGACCTTGGTGCCCGCGTTCAGAACGACGGTGTGGCCGGCGTAGGTGACGACGGTCGAGATCTCGTTGCCGCCGATCATTTCGGACATCTGCCCGAGCACGACGGACGAGGTCCAGTGCGTACGGTTCGGAACATTCTCGGCCCGCATGTCAGCCTTGCTGAGACCGGCACCAGCGCCGGCCAGGCCGATCACCGATGCGAGCGCCGAAGCGACCATGACCCACTTGATCCACCGAGCGCTCTTACTGAGCACGGCGGCCAGCCCAAGCAGAACGAGTGCTCCCAGCAGTACGGCGGCAACGCCAGCGACATTACTCTGAGAGGGATCGACTGCGATCACTGTTTTCCCCTGTTCACTTGAAGTGAGACCAACTAATTTGGCTAGTAAATTATACAATAAATTCTATGATAATTCAATCAACCTGTACTCGTCAGCAATGGTTTGCGCTTGTTCGATTTTAAACTTCCCTACCACTGTTCTGCGCAACTCGCTCGTGTATGCACCAGTTTGTAAAACGCCTCCGATATCTTGCGTCAAAGTCCTAATGTACGTTCCACTGCTCACGTGAGTACGAATTTTCATTTCAGGGTAGTTATACTCTACTAAATCCAGGTTATAAACCTTAACTTTTCGCACAGGCATATCAACCTGCACGCCTTTTCGCGCCAAATTGTATGCCCGCTGACCATTGATTTTGATGGCACTGTAGATTGGTGGGGTTTGCTCGATTTCACCTGTAAATTTAGCAAGAACGGTTTTAACCTCCTGTAAACTTGGCTCCTTATTAGAGATTTCACTAATCTCACCCTCTGGATCACCGGTGGTACTTGTTTTGCCTAAAATAATTGTCGCGTCATAGGTTTTATCAAGCTTACTAAAGTCGCCTGCGCGCTTTGTGTATTTACCGGCAACAATAATCATAAGTCCGGTTGCAAACGGATCAAGCGTACCTGTATGACCGACTTTCACTTTTTTACCAGCCACTTCGCTTAAACGTCGTCGAACGCGCGCAACTACGCCAAAACTGGTCATACCAGATGGCTTATCAATCAAAATAATGCCCGAAGGGTTTTGCATACAATTACTTTAACAGATTAAAAACTATTGGCCAGGGATCTTAAACTGACCTGGATCGACTGGCGCCGGAGGTAAGTTTGACGCATTAGCATCAAAAGCACTAGGTGGGGTTGGTGGCATTTGTGGATTTGATGGCAACTCAGGCAAGGCTGGTGGCATCGGTGGCATAGCAGGAGCCCCTGGTTGCCCAGGCTCGCTAATAGGAAGTTGTGGCATCGGCGGTATCGGCGGTAATGCACCGAATCCAGATGGTTGGTTAGGCGTTAGATCGGTTGTTACTGGCTGCGGTGGAGTTACTGGCGCTGGCTCTGTGGGTGCAACTGCGAACGGCTCGGCAGCCGGCTGCTCTATCGGTGCAACTGCGGGTGCGGGCTGAACAACAGGCTCTTCGGCGACTGCAGTTTGTGGCGCTTGCTGCTCAAAAGGTTGAACCTGCAATGATTCTTGAGCACCTACATCCTCGCGAGGCTGTCCGGCAGGATTAAAGGGCTGAGCTGCATAGGCTTGTTCTAGGTCTTTACGAGCATTTTGCTCAAGCTCGGCCAAGGTTGGCGCCGGAGCAGCTACTGGCTCAGGCGGCGCTTGCTCTGCAGGCTCTTGTGCGGGAGTAGTTTCTTGCGGCACTTGCGGTTGTGGCGCTTCTTCAATGACTTCTTCTGACCCAATCATAGGTGCATGTTCTACCGCCGGCTCGTTCACAGTGGCCTCTACAGCGACAGGTTCGGCTGCGGCGGCTGATTCTACTATGGCTGGTGCAGCAATCTCCTCGGCAGGGGGAGTTACCTCTTCGTCTTTAGCCTCTGTTGGCACCTCACCATGCTTGAGTGTACTAACTTTGTCCCTAAATTTACGCTCTTCTTCTTCGGCAAAATTTTTATCAGTTAAAGCTTGCGCGGTCGTAGCACTAAATGGCGAGCCCATTGTTGGCGGTTCTAAGCGCCGATCGCGCCAGGACTTTTCGCCCAATGTTTGAGATTCGGCTTCGTCCTCGGGGGCTTCTGTCAAAAACTCGTGAGTTGGACCGGCTGCCTGCTTGGTTTCTTCTTTGATCGCCTGCTTTAACTCGTCTAAGTTTGGCTCAGACGGCGCTGCGGTTTTCGGTAATGCTGCCTCCAATTCTTTTTCGGCAACTGCCAAATCCTGGGTTCGTTTGGCCGGCTTTTGCTCCGCATGCGCAATCGAAAGCTCGCCATTACCAGCTGCAGCAACTTCGGCCGGCTGGCTTACTTCTGGGAGTGGCCTTTGTGGCTGCAAATTAGTAGCTACCAATTGCTGGTTGGCGCCGGCTGCCATCATTTGAGCGGCCATGGTCATAACTGCAGGAGTCGTATGCTGATTGCTAAATCTTTCGGTAGCTGCAACAAGACCCGTAAGTAGCGCCGTAGAAATCTGAGCGTCAACCAAACCTGGTTTTTGCATTTTGTCCGACAAACCAATTATCATTTCGCAAAGTGAGCTAGCATTTGGATCATGCCAGTCTACCGTGCCTAAGCCGCTCTGCTGATTATTGGCGTTAATAGTTACAACCGTAGCGTCGTGTAGTATTCGGCCATGTGCAACAATTGCAGCGTCGAGATCTTCTCGTTTTTCTACACCGAGTGCAATAATAAGCTCAACGTTAAAATCGCCTTGACTAAATTTAAAGTCATCTTGGGTGATTGTCGTGCGATATGGAGTAATAAAGATGCGGACAACGTCTTCCTCTACTTTGTAGCGCAAACGATCGGCTTTATCTTTATCAAGCGATATTATAAAGTCGCGCAAACCATTAACGTTGCTTTCAAAGGTTTTGTTTGGCTCCAAAAAGTTGATTGCCGGCGGAATCGCTCCACTAAATACTGCCGTGGCATGTTTATCTAACTTGTTCAGCAAAAGTGCTAAACCCAACGCTGCTGCTAGCGAATCCACGGACGGATTTGCGTTAACGGCTACTAAAATATTAGTAGACTTTTGAATTTTATCTACGATCTGTTGCTGAGCTGCACCTGGTTGCATAGTTTATCTTTTTATTTTAGCCTTTTAGCTCACTTTAGCATAAGCTTGTTTTTTACGTCAAATATAAAAACTTGAGGCAGTGTTGGACCGGCTGCAGAACTTGACCATATTAGTCTTTACAGATCAGCCATCTTAATGTATAGTTGTTAACTGAACTTTCAACTACTTTAAGCGAGACATTGAAAAATGCCAATCATCAAATCTGCTATCAAAAAGATGCGTCAAGACGAAGTGCGTCGCACCCGTAACGCTCAGTTTAAGCGCAACCTAAAAGCCGCAATTAAGGCTTTTCAGGCTAAACTTACTCCTGAAACTTTTAAAAAAGCCCAGTCAGAAATCGACAAAGCTGTTAAAAAGAATATTCTAGAAAAAAACACTGCTTCTCGACGCAAAGCTAGCCTGGCCAAAGCCGCAAAAGCAGCTGCCAGCGAAGCTCCAGCAAAAAAGCCGGCCACTAAAAAGACCGCAACCAAAAAACCTGCAGCAAAAAAAGCAGCCAAATAACAAAACGCCGCCAACTGAGCGGCGTTTTTAGTGCGTAGCATGACATAAAGTTATTTTTATGTTATAATATATTAATCTGCAAGCGCTTGTTCGCGTGCAGCGCGACAAGCCACTCTGAGGAGCAAACTTGACTTCCAGCCAAAGAACCACGCGGCTACCGCAGAGTCATCCTCTGCTGAACGGCCTGCCCTACTTCGTCGTGGGCGAAGCCGTGATCAACGGTCTGTTCGCAGCCATCGAGTCGGGAAGCGTCCCCCGCTTACCGATCATCGAAAAGCGCGAGACCAGCCCCGAGGACTTGAAGATCGAAGCCAGCATCGAAATCATCGAGGTCGGCTACGTCAAGCTGGTCGAGCTAACCGTGACCTGTCCGTTCATCGTCCGGCACCTCGACCAGTTCAGATCACGGATACTCAGCACCTTCCTCGAGACGGGCTACGACACCATGATCCCGCGCAGCCTCGTGGTGCGCGCCGAGAACAGCTTCACACTGCGCTTCCTCACCAAGGAGTAACCCTTTTGCGACAAGTACGTCTTGGCCGCAAAGTGCGGTTCAAAGATGTGCTTGTCGCAATAAAAACTTATCAAGCTGCGATTTTTTGCAGAGTCAAACTAAGCAAATCCCAGGGGTCTGCGCCTGTGCTTTTGAGTCGTCTGTCGCATTGTGCTACTTGGGCGGCAACATTCTTAATTTTATCCGCTCCCAATTTAAGCGCCAAGCTTTGTGATTTTCTTACTACGAAGGGATGAAGTCCAGCTTCTTTTGCGATTAAATCCGCACTTTTGCCGCCAGATATCGAGACCACGGCAAGCGCATGAACTTGACTCGCTAACAGCCCGAAAAACCGGTACGGATCTTCTTCTGTTTTTAGCTGATTGATCATCGACTGAACTTTAATTTTATTCGACGACATTGCTGCGTCTAATAGCTCGAATGCGTTACCGTCGGCGCTAGGTTCAACCAAAAGTTCAATATTTTTAAGATCGATCTTTGGGTTATAGTTGACTAATTTTTCGATCTCAGAACTTAAGCGCCACTGATCCAGGCCAGCACGGTTAATCAAATTCTGCGCCTCAAGACGGCCTAAATCACCGCCAATATTTTTCGCAAAATCCTGCGACCAAGCGATCAATGAACTACCCTCAACAAAATTAAACTCTTTAAAATCGCTTTTAGACTTTAACTGCTTGTACGTTTTAGTGCGCTTATCAGGCGCAGGTTCAATTATCACGAGAGTGGTTTCTTCGGGAACTACGTCCAACCATTCCGGCAAAGCCTCCCACGCGGCCTTATTTTTGGCCAAATCTTTAATTATCACCAATTTAGCTGGCGCAAAAAGAGAAACTCCCTGCAGCAGTCCGCTAAATTCACGATGGTCAAAAGTCTCACCGTCGACTTTCTCGAGTCCGTGACGACCGTGTTTTTGCACAAAGCTTAAAATCAGCTGCTGTTCAGCTTTACTAATCGCAAAGTCATTCTCGCCCGTTAAGGTAATTGTCATTGGTTTAATTATACCGGTTTTGGCTGACAGACCGGGCAAATATGAGTCCCTCGCCCGGCCACCCTGGTTTTAATAATTATCGTGCCGCATCGATTGCACGCTTGTCCCTCGCGCCTAAAAACATTGGCAAACTGTAGATAACTGCCTTTTTGGCCGTCAGCTCCCACATAATTTCGATCCGTCGATCCACCCATAGAAATGCTGAGGTTTAAGATTTTTCGAAGTTCAGTATATAAAAGTTTAAATTGCTCATCGGTTATGTTTTTGACTTTTGTTTCGGGGTGAATTTTTGCGCTCCAAAGCGATTCATCGGCATAAATATTGCCGACGCCAGCCACAACGGTTTGATCGAGCAAGGCCGCTTTTATATTGCTGTTTGCGCGACGTTTAAATCGCTGAGCAAATTCGCTAGGTGTAAAATTTTTGCTCAACGGTTCGGGTCCGACTTTTTTAAAGAAATCCAAGTTCTCCACTTCTAAGGTAGGCAGTAACCGCATCCAACCAAATTTACGCTGATCATTAAAAAATAATTTGGAGCCATCTTTAAAAGTTATTTCTACTCGAGTAGATTTATCAGGCAATTTGCCGATTAAACTATCGCTGGGGTGGCCGGCGCCGAATCTAAAATCATCGCTCTTAAAAACTAATTGTCCGGTCATTTTTAAGTGGACAACAATGCTGTAGTTATTCTGCAAGTCAATCACCAAAACTTTGGCGCGACGACGCACGGTTTTAATTTTTGCACCAATCAAAAACTGATCAACATCTGCCGGGGAGTTTGGAAACCCTCTAGGCCAATCGTGCTTTTCGGCAATAATTTGACGGCCGGGCAAAAATTTGGCCAGCCCGGCTTTGATTGTTTCTACCTCTGGTAACTCTGGCATTATAGATACTCTCCTTGCACAGCCGTGCGCCCCATTAATCTACCCGCACGTGGTGATAATTTAGTGCGTTCGTGTTGGGTTTGAATTTTTTCTGCTAAGGGCATTAGCAGCTCCTCGACTTCAGCAAATGGATCGTCAATCACTGCCAAATCCTGCCTGAATTCATGGTGAACCAGCTCTTCATAGCCAATCAAAATCGATTCAATCGGCGGCAAAATAATTCCACCAAAATTGCGCGGTTGCCCTACAACCATCATACATTGAGACTGAAGCCCTTTACTTATTTCTGTAACAATCAGCTCACCTCTCGCGATGCTCTGTTCAACATGCAAAAAATGAGCCCTCACTAAAAGCAAGCGGCTGCGTTCGCCGTTTTGAGATGTTGTGATTAACGTACGACCGTTGTCTATCCTGGCGTGCAAGCCGGAGTTTCTAGACGACAAATCAATTGCCGTACCTGGTCGGTTCACAAGAAATCCTTTTTTATGAACACCCTCGCCACTTTTTAGCGCCAATATACTGCCAGGAGTATCGCGCAGAGATTCATGAATTTTCGGGACCTCGCTCATAGTAACGCATTAATTTGGCTAATTGCCCCGTCAGTTGATTCAAATAACACAGATTTCATGCCAGCCTCTTGAGCCCCGTCACAATGAGCCCCACTATCATCAACCATAACGCACTCGCTCGGTAAAACGCCAAGTTTTTGAGCCACCATTTCAAAAATTAAAGGATTAGGCTTAGCAACTCCAACTTCACCCGAAATCACACTGGCATCGAAAAACTTATTGCGCTCATCCGAACTAAAAAATTGATCAATACTCTCGGCATTAATATTGCTAAGCAGCGCAACCTTAATTTTTGGACGCAAACTTTGCGCAAAATTCAATAACGCCTTATTGCGAACGTATTGGCCGACTATACTTTTACGAACCTCATCGACATCTATACCGCCTATTTCTGCAACTCGCTCGTTCAATTGTTCCTGAGTAATCTGCCCAAGATCGGATCTGTATTCCAGTTCGCGCAACTGATCTTTCACCTCATCGTAATTTTTAAGATGAGATCTGTAAAAGTCCTCCCCCACCGGCACATACAGAACACCAAAACAATCTAAAATTACTGCTTTAATCATTTGCCGGTGTGTCCAAAACCGCGCTCACCCCTTGCTGTTTGTGTTAATTCTAACGCCTGATCCCACTCAATTTTTTCATACTTCGTCACAACCATTTGTGCGATCCTCTCGCCATCGTTAACCGTAAAATCCTGATTAGATAAATTTATTAAAATAACTCCAATCTCTCCCCTGTAGTCAGCATCAATGGTGGCCGGCGAATTAACAATGCTCAGCCCGTGTTTTAGCGCTAATCCGCTGCGCGGCCTAATCTGTGCTTCGTAGCCGGCTGGGAGTTCAATATGGAGACCAGTTGGGATCAACGCACGCTCTAATGGCTTAAGCGTGACAGGTTGGTCTAGGTTGGCAGTTAGGTCAAAGCCTGCCGAATGTTCGGTTTGGTATTGCGGTAATTCGTGCTTAGATTTATTAACAGCTTTTACGATCATGTTCTGGCTCCTTGTAGCCGTTTAAGCGCAAAGTCTGACGCAATCACCACAAAAACCAAAGCTAAGCCAGGCACGCAAACTCGGCCCAAGCTGGCACCGCCAAACATTAGTCCAATCCCCGTTATGATCTGCAGCCCTGTTAAAACAAAGGTTAATACCCTAGCTTTTTGTGTTCTTTTGGCAAAAAACATTTGCCGCGCAAACCTGTAAATAATTACGCTAATCAATAAAGCTGCTGTAAAAATATGAATACTTAACAGATCTACCATGGTTTTATTTTAGCTGTAATTGGGTGGGACGGCAAGTTTATGACTGTACAGCGCTCTGATTACTCATCTATCGCAGGCGATCCGCACAAGCGTAGCGCGGAGGACCTTCGACTGAGAGACAAGAATAAAAGCTGCCGATAATTAACGTGCTAAAATTAAATCATAAGAGGTTTTAAAATGTCTAAACAATCATCCGACGACTTTTTGCAAAATAAAGATTTTTTCGATGTTAAAAAAGATGAACCGCATCTGCCAGGTGACGGTGACACGCCCTTCACACCTTACGACGATCCAACAAGCCCAGCCGTAAATCCGCAAGATCCGCACACTGACTACAAAAGTGACATTGACGAAACCGAAGAATATAACGATGGCTTAGAAGACGCGAGCGGCACAGATGACGGCGACGAGACTATTGGTCGCCCAACCGCAAATCGAGTCGGGTAACCTTAATTGGAACCAAGAAGTTTTTGGCGTAATCAGAGGCGCTGTAATTATTAATTCGATACATTCCAGGATCTTGCTCGCTGGCAAGCTTATTAAAGACTATTCTGTCGATCCCTGCCCAAACCGCGCACGATACACACATACTGCAAGGTTCGTGACTTGCGTATAAAATGCAACCTTTGAGATCTTGAGTGTTCAAGGCTTTGCCAGCATTTTTTATAGCAGTTACTTCAGCGTGCGCAGATGGATCGTGATTCTCAAACACATAGCCGTGATCAGCCGAGATTATTTTGCCGTTAGCGTCAGCAACCACTGCGCCAAAATTAAAGGGAGCTTCAACTTCATCCCCCACTTCGATGGCTTTTTTTAAAAGTTGTTCGTCGCTCATTAAAGCTCTCCCCAATTAGCCCCTGTTTTTACATCCACCTTTAATTTAACTGGCAGCTCTGGACAGACTTCTTCCATTACTTTTTGCAAGATCTTCTCAACTTTTGGCGCGTTTACAGCCGGACACTCTACTAAAATACTGTCGTGAATTTGCAGGATTTGCTGACCTAGATCGCCTAATTCCTCTTCGACACGAAGCATGGCAATCTTCATAAGGTCAGCTTCTGTCCCCTGGATTGGCATGTTAATTGCAGCACGCTTAGCTGCTTCGCGCACGGCAAAGTTACTACTTTTTAGGTCTGGCGTTGGGCGACGGCGGCCAAACATAGTTTGCACAAAACCATCGCGGGCGGCTTGCTGCACGATGTCGTCCATGTAAATTCGGATCGGCGCACGCAGTTCAAAATAGCGTTTAATAAAATCGCGGGCTTCGATCATGCTCATTCCCGTGCCAACACTCAAACCGTGCGGGCTCATGCCGTAAAGAACACCGAAGTTAATAGTTTTGGCATTGCGGCGCTGGTCTTTGGTAACGTCACTCATGCTCACCCCATAAAATTCGGCGGCAGTTGCAGTATGAATGTCTGCGTCTTTGTTAAATTCTTCGATCATCTTTTTGTCATCGGCCAAAACCGCAGCAAGGCGCAGTTCAAACTGACTGTAGTCAGCACTTACAAAAACATTACCTTCGGCCGGTACAAAGGCGCTGCGAATCGCCTGACCAATCTCGGTGCGAGTAGGAATATTCTGCAAGTTCGGGTTAGCCGAGCTCAGCCGCCCCGTTGCCGCAACATCTAGGCGAAAATCTGTATGCAACTTACCCTGTTCATCGACCAGTTTTGGCAACGCGTCAATGTATGTACTTTTGAGCTTAGTGTATTCGCGATACTGGGTAATTAAGTCGACGATCGGGTTTAAACCACGCAGTTTATCGAGCTCCTTAGCGCCGGTTGAATAACCAGTTTTACCTTTTTTTATACCCATAGTTGGCAGGCCCATAACTTCGAACAAAATATTTGCCAGCTGAGTTGGCGACGCAATGTTAAAAGTTTGACCAGCGAGTTCAAAAATCTTCTCCTCGAACTCATTAATTCGTACGGCGAACTTTTTGCTCATCTGTTTTAAAAAGTCACTGTCGAGCCTTATACCGCGGTGTTCGATTTTAGCCAACAAATCGATCGTCGGGAACTCGACCTCGTGCGCTAACTTTGTGATTTGCGGCAATTGCTCAAACTGTAGCTTTTGATCGTCATAAGCGCGCCAAATCGCAGCAATAACTTTGCTCGCGTCTTCGACGTCGACAGGCTGTTCAACTAAATCACTCAGTTCACGCAGGCGCTCAAGGCTGTTTAGTAAAAATGCGCCAATTTTTGTATCATGACCAACTTTGCCAACCCAGGAATAATTCTTAGCTAGTAATTTGCTTAGTAGATCTTTCAGGTCGTGACCAATAATTTCACCGTGTTGCATAACTTCAACAGCGTCGTCTTCAACACCATTTGCCAAGCTTATAACTGCGTAAGTTTTAGAATTACCACTCACCCACAATTCATCTCCGGCGGGGCTCAGCGCCACCACGCGTGGCTGTTGGTTTGCCAAGTTAAGCTCGCTTAAATCTACCCGCTTAGCTGGCTCGAGAACGTTTGCCGGCTCTTCAGCTTGAACTTTATCAGTTTTGCTGAGCTGCGCTTCGGCTTGGCGCAAAAGCGTTCTAAACTCTAGCTTTCTCAGCATTGCCACGAATTCTGGCGTAACGTTGTCGCTAAGCTTTGCCTTTTCGAAATCAAGTTTTACCGGCGCGTCGACCATTAAAGTGACTAGTTTTTTACTTAAAAACGCCATGTCTTTGCTGGCTTCCAACTTCTTTTTAACGGTTGGTTTAATCAATTCAATGTTGTCGTAAACAGCTTCAAGATTTCCGTATTGTTTAATTAGTTCGATTGCGGTTTTTTCGCCCACGCCTGCTACTCCAGGAATGTTATCGCTAGAATCGCCTTTTAGCGCTTTAACATCGATCCACTGGGTCGGCTCTACACTGTATTTCGCTTTAAAGCTTTCTTCGTTGAAAAGCTCAATCTGTGTAAAACCTTTTTTTAAGGTGTAAATATGAGTATGGGGATTTACCAATTGCAAAACATCGAGGTCGCTGGTTACCAAATAACTCTCAATATCTTTTTCGCCAGCCTGCTTAGCAAAGGCCCCCATAAGATCATCGGCTTCATAGTCGTCGGCTTCGTAAAGCGGCCAGCCCAAACTGTTAAGCAAGTCGTGTAGTATCGGTACCTGAACATAAAAATCTGGCGGCGCAGGCTTGCGGCCGGCCTTGTACTGCGGATAAAGCTCTAACCGCGAGCGGATATTGGTTTTTGGCTTGTCCCATGCCACGCAAACGTAATTCGGCTGCAATTTTTTAATAATTTCGAGCGCCATTGTAGCAAAACCATAAACTCCACCTGTAGGCGTACCGTCTTTGGTGCTTAAACTTGGCATTGCGTAATACCCGCGATAAAAAACCGACTTACCATCAATAATAACTAGGCGCTTGCTCATGCTCTAATTATACCTGATTACAGAGGTTTAAGGTAAATACAAAGCAAGTTCAGGGTAGGTTTTGCGAATATTTGCAAAGCCTTCGGCCTCGCTCTGCCTCACTCGGGCGTCTGCCATTCTTAATAATTTGGCGATAGCCTTGATTTTAACCGGTTCACAACCAATTCCGTGAATCATCCTAATCACACGCTCTTGGCTTGGTGGCAAATTACACAGAGCGTCATCAAGTAGATCCGCCAAAAACACTCGCTCAACTTCGTCTGTAAAATCTTCGTTCGCGCCAATTAAGTCACCAATTTCACCATCACCGTCTTCGCCCATTTGCATGTTTAGAGAAATCGCATCTTGGCTGTCGAGGATAAGCTTCTCGAGTTCGTCTAAGGTCATGTCCATTTCTGCGGCCAACTCGTCATTAGTGGGTTCCCGACCATATTCTTTCTCGAGCTGATTTTTGATTTTAAACATCTTATTCACCCGCTCAGAAACATGCACCGGTAGCCGTTTCGACTGATTTTGATTTGCAATTGCCCTAGAAATATAGCTGCGGATCCACCAAGTTGCGTAAGTGCTAAATTTATATCCTTTTGTGTAATCAAACTTCTCGATCGCGCGAACTAGGCCAAAGTAGCCTTCTTGATAAAGATCGGTTTGATCCATGCCAAGCAAAACTCTACCTCGAAAATATTTACCAGTTGTACTAATGATTAGTCGCATATTAGCCTTCTCAAAACGGCGCTTCGCTAGCTGACCGTCTTTGGCAATTGCCTCGAGTAAGTCTGGATCCTCGTCATATTCGGACAATTCTAATAAATGCTCGGCATATAATCCGGCTTCTATTTGCTTTGCTAGATCAACTTCATCTTGTGGCTTTAACAGAGCTTCTTCGATCCCGCGAATCTGGGACATGTAAAAATTTTGTAGGTCAGGAGTGTTTTTGGATTCAGGCATAGAAAATTAATAGCTAAAGATCTCAATTTAATCAAGACTCGTAAATTTGACTTAAAGCCCTAACAGACGTAGAGTAGGTGCAGGTTTTACATGTCCGATCTTAATCACGTAGCAATTATTTTAGATGGCAACCGACGTTGGGCCAAGGAGCATGGCTTATCTGGCGATTCATCGGTTTATAAACATGGCGGTTTAGCAATCGCCCCCGTTGTTGAGGCAATTTACAAAAGCGGCGCTCAATGCATTAGTTTGTGGGTTGGATCTTACTCTAACTTAGTTAACAGATCAAAAATTCTGCTCAAAGCCCTTGACCATGCCTACGAAGCTAAATTTAACGAGCTAGCCGACAGCGAAACAATCCGAGAACAACAGGTAAAAATTGAGATCATTGGTGAGTGGCGCGAACTTTTGAGTGAAAGTTGTGTGGCGGCCGCCGATCGCGCAATTGAGGCGACTAAAAATTTTGCAAAAAGAACTCTGGTAATTTTGGTCGGCTACGATGGTGTTCGCGAACGCGGCGCAGCAGTACAAAAATTACTCCAACAAAACTCCCCCACTCCATCTGACATATTGCAAGCCGAACAACTTTTACGCTCAAACAGCTGGACAGGCCATTTGCCAAATGTAGACCTAATCATTCGCACTGGCGCCTGGCAAGATCCACACAACAGCGCTGGCTTTTTAGGATTTTTAACAACCGATTCACAATACTCCTTCCCTCCAGTTCTATGGCCAGATTTAACCAAAGAAATGGTAAGCGAAATTTGCGATGATTACTTAAGTCGCGAAAGGCGCTATGGTAAATAAACAACGCTTAAAAATTATCGGCCTCTCGGGCACTAACGGTTCCGGCAAAGACGCGATTGGGACCATTTTAGCCGACCAGTTCGGCTATTTTTTTATCAGTGTAACAGACGCTTTGCGGGAAGAGGCTGTGCGACGTGGATGGACAGCCGAGCGCAAGTACACAAGCATAGTAAGCACTGATTGGCGGCGCGAATTTGGCTTGGCAGTTTTAGTGGAGCGTGCTTTGCAAAAATATCAGCAAGCAGGCGGTGACCAAAAATATAAAGGCGTAGTTATGGCTTCGCTTCGCAACCCTTTCGAGGCCGATAAGGTTCACGAGCTAGGCGGCGTTGTAATTTGGGTAGATGCCGATCCTGAAGTTCGTTATTCGAGAACTGTTAAAAACGTTGCTCTACGGGGTAATCGTGGCGACGAGTCTGCCAGCTTTGAACATTTTTTAGCCGACGAAGCCGCCGAAATGAGAGCGACCAGTAATGACGATAACGGATTAAATATGTCGGCCGTAAAACAAAAAGCTGATCTTACGCTTTTGAATAATAGCGATTCACTCAACGAGTTGACTCGAACGATTAAAGATACTTTGCATCTTTAGAATACTTAGTGAAGTGGAGTCGCTAGGACTCCACTTCAATGTTATTGGATGTAGTCGTGCAAACGCTTAGAATCTTTATGTTTGCGTAATTTACTCAACGCCTTAGCTTCGATCTGGCGAATACGCTCACGAGTGACGCTAAATTCCTGGCCAACTTCTTCTAGCGTGTGACTTTTGCCGTCATCTAAACCAAATCGCATTTTTAAGATTTTTTGCTCGCGCTCGGTCAAAACACCAAGCATATCGCGAACTTGCTCTTTTAACAGCTGCATTGCCGCAGATTCTTCTGGACTCTGGGCATCTTCATCCTCAATAAAATCACCTAAAACACTATCATCGTCGTCGTCACGCACGTTTGCATCAAGAGATGTAATATCTTGCTTGATTTTCATAACGTATTCGATTTTCTCAGGTTCCATTTCCATTTCAACCGCAAGTTCTTCGATAGTCGGCTCACGGTTAAGCTCCTGGGTCATACGGCGCTGAGTGCGTAAAAGTTTGTTGATTGTCTCGACCATGTGCACTGGTATGCGAATTGTACGCGCTTGATCGGCAATCGCACGGGTGATTGCCTGGCGAATCCACCAAGTTGCGTAAGTGCTAAATTTAAAGCCTTTGTCTGGGTCGAATTTTTCAACCGCGCGCAACAAACCTGTGTTACCTTCTTGAATCAAATCCAAGAAATCTAGCCCACGACCACTATAACGCTTAGCGATACTCACCACCAAACGCATGTTAGCTTCAGCCATTTGATCTTTAGGTAGACTAAGTTTTTTAGCGCGTGCCGAAAGCTTCTCAAGCTCTTCCGTCATTCTTGCGGAAGCCTCACCTTTTTTGGTTTTTTCTTCAATATCGGCAATCTTATCCTGAACTTCTTCTAACTCGGCTCGGTTTTCGACAACTTGCTTAGCCAAGCCCAGTTCTTCTTCTGGGTTTAAAAGTGGGATCTTGCCAATCTCACGCAAGTATAGGCGAACCGAATCGTCCGAGATGTCATCTAGATAAGCTGGCGCAGAATCATCTTCCTGCCACTCTTCGCTCTCTTCTAAATCATCCGCCATTGGCTCTATCGAGTCATCTGACATCTGAAAATCATCCTTTACGACCAACTCTTCGTCGTCTGCGACTGGTTCGATTGCTGGTTTTTTTGGCATAATTGCTCCTAACGATTTAAAGCTTCTATTTCTTTGTCGAGTTTCTTAATCAAGTCACTGAACTTAAGTTGTTCTTCTTGGGATTGTGCTTGAGTAAAGGCTTGTTTAAATTGTGCTCGCATCTGAATTTTGTGTTCTTTTTTGACTTTTTTGGCAATGTCGCTGGCTATAAAATAAATTTCTTCGCTAAACTGCGGGTACTTAGCCTCAGCGATGAGTTCTAACTCCTGTATTTTTACACTAATTTCGTCAGATTGCAAGCTTTGACCAGGGTTAATAAGATACTCCGCGATCCGTTGACGCTCTTCGCCTTCAAAGTTGGTCGGTTCAAGTTTTCTTAAAATGTCGCGAACCTCGTCGTGCACTGTCGCTAGTGCCAGTAAATGATCTTGGTAAACGAACTGGCCCGGCTTAACTTTTTGTGGTGGCTTAACTGGGGTTTTTAATTCTGGTTTTTTTGGTTTTTCAACTTTTTCCAACTTCGCTTGCAATGCGTTAACCGAAGCCTTTACCCGCTCGCTAATTTTTTGCACATAGTGCTCACGCAGGACTGGATCATCAATTGCTCGCACGACACTCAGCGCTTGATCAGTTACGCGGCGTTTTCCTTCGGCCGAATTTAAATCAAAACGCGTTGCATATATATCTAATAACCACTCAACTGCATCTTTAGGCTGATCGATCGCCTGCTGCCACAAAGTTACATCCTGTTTGATAAGTTCGTCAGGGTCCTTAGCATCGCCTTGTAAAGTGATGATGCTCAGGTTGATCCCTAAGTTGCACGCAATCGATATCGCGCGCTCGGTCGCCGCTACGCCAGCTTTATCTGCATCAAAAGCCAATCTCACATCTTGAGTAAAGCGACTTAAAGTTCGCAAATGGCTATCTGTTAAGGCTGTTCCGGCCGTAGCCACGACGTTTTTAACATTTACCTGATGACTCGAAATAACATCCAGGTTTCCCTCTACAATCACTACAAAATCCGATTGACGAATCGCCTCTTTTGCTAAATGTAATCCAAAAACGTGGCGGCTTTTATCGTAAAGCAAGGTTTGTGGCGTGTTTATGTATTTTGGAGCGTTTGGCTCGTCTTTTAAAATTCTGGCAGTAAAACCAACCACTCTGCCTTGCGGGTCCATCAGCGAAACCATCATCCTCGCGCGAAACATATCGCCAATTCCGTAACGCCGAGTAACTGCCAAACCCGCATCACGCAGTTCAGCCTCGGTAAACCCACGCTTTTTTAGCGCTAAAAATAAATCCTTATCATGATCGGGGGAATAGCCAATCATAAAATCCTGAACAACCGCTTTGTTCAATTTGCGTTTTTTTACCACGTAATCTCGAGCGAATTCGCTGTTAATTAAGCAGTGCTGATAATATTTAGATGCTATCTCAAGCGCTTGATAAAGACGATCCTTTTTGCGGCTCAAATTTGCCCCCTGCGTGCTGCGATATTGGCTCAAATCAACTCCGGCTTTGCGCGCTAAAAGCTCTATTGCACCCTTAAAATCAAGTCCCTCAACTTCCATTACAAAGCTAAAAATATCACCGCCTTTACCACTACTAAAGTCGTGCCAAATGTGCTTTTCGGGGCTTACCATAAAACTTGCCGACTTTTCTTGGCTAAAGGGGGATAGCCCCTTAAAGTTTCGGCCGGCACGCTTAAGCTGAACATACTCACCCACTACGTCTTCTATGTTTAATCGCGACCTAATCTCTTCTTTGGCTTCCATTGCTTTTATTCTATCACCTTACGACCTCTGTTTTTTGCTTATGCTGTAAATAGCGCTATAATCTAGGCATGGCAGATGCAAATGCTCGATATTATGGTGCCGCAGCCGATTACAACAAACCAGGCGGATCTGGAATATTTAGGCGTATTTTGCTTCTAGCTGGCGGCTTGATTCTACTAATTATTTTAATCTCGGTAGCTTTCGCGGTTATAAATAGCATCAGTAGTGGGCCTCGCCGCGAGTTGGAGCAACTTGCTGCGCGCGAACAATCTTTAATCGCCTTTACGACCACTTACCAGGCATCCATAACTGATTCGGCGTTAACAAAAATCAACAGCGAAACCACAACTTTAGTAACTAGTGACTGGGTTTCGCTTATGGGCGATTTGGGTCTCGAGGAGCTGTCAGAAGAAGCCATTGCACTCGAAGCCGATACCAACGCAACAAAACTCGAAACCGCTCGCCAAGCTGGCCGTTTTAACGACGAATACCAAACGACTTTACAAACGAAAATCGCAGCGCAGCTACAATTGGCGTTGTCGGCTCAACAAAAAACCTCCAACCCTCAGTTGAGCGCCACACTTGAACGCACAATTAGCAATTTACAGGCCTTACAAGAACAGCTTTAGGCTTTACCAGTAACCAGATTGTAAGAAAGCAGAATTAGATCACGAACCTCTTGTTCATCTAACTGACCGCTGCAAATTACCGTGTTCCAATGTTTTTTATTCAAGTGGTAGCCCGGCAATACGGTTTCGTATTTTTCGCGCAGGTGCTCGGCCAACAGCGGATCACATTTTAAGCTTACGCGCAGCGGCTCAGAGCCCTCATCGATTAGCGCAAACATTTTGTCGCCTACTTTATAAACAGCAGTGCCTTCGCCAAAAGGGTAATCTAGCCGCGAGTTCGGCATCGATAAAATATACTCTTCGATTTGTTTATGCGTAAGTTTTTGCATTACTTTAAATTTAACACACCTATGAGTGATGGTATATCGTGAATTATATGATCAGCGCCCGCATCTTGCAGGTCAGCCATTTTTCCAAAGCCATGAGTAACGCCAATCGTCATAACACCCGCAGCCCTACCGGCGCAAATGTCGGCGGTTGTGTCGCCCACCATTACAGTGTTCTCGGGGTTTACGCCAAGTTCTTGCATGGCCAAAAAAAGTCCTTCGGGGTGTGGTTTGTGGTTTTCCACCCGCTTGGCATGTACTACGGTTTCAAAAAAATGATGGATTCCAATAAAATGTTTATCGTTTAGCTGGCTTGGTTCGCGCGCAGTCAGCACGCCCATTTGTCGCTGAAAGCTTTTTATCAGATTTAGAGTATCGGCAACCTTATCATACGGCAATGCCTTGCCACGATCCGCTAAAACTAACTCAAGTCCACGTTCGTAAGCCGCCTTGTGGTGTTTTTTATCATGAATTAGGTTCTCGATTTGCACAGCAATCGACCCATATAAAACCGACGCGATCTGATCGCGCGTAGCCTCTTGACCATTAAACTCGTGCGTAATTATTTTAAGCTGCTTATAAACAAGCTCACGTACGTCGAACAGAGTTCCATCAAGATCAAAGATTACTGCTTTAACGTTTCTCACAGGCAAAAACTAATTATAGGCTTTTTTGCACAATTTTACAAATTAAACAGGTAGGCAGACTGGGCTTATACGCCAAGATATTAATTAAATTTCTTAAGGTAAGATCTGAGTTCTTCTATACTTTCTTTTATGTCATCGAGCGCGCGGTGTGTTTCTGTCTTTTCGAATTTAATATTGTACTTGCCCATCATCACCACCTTAAAAGCGCTAACATCGAGCATTCTGTAATGTAGACGAGCCTCAAGTTCAGGCCAGTACTTGCGAATAAATCGCCGATCCTGGTGGATGGAATTTCCCGCCAGCAAGACTGGTTCATTGTTAAAATGATCGTTCACAAAAGCAATAAGCTCGCCTTGAACTTTGTCTGAGCTTGGGCTTTTGGCTGAAAGCCTTAAAAGCTGACTAGTGCTTTCGGCGTGATCGGCCGCCCACGGATTAACTTTAAATAAACGCTGCAACAGTTCTTTGTCGTGTTTAACGCCGCTCTCGTATGTCGCCAGAACGTTAAAGTCCCAATCTGTTATAAGTGCGCCAACTTCAACAATCCGATCGACATTCGGATTCAGCCCGGTCATTTCTAGATCAATCCAAAGAATTTTACTCATACCTCAATTCTATCCGCGAATCTGTTTAACCTCAAGCCTAATACTGTTTGGCAGTCCCACTAGCATTGCTCTAAAAGCCGATGGACTAAGCGAACGAATGTACTTTTCAAGATCCTCAAAGACCGAAAAGGCGGCTGGCTCAAGCGCCGAGCGCTCGGCATGCGCGATCAAATCGTAAGCCGTTACCACGCAAACAGCTGGATTCAGCTCGCCATAACCACTGCTATTAGTTTTTGCACCCTGGTTACCAAAATCATTGAAGTCTGCCTGACCAAGTTTGATTTTTAAAGATTTGCTTAAGGCATCGCCCGCGTCGCGTCTATCGTCCACAATTGGGCTATATTCATCTGTAAAAATCGTCGTGGGACCAGTGCCAGTTTTATCCATTAAACTTTGCCACATCACATACCTAAGCCAATACGGATCCTGGCGCTCGGCGATCAGCGGCAGTCCATCTTGGGCGTAAGGTTCCAAGTTCTCTCTAACTACATCTTGGTAATTGGTCAGAATTTGTGCAAAGTGAGGATTCGCCCGCCTTAAACTTGCAGCCGCCCACAACACCCCGAGTCTTTCGTTCAGGCGCATATTTTGAATGTACGTATCACCTTCGTCAGCCAAGTCGGCAATCGTTTCATGCATTTCTTGGGCAAGGTTCTCTGGCGATAGTTGCAAAGACCGCATCAATCCAAGATTGGACTCATCACGCAAATTAACTCGCTCGCGCAGGTACTGTTGGTATCTTTTTTCGCCCCCTTCATTAAACAACAACTTCCACCTGCGACCCGCCTGCCGCCCTACGGCTCGGTTTCCATTGCGCGCGGCTGCCACATCACCCCAAAAGCTGGTTAAACCTTGCTTCACGTTCCAAACATCTTGAGGCAAACCCCGCTCAAACCCAGCGCTCTCGCCCGAACCTACCGACAAATCAACATAATGTGAAAGGTCGTCCAAACGAACGGCCATTAGGGCGTCGGGATCCTCGATATCCAAATCCTGTAGGCTCCCGTTGGACTGCAAAATCCTCGCTAAAACGACTGCCCTCAAATGTGGCGATTCGGGGTTAAAGTAAACACCATGGCTCACATGAACTGATTTTGCAAGCGCGCTTTTAAGCCTCGTTCTCAAGGGCCGCTTTGAATCAGCCATGTCGGTTAAGGCGGCAATATTGAAGATGTTCACCGCCTCTAGAGCCTTGGCGCCCGCCTCTGGTACTATCCCATGAACGTCGCCGTGGATAATGTTAAAAGCAAATTCTAAATGTGTTGAGCTTGGTCTGCCAGTTCTAAGATCCCTTACAATGACATCCCAATATGTCTCTAAGCTCTTTCGGACCCTCGGGCGATCAATTGGGCTCCCAGGCAAACCAACAGCACTCTGACGCTGCCGAGCCACCAAGGCACAAACAACTACGTCCGGTCTATCTAGTCGCTCTAAGACCTTATCAGCTTCACCTGCTCGATAAGTTAGACCTTTCGTTATTAAATCTTGCTGCTTTTTTGGTAAAAAACCGCGCTCTAAAAATTCACCTTCTCTCATTAAAGAATGATGCCAAACAATTAACCGTGCTGCAAGCAGAAGCTATTTACTAGGCTTAAAATCTAGCGAAACTGAATTTATACAATAGCGCTGACCGGTAGGCTGATCAGGAGCGTCATTAAAGATATGTCCCAAATGACTCCCGCAATTGGCGCAAGTTACTTCCGTGCGACTCATTCCGTGCGATTCATCTTCAGTGAAGTCCACTGCGCCGGGCTTTGCGTCGTAAAAACTTGGCCATCCACAGTTGGCATCAAACTTCCAGTCCGATTTAAAAAGATCAGCGCCGCAGGCAGCGCAGACATACCTACCTACGCCGTTCTCGGTTTCATATTTACCAGTAAATGGCAGTTCGGTTCCCTTTTCGCGCAATACTTTATACTGTTCAGGCGTTAAAATTTTACGCCACTCTCGCTCGGTTGTTTGTTTATTTAGGTTCATAGATGTATTATAACCTTAAGCTTATTTACAAAAAATGGATAATCAAAAATTAGTCGAAAAAGTAACCTATACAGCCTCCCTGGTTTCGAATCGTCAAGATATTTACGATAAAGTCGATACACTTAGCGAAATCACAGCAAGAGGACGCCAACTTACTGGACAAGATATTCAGACAATATCTTCGATCCAGGATTTTTTAGAAGACTATCTAACCACCAAAGAAACCATGCGTTCATTCACGCGTGAATCACTTAACCTGCAAATCGAACAGCACATGGCCGGTGACACATCGCAAAAAAGCAAGAATCTACTTTTAGTGATAGTTTCGCTATCTGTTTTAGCTGCACTATTATCGACCCTGCTTCCCAACTCAGCAACTTTCGAGCAAAGAATTCAACTGGCAGGCGCCACGGCCTTCAGTTTAATTACGGTCGGTGCGGCAATTATGTTTTTAAATGCATTAGCCTCTTTTAAATCACAACTGCGTAACGCTTTTTTGGTGATTTGCGCGGGTGTTACTCTTTTGGGCTTAAGCTTGCTTGAGCAGCCCTTTATGGAGTTTTTTGAACTCCGACAATACCCGATTGTGAGCATTTTGTATGCGCTACCAATTTTACTAGCCGCAATGCTGTTTTACATCGGGATCAAAAAATATGTTCAAACGATTGGCATTAACAATTTTTGGACTTCAGTTTGGCCGATTTTAATTGGCGGATCAATATTGTCACTCGCTGCGGTTTTTTCGCCACACCTGACCACCACCGAATCCGAGGCGGTCCACGATTTCGCTGCAGTCATCTGGGGTTTCATGCTTACATTCCCCATAGTCTCAGCTATCATTTTAAAGATGTCCGAAAAAAGGTTACCTGACCTTTATCGTTCACCTATTCGCACACTTTACCTTTCGATGTTCCCTATAATTGCAGTTGTTTTGTATCAATTTGTTGTGCGAATTATAGCTGGCCCTTACATGCAAGGAATAGTCGCCTACGTACTTTTCTCTATGGTGTTTTTAATGGGCCTCACAATACTTTGGGCTGGCTACACGTTTAACAAAGTTAGTCGCTACTAAAGTTTCTCGGGCGCCGCAATATTTAAAATGCTAAGTCCGTTTTTTAAAACCTGACAATATGCCGCAACCAAAGCTATCCTCGTGGCTTCGCGCGGATCATCGATAACACGGTTTTTTTCGTAAAAACGATTAAATGTTTGGGTTAATTCGTATAGGTAGGTACACACGTTATGTGGCGCAAGCTCATTAATCGCTTTGGCTGTGGCAGCTGGATATTCTAAAATTTTAGTAGCTAATATTCTCTCGCCTGCGTTAAGATCTGTAATTTCTCCGCGCACTTGCGATTTCGCCAAAATACTCTGCCCGCGGGCATGCGCATACTGAATATATGGCCCTGAATTGCCTTCTAAACTGACAGACTCATTAATATCGAAAATTACGTCGCCCGAAATTCGCTGTTTTAAAAATGCATATTTTATAGCAGCCAATTTTACGTCGTCGATAGCCTCAGTTTGATAGTTATCTGAAATCGCCTGCTTAACCTGGTTTAAAACATCGACTGCGCTTAAAACCTTTCCAGTTCTGCTGCTCATTTTACCAGAGCTCAGTTTTACCATTCCGTGCGAAATGTGTTTCATTTTAGCGCCCAAGCTAGGATCCAGCTCGCTTACTGCGGCAATTAAAACTTTAAAATACTCGTCGATCTCATTGCCAGTCACCACAATAGTTTGAGTCATTTGCGGATAATCGTTTTGTTTTGTAAAGGTTAAACCCAGCTCTTTAGCTTCGTAGGTTGGTAGACCTTGGCCATTTATAAATACACGGGTATGCAGGCCTGCTTTTTGCTCGCCGTTGTAAACAATTGCTCCGTTACTTTCTTCAAAAACATCACCCAGATTACTTTTAACAATTTCGGCTCCAATTGGGCCCATTTCGCTTTCTAAATAGTGTTTCTCAAAGTTACCAGATTTAAGCTGGTCGCAAACATCGTCAAAATAATCAAAACTCCAACGACTACCCGTGCTGTAGATCTCATCAACACCTTCGTCGTCACGTAAGTAAATATGCTTGTTTATGGCTTTTATTTCTGCCGCGGATTCTTCGTCTTCTTTAAAAGCCGCTGCACCCTTGGCATATGCAGCCCCCAAAAACGCGATCCGCTTATCAACCGCAACATCGCTCATAGTTCTACCGGCAGGATCACCGTTATCGTACCAATCGCCTTCATTTGCAGCTAGCATTTTTGCAGCACCCCAAACCGGCATTGCGATTTGTGGCCCAACATCACCGTGATACGAAATCTGATGTACTTTAGCACCAGCTGCCTCGTGCAACCGAGCCAGTGCCTCGCCTATTGTGTTAGCATATGCATGCCCAATATGAAACTCTTTAAACGGATTAACCGCAGTGTGTTCGATTAGAATTTCTTTATCTTTAAAAGTTTTATGCGAACCAAAATTTGCGTCAACCTGCTTTAATGCACCCAATAAAACATCATCGCTCAACCATAAATTTACAAATCCACCAGCAGCTTCGACTTTTGCAAGCTCGGGCATTTTTAGTTGTTCGGCCAGCTTTTTGGCCAACTCAACCGGATTGGTTTTTTGTTCGGCTGCGATTTTGAAACATGGTATAGCAAAATCTGCACCAAATTTTGGATTAGCGGGTTGAACTTCAACAGATTCGGCTTTAACTGAATCTGCCACAAGTTTTGCAATTTTGTTTTTAATTTGATCAATCACATAATTCACCCCTACATATTAACAGATAAAGACTGTGTTTTCATTAGTTTTATTTTTACACGTTAACCGTTATAATTAAACTAAAAGTAAAACAAAAAATGGAACATACCGAGTTTGAAAGTAAATACGAAGCCAAATCCGTCCAGGATGCCTTTCGAGTCGCTGAAGAAATAGACGACGAGCACAGAACAACTACCTTGGAGTTTGAGAATAATTTTGGACAGAATAACCCTTTTTTTGACCTTATGGCGCAAATTGACGAAGAGGATGTCCAGGGTTTAGGTATTAATCTTATGTTTGACCTAGTTAAAGAGAAAGTACTGGAATCAGACTTCGACAAAAAAGATGAAATTATAGCATACATTAGCAAAATCACTCACTTAATTCAGTCTGAGGAGGCCTTAGAAAAAAACTGGTACTCGCAGGCCGAACAACTTTTGTTGCAACGAAGATCCGACGTAATAAAGACTACTGACTGGGACGCCTTAACTACAGAGTTACTAAAAGACGATTCAAAACTTTCGTCAGAAGAAAAAACTGAACTTTGTTTTTTGACAACTACAGTAGTTAGCCCTTTTCTAGGCTCGATTCGGAATGCTGGCGACAGTATTAAAATCATCGATAAGCTGCAGATTCTATATTCTCAATACGGCTTTGACCGCGAAGAAACAGAATCTATTGCTGAAGATGGGTGGCTAACGCAGGGTGACCTTGAGGGGACTGTGCAAAATTGGGAATCAGCCTTAAAACGAGTCGGACACTACCTTGCACCCAACAGGCGAACATGGCTTGCAATAAACGGTCATGAGTTTGAATGGCAAGGGTACCAACTTAGAATGCTCATGAAAAAATTCCGAATCCAGCCAGAAACAGAAGTGCCGACGACAATAATGAACGCTTTTGAGAACCGCGCCGCAGATCTTATGCTAAACCTAAAACAACGTTCGGATGAACAGTTTAAGCAGCTCTCCGAACGAAGCGCAAACTCACTTTTTATTACAAACGCCGAAGCGCTGACCGAAACTACCGGAATTGACGACCCCTACGCTTGGATAAATGAACGGCTAGATCGCTATCCCTCTAGGTTCGTTGAAAGTATTGGTTTTATTGAGTTCGTTGAAAATGATATTCATGATGATAACAACGAATCAAATGTAGTCGGTGAGCACAAAAAAACCGAAAATAAGCTTTACATTGACACACGAAAAGCAACGTTTTTAAAATATAACGGCAAATATAGCCAACAAACGCTCAGGTCTTATGTGAAAAAAGAGGTTCAGGCTACCTTAGATCACGAGATTGGGCACCACGTTCATAGTAAAATAATGGGTCTAGACGACCTAATAGAATGGGAGACTATTTTAGGTGAGGACCCAGAGCCTATGGATGCCTACATGGATGAAGTCAGGCAGGAATGGCTCTCTTCGGGTTCGGATGGTATGCGCACGCGTTACGGATTTGAAACATTTGCAACTGCTTTTGCTCTTTACATGCAAGATCCGATCAAGCTCGCAAGCGAATTCCCCCCAGAAAGATTTGCTTACTTTAACCAACGGCTCAAACTTTACAACGATAACGAAGTAGCTGTTAATATTTTGCTGTTAAATAGCCGTAAAGCATCACAAAGCGCAGCGGAAATTGCATTCTTTCGCGAATTTTCAAACGAAAAAATTGGTGCTAAACCATAGCAGCTTTAATAAACCCATCAAACAACGGATGCACCCTATCTGGCCTACTCCTAAACTCCGGGTGCGCTTGTGTAGCGATAAAGTATTTGTGACCAGGGATTTCAACCATCTCCACAAGTTTTCCATTTGGTGATAAACCACTTACGACAAGCCCGGCTTTTTCGTAAAACTCTTTATACTTTTGATTTACTTCGTAACGGTGACGATGCCGTTCGACAATTTCGTTAGATCCATAAATTTTCTCAGCCAAACTACCTTTTGCTAATTTGCAAGTGTAGTTACCTAAGCGCATCGTGCCACCAGTAGCCTCTTTGCCTTGCTGATCATCCATTATATAAATCACAGGGTTTTCGGTTTTTGGGTCAACCTCGCTCGTTTGGGCATTTTTTAAACCACCTTTACGCGCCGCCGCCACAACCGCCATTTGCAACCCCAGGCAGATTCCTAAATACGGAACATTATTTTCCATTGCGTACGTCGCTGCAGCAATTTTGCCTTCTAGGCCACGAGAGCCAAACCCACCGGGCACTAAAATTCCATCTACTTTTTTAAGTGCTTCTGTCTCGCCTTTTTCTAGCTTTTCAGCGTCAATCCAGCTGTATTGCAAATTAACCTTGTTAGCCCAAGCCGCCGAACGCAAAGCTTCCATTACGCAAAAATAAGTGTCTTCGTTGTCTAAATATTTAGCTACAATCCCAATTCGGACATTTTTATCGTATTTAGTCGTCGCCAACTTAACTAAGTTGTCCCAGCGGCTCATGTTCGGTTTGCTCATTTTTAGACCAAACTTATTTAAAATTGTCCCAGCCGCGCCGTGTTCCTCTAGCGTTAGAGGAACCTGATAAACTGTTCTGGCATTCGGTAGCATAATCACAGAATTACGCGCGACACCACCAAACATTGCAATTTTATCGGCAACACTTTGAGGCGGCTGATTCTCGGCGCGAACCAAAGTTAAGTCGGGCACAATTCCTGCATTGCGTAAATCTCGCAACGCATTTTGCACTGGCTTGGTTTTGAATTCCTTGCTCGTCCCTAAAAACGGCGCATAAACAACATGCGCATAAGCGCACCGGCCCGGGAAAGCAATATTCATCTCACGAATAGCCTCCATAAAGGCAGTTGATTCGATATCGCCAACCGTCCCGCCAATTTCTACAATATGAATATCACTACCCTTCCCCGAAGCGATAATGTCGTCTTGAATAATTTTTGTAAAATGCGGCACCATTTGCACGGTTTTGCCCAGGTACTTCCCTGCGCGCTCGTCGTCGATCAAACGCGAAAAAAGCCTGCCGCTCATGGTTGAGCTCGCCTGTGTCATTTCTTCGTCTAAAAATCGCTCGTAGTGACCTAGATCTAGGTCAGTTTCAGCGCCGTCTTTGGTTACAAAACACTCGCCATGCTCCGCTGGGTTTAGTGTGCCAGCATCAAAGTTTAGATATACGTCTAACTTTTGCATACTAACTTTAATATCTTGGGCACGAAAAACGGCGCCTAATGACGCCGCTGTAATGCCTTTGCCGAGTCCGGAAATAACGCCTCCGGTGACGAATACGTAGTGTGTTTTTTGGGCTCTCATGTAGGGCGATTATACACAGATTACGCTTTTGGTAAAAGGCTAATTGCGGATCCCGAAGTTGCTACCGAAGTTCTTTTACGTTTAAGGTCCATCATCATAGCATCGGCCACACCAACGTTTTTGCGAAGCTCATCACGATCACGAGGCACCGGAGCCTCAACTAACCCGAAGGTTAAGCTAAGCGGAACAATGGCAATGCCATTTTCTACCTTAAACTTAACACCGTCCAGTTCATATTCGCCGTCTGGGTAATCTGGATTTGTAGATGGATACTTGGCGTACAAACCCTTAAAGCCCTCTTCTAGGTAAGTTTTTTGGTCTTCCACCGTGCCTATTCGCGACGAATACTCATCTGTAGGCGGTTGAAGCATTGCCGCTAAAAACTCGTCGCCTTTTTGGTAACGCGCCACCAGACTCACCGTTCCTTGAGCATCAATTATATCTTCGACAGTATCATTAAGTTCGGGTGTTGGCATGAGCCGATCTCCGGCCCGCCGATACAGCCCGTTGAGCACAGATCCCACAATAGCCAACGCAGCATCACCGCCGTCATGATCACCAATCGCATTGTGTACTTTCATTTTATCTAAATCTAAGAACACCAGGCGCATTCTGTAGTCCATGCTACGCATTCGATCGAGTTGCCCGGCCTCCTTTAAGAGGTCAAAACTAACTCCAAAGGCGCTCGCAATCATAAGATCGGTGTTTTTATCAAGCGCGACCTCATTTAAAATTCGCATCATTAGCTCATGGCCAAGCCTGAGTCTTTCGTTTTCTTCTGATAATCGCTCGTTCTCACCCCTAAGAAAACTATTCTCAGTCCTTAGGCCTCTAACTTCCTCTGGCTCGGGGGTACCCCAAGATGGCGTCATCATTCACTCCTCAGTGCTTCGATCGGATCAAGCCGCGAAGCTTTTATAGCCGGTAAGGTTCCCGCCAAAAAGGCAATCAACATAATTAGCACGATCACAAACGCTGCACCACCGGGGGTAATAACCAGTAGTGTAAAGCCATCAAAGTCTTTTAAAAAAGTTTGGCCAGCAAAATTGTTGAGTAAAATACTTATTCCGGTTGCAACCGATACCGCCACGACCGACCCCCAAAAACCTACTAAAACTGCTTCGATCGCGAATAAGCTAAATACTTTACCGCGACTCATTCCAAGCGCCTTCATTAAACCAATTTCTTGAGTTCTTTCGTAAACGCTCATGAGCAAGGTGTTGATTATACCAAAACTAGCCGCCACAAGAGCAATTATACCGACTACGTTTAGTCCCGCAGTAATCGCGCCGACTACCGACATAGTTGAACTAACTTGTTCTTCGAACGATGCTGCAGTGTAATTACCTGTAGCCTCAATTCGTGACTGCAGTTCGCTGTCCGGAACACTATCGCTTATTGAGGCTGGGAACTTTACAATAACTCGGCTAAATTTTTTATCCACCCCCTGAGCAGCTGCCATCTGCTTAGCCGTGTCACCATCGACAAACAAAATCACACCAGTTACAAGTGACTCGCGCGAAACGCCGTCAACTGTAAGCTTTTTCTCTTCAATTTTGCCGTCAGCGCCCTTGTAGGCTAAAGTTATTTGCTGGCCAATGGCCTCGTTTGCAGTTCCGAGCCCTAGCGGTGCAAGGTATTTAGAAGGTAGAATTACGCCGTTTTTGTCGTTTGCACCCATTAGTTGACCAGCTTCCAGATCAACCTGTAAGCCGTAATCTTGGTTTATCTGCACGACTTGGTATTTTTTACCTTCGCCATTCTGGATATACTCGGCGCTAATTGCATAGTAAGGCACAACATCTTCAACATCAGCAACGTCTTCGAACTTGGCTACATCTGTCAAATCCATACTAGCAGTTAAGCTTTGCTGAATGCTATTAACTTTTTTGTCCGGATTATACTCACTAATATCAGTACTAAACGGATTAAATTCCGTTTTTGGAACCACTTCGAACGCCCCCGGTAAGTTCACACTCCCTAATTGGCGATTTAAATAATCATTAACTCCAGTGTTAAGCGCGCTTGTTAGAGTCAAAGTAAAGCCGCCAACAAAGATTGCCAAAATCGTTAGCAAGGTTCGTAGTTTAGACCGGGTCAAGTTGCGGTTTGCTGTATTTACTAGATCTAAGAACTTCATTTTTTACCCTTACTCGTCTCTGTTAATTTGCCGTCTTTCATTACAAATTGACGCTGACACATATTTGCGAGTTCGGCATCGTGCGTAACGATAATAAGAGTAATATCTTTTTGTTTGTTGAGTCTAAAAAGTAGTTCAACAATTCGGTAGCCATTCTCACTATCTAGGTTACCCGTTGGCTCGTCAGCAAAAATAACCTCGGGCTCGTTAACAATGGCCCGCGCAATTGCCACGCGTTGTTTTTGGCCACCACTTAAATTAATTGCCTTATTGTTAATTTTGTCTAAAAGATCAACTTCTTCAAGCGCTTGAGTTGCTCGAGCTTTACGATCTCCTCGAGAAGTTCCAGCGATTTTAAGCGGCAGCATAACGTTTTCGAGCACAGTCTCACGACCGTTTAAAAAGAATTGCTGAAAAATAAACCCAAACTTTCCGCTTCGCAATTTATCGAGTTTCTTGGCGCTCATGTCCTGATATGCAATCTTGTCGAAGTTAATTTCACCAGAGTTCACTCGATCAAGTGCCGCCAAAACATGCATCAAGGTCGATTTACCGGACCCCGACTTACCCAGGATCGCAATCGACTCGCCCCTTTTAATATTTAAGCTAACTTTATCCAGCGCGACAAAAGCGTTGTCACCCTTGCCATAAATTTTAGTTATGGAGTCTACATTAAAAATCATTACCCACAGTTTAACACTAATGTTTACGCTTTTCATATAAATTCGGGATGCCCGACCGGCTAAGCCAGCAGGCGTCCGCTTGAAGGTATCATGTTTTGAGACCGAGAACTTCGGCGAGTTCTTGTCTTGCTGCCCTAAAGGCAAAGTCATGATGGAGCATGTTCCTCAAGAATTGAACATCGTCGCACAATTCTTGTAGTTCCAAGACGGCATTCGCGAAACGCTGTTCTGCTTTGTCGAATTCAGAGCTTTCAGCAGTTCCACCCAGCTCCATGTTGAGCCGAGCAGATGTCAGCGCTATATACGCCAGCCAAAACTCGCGCCAGGTAGCCTCCAGAGCATTGCGCTCGGGGCCATAATCTGGAATCGGCATAAGGTCCTCTTTCAAGCGGGGAGCTTATAGGCTCCGTCGTTAAGACCTGTGAATTATAGAATAATTTTAAAATTTTACCAAAATAAGTTCGTGGCGGAGAGAGAGGGATTCGAACCCTCGATGACCTTGCGACCATACACGCTTTCCAAGCGTGCGCACTAGACCAACTATGCGATCTCTCCAACGGATTACATTATAACAGATAAGGCTATTCATCGTCAGGAAGTAAGTGTGTATGCAGGCTTTGTAAATATGTTGTGAAAAAAAGTCTGTTATCTGTAAACCTGGGCTTCTATAATAAGGTTAATGCAACCAGTAATCGAAATCTTTGGGCTTAGTAAACTTTTTGGCATTGGCGACGCCACCACAACCGCTCTTGATAGTATCACTTTAACAATCGATAAAGGTGAATTTGTGGCAATCATGGGCCCAAGCGGCAGCGGCAAAACCACTTTAATGAACATTATCGGCCTACTCGACACCCCAACTCACGGCGAATACTACCTCGAGGGAAAGTCTGTAGCCGAGCTCGGCCAACGCCGTCGCGCCAAAATGCGACGCGATCATATCGGAATGGTTTTTCAGAACTTTAATTTACTCAGCCGCATTAACGTAATTGAAAACGTAGCCCTACCTTTAACATACAAAGGCATTTTACCAACCGCACGCCTAAACGCCGCCAGCAAAATTTTAAAAAGCTTTGGCTTAAACGAGCGCGAATATTATATGCCGTATCAGTTAAGCGGGGGTCAACTACAGAGAGTAGCGATTGCGAGAGCACTTGTAACTAAACCGTCGCTAATTTTAGCCGACGAGCCCACCGGCAATCTAGATACAAAGTCCAGCGAAATTATCATGGAAGAACTGGCCGACATCCATCGCCGCGGAAACACAATAATTATGGTCACACACAACCCGGACGTCGCGATTTACGCCGATCGGATAATCCAAATGGTTGACGGTAGGATCGCCAGCGACAGCAAGCACCCAATCGACGAAGTAGAAAAAGACAAACGCCCATTAAGCACCTTCCGCAAGGCTATGGAAGCGGCCGTAAAAGCCAATGAGGATTTTGCGAACGCAACTGAGGCCATGACCGAAGAAGCCTTACCACAAAAGCCCACCCGAAAAAGTAAAAAAACGCGCCGCAAAGCCGTTAAAAAAGGTCGCCGCAAATGAGATTCTTCGCCAACTTTAAACTCGCTATTCAAAACTTGCGCTCTACTCGCGTTCGTACAACATTAACAATCGTAGGTATTATAATTGGCATAACCTCGGTTACGGCAATTTTATCGCTAAGTGAAGGCGCAAAAAATAACATCCGCGGCCAAGTCAGTGAACTCGGCGACGACATTTTGACTATTCGCCCTGGCAAAGCACATCGCGACGAAGACGGTTTTTTAAAAGACTACAACTACTTAGCGGCATTCGGCACGTCAACAATTACCGAGAGTGACCTGGAATCGATTAAACACAATTCAAACGTTTCACAGATCGCACCCCTCATGCTAGTTACCGGAAGTGTATCTGATATGGACAAAAAACTTAGCAGTGGCGTTATTGTCGGTACAACAGCCGATGGCGATGAAGCTTTGGGTTTATCAGTTAACGCCGGAGAGTTTATAAGCTCTACAAGCGGCACGGATAAAGTTGTTTTGGGGCGTAATCTTGCGCTCGAAATGTTTGGGAGCGAAGTAACTACGGGTCAAAAAGTTCTAATTCGTGGACACGAATACACCGTGGTTGGAGTTTTGGGCTACTTCCCATCGAGCACTACTGTTAGCACGGTTTTTGATCTTAACAATGCAGCATTTATTTCTCTGCCGGCGGCCAAATCTTTTAACCAAGGTGTGGCGCAAATTCAGCAACTCAACCTGCGCCTACAGCCCGGCGTAGACGCCAAAACCGAAGCCGAAACGATCCACCAAAAACTTATCAGCAACCACCACAACGAAGACGACGTTGCTGTCTTATTGCCTGCCGAAACAATCCAAATCGCCGACAGTATCTTGGGAACCTTTAGCAACGTAATAAGTGCTGTCGCCGCGATCTCAATCATCGTGGGTGGAGTTGGCATAATGAACATCATGCTTGTTAGTGTAACCGAGCGCACTCGCGAAATCGGCATCCGCAAAGCCATTGGCGCAACAAACAGCCAAGTGTTAAGCCAGTTTATGATCGAGGCCCTGGTTATGAGCCTAGCTGGCGGATTTTTGGGAATCGTCGTGGGTTTTGGGCTTGCCTATGCCGCCGGCACTTTCATAGGATTTATGCCTGGGTTCACCTGGCAAATTATTGCAGCAAGCCTGACAATCTCGTTAGCTGTTGGTGTAGTTTTTGGCGCATGGCCTGCAATTAAAGCGGCGCGCAAGGATCCTATAGAAGCCTTGCGCTCGTTTAATTAGCCTAATGCAATCTTCAATTTCTCTACCAAATCTACCGGCGTTGGATTTATATTATTCAAAATCGCTAAGTAAACGGATGCGTGTTCACCCAGCATGATTGCGTAAACCATTTGCTCAAGCTGCGTATCGCCTTTTGCCTCAATCCTAAACGCTTTAGGTCGTTTACCCGATAGCAGTTTATCGACCACTTCAAAGCGAAGTTTAGTTCGCTCGTGCTCAAAGCTGCTTACAATATCAAAAACAGCGAACGGTTTTTCGACTGGCAAACCGGACCAGCCAATAAACTCGTTATGACACATCTCGGGCACAATGTTACACCAAGCTGTATTTTTGGCGTTTTCGTTCACACAAATCTTCCATTTGACCGCCGCTGGATACATTAGTGGTCCACTATAAATAATTGGCGTTTTGCCAACCATATGCTGAGCAATTTGTTTAGCCAAGTTATCTTTTTCGGGTACATTTGCGGCCCAGGTTTTTACTGTTTCAGCCATTTTTGAAGATAGATCGGTAAGCTGCTGACCAATATTTTTATCTGTTAAGCCGGCTGCACCTAAAATTGCTACAATTGCTTTGTAAAAATAAAAACTCGCCATTCGTGGTTGCGCACAATCTGGAATCTGAACAAACGGTAAATTGTACTGGGCAGCCTTAGCTTTTAGCTTGCCGCCGTTTGCCTGAATAACAATTTGTGTACCCTTTTTGCGAGCGTCTTCGAGAGAGCTTAGAGTTTCTTCGGTGTTACCCGAAAAGCTACTTACAATCACCAAGGTTTCAGTGCCAACAAAATCCGGCAAAACGTAATCGCGACTAATTAAAAATGGCACAGTAAGTTTAGGCCAGGTGCTAACAAAACCAGCCGGAAACGCACTACCGCCCATACCTGTTAAAACCACGTTCAAAACGGGTTTTGTTGGCGTAAAATCTACCGTAAATTCGTGTTTTAACTGATCAGGCGAACTGGCTGCAATGGCGAGCGCACCCTGCGGATCTCGTTGTTTGATTACGTTGATGTCGTCAAGCATGTCCCTCCTTTTAGGTATTTGCTATTTGCCAAAATACGCTATACTGTAGTTAAAGATTATAGCATTAAAAGGGGTGGGCATGAACGAAGATCAACACTTACAAACTCCAGTCAGCGGTGACGATGATTTGGCAAAAGCATTAAGCGACCAGAGCGGCATGAAGTTCGAGGAAACCCCTATGCCAAGCATGATTACAGATGATTCCGCCAGCCAGCCGCCCGCTCCACAAGTTAGCGAACCGGAAAAAGATGAAGAAGTCGAAACTCCTGCTCCAAGTAGCTGGAGCCCTGGCGCTGATTCAAACGACACTAAAGATGAGCCCGAAACTCCTGCAGTTACAAGCCACAGCTCAACCAGCGACGACAGCTTAGACAAAATTAAGGATGATGTTGTTAATGCAATTAAACCTCTTTTAGGCAAGCTAGACCTTCCGCCTGAGGAAAAATTTGACACAATGCTTTTAGTAATCCGTTCTACTGACGACCAAAGTTTACTACAAGCTACATTTAACGCCGCGAAAGAAATTCCCGACGAAGCCAAGCGTGCCAAAGCATTGCTCGATGTAATGCGCGAAGTTAGCTATTTTAGCGGTAAAAAATAGCATCTAAGTACCCGGGGGTGGTTCGAAGGTTATTCTTACTAAGGTTATTAGATTTATACTAGTTTAAGTTATGTATCTTAAAGCCCGCCACCCCAAGAGCTAGCTCCTTTTCGCCGTAAAATTGGCGCATATCAGCTAAAAGTTCTCGCTCTGTTTTACCGAAACGCTCAGTTGGATAAGAATTAAACAACTCTTTAAAGCTTCCGAAACGCAAAATTCCTACGACTTTTGCTACGATTTCTTTTTTAGTTTCGCGATTGATAAAAACAATCATGTCGCCAGCTTTTATTTTGGCGTGGATTTCATCGTATAATCGTGGTTCGATTATACGTTTCTTGCTTAAAATAAGTTCGAATGTTGGTTCGTCTACTTCACTTCTAAAGATCATTCTTTAAGTGTAGCAGGAATTTCTGCGGGGCCCACATCGCGACATTTCTGCGATGTGGGCCCCTTGGCGTCGGGAGCTGAGGAGGTCAGCTCCTCTTTGACGCCCCGGGCTTCAGCTGTGTAGCCAGCCCGATCTCCTTACCGAGCGCCGCAGCCGCATCAGCCAGTGGCTTAAGGTGAGCCAGTGCGGCCACCTCAGCTGTCAGCCGCTCGATCTCTCGCTTGAGCGATGCGATCTCGCTGGCCTGCGTGCGGTTGGCTGAACGCGCCGCACTCAGGTCATCCGTCTTCTTGGACAGTCGACCTTCGAGCGAAGCGACCTTGATGCGAAGATCACGAATCACCGCAGCCGCCTGAAGCAGGTTCGTCAGAGGGTTGGAGTTAACCTCTGTAGCCGGCTGCTCCTCGGCGACAGGAACCTCAGGCTCGTCGGGCGCGCCCGCCTTGACCGAAGTCTCGGTGGCCTTAGCCTTTTCTGCCTGTTTCACCATCTCCGTCGTGACTCGCGTGATGGAAGTATCGACGAAGTGTCGGCGGAGTCCACCGCCGACGTTATCGGTCCAGCGCAGACCCATCGCGTTCAGTAAGCTCGCGATGCTCGACGCCTGCCGCCTGGTGATCCCGGTCAGAACTTCAGCCGCCAGGCTGAGGATACTGTTGTGGTCGGGAATGAAATTGTGTTTGCCGCGGGTGTTGTGTTCGTAACACATGTCACCACCCTCACACTCGATAGAGACATCGTCTCCTTGCAAGTACGTCAGGAGCTTCGTAGCCTCTTCGGCACGACGCTCCACACTTAGCAATTCGGTCGGCTTGTCGGCTGACTCTCTCACTTCCGCCTCACCATCTTCCGGCTTCTTGTCGATCTTCGTCGTGGTAACGGGAGAGTTATGGGCGCCTCGAGGGAGCTTCTTCAACCCCATCTCGACGATCACGTCCCCCTCTTTCTTGACCCATGTCCTCCGCTCACGGCACATGGTGGCGACCAGCGCATTGATTTCCGCAAGCGGAATCCCAAACGCCAGAGCGATTGCCACGGTCGGCTCCTCGAACTTACCACCGATCATGCGACCAGAGATACGCCCGTGGTGCTGCAGCAAGAATCCGACGATGCGATCTGCATCCGTCGACTTCGGGTTTTCGGCCACTTTTCCTCCTCGTGATACCGAAGAAAATATTATAACATAAAATTAAATAAGTTCTAGTGAGAGGACCGCGAGTAAGCGGCCCTTAATCACCTAGCGCTCATGTAGGCGCTAAACAAGGTTAGCTACATCATGCCCATACCAGGCATGCCACCGCCAGCAGCTGCAGCTGGCTCATCCTTTGGAATATCGACCACCAAAGCACCCATTGTCATTGCCGTTGCTGCAATCGACACGGCGTTTTGGATCGCTTCTTTAGTTACGCGGGCTGGATCGACTACACCTTTACCCTTTAAATCAACTAGTTTTTCAGGGCTGTTTACATCAAAACCTTGACCGGTTTTTTTACTTGCCATAACTTGTGGAAGCTTTTCGTCGGCATTTAAGCCAGCGTTTAACATCAGTTGTTTAAACGGCTGAACAAGTGCGTTCTTCAAAAGCTGGTGCCCGGCTGCAACACTATCGTTGCCAGCAACATCGATTGTTTTACTTAAGTCAACCAGCGTAACGCCACCACCGGCAACCACACCTTCGGCCAACGCAGCTTTAGTCGCAGCTACGGCGTCGTCTACTCTAAACTTCTTCTCTTCGATCTCAGTTTCGGTAACGCCACCAACTTTAATTACGGCAACTTTGCCACCCAAAGCTGCTGCACGCTTTTCGTAGTTTTCTTTGTCGTACTCGCTGGTTGCAGCGCTCGCTTGAGCTGTAATTTCGGCAATTCGCGCGTTTACTTCTTTGGTTGCTCCGGCGCCTTCGATAATTGTAGTTTCATCTTTACCTACAATCACTTTGCGAGCTGAGCCAACCATGCTCAGTTCTGCATTTTCAAAGCTGTGACCTTGCTCTTTGGTGATTACGGTCGCACCTGTAAGCACAGCTAGATCCTGCAAAATCTCTTTGCGGCGGTCGCCAAATGCCGGAGCCTTAACCGCAACCGTGTTAAACACACCCTTTAATTTGTTCAAAACCAAAGTTGCGAGTACTTCACCCTCGACATCTTCGGCAATTAATACTAAGTCTTTTTTGCCAGCTTGAGCTAACTTCTCGAGCATTGGTAAAAATTGTTGTACGCTAGTAATTTTTTCGTCAGTAATCACGATTGCCGGCTTGTCGTAGCTAGCTTCCATGCGTGCAGTGTCGGTCACCATGTAGCTGCTTACAAAGCCGCGGTCCATAGTGAAGCCTTCGACCACTTCGCTCTCTAGCTTCAGGCCTTGGCCCTCTTCAACGGTTACCACGCCGTCTTTGCCGATTTTACTGATTACATCAGCAATTAAGGTGCCTATTTCTTTGTCGCCAGCGCTGATTGTTGCGACTTCGGCGATTCGCTCTTTTTTACTACCGATTTGCTCGGCCATGCCACTAAGTTTGGCAATGATTTCAGCTCCAGCCGCCTCAACTCCTTTGCGAAGCTCCATTGGATTGTGGCCAGCAGCAATCAAGCGATTGGCCTCAGCCAAAATGTTGTAAGTTAACACAGTAACAGTCGTAGTTCCGTCACCGGCTACGTCGTTCATTTTGTTGGCGGCTTGCTTAATTAGATCAGCTCCAACTTTAAAGCCCAATTCCTCGTTGTCTTCTTCGGGAAGTTCGATCGCTTTCGCTACACTCACACCGTCGTGCGTAACAGTTGGGCCACCGTAGCCTTTGCTTATAACTACGTTGCGGCCTTTAGGACCCATGGTAACTTTCACGGCATCATACAGGGCTTTCGCTCCACCCAGAACACGGCGACGCGCATCATCATCATAAAAAACTTTTTTAGCCATAAAACTCCTTATTTAGCCAAAACAGCTAAAACATCTTCTTCTTTAACAATTAAATATTCGACTCCGCCGGTTTTTAATTCGGTTACGGAGTATTCTTTATACACAATAAGGTCGTCTTTTTTGACCTCTTTAACTTCTTTACCGACAGCTACAACCTTAGCCACTACTGACTTTTCTTTGGCTTCGTCTGGTAAAAATAAGCCCGATGCAGTTTTATTTTGGGCTTGTTCGCGGACAGCGACAACTCGGTCTGCAAGCGGTTTAAGTGCTTGACTCATGATAACCTCCAGTTTTTGTAACTACATATTTACTATAGTCTGACTAGCACTGTCAAGGCAAGAGTGCTAGCGAGTATTTATTCTTCGATAATTTTAGTAACTTTATTAATCAGTTCGTCCAAATCCTGTTGGCTTTTTGCCTCGGCGTTTAAACGTAAAACCGGCTCAGTGTTACTTGGCCGAACATTAAACCATTTACCTTGATCCTCGTAAGCTACTGTAATTCCATCAAGCAGATCTTGTGCGCCATCGGTAAAAGTTGCCCGTACTCTTTCAATAACTTGCGGTTTGTTTTCGACCTCAAAGTTTATCTCGGGAGACGACACATATTTATTACGATACTTATTCGCCAAATCGCTGAGCTTTTCGCCACTCTCGGCTAAGGCCTGGATAGATAAAATCATGCCAATTAAACCAGAGTCGGTGTAAAAATTATCCTTAAAGTAAAGATGCGCAGTGTGTTCACCTGCAAAAAGCGCCTTTTGTGTACGCATATCGGCCTTAATGTAGCCAAAGCCCACGCGCGTTCTAAACGGCTTACCGCCGGCCGCAACAATTGCATCCCTGGCCGTTTGACCGCAAATTAAGTTATACAAAATTGTTGCCCCCGGATTTTTGCCAAGCAAATATGTTGCCAAAATTGCGGTTATCACCTTGCCCGTTACCACCTCGCCTTGCTCATCGAGCATTAAAGCGTGATCGCCGTCAGCATCGAATGCGAATCCAAAATCGCAAGCTTCGATGCTAATTTTAGCTTTTATTTGAGTTAGATTGTCGCCATTCAACGGATCTGCCGGATGATTTGGAAAACTAGGATCCGGATCAAAATACATTGGAAAAATTTGCAGAGGCAATTTAGTGGCAATTTTTTGTAAAATTGGGCCGGCTGCCCCATTACCAGTATCTATCGCCACCCTATATTTTGGCCATTTTGTAAGATCGGCAAAGCTTAAAACGTGCTCAATCCAATCATCGGCTATATCTTTTTTAATAACTTGCCCAGTCTGAGGAGGCGATACAAACTGATTACTTACCACGAGATCACGAATATTCATCAAACCCTCGCCCACTCCAATTGGTCGCGCTTGTTCGTGGCAGAACCTTAGACCATTGTATTCTGAGTGAATATGCCCAGATGTAATCATTGCTCCGCCGGCCAGCCCAAATTTCCCCACGCAAAAGTACATCATGTCAGAGGTGATCTGGCCCAAATCCCAAACATCCCTTCCCTGTTGACGTACCCCGTTTATAAAAGCCTCGGCAAGTTGAGCTGAGTCCGTGCGAATATCGCGCCCTACAACAACCGCTCCTGCGGTTGGCAGCCATGTCGCTAGCGCGCGACCCAGCCGCTCGGCAACTTCGGGGGTTAAATCCTCGCCAACTTTGCCGCGGACATCGTATGCTTTAAAAATGTCTAAATTCACGCCGCGCCCCCTTAACTAAGTTCATTATAGGCGCCCTGGCAATAAAATCCAGGGCGCAAAGAGCAAACTTAGTTTAAAGCATCTACGTTTGCGGCAATTTTGTTTTCCCATTCTACTTCTGGAAAACTATGCAACAGATCTGACAGATATTTTTTGAGCTTGTCGTAGCCCGGCTGGGTTTTCGACTCAAGCTTAATACCTAGGTACGGGCCATTCTGCGAGTAGCGCACCACAAACATACTGTCATCCGTTTCAAGCCGTACGCCATCACCTGCGCGCTCGTCGTCAATGATCTCGGCGCTTGGGAAATCTTTTTTGAGTATTGGCACTAATTTTTCAACCAACTTAACCTTTTTGTCATCAGCACAGGCTAGCTTGATTTCTGGGCTCGAAACATATTGAGGCATAGCCGCCACTATTTCGCTAAGTTTTTTACCTGTCTCACTTAGGTAACGGATCAGGCGCAAAGTCGAGAACAACCCATCGTCGTGATTATAAAAATCAGCCGAGAAAAAGAAGTGGCCAGAAAGCTCTCCAATAAACGCAGCCTTAACCTCTTGGTTCTTCTTTTTTAAGAACGAGTGGCCGGTGCGCCACATAAATGGTTCGCCACCTTTTGCGGTAATCGTTTCGGGCACTGCCTTTGAGCAAAATGTGTTGAACATAATTTTTGCACCGAGATGATCCATCAGAACCGCTTCGGCAAAAATTGCCACAAGCATGTCATTCCAGATTATTCCACCCTTTTCGTCAACAATTCCAATACGATCACCGTCGGCGTCGTATGTAAAGCCAACGTCTGCCTTTGCCTCTAACACCTCTTTACTTAGACGATCGAGCACGTGCTTTTCGGTTGGATCAGCTACACCAAGCGGAAAAGTAGGATCCACTTTTGTATTGTATTCAATCACCTCACAACCGGCTTGGCGCAAAAGATCTGGCGCAATTCCACCAGCAGTTGTGCAGCTCGGATCGACCACCACACGCAACCCTTTTTTAATTGGTAATCGTTTTAAAATATCGTCAAAGTAAGCTTGGCGAATATCACGCTGTTCAACCTTGCCTGGTTTTTCTGCCATGTCGTAATCTTCTTCTTGCACCATTCGGCAAAGTTCGCGCATACCATCGCTCACTAAAGTTTCCGAAAAATCATTGGCAAACTTAAAACCGTTAAATTCCGGCGGATTGTGGCTCGCGCTCACGTAAACGCCACCCTTGCGATTCAAATAATATTGCGACCAATAAAACGTGCCGATCATATGCATACCAATATCGATCACATCAACACCTGTTGCATTAAGACCCTCGATCAAGCTGGCGGCATATTCCGGGCTGGTTTGACGACAATCGCGACCAACTACAGCTTCGGTAATCCCTTGTCTTTTTAGGTAGGTTCCAAACGCGCGACCAATATGCTCGGCAATTTCTGGATTTAAATCTTCGCCCACTAAACCTCTAAGGTCATACCCACGAAACATATGTGGATTAATTTTCATTTTAACTCCTTGATTATGTATTCAAACAAAGCGCTGGTTGCGCAAAAAGGCGTTGTCTTATACGTCCCTCCAACATTAGTACGAGCCCTCATTATAACATGAACCGGACTTGTTTATCGCCCCCCAGCGCGCATATACTAAATGTAATGACTAACTGGCAACCTGGTATTCCGGATCAAAAATGGGATGATCAATTATTTAAAAGCGGTGGCGCCTTTACGCAAAGCAGCCATTGGGCGGCTGTGCAGGCTGCGCTCGGCAAAAAAACTTTTTATGCAAAAGGTGCCGGATGGCAATGCTTAGCGATTTTAGAACAAGGTCAGCTTGGCAACCGGATTTACTGCCCTTATGGCCCTCAGGTTTCCTCCCGCTCAGGTTTTGACTTAGCGCTTAGTGCCCTTAAACACTTATCTAAACAAGAAGAAGTTAGCTATTTTCGTGTAGAGCCCGTTGGAAATCTCACAACTAAACAATTACAGGTCCGGGGATTAAAGCGAGCGCCTAAAGATATACAGCCTCACTACACCTGGGTTAAAGATTTAACCAGATCAACTGACGAGCTACTAAGTGAAATGACCAGCACCAACCGTAACTTGTACAACACGGCCGCAAAAAAAGGTCTAAAATTTAAGCAAAGCAGCTCGGCTGGCGACTTGCCAATATTTTTAGATATGATTCACGAGGTGGCAAAATTAACTGGGATCACCCCGCACAGCGACAAAGTATTTCAGGCGATTGCAAGCACTCTGTTGCAGCGCGGTGCAGCTAAGATTTACATCGCCACACACAAAAATGAGCCAGTTGCCAGCGCTTTAGTCTACGACAGCCCGACCACGCGTTATTACGCTCATGCCGCCAGCTACCGCGAAGCACGCAAGCTACACCCCGGTAGCCCGCTACTCAGTACCATGATTTTCGACGCAAAACAAAACGGCCAGGCCAATTTTGACTTTTTTGGAATCGCTCCACCCAACGAAAAAAACCACAAATGGTCAGGCTTCACGCATTTTAAACAATCTTTCGGTGGACATATGCGGGAATTTTTGGGAACCTGGGAACTTCCGACTAAACCGCTACACTACGTAGCATATCGCCTAGCGCATAAAGCTAAAGGTTTGTTAAAATAATGCGTTTTGCTCAAGTTCACGAGTTAGAACACTGGGATGAACTAATTATAGAATCTCCTAACGGCGGTGATGTGTTTCAAACAAAAGCGTTCGCACAAATCAAACAGTCGCAAGGTTGGATGCCACAATATGTCATTTATGACGTTAAAAACATTGCTTGCCTTTACTTAAGTCGTAAGGTTCCCTTAATTGGTGAACTTTGGTATTCACCCAAAGGCCCTGGCGCAACAAATGTCACAGACTTTGAGCAAATTTTAAAAGAGAACCAGGAATTTGCTCAAGACAAAAAAATTTTTGCTTTTAAAATGGAGCCCGAGATTTTGCAGACAGATGGTTATCCAAAAGATTTACACAAAGTCCATAATATTCAACCTAACGCCAGCACCGTAATTATCGATTTATCACCTAACGAAGCTGCTATTTTGGCTACATTCAGGCAACGTGCGCGTCGCGCAATTAGGCAAGCCGAAGCCGCAGGCGTAACGGCCGAACCAGTCACCCCAACGCAAGAAAACTTTGAACAAATGTACAAACTTTACAAAGGCACCGGCGAACGAGCTGGGTTCCACGTACGTGACTTCAACTATCACAGATCGTTATGGCAAAAATGGATCGACGCCCATCAAGGTCAACTATTTTTTGCATACCACAATAAACAAGTTATTGCCGGCGTTTTTATAGCTTTAATTGGCAAAAAAGGACTCTACAAAGACGGGGCATCGGATCGCGACGCACTAAAAAGTGGCGCTGCTCATTTATTACAGTGGCGAGTTATGCAGTGGTTAAAATCAAGGGGCGTAACTAAGTACGACCTCCACGGCACTCCCCCGGCCGATCAGCTAGAAAACACCCAGCACAAGTTTTATGGATTAGGACTTTTTAAAACATCCTTTAGCAATAGTTTGACCGAATTTGTCGGAACCCTCGATCAGCCAATCAATCAAAATGCCTACAAAGCCTGGTGCAAGCTTGGGGAGCGAGCCAGTCAAAGCCTAGAATACAGATTTAAAAATAGAACTTTTTACTAATTTACTGTTAGAATAACCTTCACCATGAGTCCCGAGCGTTCCGAAAACCAGGAAGTTTTTACTGGAATCGATTTCTTTGCCACCGGTTTTACCGAAATTGCCCAACAACCACACCTAGGTAAAAATGCCAGCGGCCCACACACCGAAGTTATTAGGTCTGTTTTGAATAAAATTCAAGAAGAGCTCACTCAAATTGACGATCGGCTCGATCCTGGATTTCTTACAAGTCAGGATTATTTTACACCGGACATGCGCGCCTTAAGCGACACTTTGGCGCTACATAAGCGCGCACAAACATCTGACCTCGCCGGACACAAAGACACGAGTTTAGCGCATGTTTTTAACGAGGCAATTTGGCCTGATTTACAAAATCAACATATTGATTCGCACCTCCTAGCCGAACCGCCATTTGCCACAATGCGCGGCTTAAATATGCTGTACGATGGAATTGTTGGGATTCGTTCGTGTGCCAACGCATGCTTTAGGATGGTTTTTGCGGGAGTAACTGGCACGATGCCCGCAGCCCGCAGCGTTGCCTACGGTGCTACACAGGTTTTTGGCGATCCCGTGATTGAAAATCATCAGTACTTAAACTTTTTTCACAGCACCGCTTTTAAAAAGTTTTACAAAAAGCGCGTCGCTACTGTTGATATTTTAGGATCAGACTTTAGCACCATCGCTAACTTAGCACAGATCGCAAACAAACACGCCGCTAAGTTGTTTTGTATATTGCCTCTAAAATCAACAAACTCCAGCTTAGCTAAACATCAGGTAATTTTAACTGGCGTTGCCCAAGATGAAGTTATGTTTACCGATCCGCTAAGCGGTCACAAAAATTTTGCACCAAAACAGCAATTTGCAGAACGCTGGGCCCAAGCGCTGAATCAGGCCTTAATTGTGATTGCTTTTTAAGTATTGAAGCCAACAGCGATCAAGCCGAAGCCCACGATAAAACTCCAGGTCAAAAAAAGCGTGACACTAGAGCGCGCGAATTAGCACGGCGCATTTTTAACAAACTCAGGCGAAAATCACCGCCCAAGCTTAGCTAACTCTTCCTTCACAACCCTGCGGTCATCCCAGTCGATTTTGCCTTCACCCATTCCACGGTAATCTTGATTTCCTAACCCCGGAATCAGCACAATGTCACCCGTTTTGGCCATTTTTAGCGCTGTCGCAATAGCTTCACGTCGCTCAATAACCTCTTTAAAGTCGATTTTCTTATTAGAGCTTTCTATTCCGCGTCTTATCATTGACCGGATCTTTTCGGAATCCTCGGTGTAATTTTCGAGTTCCGTTAGAATCACTACGTCAGAATTTTCGGCACATAACTTGCCAATTGGTTCACGTTTGCTTGCGTCACGATCACCATCGCAACCAATCACGGTAATCAATCGCTTACCACCTAACCTTTTAACCTCACCAAAGAGTTTTTTAAGCGCGTCGGTTGTATGTGCGTGATCAATTAATACACTAAAGCCCTGACCTTCGTCGATAAATTGCATGCGGCCAGGAACATTTATCAATGCATTAAAACCCGTCTGGATCGCCTGATCATCCGCATCATAAAACCTCGCAACCGTGATAGCCGCCATCGCGTTATAAACATTAAAAAGCCCAGTTAAATGCATTTTGAACTTCGATTTCTTTTCGTCTGTTTCTAAAACAAATTCAGCACCTTTCGGATCCAACTTAACGGCAGTCAATTTAGTGTCGGCTAAATCTGCTTTGCCGTAGGTCAAAACGCGCGCGCGACTGGCGCTTTCAAAAGTATGAAAATATGCGTCGTCGATGTTTAGAACGCTCAGTTTTTTTGCGCGTTTAAATAGCATAGCTTTTGCGGCAGCGTAGTTTTCCATTGTGCCATGATAGTCTAGATGGTCTTGAGTCAAGTTGGTCATCACAGCGACATCTACGGGGATTCCCCATACCCGGCCCTGAGTTAGTGCGTGACTGCTGACCTCTAAAACTAGAGTGTCACAGCCCGCAGCTTTGATCTGGCCAATTAAACTTTGCAGCTTCATACCGCCGGCAGTCGTTAAATGAGTGTCATTTTCATTGATCTCACCACCCAAACTGGTTGTAGCTGTGCTCAGCAAGCCAACTTTATAACCGGTAGCAGTTAAAAGCGCAGCAATCATATTGCAAGTTGTAGTTTTACCGTTAGTCCCAGTTACAGCGATTACATTCATCCCCCATGATGGAAATCCGTGACGAACATTTGCTGCCATTGCTTCCGCATGATGTCGAGGAATCATAACTCTGTTATATAAATTTTCTTCTACGTGCGCTCGCGCCCACCTTTTTACCGGTCCAAATGGGTTCATAATAAATCCTCAAAAACTTTTTTATCACTCCACTTTTTGCGCTTTTCGCCGTGTTGACGGTATTGGCGTGCACTGTAACCACAAACAACAATAATGTCGCCACGACGTGCAATGTTGATCGCTTTTTCTAGCGCCTCTGCTCGATCTGGGACTTCTTCAATACTAGCATCGCCAGCAGATCGGCTTGCTCCCTCGAGTAATTGCGCCCTGACAGATTCCGGGGCCTCCGTTGACAAATAATCACCGTCAGTAACAATTACGCGACCAGAGTGACTCGCCGCCACTTCGCCAACTGCACCACGCCAAGATGTTGGTTGCCCCAAGGACGCGCTTAAAACTGTGATTATTCGATTTTTGGCAAAGTGCTTAATACTTTCTAAAACTTCGTTGACCCCGCTTGGAGAAACTGAACTATCGAGGACTATCTGGTAAGGTCGTTCTGTTACAACATATTCCGCCGCGCCAGGCTGAACCGCAAGCTTAAAGACGCCCTCTTCAATTGTTTCCAGCGGAGCATGAATCATATATGCTGCGGCTGCAGCCGCCGTTAAGCTGTAGATTGCCTGCTTAGTCGTAAGTTTGCATGTTAATGAAATTCGGGTCTGTGTATCAAAGCTCAAATTAATCTCGCAACCTTTAGGGTGCATTTTAACGCCTTCGATTCGAGCCTCTGCTCGATCACTTGTCCCGTAACTTAATACTTTTTCTGACCCAACATGCTTAGCGATCTCGTTGTAACCGCTGTCGTCACTTGGCAAAATTATGTTGCCACTGACCTTTCCAGCTAATTGTCGCAGCTGCTCAATATTTGCTGCGAGCGCAACTTGGTCAAGATGCTCATCGGTGATTCTCCTAACAACCAAGGTTGAAATCGGTAAGGACGTAAAACCATGATCTGGTAAAAATTGCGGCAGCTGCAAAATTGCAAAATTACATTTTGCGCGTTTAATTTGAGCTAAAAGTTCCTGCAGCCTAAATGCATCTTCAATTGGCTGGGCCTGGTCACTGCCGCTCGCTCGTTCGTTTGCGATCTCAACGTAGTCAGCGCTAATCACACCAACTCGTTCACCGGAAGTTTTTAAAATTTCGGTCAAAGCCGCGATGGTAACGTCGGCTCCATCTACCCCATACACACCAATGACGTGTAGTTTTTTCCCAGGCATCCCATGACGTAAAGCCGCAGCATGAGCACTGATTTTAGAAGTAAGCTTATTTGGCGACACCCCGAGACCCCGTTTACATACATCTATAATAGCAAATTCAACTAACGTATATGAAATTAAAGCATAAGTATATTGACTTCTGCAATTTTATGTGGTTAAAATAAGAACAGTAAAAGGCAAACAAATATGTCAACACTCGAAAAACCAGGGTATAACCCAAATTCACAAAAACAACCTAAAAGAAAGGGCTTAGGCGCGCGTTTCATGGGAATGTTCGGCGGGCCAAGAACCAATGAAGGTCCACAGCCTACCGACGAAGAATTATATGGTCCAACTCCTGAGCATTTAAAAACTGATGCAGAACGAGCGAAGGACGCGAAAGATGCAGAAGTAAGAGACTTGCACGCGGAAGGGACAGCCAAAAGAGTCACAGAAACTTATCAAAATCCAAGAAGCTGGTACAACAGGGGTATTGATAGCGCTAATGAATACAAAAAACTGGCTGTTGATGCCACTTACGAAGGAGACATCAACAAAGCCGTGGATTACACTAAAACCATGCGCGAACATCAAAACCAGGCTATTAAAGAAGTGGAAAACCAGATGGATAGCCCATACAGCACTGGTCACTCTCAAGTTGGCAAGCAAGAAGTTATGGATAAATTACATGAACACGCGCTAAAGCAAGCCGAACAAGAGGGCGTCGACATTAAAACACCAGACGACAGCGAAAAATAAAGCAAACTCCGGAGCAATCCGGAGTTTTTAATCTTGCACTTCCACCCCCGTTTAGGCTAATCTTAGTGCATGACTATTTTAGGTATCGAATCCAGCTGCGACGAGACGGCAGCCGCCGTTGTTAAAGACGGTTCTATTTTGCTTAGTAATATTGTACAAAGTCAGATCGATATCCATAAAATGTACGGTGGCGTTGTGCCAGAGGTTGCAGCACGCAGCCATATTGAAGTTATTCTGCCGGTGATCGATCAGGCCTTGTCGGCTGCTAAAACTACCTGGGACGACATCGATGCAATCGCTGTAACCTACGCTCCAGGCTTGATTGGGTCCCTTTTAATTGGATCCCTCGCGGCCCGCACATTAGCCCTACTTAAAAACAAGCCGCTTTACGCAATTCATCACGTTGAGGCTCATGTTTACGCAAACTTCTTGGTTAATCCACAGCCTAAACTACCCACATTAGCCCTTATCGTTAGTGGCGGTCATAGCCAACTTGTTTTATTTAACGACCATAAAGACTACAAACTGCTTGGCCAAACACAAGACGACGCCGTCGGCGAAGCTTTTGATAAAGTCGCTAAAATTATAGGCCTCCCCTACCCTGGCGGTCCATCAATTGCAAAAGCAGCCGAACTTGGCAATGCACTTGCCTATAAACTACCCAAGGCCCGCTTAAGTGGCAAATATGATTTTAGTTTTAGCGGCCTTAAAACAGCTACGCTGAGACTTGTACAGCAAATGTGTGGTGTTGATCACAATTTCCCTTCAAGCCAACTTGCAGGCCTTTTAAACGATTCTCAGCGTAACGATATTGCCGCTAGCTTTCAGCGTGCTGCAGTCGAGACATTAGTCGATAAGACTCTTCTAGCTTTTAAAGATTACTCCCCTGCCTCGGTTGTGATTGCAGGTGGCGTTGCCTCTAGTGCTGCCCTGCGAAAAGAACTCTCCGACCGCCTACCGATCGAGATTAACTACCCAGCACCAAACCTTTGTACCGACAATGCAGCAATGATTGCAACGCTCGCTTTTTATCAAGCGCAAAAGCAAAAACCTGCAGATCCATTAGAGCTGCAGGTTGTACCAAGTTTAAGTATGTAAAGCTACTACTGGCTGATGCCACGTGCAATCTGATAAATCTTAAATGCACTGTCAAAGTACGGCTTCGCATCACCTCTTGCGCAGGTAAAGTCTCGCAATGCCTGAATACTTTCTTCAGAGTTCTCGTATAAATAATTACTGCCGTCGCTGCAGTATTTTGCTACGCCATTTTCGATCTGAACTGCATCAAGTGCGTTCGTAAAGAACATCGTAAAGAACAATACAATAAACGCAATGTTAAGAACTACCGATGCGGAAATCATTAAGTTCTTCCATGACATTTGCCATTTTCCGCTGCCGGCTGGTTTTTTTGTAACTTTATTAGCCATATACCACTCCCTTTTGATTTTAATATATCATGCTTTTGCTTTTGTTTTAACATTTTACGTGCCTGCTCGAAGCTGTGATATACTTACAAGCGTAAAACAAAAAGGTGAGGAAGTTCTATTTTTGTTCTAACCTGGAGGTGAAACTATCTGGTATAGTTTCATGTGAATTTTTTTATTATGAAATTAGCTAAAACCTACGAACCCCAAGCCTACGAGCCAAGAATTTATCAGCTCTGGGAAGAGTCCGATTCCTTCTCCCCTATTGGCGACCCCAAAAAGGGTTATTTTAGCATCGTCCTTCCTCCGCCTAATGCCAATGGAAATCTACATGTAGGCCATGCACTTACAATTGCAGTCGAGGACGCGTTAATTCGCTACAACCGGCTCAAGGGTAACTCTACCCTATTTATTCCTGGCGCAGATCATGCAGGCTTCGAGACTTGGGTGGTTTTTGAACGAAATCTAGAAAAGCAAGGCAAGTCGCGATTTGACTTTTCACGTGATGATTTGTACCAGATGACGTGGGATTTCGTTCAGGAGCAGCGAGGCAATATGGAAGTCCAGCTGCGCGAACTGGGCGCAAGCTTAGATTGGAAAAACCTTGTTTTCACTCTAGATAAAAAAGTTATCGATCGCACATACAAAACTTTCAAAAAATTGTGGGATGACAAACTGATCTATAGGGGAGAGCGGATCGTTAACTACTGCACAAAACATCAAACCTCTTTTGCCGATATTGAAGTAGATCACAAGATTGAAAAATCTAAACTATGGAGCGTTGCCTATAAACGCGTCGATGGAGAAGGGGAGATAGTAATTGCTACAACTAGACCTGAGACGATATTAGGTGATGGCGCGGTCGCTGTTTATCCGGGTGATACTCGTTATACGGATTTTGTAGGCAAAATGGTAATTGAGCCGGTTTCAGGTAGGCATATCCCCGTCATTACAGATGAAGCTGTTGAAACTGATTTTGGCACGGGCGCCGTTAAGGTAACTGTTGCTCACGACCCTACCGACTTCGAAATAGGGGAGAGACATAACATCCCTCAGATCCAAGTAATCGGCTTCGACGGCAAAATGACCGACAAATGTCCGCCAGAATACGTTGGACTTGACGTTCTAGAGGCCCGCAAATTGGTGCTTGAGTATCTAACGGATAAAGGCTTGTTGCGAGAGGCTAAAACTTATAGCCATTCGGTGGGGCATTGTTACAAATGCGGCACGACCATTCAGCCACTAATAAAAGATCAGTGGTTCATTAAGGTGCAACCGCTTGCTCAAAAAGCAATTCACGCCATTGAATCCGGAAAAATCAGCTTCACCCCCGAAAACAAGGGTAAGGTTTTGCTAAACTATTTAAAAAACTTGCGTGATTGGAACCTGAGCAGGCAAATTCCATGGGGAATACCAATTCCAGCGTTCCAAAGCACCGAAGATCCTACAAAATGGATTTTTGATGATCGCGTTAATGAGCAGCATATTACAGTAGATGGTATTGAGTACAAGCGCGAAGATGACACATTTGACACGTGGTTCAGCTCAGGACAATGGCCATTTATTACCACCGACTATTTAGACGGTGGCGATCTAAGCCCATACTATCCGCTAAGTGTCATGGAAACTGGGCACGACATTCTTTTCCCATGGATATCACGCATGATTATGCTGGGCATTTATGCGACTGACGAAGTTCCATTTAAACACGTCTACTTACATGGTTTAGTTTTAGATGAACACGGTCAAAAAATGAGCAAAAGCAAAGGTAACGTTATTAACCCGCAGGACGTTGTTAAAGAATACGGCTCCGATGCGCTTAGAATGGGACTCCTAGCTAGCCGCAGCCCAGGGATAAATCAAGCTTTTTCGACTGGAAATGTCGTAGCTGGCCGCAACTTTTGCAACAAACTTTGGAACATCGCGAGATTCATAGAAGACAAAGTCGGTGATGAATATACGCACGAAAAACCATTGCCTCAGACAAACGACGAGCATTGGATTATTGACACTTTGAATCAAGCAAGCAAGAAAATCGGTTCTTTGCTTGACCAGTACAGATTTGCGGAAGCTTACGAACTGATGTACCACACCATTTGGGACGAGGTAGCGGATTGGTATGTGGAGTGTAGTAAAAATGGCAACAATAAAAGCGTCATGGTTTATGTGCTTGAAACCTGTCTTAAGATCGCACACCCTTTCGCGCCGTTTGCCACCGAAACAATTTGGCAGACTCTTGCATGGCAAAAAGAACTTTTAATCACAAGTAGCTGGCCTAACGAAGTAAAAATCGACCACCATAAAGCGGAAGCTTTTGCGAGCATACAACAAATCGTGATAGAAGCTCGCTTTGTAAGCGCAAGTCTTGCGAGTGGCAAGCAAAAATTGATTTTTACAAATGACCCGTTGATTGAACAAAATAGCGATTTAATTCGCCGACTTGCTAACCTAGAAATTGTTCAAAAAGTGGAGAAGGGGAGTGGACTGCGTTTAGCCGTAGCTAACCATGAGATTTGGCTAGATGTAACTGCAGAGACCTTAAAAAAGCACACCGATAAACTTCAGGGTCGACTCGAACAGTCCATGACTCAAGTTAAGCATCTAGAGCAACGCCTTAGTAATAAGGGTTACGTCGACAACGCGCCAGAAAAAGTCGTTCAAGAAACTCGCAGTCAACTTGAAGAAAGCAAAACTCTGGTTGAGCGTCTACAAAAAGAGCTCGAGCTTTTAGGCTAGGCTCATAAATAAGTTATGTTGCCAGTTTTTAATCAGCTTACTGATCATTTTTTTGATATCTTGACTATGCTTTTCGCGAACCCTAAGAGAACGATTATCCGCTAACGGATTATCGCCGGCTAAGTTTTTACCAGTTTGCTTATCGACATGATTATGAAGCTCGCTATAAGACTTTACCGTAGTGTCATCGTGCTGAACGGCCTTGGCAGTATCTTGAGCGTTAGGTAACGCAGCTAGATCTTTGGCGTGTGCACCGCTCAAAACTAGTGCAAAGACTAAGGTTAGCGCTAATGTTGCAAAGAAATTTTTCATGTTTGTTTTTATATACTAACAATTTAAACATTAGCACAATGTTGCAGTACTGTCAATTAGGGTTCAAGATTGGTTAGATTAGTTAAGCTTTAAAAAGCTAGCTTTTTAGCCATTTCAGCGAGCGCCTCATGGTCAGGTTCGTCATTAGACGGAGGTTTCATGAAATCCTCGGCCACTCTACAGGGGATAATAACCACATGAACGTGCGGGACGATGAAGCCTTCGACCCGCACACATGCACGATACTCTTTGCCAAAGACCTCGACTATTCGCTTCATTACTTTTTTAACTGAGCTCATTAACGCATGATAATCTTCTTCGGATAAGTCTTCTATTCGATCGACCTGCATTTTAGGCACAACTAGAGTTTGGCCAGGCTGTATAGGATGAATATCTAGAAACGCGAAGGTCTTATCATCTTCGAAAACTTTATGGCTTGGCAGCTCGCCGTGGATAATTTTGGTAAAAATAGAGGTTTGCATAAGGCAATTATACCTCAAATGCAAACGGGCCCCGGAGGGCCCGTGCACGTTACGCAGCGGTCATAGCTTGTTGGCCTTTCATGCTCTGATCGCGGTCCTGGCCTGAAACATTGCAAGCGCTGCGCTACTCACCACAAGCACGCCGGCGAATGCAATACCGTACAGAAGTGAGCCGCTAATTTCCCCAACTTTGCTCGAGATCCACCAGATCAAGGCAGACGACCCCCATAGAATCGTTCGCGAGATTGAGTGAATAGTTGCTCGCATGCGATCGTCGCCGATTTGCTCATTGAGCATCTGGTTGCTCATGGGGATGATGTTGGCGCGAACAAAATAAGTGATTGCAATCGCGCCGACAGCCACGAGTCCCGGCTTAACTACCAGGAGACCATAGCATAAGGCGGTAGCCGTGATCATAAAACTGAAGCTGGTCCACTGCATTTTAGACAGCCGTTTAATGAACGTCTGCCATACAAACACCGAGCCTAGTAACAGTGCCCAGTACACACTATAGATCCATCCGCCTGCGCCCTCGCCAATCTTAAGTCCGGAAAACTCGGAGTAGTAGACTGGCGTCCACCAAACCAGAACGAACGACAAGTTCCCAGCTGTAGCTGCAAAAAGCAGCGCCCACAGCAAGTTCTTGTTATTCGTCACAGCCTTTCTCACCAACCCTACGCTAGGAATCTCGTCATGAGAAAGAGGGTCATAAAGAACGAACGCGATCGCCGCAGCGACTGCATATAGGCCGGCCTGAACCCATAGGAGAGTCGAGATTTCGACACCCAGTTCCACAACTAGCCATGCGCCCACCAACGAACAAGACGCTTCGAAGACTCCAGCGATCCCACGAGCCCTCGCATCAGCCTTCTTAGCCAGGTGGCTAATTCTAAGCCTTGCGAAGGTCTCAAACAGAAGTGCAGCATCGGCACCAACCATCAGGCTAGTGCCAAAACCCAGAATGGCGGCCGCTACACAGAACTGGGTCAGTGAATCTCCGGTTGCGTATGTGATCATCGCCAGCGCAGACAGAAGCGTGCCTGCGATCAGACTCTTTCGACGACCGTACGAGTCAGCCCAGCGGCCCGTCGGGATCTCGAAAATTGCCGACACCGCGGTACCAACCCCAATAACGACTAGGGTCGCCGTTGCGCCCATCCCTTGTGTCGTCAAGAATGGAGTAAGGATTGGGACATACATGAATGATCCACGGAGTCCGTAAAACAACAACAACCGATAGATGTTGCTCTTGAGCTTTGGGTACAACCCTACCTCCCGTAGTAACGTGCAGCCTCGAGTTCACGAGGCCATAATAAAGCAAGAAAATGCACTCTTATCACTCCGCAAACTGTCAAACTATAACATAATTAATTGTTTTCTTCAATTCATCGCTTATCTGTTATAATGTGTTCGGCGCGGAGAGGTGTCCGAGTGGTTGAAGGTGCCGCTCTCGAAAAGCGGTGTAGCCAGCAATGGTTACCGAGGGTTCGAATCCCTCCTTCTCCGCCAATAGGTAGTCAGTGTAAAAGCTGGCTATTTATTTTGCCCACAAAACCGTACAATAGCTATATGGATTTTTTACGCGCCACTCTTCGCGCATTGTTTGTTGTTATAACTTCGGCCAGCTTAGCCACACTAATCAGCGTGGCGACAATGCAGGCAACGATTTTAAACCGCTCGACAGTTTTGCGTTGGATGGAGAATAGTGGAATTTATCAAAACATCGTTAACATAGCAGTGCAGCTCCAACCTGATTCAGCACCAGAGAGTCAGCAGTTTTTGGGCGAAACTACCATTCGCGATGCAATTAATCAAACTCTAGATCCAGCTTTCTTAAGAACTTCAACCGAAAAAATTATTAATAGTACTTACGATTGGTTAGAAGGCAAGAGCGAAACAATCACGTTTTCGATTCCATTAAGCGAAAAACGCGATCTTTTAAAGCAAAATTTAGCCAAGCAAATCGAACCCAAAATTTCGAGCCTTCCAACCTGTAGCTCAAATTTTAGCGGTGTAACTAGTCAGCAAGTCCAATGTATTCCTAAAAACTCCAATGCCCAAACTTATGCCGCCGATCTTGCGAGCCGAGCGGTGGATAGTTCTGACTTTTTAGTGCAGCCCCTAACCCAGCAAAATATTCAGCTGCCAACGCTCCCAGCTGTTAACGTTTTACGATTTTTGGCAAGCAATTTACAGATCATAATCTCCGGACTAGCTGTCCTGGCGGTTCTAAGCGCAACGGGTTATGTTTTGTTGAGTAAAGATAAACTTCGCGGCATTCAAGCTGTGGGTCGACGTGCTTTTTTTGGTACTTTAATTTTAGTCATTGGCGGTGGAGTTCTTTGGTATTTCTCGAACAAGCTAACTCTAAGTGCATTCGGCGATCAAGCAATTATCACCAGCATAGTTGATCCGTTAGCACGACAAATTGCTGCAGATGTTGGAATGTGGTTATTCATTTTTAGCGGAATTGTTTTTGCAACCGGTGGTTTGATCTGGCTTGGTGCATTTTTGACAATCAAAAATCTAGAGAAAAAACTAAAAGCCGCACATGCTGGCCCGCCGAAAGATTTGCCGCCAATCGGTCCCGCTGCTATATAATAAACTTTGTGAAGCACGGCGACTACTTAGTTGATATTTTAGACAAACAAGGTAGGTTAATTGGCAAAAAACCGCGACGCGAAATAAATAAGCAAGTCGATATTTGTCATACTGTTTTTGGACTTTTAAAAGTTGGTGAAAATATGTTTGTCCTAGGTTTAATAGATGACTCCCGATTTGGAACCAGTCTGTACAACGGGCTTTATGGAGCCCCCATGGCAACAATAAAACGCTACCAAGAAGCTGCAGAGCAAGCAGCTATAAGAGGGTTTAAAGAAGAGCTCGACATAGCACAAAAGCCAGAATTAATAGGCGAAGGAATGCTTCAATTGCAAGATGGAATTTTTAAGTTTGCGAGCATTTTCGTTGTAAATCTTAGGTCGGTCGAAAAGCTTAAAGTTAAAAATCCCATCTGTTTAACAAGTCATGGGCTAGATACTAAGATTGACGAGCCAAATTTTGCCCCGACCCTACAAGAAATCTGGCGAACGTACCGTGCAAAATTGTAAAAAAGGGCTCGCACAACAGATCAATTAATGTTACAATATGTTGGTTAACCGCCCAGACCAGAACTCACGGAGGAGTACCCAAGTGGCTGAAGGGGACGGTTTGCTAAATCGTTAGAGTGGAGCAATCTGCTGCGAGAGTTCGAATCTCTCCTCCTCCGCCAAGAAAATAGAGCTGCTTTTGCCAGCTCTATTTTCGTTTTAGCGGGTTTGGGCGTCACGAACAGCCAACATTGCCGCTAAACCCATTCTGTAGACCACCAGAGGCTGCGGCGCATGCTTTTTGCGACCCCCTTCCGTCATCAAGTCTCGATCAAAGTCATCAAACCGATACAACCTCACACCCTGAACTTCATCGTCCTGAATATTAACCTTACTTAAGTCTAACACGGGGTCATATACCACAAAATCTTTGCTTACAACCCTGTGAGGGTGTGACCAGTCCTTAAAAAACATCTCCGTTCCCAAGCGCCCAATTGGCAAAAAACGCTCACGCGGATAGCGCAAACTGAGCTCCTCCTCGGTTTCGCGCACTGCAGCATCTAAGTAATCTTCGCCGACATCCACGTGCCCAGCGACAGAGATATCCCAAGTGTTAGGCATTATTTTTTTATTAGCGGCTCGGTGTTGCTGCAAAAAACCTTCGTCGTTAAAAACCCAGATGTGAGTATCGCGGTGCAACAAACCTTGCGCGTGAATCTGCGCCTTTGTGGCAGTTTTGCCGGTTGGTCGCCCAAATTCATCAACAATATCAAGTAGCTCCTCTTGGTGAGGGCCGGTAAATCTTTCCATACTTCTCCTAATTTTTTACGAGGAAGCTTCCTAAAATTAACAATACAACAAGCTCCTAAACAGATATAGATTGTTTGTTTTGACGCAATTAAATATGTGTCAGCCAACTTTGTGACAAACAAATTTATGTCAAATCGTTTTGACATAACAGAGGTAAAAGCGTAGAATACTTCCGTGCACCATATACAAAAAAGCATTGTCAGCCTATTAATGTACTCGGAAAGCCTAAAATACGCTCAAATGCGACCAAAAGGCGTAGAGAGCAATCAGTTTGCATATCACCTTGAACAATTATTAAAATCAAAGATCATCCAAAAAAACGGGCGAGATTACAGTCTAACCGGGACCGGACTAATGCTGGCTGATCGATCAAGTCATAAAAATATCGATCTCCGTAAACAGCCGCATATTGTAACTACAATTTGCGTTATGAGTGGCAATAAAATTTTGCTTTTTGAACACAAATTTCAGCCGTATATTGGGCTTAAGGGCTTTGTGCAAGGGCGAACTCATTTCAACGAAACAGTACAAGAATCGGCTCGACGTGAATTGTTTGAAAAAACTGGCCTAGAAAACGTCGATTTAGTCCTACGAGGAACAGTCTATATTACAGCAAAAAAAGACGGCGAAGTTATTAGTAAGTTACTTAGTCACGTTTTTTATGGCGAGCTTACCGGGCAGCCAAAACTTGAGTCCGACAACCCAAAGAAAGGTGAGGCGTTTTGGGTGGAGGAGTCTGAGATCAAAGGTGGCACGATGCCAGGATTTAGAGAGATAAGCAATCTTCTTAAAAACGAAAGTGGTTTTTTTAAGGAAATTGAAGCCACTATTTAGATCAAAGCAACTTTAGGTTGTCATAAAACAAAATAACTCCCGCATAAGGAGTTATTTTTAATAATTTCTGGTACACCCGACAGGATTTGAACCTATGACCTTTGGCTCCGCAAGCCAACGCTCTATCCAGCTGAGCTACGGGTGCATATTGCAGCCTTGAAGGCGTATAAACGTCTACATGGCTGCACCTTGAACTAGAAGGTACTTCCCACATTTCGATGCAGAACAGATGTGATTATATCAAGGTTTGGCAAGATTTAAAAGTGTAATCTGCGCATTATTACATCAAAGGGGTCGGGGGTAGTTTTTTCAAGAGGTAAATGATCACTAATTATATTAAGTACGGCCTCTGCCTGGTCGTTACCAAAATAAATATTTACAGCCGGCGACAGGCGCTTGACGGGAACCAATACGATGGAATAAAAAGCTCCGTCTTCATGAACGCTAAAGGCACGAAAGTCTTTAAAAGAGTACTCTCGGCCATCAATAACTAAGTTTTCTTGAGTAAGGTGGTAACTCACGATTCGCGGCTTTTTGAATCCAAAATAACAAAATGCAACAGCCATAACTGTAATAAGAACTGCGAAAGTCCATTGCTTAAAGTAAACAGTTACACCGATCAAAGCAAGTGATACGGCAATTACAGCGATCAACCAGCCGAAGCCCTTGTCGTGCTGAACATATTCGGAGGCTTTCCAGTCGATAAAATCAGGTCTAGGTGCGTCAACGTCAAATTCACGCTCCGGCGCATCGTACCCCTGTTGTTGCGGCGTGTAAAGACTATTCTCCCTATGTTGATCTGACTGCATAAATAAAGTATATCACTAAACATAAACGCGTAGTACTCGATTTTATTAACAGATGTGGTAAAATACATAACTAATGGAGAGGTGACCGAGTGGTTGAAGGTAGCGGTCTTGAAAACCGCCGTGCTAGCAATAGTACCCAGGGTTCGAATCCCTGCCTCTCCGCCAAACAAAGTAGACTAGCGATTGCTAGTCTTTTTTTGTTGGAGCCTGCCAAGCAACTACAGCGGCGTCTATTTGGCCTGCGCCAGCTACTCGCAAAAGGTTAGCCGCCACATACAAGCTAGCTCCTGTGGTACAGACGTCGTCTATTAAAATTACGTTGGATTCTAGAATCTGACCAGGTTTTATGCAAATACTGCTTTTTGCCTGCAAAAAACGTTCTTTTTTACTAGCACCAACTTGTCGTTGATCCGAACTCCTATACAACGGGGTTATCATTTTTAAACCACGAAGCCGAGCGAATTCCTTTGCAACCAAGTAAGCATGGTCGTAACCACGTTGCCTAATGTGGGTTAGTGACGTGGGCACGGGAACGACGACTGTATTTCGCGGCAAATATGAAACAGTAGCATCAATTGCTGATGCAAGCGGTTTATACGCAGCTTTTGCTCTATGAAACTTGAAGTCTTTTATAAGTTTTGCCACATCATACTTGTACTCTGCGGCTATGTAAACTCGATTTAACTTTGATTCTTGGCAGTTCGCGCAAACCTTATACAATTCCGTGATGCCAGAACACATTGCGCAGACTGTTGCAATTTCGCAAAATTTTTCAGCCAAGCAGTTAGCGCAAAATATGTTGTTATTATGTCCACAGGCTAGGCACTGGTGCGGAGCTATCAGCTCAATAATTCTCTCGATCATTGATGTCTTTTTTACTTCTTTTGCTTATAATATTGCCATAACTTGCAATTTTCCGCTATAATTGGCGTACAGTAACCTCAAGTGCAGACCTAATTTGAAGTGGAGGAGGTGAACACACATGGCACGAGGACAAAAGCAAAATGATGATTTGCTGATTGAAGATGAGTTAGCAGCAGCATTTTTAGGTGACGACGACGTCGACGTTTCGACGCCACAGAACGATGATCGAGCTGTCGCTCAGCAAGAAGCGACCTGGGAAGAGGATGACGCTGTTCCTGGTCAGCTTGCTGTTGACGTATTTGAAACAAAAGATAAATTAGTTGTTAAGGCTCGTACAGCAGGCGTAAACAAACAAGACCTAGACGTCAGTATTTCTGATGGCATCTTGACCATTAGCGGAACTCTTACAAGCGGCGAAGAAGAAGTTGAACAATGGCATTTGCAAGAATGCTATTGGGGAGAATTCTCTCGTACTTTAGCTTTGCCGGTTCAAGTCAAAGAAGAAGAAGTTGAAGCTATGCTAAAAGATGGCGTTCTTACAATTAGCTTTGCGAAAATTAAGCAAGAACAAGCTCGTAAAATTCAGATCCAATAAGCTACTGAATTAATAAAAAATATGCCCGTCAATGCGGGCTATTTTTATATTCGTTGACAGTCAGAATGTTTCGGATGGACTAACTTAGTCTACTTAAGTTTGCCTACAGCACAGCCTCTAATCTGTGCTGGGCTACTCAGCCTAAATTTGCCAAACAAAAAACCGCCCAAAAAGGCGGTCTTTGTTTTTTTGAACCGATCTTTAGGTAAGCTCGTTTGTAACAAACTGAACTGCACCAAAGGCTAGAACTGCAACAACTATACCAATGATTGCGTATAGAATTGTATTTTTGGCACTTGTGATTGCATTTTGGTCACCCTGTGAAACAGTGTAGCGAATACCACCGATGATCAACATGATTACGGCGATAGAACCGATGATGAATATCAAAATGTTGGTGACAATTACAAAGATACCAGTTGAGCCGAACAGTTGCGTGTCGGCACTAGGGCGAACACATTCTGCGCCACCAGCAGGACCCTGAGAAATATCTGGGTTTGCAGCGTTACATGTTGTTGTAGTAGTTGGTGTTGGACCTGCGTTAACTGCAACTGGGACAACGAACGAAAGACCTAAAACCAACAATGGCGCGATCATTAAAGTTTGTGCTGCTTTTTGCAAAAAAGATTTCACTTAATTTTTCTCCGATTATGCTTTCATTGTAACATTTATTACACAAAATTCTAGATAGTTTAACTTTAGCTGAATTGCCCGGTCACAAACCCGACTATTCCGAAGGCTGCGACAGATAAAACTACACCAACAATGGCGTACAAAATTGTATTTTTGGCGGCGCTAATTGCATTTTGGTCGCCCTGCGCGACAGTGTAGCGAATAGCACCGATAATTACCATAATTACCGAAATCGCTCCGACGATAAAGATTAGGATATTCGCAACTTGCTGCAAAGTTCCAGTCACGGTTCGGCCGTCTGGACTAGTGCAAGTCGTGCCATCCCAGGTTCCACCAGACCCTAAACAGGCAGATTCTTTCGCCGTTGAAGACGAAGTGGCTGCAGGAATACAAGTCGTGCCATCCCAGGTTCCACCACCTCTAACACAAGCTGCCTCGAGCGAAGGGTTCGCCGCAACCGGAGCAATCACAAACAGCGATAAAAACGCCGAAACAAAAGTTATTTTTACAATTCCAGAAAATTTAGCTAAATATCTCATATATTTGTTAATACAAAGTTTACTATTGCATTGGCCATTACTGCAACTATTAGCGCAACCACGGCGTATATAATTGTGTTCTTAGCAGATGTAACTTGAGCCTGATCGCCGCCGCTAACCGCATATCTAATTGAGCCGATGATTATCATCAGCACGGCAATAGCACCGACTACAAAAGTTAGGGCATTTAAGATATTGTTCCAAATACTATTAGCACCGAATAGGCTGTCATCTCCACTTGCCGCTGCACAAAGCTCGGTGTTTACTAAATCTGGATCAAGGCATGGATCGATCACCGCCGCACTAGCGGGCACAGCAACAAGAGTTGCAATAATGCTAAGTGCTACTAAAATACTTTTTAATTTCATTATATTCTCCCTAAAACAAATTGAATTAAAGCTACTGCACTCGATGAAACAATCAAGCCGATCACTGCATACAAAATTGTATTTTTTGCCTGACCGATCTCTTTTTGCTCGCCATTACTAGTTGCATAGCGAATCGCGCCAATCAAAATAAAAAGTACACAAATCCCACCAATTGCCGTAAATGTAAGCGACATCGCTGTTCCAATAACCGTATTGTCTAAAGCAACTTTGGGGATTCCGGGGATTACTACTGTTTGAGCAAAATTCTTCATGATGAGACAAAGCCCCTATATATAAACTGAGTGATTGCGATCGACGAAAGAACAATTATAAGACCAATGATTGCGTTTTTAATAGTGTCTTTCGCGGCCGACAGGTTACTTGGTTCACCTTGGCTTTTAGTATATTGAATTCCGCCCCATATCACAAAACCGATCGCAATGTAGCCAGCGAGTTTTAAGACATCGTTAAATAGGGGAATTATTATCTTCCAGATATCGCGAATCGAATTAATAACAACTGTTTGTTCGCAATCACCCTGATTGTTGCAGGTCTCAACTCTTGTCAGACAGTGATCCCAAGATTCTAAACCTAGGAATTCGAGAGGTGTGCCTTCGCAAGCCGCGAAATTAGTTAAAGGAGCGGAGGTGAAAGAAAAAATCATTCCTAAACTCAGAATGCCTTCTACGAAAAAACTGATCATCCTAAAATTCCTCCGGGGATAATAAAGTTCAAAATCGCGAACATAAATATGAATAGCAGCAGTCCAACGCAGGCGTTAATGATCACTGTGATCGCTTGTTGCGTTTGCGAACTGTTGCCGCGGGCTGTCATATATAAAAAACCTCCCCAAACAATTCCGCCTACAACCACAAGGCCAACTCCACCAGCAAAAAGCGCCAAAACAGCTACTAAAACTTGAACAATTGGATTGGTTTGAAATGTTGATCCATTCTCGATACAACGTTCGCCGACCAGGGCGATTGAGGTCTTAATTCCTTGCTCGCCTGAGCTCGTTGTGCACCGCAAATTCTGAGGAATCGGATTAGCAAGTGCTGCATTAGACATTAAAAAACAGCTGAATAAAGAAACTATCGCAAACAGAATTGGCCGCTTAAAACTCATATCCACATTGTATGCCAAAATCGTGCGATAATCTATACGCAAATACAATAATGGCGTATTATATAAACAATGAGTCGGACAATTAAATTAGTAGGGCGGTTTTTGTTCTTTGTCGCAATAACTCTCGCGGCGAACTTCACACTCCAAGCCACCTCTGCGCACGCAGAAGGCACGATTAGCGGTGGTAATTTTTGCGTAGAAGTAACATTAGGCGACGGTGAAAAAGCCTGCGCCGTAATCGAGGATGACTTGATAGAAGTTACACTCGATCCAGCCGCAGCCGGCAGCAGTCAAACTATAGATAACGGCAAAATCGATATCACAAACGTGCCACGCGGTACCTACACAGTAACTGTCCAATTTGAGCTCACAAAAGAGCTCTGCAGCTCAGTGACTAGTATTATTGGGGATATCATTCCAATTTCACGAATTATCGACGTTATCACTGGCGGCTTTAACCCAGTAGATACGGTTCTGAGCGCCCGTCTATGTGACAATGACGGCGTTTACCGCGCAAGCAGAGTTTTTTCTAACGTAAGAGTAGAGGACGGCCAGACCACGTTTTTAATGGGAGACAATAACACAGATAACAGGGTGTTGGCACATGCCATCAGGGTTGATCCCGAAACTGGCTTGCCCGTAATTGTCTGTGCGGGCGAAAGCAACTTATTTGTTGACTGGGTTATTTGTCCGGCGATCGAATTCACATTTAGAGCAATAGACTTAGCAATTACCTACATTTTAGTGCCTTTTTTGAGCATTAATCCGCTCACAGTCACCACTGTTAACGATCAAGGGCAGACGGTTCAAACCGAGCTCTATCAGATCTGGGACAACGTCAGAAATGCAACCAATATTTTGTTCATTTTGGTTTTCTTTGTAATGATCTTTTGGCAGGCAATTGGTAGTGTTTATGGTGTTAAAAAAATTCTTCCGCGGCTTATTCTTATGGCAATCGCAGCAAACTTGTCGTTCTTTATTTGTCAAATAATGATCGATATTTCTAACGTTCTAGGCATTGGAATTGCTTCATTACTAACAGCTGCCATTATCGGCGACCAGCCTGTCCTTGACCTTAGCGGAATCATTGCGCCGTTATTTGGGGCATCGGTGCCTATACTTGTTGCACTCTTTATTATGATTATTTTCTCTGCGGTTATGATCATAATTGGTGTGCTTGTACTTATTTTCCGACAAATTGTGCTTATATTCTTAGTTCTAATTTCGCCGGTGGCTTTTGCCGCGGGGGTTTTGCCGAACACCGCCAATTTGCTAAACCAATGGTTCAATATGTTGATTCGACTAGTCTTAATGTACCCAATTTGTATGTTGATTCTTTCGGCTGCCAGAATAGCTGGTCATATCATAACTAACATAGGAGCACAGTTCTAATGGATTTTATGTTTGACATACTGAATCATTTTGCGACAGGCAACGTTATATCTGAGGTTGCACAAAGCTCGATGTTCGCTGCGGCAGGTTTTATAGTTACGGCTGCTGGAATTGGTGGGTTTGCATTTTCTTTTGGAGCCGCGGACAAAGCCACCAAAGCCATGTACCAGGCAGGGATGAGTGGAGTAAAAAGAGTTGGCAAAATCGGGGCTGGTGCTGCTAAATTTGGTGCCAAAGAAGCCGTTCGTAACTCTCGCCCAATGCAAGCTTGGCAAGAAGCCAAACGCGAAAAAGCCTTCGCAAGGAAAGGTCGTGCACAGAGAGATTACGCAGCCGCATCTTCGAGCGACTCTCTACTGGGTCGAGCATTGCGCGCCTACACCTTTGGTGCTGGTGATAAGAACTTGGCTTTCGCGCAACAAGGTATGGTTCGCGACATGCGTGACCGCTCGACAGAGCTTGGATCAACAATTGGCCACATGAACCCGTCAAATCTTAAAGCTCACTTATCCAGTATTGCTAGAGGTGGCGCTGGAACTGGCATGGACAGTGAGTTGAACGCAGCCGGCATAACATTCAGAGGTCACGGAGCTGCAGCTTCGTCGCTTGCAGTTATGAATCACTTAGCACAAACAGGTGATCTAAACGAAGACATCATGTCTTACTTAACCGACTCATACTCAGACAATGATAAGCAAGGCACCCCTAAACTCGAGCAAGCAAGATTGTCCTACTGGTCTGGTCAAGTTCAGGCCGCCCAGCGTGCTGCGGGTGCAAACGGCAACCCATCTATGCTAAAAAACACCGTCGATATTTCTATGGGACCTCTTGGCACATACACTGCGAGCTACAAGTCGAACGTTGGCGACACCCTAAAGAAGGTTACTGCCGAAAGCTACAAGGGTATGAGTGGCGATGGTGTGGAGTCTACTGCACGCGCCGTAATGACTCAGGCTCCGAAAGCCACACCAGGCACACCTGGCTTTGTTCCTGGCGCAGTTACATTCCCAGTAAAGACCGTGACCATGAAAAAATACAACCCCACAACTGGGGCAACAGAAAGCTTCCCACTCACTCGTTTCGTTGACGACGGGCTACATGAGCTTGCCACAGCTTATGTCCAGGGTGAAGTTAACGGCACAAGCGCAGCCTACAAAGATCAAGGTGCCCGCGAAAAACTTAATAGCCTGCTTAACGCTAATCCGGCATTTAAAGCACAGCTTGATCAAATGGTTACTGAGCGCGAACCTCACATGTAGGAATCCATGGCCACTTATAAAGTACCTCAAGATGTTGAAGCCGAAGATAAGCTACTTGGACCTTTTAGCTTTAGACAGTTTGTCTATTTAGCAATTGCTCTTGGGGCAGCAGTAATCGCTTTCTTTTTGTTCAGGGTTTTTCCGCTTTTGTTTTTAATCCCGCTACCTATAACCATTTTCTTTGGCGCTTTGGCTTTGCCACTACGAAAAGATCAGCCAATGGAAACATACTTATTGGCCATTGTGAGATTTAATCTAAAACCAAAGCTTCGTAAGTGGGATCCAGAGGGTGTAATTAGTTATGTAGAAATAATCGCGCCAAAGTTAATGGAGAAACAGCTTACAAAAGAATACGGCGCGGATTCGGCTCAAGAACGCTTAGACTATCTTGCGCGCGTTATGGACAGTCGTGGTTGGGCTCATAAAGGTGTGGAAACAACCACAAATCCAAGCGTAACTGCAACAGTAGCGGCCGAAGCTAGATCGACAGTTGATGTCCTAGACGAAGACCAGGCGTTGTCGCGAACCTTTAAGGAGCTTATGGACCAAAAAGCAGAAGAGCAAAGGCAGGCGGCGATTGAAATGATGAAAAAAGCGCAAACCGAACCCGCTCTGGCAACTCCGGTGAATATAAACTACAACCCTTACCCAACTTCAATGCATCAAAAAGTTATTCTGCCTGCCGGACAACAAAAGCCCGCACCTGTTGCGCAAAAACCTGCGATGACACCGCCAGTATCACCTGATATAATTAGACTCGCGAACAGCAATCTGAAGGTGAGTACAATTGCACACGAAATCCAGAAGCTTGAACTTAATAAGGGTGCAGTAGTAGATATTAAACTTCATTAAAAATACAGGGAGGGCTGGTTAAATGCCACCCAACAATCAACAGACAGCTAATCAACAACCGGTTAATGCAACCCTCCCACAGGGTGCTTCACCTTTAGCGGCTCTTCCGCCAACTCCGGCGGGCAACATCGTGGCAGGTGGCTCACCCCAGGTAGCAAGTACGGGTAACAAACAAAAAAATCCGAATAGCGCGCAAAACAGCTTGCTCATCTCTGAACTTCGCGATGGAATGGCCATATTAAACGATGGCACTATGCGCGCTGTAATTGCTTGCCGTTCGATTAACTTTGATCTTATGAGCTCACGCGAACGCGAAGCAGTTGAATTTTCTTATCAGCAGTTCTTAAACTCACTTTACTTTCCAATGCAAATATTTGTTCGATCCCAAAAAGTCGACATCGGCCCGTATCTTGAACGCTTGGGTAAAATTCGCCGCGAACAAGACAACATGCTCCTTGGTGTTTTAATGGACGATTATGTCGACTTTATTGGTATTCTTGCGCAAGAAACCAACATTATGGAAAAGAGCTTCTTTATAATAGTGCCTTACTACCCGGGCGGCGATGTTGGAAGCGCAGTCAATACTAGTAAGAACTTTTTAGCAAACTTGTTTTCACCGCAGACCCAGCAGCGAATCAGAATCGACGAAAAAACTTATGCAAAAGCTGTCGATGAGCTTCGCAATCGCACCGATACGGTCATAAACGGACTGCTTCAAATTGGAATCCGTGCCGTCCGATTAAACACAAAAGAGCTAGGCGAACTATACTACAATGTCTACAACCCAGACACAGCTGTGCGCGAACCACTAGGTAAGTTCGAAAACCTAACTAGTGCTGCAGTCGTTACCAAGGGCGAAGGCAAAGCTCCGCAACCACACTTAGATAAGGAGGCGATGTAATATGGCATTCGGTAAAAAACCTGATCCAATTGACTTAGCCCAAGCTCAACGCTACCGCGAGCAACAAGAAATCGAGCAAGAATTTTTGCGCGGTATAACAACTCTGCGCGACATCATCGCGCCAAGCTCACTCGAAATCCAGAGTGGCTACTTTAGGCTTGGCACAAAATACGCTCGCACACTTTACGTTTATGGCTACCCGCGTCAAATCTTTACTGGCTGGCTAAGTCCGATCATCAATATCGACGAAGTTATAGATGTAAGCATGTTTGTTTATCCAGTTGAAAGCCAGGTAGTTTTAAACAATTTGCGCAAAAAAGTAGGCCAGCTAGAAGCCAGTATTAGCATTAACGCTGAGCGCGGTAAGGTGCGCGATCCGGGCCTACAGGCTGCTATCCAAGACGCCGAGGAACTGCGTGACCAACTGCAAGTTGGTGCTGAACGCTTTTTTAGGTTTGGCTTGTATATTACAGTTTACGGTGACAGTTTAGATGAGCTGCAGTTTGTGCAACATAAGATCGAAACAATTCTAGGTCAGCAATTAGTGTTCAGTAAGGTTGCTAGCAGTCAAATGGAGCAAGGAATGAACAGTACGATTCCGCAAATGACCGACCAGCTACAGATTCGCCACAACATGAATACGGGCGCACTTAGCACAAGTTTTCCGTTTACAAGTGCCGACCTCACCCAAGAAAAAGGTGTGCTTTATGGAATCAACATGCATAATAACGGCCTTGTGATTTTTGATCGATTCAGTTTAGAGAACGCCAACATGGTGGTGTTTGCAAAATCTGGTGCCGGTAAATCTTTTGCGGTCAAGCTAGAGGCTTTGCGTAGCTTAATGATGGGTACCGAAGTAATTATCGTAGACCCAGAAAACGAATATCAGCGACTTTGCGATGCGGTAGGCGGAAGTTATGTTAATCTAAGTTTAAACTCGACCACTCGAATAAATCCATTTGATCTACCAAAAGTAGTTGAAAGCGAAGAGGCCGAGGACGCTCTACGTGCCAATCTAATTAACTTACACGGGCTTTTGCGACTTATGATGGGTGGCGCACAAATGTTACCTGGTGGCGTAACTTTGCCAGCGCTCAGCCCAGTAGAAGAAGCTGATCTTGATCAAGCTCTGATCGATACCTATGCCCGAGCAGGAATCACGAGCGACCCATTAACTCATACCGGGCAGCCGCCAACAATCAACGATCTTTACGAGACGCTATTACATATGGGCGGGAGTGGTCCGCAACTTGCACAACGGTTGCGAAAATATACAACTGGAACATTTGCCGGTATCTTTAGTCAGCAATCAAATGTGGACATCAACAATAAAATGGTTGTTTTTAGCATCCGAGACCTAGAAGACGAGCTTCGCCCGGTTGCAATGTATATCGTTTTGAGCTACATCTGGAATAAAACACGCGCCGAGCGACGCAAGCGTTTATTAGTAGTTGATGAGGCTTGGCAGCTAATGAAATATGAAGACTCGGCAAACTTCTTATTCAGCCTCGCTAAGCGCGCAAGAAAATACTTTTTGGGTATGACCACCATAACTCAGGACGTTGAAGACTTTATGACCAGTAAAATGGGTCGTGCAATTGTGGCGAATGCCAGTATGCAAATTCTACTTAAACAGTCCACTTCGGCAGTTGACGTTTTGGCGGATGTGTTTAAGCTAACCGAAGAAGAAAAAAAGCGTTTGGCTCAATTCCCGGTAGGGCAGGGGTTGTTCTTTGCCGGACCAAATCATGTGCACTTACAGATTATTGCTAGCCCAACTGAGACCGGCTTGATTACAACCAATCCTCAGCAGCTTCAACAGTTACAACAGCTTTATGCACAGCAACCTAACCCACAGCAACCAATACCAGGTCAAGGAGTAGAAGGTGCCCTATAACGTTCCAACGGGAAACGAACCAGACTACGAACCGGATTGGCGTTCAAGATTAAATAACTTTGAGGGCCAGCCACAAATACCTGAGGTCCAAGAGCAGGGCCGGCTTTCGCGTGCTGGTGAACGCATCGGTGACGAAGTAAGCTCACGAGCAGGCGATCTTGCTAGAAAAGGTATCGAAAAAGGCTTTAAAAAAGGCGCTGAACAAGGTGCTAGGACCGCTGCACAAGCTGGTGGCGAGGCCCTGGCTAACACGGCCGGATCGGCAATTGCTAGCGGGGCTACAGCCGGAACAGCCGAAACCGCGGGCGCATTAGGAGCTGCTGGTGCCGCCGGTGCTGCAGGTGCCGCGGGCACTGCGGGAACAGCGGGAGCAGCAGGAACGTTGGCTGCGGCGGAAGCGGGGATAGCAGCGGCGGGCGCCGCATCAGCACCCGAGACAATGGGAGCTGGTTTAGTTGTTGCTGGTGGAGCAATGGCCACTACCGCTGCAGCCGCAGCTACCCCAGTAGCCGTTAAAGCTGCAACTGGGGTAGATGTTTCGCCGAGTGGAGTTATAAAAGCAGCCACTGGCTCAAAAAGATCACTTTTAGAGACAATAAAAAGCCATAAAGTCATAATTATAGCCGTAGCCGTTTTATCGCCACTATTACTTATTTTCGGAGTAGTGTTCTTGGCGTCGCCGTTTAAAGGCGATATCGCAACAAAATCTGTGGCAGACAAAGCCTTTTCACCCATAAAAACAATTGTAGAGCTAAGAACTCGCACAATCTTAGCCGGCTATGTAATCGGCGGATCTAAAGCTAGCATTGAGGTCGGGTTGCCGCAAGCTGGCGGTAAAGCCGGTCAGCTATACACCGCCATGCGCGATTTAGGTTTCGAAGAAGTTATAAAAGATAAGTATTTGCTCGCATTTGAAAGAGGCAACGAAGCCGGAACCGTACGCGTTGTAAGCCGTGGAATTGGCCTGGGCGACGCAAACACAAACCTTGAGGCATTGGCACTTTTAAACAAAAGCACTGGGGTGAGAGGTGTTATTCAAAACGAAATGCACTCTTGGGATTGGGCGCAGCATAGCAAAATTGCACAACCAGCCAAGGCTCTTTATCAAAACCCACGATTAAACATTCCTGGTGCCGACGAAGCTCAAAGCGGCGAACAGCTAAGCGAAGTTGCCAAATATCGCGTTTCGACCACAACTCAACCGACGGTCACAAACGTTGGCAGCGCAATGGGCTGTATGCTCGGCACAGGAGTTTGCAACCAAGAGAACGTTCAGCCCGACATAACCGCAAACTCAACCTTACAAGAGAACGAATCGAGTTCACTAGTAACCGCAACTCAAAAAGCCTTCAATGATAATCTTGAAACAATAAGCCCCGAAACCAACTACGAAGCTCCAACTTTACGCGACAAATCAAGGAGCAACCTAACAACCCAGCTAACACAAGCTAGTTTGCCACTTTTTGGTTGGCTGGATGTAGGAACAGTAACAGATTACGGCAGCACAGACCCTGCTTACAAGGATCTCCCTGTGAATATGCGTCGCCAACAAGCCGGAAGCCTTTTCTTGATGTCGTGGATAGGGACCAGCCAGAGCACAGCCGAGGAAGTTAACTACAAATCGGCCGGCATCATGGCAAAAAACTTTGTTGATATGGAAGACTCGCAAGCGTACAACTATATATCCTACGACGACACCAGCAGGGGTAAGCCGCTCGAAACTTACCAAAAAGTTAACAGCGCCGCCGAAAATCCAATGCAGACCTTCAAGGATTCGTGGTTTACCGAAAACTCCGAACTACAAAATACTTTTGGAATTTTTGCCGCCTGGAATGCAATCCGAGACTTGCCGATCTTCGGTTCGATAATTGAACAGTTGGTTACGACAATGGTAAACAACCCGCTAATCAACATCGGTGGGGAGATAATTGCCAACTCTCCTTTAGTACTTTTACTAAAAAACTTCGGTCCGCAACCCGTTCAAGATTTACTAACATTCTTAACCGAACGCCCTTTAAGCGAAGTTATTGGCACGAGCTTCGGATTGTCTTCGGATATGTTAATTAACGAATGTGATATGTCTTTAAGGTCATTCAACTTCTTAAACTGCATGGTATCGGGCGCACAAGACCTATACGTAACCACCTGCGAACAAAACTTTGGTTGTGGCAACTTAAGCGAGCAGGAACTGCAAGAACTCTACGCCTACCGCGCCCAGGCCGATAAAGAAAACTTAGCCGCATTGCCATGGCAAGAAAGAATGTTCAGTTTAAATACCCCAGGTTCATTGGCGAGTGTAGCAGTTTTGCGATCACCAATGCCTATAGATTCAACACAAAACATGGCCTCTTTTGCCAAGGGAATTGCCCGAGCAGTAGCCAGAATTCCAGACAACCTAGCGACAATTTTTGCAGGCAAAGCACTGGCTGCGGCCAACGATCCAAACAGTATTAGCGGCATAAATAACAATCAGGGCATTCCTCTGGGCACATTGCAAAACACCCAACTTTCGCCGCAAATGCTACAAAACGACGGAACCTGCCCCGAAAAACAAGAAGGCGTAGAGGATGTTTGCTGGGCCGATAATGCCACAATCGACGGACTGCTTACTAAATACGTAACTTACAAATACTTATGAACAACTTAGCTAAACGATTTATCCTAATTTTACTGGCGGCAACACTACTTATCGCGAACGGTGCCAGCGAAGTCAGTGCTTATAACACTCCTCAAACTGTAGAGAGGGGAGGGCCGGCTTTTGAGGAAGGTTCGTGCAGCGCCACGCCGCAAACATCGGAACTTGAAGGCTTCAAGCTACCGGCAACCAAAGGTTATATGGGCAATGAAGATCCAGTAGACGAAAACGGCAATCTTACAACCACCGGAGAGGGCATGGCTTACGGTAAGTTTGCAAAACTTGGCCAAAATTACCGTGACTTCTACATCACAATGCGGTGGACTACACATGAATGGTTCTGGGACGGCAGCGCCAGAGTGGCCGATCAGGCTCAAATTGCTTGGCTAAATGAAGCCCCACGAAAAGTTCTAGTAACCAATCCAAGATCAAACAGAAGTATTATTGCCGTTGTTATGGAATCTGGCCCAGCGCCATGGACGGGCGTAGACACTGAGCGAAATAACGATCCTAAGCAAGGCTGGCAACAGCCACAATTAGGAACACCTGCAGAGTATGGCGGTCGCGTTTCCGGGTTCCCGCCAGTGGCGGTCGAAGCTTTGCTCGCTCAGCAACGAACGGGTGGTCAAACTAATGGTGATGAGCTGCTTTATTCCTGGGCACCAGACCAAAACGCTGAGCCCGGACCTACGGACTTATCGGTTCAAAACTCGGACAGTACGGCAATTTGTGCTCCAACAGGTTTAGGTGTAAGCCCAGACGGTTTCGTATTCCCACTAATCACAACAAAAACAGAACTCAAAAAAGGTGGCTGGAACCCTAATTGTGTTAACAAAGTTTCATCTATGGGTGCGCTAGGAACAGTCGTGAGAATACAAGGCCTCTGTCACCACGATTACTTAGCAGCAGACATTCTTGATCCAGTTGGAACTAAAGTTGTTGCCGTACGACCCGGCAGAGTTATTAGGGCGAACTCAGAGATTAGCTGCTTTAGCCCAAGTGTAACAATATTTAGCGACCCAGCTCTTGGCGGCGACGGTAACACATACTACACAACCCATATGGGGCAGCAAGGCAGGCCTACCGAAGACACAATTGTGAATGCGGGCGATATTATTGGCGAAATTGGCGACCCGCACGGTTGCTTCCCACCACACTTGCACATAGACGTCAGTCCGATCCAAACGGGATTCCCGAGAAATAGCGGTGGAACACACGGCCCTTTACTCGATCCTCAGCCGGCATTAAAAGCTTCTTACCAAACATTACCGGAGTAAAAAATGAGAAGAAAAATAATAATTTTCGTCATCGTAGCAGTGGTCCTTGTAGCAATCGGTTTTTTCGCATATAACTTTTTCACCACAGAACAAGTGAACATAAAAAGCAATAGCCAAAACGCCAAGGTATCTATCTACACATTGCAAAACCAGGTTGTTGACTCTAAAAACGCGCCATACAGCACCCGACTTAAGCCAGGTATATACTCGGTAGTTGTTACCGATAACCAAAAAGAGACGCGATCGATTTTTACGTTAAAACAAGGTACCCCTGTAGACCTAACACTCGATTTAGTTGATGTAAAGTCTCCAAAAAAAATAGCACCCTATTCCTCAAAATACATTTTTGCAGATGAAAACTTTTTGAATTTTATACGCAAGGACGTTAATCAATTAGATAGATTAACTTTTGGCGAGAAGTACCTTAAAGAGTTGTCTCAGGGATCATACTCTCAAGCATATTGGGCAAACGCCGATCAAGCCATATTAACTGATACAGCTAATAAAAGCCACTATTACGACTTTGGGACAATTTCTCCTCTAGGCTATAAAATCACTAACCCAGGTACGATCTCGTTTTTAGGTGATTCACTGGCTTACATAGAACAAAAGGTCGTCTACATAAGGCCTACAATCACAGCGGCTCCTGTGGTCGAAGTTCCTGTTAGATTCCTTCAACCGCAATTATCACTTGGTCCAAATAATCAATTTGTCGTCTTTGAAACAGGCGTGTTTGTGGATGAGACTGAAGGCGAAGAAGGGCAGGCGCAATCCGAATTGAGTAACGCAACTCCCGAAATTTATTCCGGAAACGAAAGGCTTCAAAAGCAAAGTGATGCGTTGAAAAACTACGTAATCGACGGGGCGACTTGGTCGCCCGATGGCCAGAAACTCGCCTTTAGTGCAGGCGATGGTATTTATATAATGGATATAAATACATCTTCGATTAGACAACTCTACCTAAGTTATACAACTCATCCACAAAGTATAAAGTGGCTCGACGAACAAACATTGATATATTTTCTAGACCAAGGAATATGGAAAATTACGCTAAACGAAACGCCAACATGGAATCTGTTGGCGAAAGTGGAGGGCAGCTTGGGTTGGAGTGCGCCGCTTTCACTATCTCCCTCAAAAAAGGAGATCTATTACTCATCAGATGAACTACAATCCAGTAATGATGCAGTATACCAGATCGATTTATAATTTCTAAGAATAGAAGGGGCAGAGGTGGCTTTGGCCACGTACCCCTTATCCCTATGCTGGAAGCATAGTACAAATTTTTCTTCGGAGGTCAGGACTGATATTACGACAAACGTAACTATCGCCCGTTAATCCACTCGACCCCCCCATATAGTAGACCCATCTACCATCCTTCCATTCAAGAGCAATGGAATATCCGTCTCCCCAAGTACCATAATCCTCGAGGTAAGAGTTGGCGTCGGCAACTATCCAGTTGTCGCTGCACCAAACCCGAAAAACTTCAGCATTACCTGGAAGTTGAGCAATCGCCTTAACCTCTTTTGCAGTCAAACATGGTACAATTCGAGTTACTTTGATTTGCAAAGTCCCGACGATCTGCATCCGCACCCCCTCCAGCGCGCTCATCACCGTTGTCCATCCGAGTTTTACACCCTCGACGACGGCAAAAAAGCGGCCAAAGAACTTTTCGGTGAAGGTCATTGGATCGGCGAAGCCGCCCATTACCCTCAACACGGTTTCGCCGCATTTGCTTGCCACGATTTCGTAAAAATCGTAGAAGCTCATTTTGGCGATGTCTTTGCCGAGCTTGGCAGCGTTACCCAGGCAACTCACGACATCTTGGATGTCGAGCAGCGCCCTGGCTCGCTTGACCGAAGTTGTTAGGTCCTCGCCGGTGGCAATACTAGCCAAGAACTTCAGCGATCCCCAAATAGCTTCGGCCAAAAACACGTTAGGCTCAGCTCGCAACTCCACAGTTGCCGGCAGATTACTGGCCGTTAACTGCGCATCAAGCACGGCTCGTCGCGGCAAAAATGCCTGAGTTGCCTTGTTGTTGAACAGCTGCTTTGCCAGCTCAATGGTGTAGCGCTCGTCGTCGGTGGTCTCGCCGCCAACATCGAACTTAACACCCTTCGTGGCTGCAACCGACAAAATGTACTCGACGCGATTACTAACGCTGAGCATCGCTGTTTTGCCGGCGGCGTTCAGGCAGGCTCGAATCGGACTGTCGGGTTTGGTCGTCGACCAGCCTGTCATACCGCTGATTTTGACCTTGCCGAGCTCGTTGGTCTTGACCTCGGTTTTACAGTCACCATCTTGCGGCGTACCTAGCAGAGACGGGCTGACGATTCCGCGCAGTGGCTCGTCGAGCAAGTATGACACTGTCTTGGGCGACAGATGCGGAACTTGCGCCTTGAGCACGTCACCCTCGACGATTGCCGGCAAAAGCCGCCAGCCATCGCCATTGGGCGCGGGAGTGTAGAGCAGCGCTTGATCTGGCCGAACGCCAGCGGGCAAAAACTTGCCCTGCAGCTTCAGCTCGATCGTAAGCGGTTTAAGCGGTTGTGCTCCGCCCTCAAAACTGAGGTCGAACGTGCTCGAAGCCTTGAACAGGCTCGAAGCCGGCTTGTAGCTCTTAGGCTCGATCATGGTCAGGCGTGTGCCAACCTTAACCGCGCCATCCGGCACATGTACGGTAAGTTCGCCGAGAGTGTACGTGCCACTCTTATCGATCTTAACGGTGTGCTTCGCCGGCTCGTCACTACGAGTGCAGGCCGCACCAGCAGCCAGCATCAGCATCGAACAGGCGAGCGCAATTGTGCGCTTAATCTTAACCACTCCTTACGGGCTTAGGATTTTTACGGACACCATACTTTTAACATACTTTGGTTAAGCTTGCAACTTTTCGGTGCTAATTATTTTATGTTCTGCCAAAAAACTTTTCTCAACGACATCAGCATCCGTGGTAGTTATAAACGTTTGGTAAGTCTTGGTAATATCCGTCAAAGCTCTACGGCGAGTGCTATCGAGCTCCGAAAACACGTCGTCGAGCAATAGTATTGGCGGATTTTCGTTTTGCTTGGCTAAAAGCTTGAGTTCAATTATTTTAAGCGCTAAAAGCATGCTACGAACCTCACCACGCGACGCAGCAGCCGCAGCGGGCTTGTTATTGATTTTTACCGCAAAATCGTCACGGTGGGGTCCAAACGACGTAAAACCGCGATGTAAGTCGCTTGCCGCATTGCGCGACAACGCATTCAGCAGGTTTGCTTGATAATTTTCGGCAGGTAGTGAACTTTTGTATTCAATTTGTAAATCAGTTTTTACGCCCGCGATCGAAGAATAAACTTCTCCAAAGACTTTATTTAAATCGTTAATCAGCGATACGCGTCGCTCTACAATCACAGCTCCCAAATCAGCTAGGCGAACATCCCATGCAAAAAGTTGATCTTCGACCTGGCTCAAGCCGAATTTATTTTTAAGCAACGAGTTGCGCTGTTGTAAAACCCGTTCGTATTGATGTTTTGTCCAGGTAAAATCAGGGTGAATTCGCGCAAGCAGGTTGTCTAAAAAATCACGGCGCCCAGTAGGCGAGGAGCGCAAAAGCCGCAAATGATCTGGCTCAAACAAAACTACGGGTAATTTGTACTGGTGGGTTAGTCGAGCTTTTTTAGATCCATCAATATCAAACTGTTTTTCGAGTTTTTCAGGCTGAACTTTGTAAACAATTGTGCGTTTTTGATCGTTATATACTCCTTCGATTTTCAACCAAGGCTCTCCATGCCTAATCATATCTCGATCCACACCCCTAAAGGAACTTCCAGCCGAAAGCACATAAAGCGCCTCTAGTAGATTGGTTTTTCCACTACCATTTGGTCCAACAATAACAGTTACGCCCGGCGAAAACTCGACGTCGTAGTTTGTGTATGATCTAAAATTGTGCAGCGAAACCGAACCAAACATTAGCTTTTAAGCGGCATTATAACGTGTTTATAGCCCGCGTCGGGGTTGTCTGCGGCGGTTACTATGCAGGGCGCCAATTTTCCGCTAAAGCGAAACTCCACGGTCTTAGCGTCTACACACCCCAGCGCTTCGAGCAGATAGCGTGAGTTAAGTGTTACGCTACCTTCGGCACTGACTTTTGCCTCAGCCTCACTCGTATTCTCACCTAGTTGTGAGGCGATCGAATGAATACTTAATTTATCAGATTCAGCTTTCAAGGTTACACTGCCGCCAGATTCTCGCGCAAATAAGCTTGCGACTTTAGTAATTCGCGTGAACTCATCCTTGGGTAAGGTTACTTTACTCTCGCTTTCGCTTGGAATAAGCGCGCGATAGTCGGGGAACGTACCGTCTATTAAACGTGAAGTTATCTCCACATCATCTAGTAAAATTCTTACCTGGTTTTCTCCGAACACGAACTTAACATCTGCGCCATCGTCACTCATAATTCTAATTACATCATTCATAGCTACAACTGGAATAATCGCGCTAATCTCTAGTGGAGAACTGATTAACTTTCGCTCAGCCAATCTGTAGCCATCTGTTGCTGCAAAATAAATACTTCCCTCAAAGCTGTGACAGTAAACACCAGTTAATACTGGGCGGGTGTCGTCGGCCGATGCTACAACCACTGTTTGCTGAATTGCACGTTTTAAATCCCCAGCCGGAACACTTAAAACGTTCTTTTCCTCAATTGTGGGTAATTCTGGAAATTCATCAGGAGTCATGCCGTTGATCGTAGATTTATAGGCGCCGCACTTAATGTGAAGTTTTGCACCGTCCGCCTCGAGTTCAACATTACCTTTAGGCAAGTTCATTACAAATTCAGTTGTGAGTTTTGCAGGAACTGTAACGCTGCCCTCGGTTTCAATTTTACTTCCTACACGTTGTGTTATGGCTAATTCCAGATTCGTCGCCGCAAGTAGTAGACGATTATTTTGAGTTCGAAGCAAAATATTGTTCAAAATAGGTAGGGGTGTTTTACCCGAAGCAACTCTGCCGACAGTTTGCAAAGCTTTGCTTAGGTTTTCTTGTGTGACTGTAAGCTTCATTCTTTCTTCTTTCTTATTATATTTATATATAAGTAGTAATAGTAGTAATAGGGCGTGTGCAAAGTGGGTAAAAACCCTGAACTTTATCTGTTAAAGTTCGCCCAAGGCTGTGTAAAAATTGTGTGCAAACGTGTGTAAGTTGTGTGTGAATTATGTGGGTGTTTATGTGTTTGGTGCTAGTAGGGTTGTGGTGGGTTGTGGAACTTGTGGATGAACACCCCACCAAGTTTCCATAGTTTTTGAACAGGTTTTGCACACTACGCATACAATTTGTCCCTAATCTCGGTGATTTGTTGCCGAATTACATAATCAAGCTTTGAAGCTTTTTGGATTTTTTCGACCGAATGAATCGCAGTAGTGTGATCTTTGCGACCTAGTTCCGATGCGATTTTAGGGAAACTCAAGTGCAGCTCACTGCGTAAAAGATACATGGCGATCTGCCGTGGCACAACAATGTGTTTGTCACGTTTAGGGCTAGTTATGTCCGCAGATTCGATCTGGAAGTGCTTTGCAGTTTTTTCTATGATTTGCCTGGCGGTTACGTGGTGTGGGCGAGTCGTGCGCGCGCTGCTAAATAAAGCTTTGGCAGTATCTACATTCGGCTCTAAGCGTTGAAGCTCGCAGTGTGCGATCAGCTGGTTTAGGGCGCCCTCCAGCTCGCGGACGTTGTTTTGAATGTTGGCGGCCAAATACTCCACGGTATCGCGGGGTAGACTAACATTACTTTGGCTAGCTTTGGTTTGTAAAATTGCGCAACGTGTTTCGAAATCCGGCGATTGGATGTCGATCGCCATACCCCATTCAAAGCGCGAGCGTAAGCGATCTTCTAATGTAGGGATTGCTTTAGGCGGCTTGTCGGAACTGATGATAATCTGTTTGTTTGCCTGGTGCAATGCGTTAAAGGTGTGAAAAAACTCTTCCTGTGTACGCTCTTTGCCGGCTATAAACTGAATATCGTCGATTATCAATAGGTCAACATTGCGATATCGGTTAGAGAAACCCTTCTTTTTGAACCTAATGCTGTCCAAAAATTCATTAACGAAAGTCTCACTCGAAATGTAAAGTACGCGTGTACCAGGGTTTTTGCGGCAGATTTCATTGCCAACAGCTTGTATTAAGTGGGTTTTGCCTAGTCCCACACCCCCGTATAAAAATAGAGGGTTGTATTTTGTGCCTGGAGTGGCCGCTACCGCTTGACAAGCAGTGTAGGCGAGTTCGTTGCTTGATCCAACGATAAAATTTTCAAAGTTGTATTTAGGGTTAAGACCCGAACTCCCGTTTTGGCTACTAGTAAAAGTGGTGGACTCTGCGCGAGTTTCGGCTACAACTGGAGCCTGCATGAGTAGTGGTTTCTCGGTTTGAGCTACGGCTTTTTTCCGTTTTGTCTCAGAGATTATGGTGTAGCTAACTTTATTTACTTCGACTCCATTTTTTTGCAAAACGTCCAAAATTAGGCTGTTAAATCTAGCCTCCATTTGTTCTTTTGCAAAGATGTTCACAACCCCAATGACAATCTCGCCACCCTCGTTAGAAAGCATCTCTGATGTTTTGAACCAAGTAATAAAGTTGGCGCGCGACACGCTTAACTCAATTTCACCTAAAACGGTTTGCCACAGTGCGTTTTTCATTCCCCTCCACTTTGTTTTAAAGCGTTATTAAAACTATAACCCCATAAGCCTGTTTTCCACAACCATAAGCAATGAAAGTTTGCACGGTGTCAAGATTGGCGAGTTATGCACAGGCGAGCGTCACATCTGTGAATATGTGGATAACCTATTGATAATTGTGGAAAAATCTGGCAATATTGTGGGTAGTATTTGTAAAAGTTTGTTTACCCAAGCACAGAAAAGGATATTAAAACATGCCAAAACGAACTCACCAGCCAAAAAAAGCTCGTCGCGTTAAAGTTCACGGTTTTCGCGCTCGCATGGCTACTAAAGACGGCCAAGCCGTTCTTAAGCGTCGTCGCATTAAAGGTCGCGCAAAAATCGCCGTTTCTAACAAGTAATTGTTAAACTAAATATATGCTAGCAAGCAAGTACAGGTTCCATGGTTATGGATCGCTGAAATTTTTGTTTAGTCATGGTAAAACTTACAGATCAAAAAGTCTGTCTGTTCGTGTTACGCTAAATACTCGTCGCCAAAATAGTCGAGTAGCTGTAGTTATCAGTAAAAAAGTCATCAAGGCTTCGCCAAAACGCAACCGAGTACGCAGGCGAGTTTACGAAGTTTTGCGAACCGAGTGGCAACATATTAAACCTGCGCACGATATTTTGATTAGCGTTTATGACCCAGCTTTTTTTGACGCGGATCACAGCGTAATTGCTGCCGAGATCAAAAGGGTCTTAATTACCGCCCAAGTTTGGGTGGACTAAACTAGTTATCATTTTGTAAAACTAGTAATCCATTTGTTATCTGATATTATAGATTTCAGTATGAGTATATTCGACATAATTTTAGTTCAACCAATTTTTAACATCCTAGTGTTTATTTACGGGGTTTTGCCAGGTCACGATTTTGGTGTAAGCCTTATTATTTTCACGATTTTAGTTCGCTTGTTAATGTGGCCACTTGTCAAAAAGCAGCTTAATCAGACAAAGGTTATGCGTGCATTGCAGCCAGAGCTTGCAAAAATTAAGGCAAAAACCAAGGGAAACAAGCAACTAGAAAACCAACTTATGTTGGAACTGTACAAGGAAAAGGGCGTCAATCCATTTGGATCAATCGGCCTGTTGCTTGTTCAGCTGCCCATCTTTATTTCCTTATTTGCAGTTGTTCGTTTAATCACAGAAAACCCTGATAACATCGATAAGTATACTTACCATATTCTTGATCAGTTACCAGCCGTACAGTCTGCAATTTCTGACGGTTTTCAAGCGTCGTTGCTTGGATTGATAGATCTAACTAAGCACGCAATTGAGCCAGGAAGCGGTGTAATTTACTGGCCTCTGCTAATTATGGCAATTATTGCGGCAATACTGCAGTATTTCCAATCAAAACAGCTTTTACCGGCTCCTAAAGAAAAGAAAAAACTTCGCGATTTACTAAAAGAACAAGCTGCTGGCAAGCAAGTTGATCAAGCAGAGATGAGCGCGCTTGTGACTAACAAGATGTCGTGGTTGTTCCCAGTCTTAACTTTTATGGTTGCAATTTACTTGGCTGGAGCCCTAGTTCTTTATCTGATGATTACCAGCCTTGTTGCCGTGCTACAGCAGTACCTTGTTCTTAAGAAAGACGAAACAGAACTAGATAAGATTAGCAATAAAACTAAAGCACGTGCCGAAAACGCTCAAACGGCCGAGATTGTGGAAGGGAAGAAAAGCAAAAAGAAAAGGAGAAAGTAATGGACGCTAATGCTTCAGTTGAATTTGCAAAGAAATATCTAGAAGATTTACTTTCGTTTTTTGGGCTAAACACGGTTGTATCTGTTCATCTTGAGGAAGATGTGATTGAGCTTAGCGTTCCATCGACGCACCTTAACGGTTTTTTAATTGGACAGCGCGGAGAGACTTTGCGCAGTTTACAATTTTTGCTTTCACAAAGCCTAAAAAATGAAAATGCTGAGCTGAACCGCGTGAATATTGATGTTGCCAACTACAAGAAACATCGAGCTGAGCGCGTGGCTGACCAGGTTAAGGATTGGTGTAGGCAAGTCATGGATAGTGGAGAAGATATGCATTTGCGCCCTATGAGCCCAGCGGATCGTCGGACTGCCCATCGAGTAGTTGCAGAGTTCTCAAATCTTCAGAGCGAATCCCAAGGGGAGGGGAGAGACCGTCATTTAGTAATTAGCCTTGCTTAAAAAATATATTTTAGAATTTTTTTACAAAAAAGCAAATTATATACGAAACAAGTAAGGGTAGTGGGGCGTGAAAATAAAAGTGCGTCTGAACCAAATTCTCAGACGCACTTTTATTGTGGAAAACTATGTGTTGTAAAAATATACATCAGACTTGTTGTAGCTCCCTACTGCCACTTCTCTATTTTGGGCTAACAGATTGACATCTGTTAATTTATTTTTCAAGGACTTTATTATAAACCTGCAGAGTTTCGGTTGCCATTTTTTTCCAGGAATATTTTTTTTGCTGCAGTATACCCTTTTTACTTAGCGTGTCTCGAAGTTTTTTATTCGTCAGAATATCATTAACGGCCCGAGCAATATCATCTGTACTATGTGGGTTAAAGTAATGAGCCGCATCTTGGTAAACCTCAGGCAAACAGCTGGCGCTACTACTAGCCACTGGCGCTCCGTATGCCATAGCATCTAGAGCTGGTAACCCGAAGCCTTCCATAAAGGACGCAAAAACGTAAGCCCTGCAATTGCTATATAGCCAGGCGGCAGCCGAGTCACTTACGAAACCTAAAAAATGCACGTTTTTGTACTGGTTTTGTTCAACCCAGTCTTTGTCTGCTTGACGCAGCTCGTCTATCTTGCCGGCAATAGCCAAATGTAAATCGGGGTGTTCTTGCAGAAGTTTTTGATGAGCTTTAATTAAACGGCGATTATTCTTGTACGGCTCCGCTCTGCCCAAGTACATTATAAACTTTTTCCCTTTAAGTTCTTGAACCTCTTGCTGTTCGGAAATAACTTCTAAAGAGCCTTCATATGTTACCGTTACCTTGTCTGGGTTTATATGACTAAAATTTACAAGGTCATTCTTGGTGAATTTGGTCGGAGTAAGTATCTGTTTGGAGCGTTTGGCAACTGCCAATAAAAGTCCACGAAATATAAGCTTTTTAGTGGCTAGTTCGACCGGATTCATATCGTTTTTGGTAATGCGTAACAAGTTTAAATCATGAACTGTAGTGACAGCAGGACGGGTGAACAAAAGCGGCTGTTGTGGCATACAGAAATGGACAAGATCGGGTTTTAATTTTTGCAACAGTTTCGCAAAACCTATTTGCTCACCAAAACTGTAGTCCTCAAAATCAGCGATTACGATTTTAAAATTTTTGGTCTTTGGTTTGTAGTAGTCCTTGTCTCTTTCGCGAACCAAGATCAAGAATTCGTGATGAGGCTTTAAGTCTTCGAGATAATTTATAAGCCGCTCAACGTATCGACCGGTGGTTGAATTTATAATTCGTGCGTCAATGGCAATTTTCACTTTTTATAGTATACAATTAATCCATGAGCAAGACAAAAATCTTTATAGAGGCGGTTCCTCTTGTTGATAAGCAAATGAGCGGAGTTCCCCACGCGCTTGCCGGTATTGTTGCCGCGATGGCTGCTAACAAAGAAATCATGAAAAATTATGAACTGATTTTAGTTGCGCCAAAAAATCGTCTTCACCTTTTGGATCGCTGGCCTGGTCTGCAGAATTGCTCTCGCAAAGCTATACCTATGAAGTTTCGAATAATGAACGGTTTAGGTAGACGCGGCTTGTTGCCACCGATGGATTTACTACTTGGTAGAGGTATTTATTTTTTTGGTAACTTTTTCAACTGGCCACTTACAAAATCTTCAAAATCTTTTACTTATATCCATGATATTTGTTTTGCGACCCACCCCGAGCTTGTTCAACCTGATAATCAAAAAATGCTAGCAAAAAATGTCCCCCGCTATATTCGCCAAACCGATTATGTCATCGCGGTATCCGAGACTTCACGTCGCGAAATAATTAGTGAATTTAATGTTCCAGAAAGCAAAGTAAAGGTTGTTTATAACGCAGCTGATACCAGTGCTTATTCTAAGACCTATTCTGTCGAAGAGGTTAAGCAAACCCAGCAAAAGTACGGCGTTTTTGGGGACAAGTATTTTCTATTTATTAGTAATATCGAGCCTCGCAAAAATATCGAGAGATTAATTGGGGCGATTGAAAAGCTACCTAAAGATGTTGGCTTATTTTTGGTCGGCGGCGATGGCTGGCTCAACGAAAAAGTCTTTAAAATGATTGATGAGCAAAATAAAAAAGGTCGCAAGGTGATAAAGCCTAAAACGTATGTAGATGATGAGGATGCCGCAAAACTATTGCAGGGCTCGCTTGGATTAACCATGCCGTCAATTTACGAAGGCTTCGGAATGCCTGCGCTAGAGTCTTTAACTATGGGCAAGCCAACTGTGGTCAGTAATATCCCACAATTTAAAGAGGTCGCGGGGGAAGTCGGATTTTACTGCGATTACAAAAATATTGATTCAATTGCGACAGCGTTGCAAAAAGTTTTAGATATGAACGATACAGAACGCACAAATTACTCACAAAAAGCAAAAAAACAAGCCAGTAAATTTTCTTGGGACAAAAGTGCAGCAGTGCTCGCTTCCCTATTTAATCAAGTTAAATTGTAAATAAAGTGCCGCCAAAATATATTCGCTTGTAATAATTTCCAATAACCTTAACTCGGGGTATAATATAATCTGACGTGAATAAGATTTTACAAAAATACCGCTATTCAGCAATTTTGCTGCGCCAACTTGTAATAACAGATTTCAAACTGCGATACCAAGGCTCTTTTTTGGGGTATTTGTGGTCGCTCCTTAGACCGTTGGCAATTTTCTTAATTTTGTATGTGGTGTTTGTCAGATTCTTAAAAGTTGGCGCAGATGTACCACATTTTCCGGTTTACTTGCTTTTGGGGATTGTAATTTGGAACTACTTTGCCGAAGTGACCAACAATGGCGTTAAGGCTGTGGTCGATCGCGGCGATGTATTGCGCAAAATTAATTTTCCCAAATATGTAGTTGTTTTATCTGGATCGCTCTCGGCGCTAATTAACTTGGCGATCAACCTGATTGTGGTTGGTGTTTTTATGGCGCTTAACGGAGCCGACACACAGGTAGGCTTGTTGATTTTTGTGCCCTTGTTAATCGGTGAGCTGTTCATATTCGCCTTATCGGCAGCATTTTTATTAAGCTCGATGTTTGTGCGATTCCGCGATGTTAATTATATTTGGGAAGTAATAATGCAAGGTGCATTTTACGCTACACCGATTCTGTATCCCCTTACACCTTATGTTCCTGCTACGTTGCAATCAATTGTTTTGATGAACCCGATTGCGCAAATTATTCAGGATTTGCGATTTATATTAATTACAGATCAAACCCAAACAATTGCAGCTGTTTGCGGTAGTGAGTGGGCACGTTTGATTCCACTTGCAATCGTGGCGACTGTGGCCCTGGTCTCGGCCGCATACTTTAAAAAACGCTCGCCATATTTTGCGGAGGATATTTAATGAATGATGATCTAGCCATTGAAGTAAAAAGTGTCTATAAAAACTTTTTACTGCCTCACGAAAAGCATAAATCCATAAAATCGACGTTTACTAGTTTGTTTAGAAGCAGGCTAAACAGCAAAAAAGAGATCCAGCACGCACTTCGCGACATTAGCTTTGATGTAAAAAAGGGCGAATTTTTTGGAATTGTTGGTCGCAACGGCAGCGGTAAAAGCACAATGCTTAAAATGCTGGCCGGAATTTACCAACCAACCAAGGGCCAGGTTAGCGTGCGCGGCAAACTGGTGCCATTTATTGAGCTCGGAGTTGGTTTTAACCCAGAACTCACTGGTCGCGAGAATGTTTATTTAAATGGGGCTCTTCTTGGATTCTCTAAGTCTGAAATTGATCAGAGATATGATCGCATTGTTGATTTCGCTGAGCTCGAGAAGTTCATGGACCAAAAGCTTAAAAACTACTCGTCCGGTATGCAAGTCCGATTGGCCTTTTCGGTTGCAATTATTGCTGACGCTGATATTTTGCTGGTTGACGAAGTGTTGGCTGTGGGTGACGCGTCTTTTCAGCGTAAATGTTTTGAATATTTTCATTTACTTAAAAAGAACAAAAAAACTGTTATTTTTGTTACGCACGATATGGGTGCTGTACGCGAATATTGCGACCGTGCGATCTTGATTGACCAAAGCAAATTAGTTAAAAAGGGTAAACCAAGCGACATTGCTGAATCTTATACTCGCCTGTTCAACGAAGAGGCCGAGGCTGCAATTAGCGAGGACAAGTCTGCGACTCGCTGGGGCAATAAAAAAGCAATTGTAGATTGGGTAAAAGTTGCCGACAAAAAATTAACTCCCGAGCAAAAGACAATTATAGTAGAGATGCAAGTTACGGCTAACCAAGATATAGAAAACCCCGTGGTCGGTTTTTCGATCAAAGACAGCGCTGATAACCGTTTGTTTGGAACCAACACCTTTATTAAGGGTAAAAAACTCGGGCTTCTTAAGCAGGGTGAATCGTTTAAAATCACTTGGCAAGCTCCAAATATTTTAGCTGACGGCAGGCACTATGTTGATGCCACAATCGAGGAAGCTGATAAAATTACAGTTTGTGATTGGTGGGTTGAGGCGGCTCAGTTTAACAGCTTCAATCCCGAGAAAACGGCCTATCATATTACCCCGTCAATTTCTGTAAAAATTACCGGAGACAAGTAATGTCAGAAGATGAAAAGATTAAACGTTTAGAGTCGAGAAATTTAAAATTAGAATTTGAAATCTCTAGGCTTAACCGCGACAATGCAAGACTGCATGCAGAGATTGGATTTTTGCGGGGTCGCGGCGTTAAGCTTTTAATGCACGAGATTATCCACAAAGTTGACAGCAAAATAACCAACAACCTAAAAAAACTTAATAAGCCGAGCGTTGGTCTTGTTGCAGACGACGAGCTGAACTTAGTTGAAAAGTCACATTCAAGAGCCGATTTGCTTAAAATTGCCCAAAGTGTAGATCTAAAAGCGTACTACGTAATTCCAAAAGCAAACTTAGCTTATCGGATTCCAATGATCGCCTACAAAACTGCTTTTAATAGTTTCTTACTTGGTGGTAGGGTTTTGTGGCGAGGTTGGTCAAAGGCTAAAAAATCAGTTAAAAAAGTGGTGAAGTAATATGAAAAAAACGATTTTAGTTGATGCTCAAGTTTTGCAAAGTAGCGCCTGGGATAGAGGAATGGGCAAATCTACTTTTAAACTTTTAAATGCTTTGCATAAGTTTTACAAGGGTGAGATTCATTTAATTTTTAACACTAACCTTCCTAAAAATCCGGTTATGCGTAAGCTAATTGTAAAAGAAATGCCGAATTTCGTGCAGCATGATATTGCGCTGCTGATTCCGAGCGATGTCAAAAAAGTGCATCTACTTCAAGAGCCTAATAAGCAGTTACTTGATGAATTTGTGTTAAAAAATCAGTTTGACCCCGAAAACACAATCTTTTATATTCCAGCTTTATTTTTGTGGCCGGCTTGTTCGGTCTTCCCTAGCGGAACTATAAACACAATTTTAATGCATGATATTATTCCGCTACTTTATTCTGATAAATATTTTTCTAGCATGCGTGTCGAAGACTACTTGGCTCAATTCAAGATGATCATGCAGGCTGACCATATTTTTACAGTATCCGAATCGGTGCGCGATGATATGCTTACGCATTTGGGGATTGAGGGCTCGCGTGTTAGTGCAATTAACGGCGCCGCTGTTATAGATGTTGAGCCAAGCAAAAGCTATGGCAAACAGTTTAAAAAACCGTTTGTTTTAATGCCGACGGGGAATGATTTACGCAAGAATAATCAGCGCTCTGCCGCCGCGTTTGCAAAATATCTAGAAAAAACTGGGCAAGATGTTGATCTTGTTACTACCTCTTTTTATACCGATTTTGAACAACAAGAGCTACGTCGCATCGTTGGTAGTATTAAATTCACCGGTAATGTCCAGGACCCCGAGTTAGTTTGGCTATTTGAAAACTGCCAAAGCGTATTGTTCGCATCTGAAAGCGAAGGTTTGGGCCTGCCGATGCTTGAGGCGGTTATGCATGGCAAGCCTGTAGTTTGCTCTGATATCCCAGTTTTTAAAGAGATTTCCCATGATGGTTTTTATTACGCCGACCCTTATAGTACAGAGAGTATCACAGTGGCGATTGAAAAAGCTCAAACGATTGGACTAAGCGCTGAAATGAAAAAGGAATATCAGCGAATAAAAGCGGACTTTACTTGGAACAATGTCGCTCAGCGTTTTGATGCCGCGATTGCCAACTTAAAACCAGCTCGCGGAATCGTTAAGCCAAAAATTGCAATTTTAGGACCAACGCCTTCTGGATACTCCGGTCCGGGTAAAATGTTAGGACAAATGCACCCAGCGTTGAGCCGCGCCTTTGATATTGATTACTATTTGGAAGCTAGTATTGTAGATGATCGAGATATTCGTCCTAACTATTTAAAATACGTGGCGGACTGTTACCCTGTTAAGTTCTTTAACGCCAAGCGTTATCGTGAATATGACGCGGTCGTTTACCACATGGGAAATAGCGAAAATCACTTAATAATTACCCAGCACGCTTTGGCGCTGCCAGGAATTGCTATAATTCATGACACACACATGTTCAATGTTTACCGCTTTTTGCGCGAAGAAGGCGTTATGGATAAGAGGCGAGTTGAGCTAGAAGAAAAATTAAACGCTTTGGTAAAAAATGAATTAAGTAGCTATGTTACGTCTATTGCTAACTCGCAGCTAGGATTAATAGTGCATTCGGATTACGCTAAGAACGCAGTTAATGATTTGCTTGAAGGCAAAGTTGAGCTTGTGCGCGCCGATCTCCCCTACCAAAACCCTGGCTTTAACGTGCATGAGCGCAAAGTTAACCAGATTCATATTGGCGTTGCCGGAATGTTAGCTGGAGTAAAAGGTTTGACTATGATCGAGGATTTAGCTAACGATCAACGATTTAAAAACTGCATTTTTGATGTTTTTGGCTTTAACTTTGCTGAGGCTGGTCTGTTAGAACGGTTAGAGTCGGTGGATAATATTCGCCTGACAACGAACTTAACCGATCAGGAATATCAGACTCGGATGCAGCATGTTGATGTTATTATAAATTTCCGTAACGAATATCGAGGCGAAAGCTCCTCTGTGACACTAGAGGCTATGCGCTTTGGAATTCCTTCGATCGTGCGAAATATCGGTTGGTATTCCGAGCTACCGGACGATTGCGTTATTAAAGTTGAATCTCAAAATCAGGTTGCCGAAGCTTTGGCGAAAATTGTAAAAGACGATAAACTGCGTGAGCAGATCGGCCTGACCGGCAAGAAGTTTATCGACGACAAGATTTTACATGAGTATTATGTTGAAAAACTTCAGCACTTGATAGAAAAAACTAACACTAATGATACATTGTCGCGCAGTAAGCTAGCCGGCGGAATTAAAAAAGGTGAAAAACTAGAGAAGTTACTGAGCTATGAGCAATAAAAGTACAATTTGGGTTGACCTAACTCACCTTCTTAACTGGGAGGGGCGTTTTACCGGAATTGAGCGACTTGAATATAATGTCGCAAAACATCTAGCTAAATTACCAAGGGTAAAATTTTTCTCGTATAATCAGTCAGCGCGCGCTTTTAATGAACTACCAGCGGAAACCTTGCATATTTTTGCCGACGGCTATGGTGGAATAAAAAAATCTAGTGCGCCCAGGAACGTTTCGCTACTCAATAAAATACTACCAATGGCTAAAAAAATTGCGCCACGTAAGGTCAGGACTTTTATTAAGAAGAACTTAATGATTAACGATGCGGCAAGTCGACTAGTTGTACCTCATCCGTTTATTGCTGGCGATACAGTTTTTGTAGCTGCTACCTTTAGCGACGTCGGTTTTTTGGATAACTTAATCGAGCTCAAAAAGAACGCTGGCGTTAAGCTGACTTACTTGGTTCATGACATAATTCCAATTGTTCGACCAAACTATGTCAAGCAATGGGATACTGATCATTTCAGTACATACTATTCTCGATTGATGCCTGCTGCCGATAAAATTCTGGCGGTTTCTAAGTCTACTAAAAATGATCTTTTGGAATTTTGCGAATCGCGTCGCATTGTTCCGCCATCGATTGAAGTTATTCACGAAGGCGGTGATTTTAACATCGTAAAAAATCCTGTTCGACCGGCTGAGCTCGGTAAAATAAAAGATTTTCTTCTTTGCGTAGGTACGTTCGAAGTCCGCAAAAATTACACAATTCTTTATTATGCCTACAAACAGGCTGTGCGCGAGGGCATAAAGCTGCCGCCGATTGTTTTGGTTGGTCGCACCGGATGGTTGGTTAACGACATCCAACACATCATTAGCAAAGATCCGGAGGTGAAAGATCTAATTTTACACTTTGACAGTATCGACGACAAGGGTCTGGCATGGGTTTTTAAAAACTGCATGTTTACGGTGCAGCCAAGTTTTTACGAAGGTTGGGGCTTGCCAGTTGATGAATCGTTGCACTATGGCAAACTTTGCTTAAGTTCAGATGCTAGCTCTTTGCCGGAGGTGGGGCAAGATTTCACAGAATATTTCTCTCCTTTTGATTCACGGGAGTGTATGGAAAAAATCGCATATTTCGCATCGCACCCTAGTGAAGTTAAAAAGCGCGAAGAAAAAATTGCCAAAAAATATAAACCTGTTTCTTGGCAGCAAAGCGCTCAACAGATATACGAAAAAATTAGCTAATAAATTTACTTTTACGTAGATGACTAATCACGATTTGTGACGGTGATAGTTTTTGGTCTACGGCTTTAAACTGATCTTTTTTAGGTGGATTGTTCAAAAAGTCGATCACCTTTTTAATGTCCAATCCAGAAAGTTGTACGTTATAGCCAAGGCCTTCTTGGCGTTCGGTTGCGAGCCGGTGGATCATCGTCGGCACACCAACAAAAAATGCATCTTCTTGTAAGCCACCACTGTCGGTAACGATGAACTCGGCATTTTTTACAATCTGCATGAAGTCAAAGTACGGTTGTTTTGGGATTCGCACGATATTTTTGCCTTGCAGGTATTTATTAAACCCGAGTGTTTTAATCTTTTCTTCGGTAGTAGAATGGTCTACGAAAACTAGCGGCAAGGCAGATTTTAAACTGTAACTGTATATGGCTTCTAAAATTTGCTTAAGCTCAGCTTTGCGCTCTAAAAGTTCGGTGCGATGTATCGATACTAAGCCGTATTTTGTAGGTAGCTTAAGTTTTTTAAAATCATTGGTTACGTAGTCTTCAGATTGATCCAACGCGTCCTTAGATGTATTTAGCTGCGTGTTAATAATCTCGCCCTTTGTGCTCTCTTTTTTAAGATCATCAACCGCACGTTTGGTTGGTGAGTAGTGTACCCGTGCAATTTTGGCAACTATTCTGCGGTCAATTTCTTCTGGGAATGGGTGCATGATTCTACCGCTGCGAAGCCCAGCCTCGACGTGGCCCACCGGCAACCCCAATGCTCGACCGAGGTAAGCCCCCACTACAGTTGTGAGTGTGTCGCCATGAACCAAAACAATGCTTTTAGTTTTATATTTTTTATCTGTTTTTTTGATAATACTTTTAATTTTGCCAAATTGTTTTGCGAAGTTGCCATGAATTGCGAGCATAGTCAGAAGCATTTGTGTCATGGTAACTACATCGCCACCCTTCCAGCCCTGAGATAAGTAAATATCAGGCTCAATGCCAGACATTTCATGGAAGTAGCTTATTTGCTTTCTCTGTTGCGAAGTGCAAATAAGTAATTGCTGGTCGCGCGGTACGCCTTTTATAATCCCCAACATTTTAATAAGTTCAGCACTTGTTCCATAAAAGATGACTATCATGTATATAGTTTACCAATTTTTGCAATATATTGCATGATATACTTAAAACATGAAAATTAGCGTAATTGGAACGGGCTATGTTGGTTTAGTTACCGGAACTTGCTTGGCTGAGGTCGGTCACGACGTTACTTGCGTTGATATAGATGAAACAAAAATATCAAATCTAAAAAAAGGGATCATCCCAATCTACGAGCCTGGTTTATCTGAACTAGTTTTAAAAAACTTTGAGTCGGGTAGCCTAAAATTTACAAACCAAAGCCCAGGAGTCAAAGATCCTGAGGCGATCATTTTTGCTCTGCCTACTCCACCAAATGGTGATGGCGAAGCTGACTTAAGCTATCTTTTGGGTGCAATTACTCATATTGCGCCGCAACTCAAGAAATATACTGTCTTGGTCAATAAAAGTACGGTGCCGGTGGGAACGGCTGCAAAAGTCACAGAGCTTGCGGGGAGTTTAACTAAAACTCCGTTCGATGTCGTATCTAATCCGGAGTTTTTAAAAGAGGGCTTTGCGGTAGAAGATTTTATGAAGTCAGATCGAATCGTAATTGGAAGCTCATCGCCAAAGGCAGTAAAGGTTATGCAACGGCTTTATGCTCCGTTCGCACAACAAGGTGTGCCAATTATTGTTATGGATGAAGCGTCATCGGAAATGACAAAATATGCCGCGAACTCGTTTTTGGCTACCAAGATCAGTTTTATGAACGAGATCGCCAATATTTGTGAGTTAACTGGAGCAAACGTAGAAGATGTGCGCCGAGGAATTGGCATTGATCCGCGAATAGGCGGCAGTTTTTTGCGGGCTGGCATTGGCTATGGTGGAAGCTGTTTTCCTAAAGATGTTTTGGCGTTGCATACAAGTTCGCAACTGCATGATTATGACTTTAAAATTCTTGAAGCAGTCATGCAGGTGAACGAGCGACAACGCGATATATTTTGCGACAAAGTTGCGAAGTACATAGGAGACTTAAAAGGTAAAAAACTTGCGGTTTGGGGGTTGTCTTTCAAACCCAACACCGATGATATTCGTGAATCTCCACCGCTCGGAATTATTTCTCGCCTACTTGGGTTGGGTGCGAATATCGTAGCTTATGATCCTGAGGCGGCTGAGAATGTTAAGAAAATTTTAGGCGATAAAATAATTTACGCAAAAACTGCGATTGAAGCCACAAAAAATGCCGATGCTTTATTATTGCTGACTGAATGGGACGAATTTGTAACTGCCGACCTTAAACAGGTAGCGTTAAGTTTAAAAAACAAACTAATAGTAGATGGGCGCAACGCGTATAACTCCCAAGACGTTAAAAACGCAGGCATAAAATACGTCAGTGTTGGAAGAAAGGTGATGTAATGAAAACTGTTTTAGTGGCGGGAGGGGCTGGATTTTTAGGCACTAATCTATGTGCGGCATTGCTCGATAAAAATTACAAAGTTGTTTGCGCCGACAATCTTTGTACCGGGCGCGAAAAAAATATTAAAGATTTAAAAACCAACAAGAATTTTGAATTTTTAAATTGTGATATTACAAAGGCATTACCACCTGCGATAACGTCGCAAAAATACGAATACATTTTAAATTTGGCTAGCCCGGCGAGTCCACCAAAATATGTTGAGCTCGCCATAGAGACTTTGATGGTCGGGTCGGTCGGAACTAAAGCTTTGCTTGATCTGGCCCTAAGCAATAAAGCGCGCTATGTTCACACTTCGACTAGCGAAGTTTATGGTGATCCGCTAGTGCACCCGCAACCTGAAAGCTACTGGGGTAATGTTAATTCGTACGGCAATAGATCAATGTACGATGAATCCAAACGCTTTAGCGAGGCATTAATTTGGGTTTATAGAAACCAAAAAAACCTAAATACCGGAATTGTACGAATTTTTAACACCTATGGACCACATATGGATCCACAAGATGGCAGGGTTGTTTCTAACTTTATAATCCAGGCGCTAAAAGGAGATCCAATAACACTTTATGGCGAAGGCCAACAGACTCGCAGTTTTTGCTACGTAGACGATCAGGTAGCAGGGATAATTGCGTTGATGGAGAGCGATGTCGAAGGTCCTGTAAATGTTGGAAATCCAGATGAGTTTACAGTCAAAGAGTTGGCTGACGAAGTTTTAAAGCAGACTGGCAGTAAATCTAAAATGGTTCATATGCCCTTGCCGCCCGACGATCCGACACGCAGACAACCTAATATTGAGCTGGCAAAAAAGCTGCTTAATTGGCAACCAAAAGTTAATCTACAACAAGGCTTAAAACCGACCATAGTCTATTTTAAAGGTGAGCTTGGGGTCTAGTTTTTAGTAATTTGACGAACAACGTAAAGCGGACGACCCTGGCTCTCGTTTAAGACGCGCGCGATATAAACGCCGATGAGGCCTTGTGCGGCCAAAACCATGCCAACTAAAAACAGAATTACAAAACCAAGAACTGCGGTTCCGGTAATGTGCAGCCGCATAGGATCACCTAAAATTACCTGTTCGATTAGCCAAAAAAGTCCGGCACCAGTGCCCAAAAAGATAAACAAAAGCCCCACGTACCCCGAAATGTAAAGCGGTACGGCACTTAGCGACACGAAGGAGTTAATTGCCGTTTTAGTAAGTTTTTTAAAATTGTAGCTGGCTTTGCCGAACTTGCGTTCGTTGGCGTCAAAATAAACGTAATCACGGCGATAGCCTAGCCAGTCGATTAAGCCACGTGCAATGCGGTCGTTTTCTTTAAACTTATTAAATTCGTCTATGACCTTGCGGTCAACCAGTCTGAAGTCGGTTGATTTTGGTACGACTTCTCTTTCTGATATTTGGCGGGTAATTGAGTAATAAGCCTTTGATCCGTAGCGTTTTACAAATCCTTCTTTTTGGTTTTTGTCGCGCACACCAATTACTACATCGGCGCCCCTTTGCCATTTTTCTATAAATTTGCCAATTAGTTCAACTGGGTATTGACCATCGGCATCGACAAAAATTGCTCCGTCGCCTTTACAAATTGCCAGACCGGCACTAAGGGCTGCCTCTTTGCCGAAGTTGCGCGAAAATTCGATTATCTGGACGCTGATTTTTTCTTGCGGCTTAAGGCTCTGTAGAACTTCTTGAGACTTATCAACGCTGCCGTCATTAACGTAAATTACCTCAAAACTGTGAGGTTTAAGAGATTTTAAAGATTTGATTAAAGTTTCGTGTAGCCAAACTAGGCCATCTTGCTCATCTTTTACTGGGATGATAACGCTAATAAGTTTAGATTGTTCGCTTTTCACTTTAAACTCCTACTTTTTACATAATAACAGCAACTTTGCAAACCTGCGAGCTTTAACTTCTGTGCTAAGATATAAAATATGAATTTATCGCAAAACCTTCGCGGCCATTGGAAAAAAAATACCTTTTTGCGCAACAATATTATTGTTTTTTTTGGTTCCATTTTAACCTCAGCCTTTAGCTACTTCTATTATCCGATCATGGCGCGCATGCTCTCGATCGAAGAATTTGGCGAGATTCAAACTCTTGTCTCGCTTCTTACTCAGGCTTCGTTAATTTTCGGCGCCATCAATATTGTGTCAGTCGTCTTGATCGCAAGTAGTAAACGCAACAAGCACGGCGAGCGTTTTATTTTTGAGCTGCAAAAACTTACGCTTTATATTGCGATTGGGGTTAGTCTGACTGTGGCAATTTGTTCTATGTGGGTCACAAATTTCTTTCACTTCCCGTCAGTTTGGCCGCTCTTAATTACGCTTGCGGCCTTTATAGCTGGAGTGCCGGTGGTTTTTTGGAATTCATATTTGCAGGCAAGGCAAAATTTTACCGCCATGAACGCATTTGGCTTGGTTGGTGCGGCAGGTAAATTGATCTTAGCTGTTTTTTTGGTTTTCCTTGGTTGGGGGGCGATTGGTGCGGCCTTGGCAGTGCTTTTAGGCCAGTTTGCGGCGTTAACTTTTGCCCGAATGCGGTACGATGTGCCACGGTTAACGGAGCTGTTTAAGGAGCGCCTACCAAACTGGAAAGTCTTAAAAGTGGAACTCAGATATACCGCTATGGTAATTGTAGTGAGCTTAAGTATAACCTTACTTTATTCCGGTGATATTTTGCTGGTTAAGCACTATCAAAGTCCCGAAGAAGCTGGAGCATATGCTGGAATTGCCTCCATCGCTCGAATTATCTTCTTTTTGACTCTGCCATTTGCAACTGTACTTTTGCCTGCCGTTCATAGCGAATGGAAACAACGCGAAAAAACCTTAAAGCGATCGTTTACTTTAGTTATTGGGCTTGGCGCGTTCGTTGCGGTGGTCTTTTGGGCGTTTGCACCACAAATCGTAAGCCTAATGGTTGGATCGCGCTACATTGATTACGCCTATCTCTTACCTGAACTTTCGCTTGCTATTTTACTTATGTCGATCGCTAACATACTATTTTATTACATGCTTTCGATTCGCAGTATTGCGAGTTTGTTCATATCGGTTATTGGAGTGGTGACTTTTTTTGGTCTTTCGACATTCAACCACTCTACTAGCGAGCAAATTGTCATAAACATGATCGGCTCGAGTATAGTTACGGTGACGCTGCTTGTTGTGACATTGAGTGTATGGCCGCGCGTGAGCCGAGTGCTTACGAGCAAAATTAATCTGGAAACCAAGGAGTAATATGAAATCCCGAAAAATCAATGAATCAACTTTTACTATAGTTTCTAACGGATACGCTGATGGACCTGCCCAGGCTCTACGTGATTACTTAATAAAACACAAAGCAAAACGTGTTACTACAATCGCTCACCCGCTTGTACCAGAGGGCGACAACTTACATATCATTACCGAATATGCTAACGGCAAAAAGACTGAAAAATCTTATCGACTACCCCACAAGCCGCCTTTTACGTATCCGTTTGATCTTGTAGTTCCGGCTATTCCCAAAAAAACCACAGTTTGGTTTGGCTTTAATAACTTGGCAGTTCTGCGCGGTTTAGAGCAACGAAAATGGGGGCGCACTGACAAAGTTGTTTACTGGGCAGTGGATTTTTTTGCTGATCGTTTTGGTAAGGATTCGCTTGCAACTAAAGCTTATAATGCAGCCGACAAAATGGCGGTCAAAAAATCCAACGCGCGCGTAGAGCTTTCGCCGGTTGGTGTTACGGGGCGTAATGAGTATTTGGGCTTGTCTGCAGACGCAATCGCGCCAACTCAGGTTGTGCCGATGGGCGCGTGGTTGGATCGAACTCCAAAAGTGCAAAAATCTGCTTTTAAAGATAAGAAGGTCGTTTACCTGGGCCATTTGGTAGAGCGCCAAGGAGTCGCTACTCTAATCGATGCAATTAAGATTTTGGTGGATGATGGCGAAAAAGTAAAAGCCGAGATTATTGGGGCTGGTCCGTTGCTCGAAGATCTTAAAAAGCAGGCCAAAGATTTAGGCATCGAAAAGAATGTAACTTTTCATGGTTTTGTTAAAGATCATAAAGACGTTGAATCTATTCTAGCTTCGGGGATGTTGGCCGCCGCTCCTTATAAGCACGAAGAGAACTTTGTTCAATTTGCTGATGCCGGCAAGTTAAAAGCTTACTTGGGTGCGGGTTTGCCAATTGTTTTAACTGATGTGCCAAATAATGCACAAGAACTACAAAAGGCTGGCGCGGCTTTTGTGGTAGACGAAGATCCAAAAGCTTTTGCAAAACCTTTAAAAACTCTGCTTAACGACGAGAAGAAATGGTGGGCAGCGCAGCAGTCAGCTATGAAGGTGGCGAAAGAATTTGACTGGAATGTGACGCTCAAAAAAGCAATGGAAAACATTGGAATCGTTGAATAGTTTTAATCTTGTGGTATAGTATTTAAATTCGGCAATACTACTTCTATGAGCCTAGGCTCAGAAGGTGGCGAAGAATGGAAGTTTTCGATTACTCGGATCTGCGACGCACGCGCGTCGTGGAGGAGGAGATCTTCGGTCCGAGCGTCCTGTTCGAACAGGAGCCTGGTCATGAGATGGCCGGTGGTTACATCAGCGATGGTGCCTACGCCGAGCTGCTCGACAAGACGGTGATTGTCTGCGCCGACGTCGTGTTCTACGACCCTTTGGTCAAGACGATCTACCTCGCGACACGCCGTAACCTGCCCATGCGTGGGCTGTGGTGGATTGGCGGCCGGGTTCATGCCGGCGAGACGTCTCTCGGGGCAATCCAGCGGATCGTTCAGCGCGAAACCGGGCTTCGGCTCGACAGCTGGCGGCTCGCGTCGCTGAACTGGATGCCACGATACCACTGGAGCGAGCGCCAGCAGGAGCCGCGGAGAGCCGGCAGCGACAACCTCTGCTTCATGTTCAAGGCGCAAATCAGTCCGCTCGAGGCAATGTCCGCCTGGAGCGGACTGGACGCCAACGAGTACATCAAGGGTGCGGGCCTGTTGGCCTACACTCGCAGTGATCTCAGCGAGCTCCTCGATGCCGGTCGGCTCCATCCCGTCATCTGGCAGGTCTACAACGAGATCTTCCCGTCACGCATCACGCGCATCCGCAACCGACTGGCTGGCGTCATCGCCGGCTGACGGGAAAGAGCACAACAAGTAATGCCGAAAACGCCTCGAGCTCATCGCTCGGGGCGTTTTCAATTCTGCAAAGAAAGTCACGGCACCTCCGCAATACCGATAAAAGCATAAATCATGATGTCCTTCTGTGATTTTGCTTGACGGTGGCGTAGCTTATTAAAGTTTTGTAAGATATAATAAAAGTTCTTATGACTGATTTTTTTGTAAAACTCGTAGTTAATTTGCCAATTTACCCACACTGGCTTGAGCATAAAAAATTGAAACAGGGTAATGCTGTGATCCTTAAAGATATTAGCGGTCGTGTGCTCGAAGTTGGCGCTGGCGATGGATCTAGGAAGCAGCATATTATCGCCGAGTATCCCAATGTTAGTGAATATATAGCCACGGATTATTCAAGCTGGGACGATGAGTTTGAGGGATTTAGTGATATTCCAAACAAGTTCGGTAACGCAGGTGCGATTTTTATGGGTCGCAGCCACAGACACAAACTAGATAAAACTTGCAGCGCAACAGACTTGCCATTTAAGAATAATAGTTTTGACAACCACATTAGCTTTGAGGTTCTTGAGCACATCGACGATCCCGAAGCATTTTTTAAAGAAGCCGCCCGAGTGGTTAAACCAAAAGGCAAAATTATTTTAACTGTGCCTTTTTTGTACCGCGAGCACAAGATGGACTTTCATAGGTATACACCAGACTACTTTAAGTACATTGCAAAAAAGAATGGCCTAGAAATAAAAAACTTTTATCACAATACTGGTTTTGGCACAACTCAAGCGTCTCTAGCCAACCAATGGTTTGTGCGAAAAGTTCTTGAATCGCCTATTTTTCTAAGGCCTGTTTATTTGCTAGCTAGCCCATTTGCATTTGTGCTTAATAATGTTTTGGGGTACTTAATCGATCTAAATCCAGATCGTCGTTTTGCCACACGTTTTCATATTGTTCTAGAAAAAGCATAGCTTGGCTATTTTAAATCTATATTGTCAATAATAATACTAGGCTGTTCCTTGCCCAGATAATTTAGCGAAATAGGTTTGTTTATATCTACCAAAACTTCAACCTGGGTTGGGCTCGTTTGGGCTAATCCTTGCCAGATAATTTGATTTTCTTGAGCCAAACTAAAATCCGCACCGTCAGCGCTTGCCGCTAGCCTAAAACTCAAAAGCTTGTTGCCTGTGGCTGACGCAACTTTACCACTTTTGAGGTCAAAGATTGCAATCTCGGCAGATTTTTTAAGAACATAGGCAGCTTCGGTGTAATTTTGATTAAAAAGTACCGACTTCTCAAAACCTACCCCAGGCACAGCTAGCAAATTATCTGCATCTTGGTGCGCAACAACTTTGTAAGCGAAAAGCTGGCCGTTTTGCTCACCATGACTATCGTCCCAGATAATCTTTTCTAGACCAGGTAGGGCGGGCATATCTACCTTATTTTGTGTGTGAACCACAACAATATCCACGCCTAAGGCTGCAAGTGCTGGTGCAGTTTGGGGATCAGATAAATCACGTAAACCATTTCGTAAAACAGCATGTGCGTTACCTGCCCTAAAAGAGTTTATAAGTTTTTTTCCATGAACAAACTGATCACGAAAATACGCAACAGAATCATTCGCACTCCCTGATTCGTTGAGAGGATACTCGGCAATTGTATCAACATCGTTTTGTTGCTTGAGCCAATAATAAAACTTATTAACTTCGGAATATGACCATGATCGAGTGTCGTTGAATGGAATAAACGTCAGATATTCGAAGCCAACTACTAGAATAAGAAAGCCGATAGCCAGTATGCGCCAAGTTTTTTTGATGTGCTGAGTTGCACTGGCAATACCTACGGCAGCAATTATTACGAGACAGATTATTACAACAAGCCCAAGGCGCGCAAAAACGCGCCAAACTGCTGTGTAGTTGGTTATTATTTCGGACGGCATAATCATTCCGGATAAGTTGGGCGGAAAGCTTGTTAAAAGCGCTATTAAGCCGATAAAACTCAGGAGTAAAACGGGTAACACAAAGTTGTCTTTGAACTCTTTGTATTTAAAGCTATAAAATACAGCCAAAGCTACTGTGGCTACCGAAACAAATAGAACCACGATACTAATCGATAAGACGTCTTCGGATTTGTTGGAGCCGTGGTCCTTACGGACTAACGTGCCTGGCAGTGGCAGATTTTGCGAACTGAGGTATGGGTGGAGGTAATTCGGGGGTAGATATTCGGACGGTCGAGCACTATATATTTTGACCTCAGCTTTAATGTCCCCTCGCGCACTGCTAACCTCGTTATTTATTTGTGTACTGTTGACTTTTTGGACAATTGCAAGCGGTGCTAGTCCAAACGTTAACGTGATTAATCCCGATATTAGAACATTCCTCAGAAAAGGCACGTAGGTTTTAAAGCCATCTTTTTTACAAAGCTTGTACGCGATAGCGCCGACGAAAACCAGTATTGCACATGTAAAAATAAGTCCGCCAAGCAAAATAAAATACGGATCAATATAGAACAAAGAAGTCATAACTAAACCAAGCCCAATGCCTTTTTTGATTGTAGGCTGTTTGTATAGGCTTAGCATTAACCAAATTATTAAAACCAGAACACCAAAAAATGCGTATGAAGGATGAACGCCGGTTTTAATCTGTAAGTAGGGTGTGAGAGTTGCTGCAAAGCTGGCAAAAATTGCGACATCGTTGCGTTTGCATAACCATCGTACGAACCAAAACACAGTTAAACCGGATAACAAAAGACCTCCGGCAGTAAGTAAGTTGTAGCTGCAAACTGGCCCGACGATTAATGAAACTAGCCAGAATAAGGTGTATACAATTGCGCTTGTAATGTGAACCGGAGAATTTAGAACTTCGCCGAACGGAGCGTTGCTAATTGTTGTAGAACCCCAAAAAGGTCCGGTGCCCACGCTCCCCAACCAAACTAAGCCGGTCTGGTCGCCGGGGCCAGACGCCAGAGTGTCATTGCAACTGAACGTGCTCTTACCTAAATAAAAAAAGCATATGCCTATAACTAAAATTGCCGTCGCAACTAAGGTGCCAATTAGATTTTTGTGTTTTTGCAGCGTAGAATGAGCGCTATTCATTACAGCAAGTTGTCGATAATTTTTTTATGATGTTCATGCTGAACCAGAAGTAAATTGGTATTTTTTATTTTTTCCAAAAAGTCATCTACGGTTTTGGCGGTTATTTTTTCGATTTTAGAATTTGCTTCATCAATTACGTAACGATGCTTGTAGTTCTTAAATAGCATTTCGCCAAAAGTTCGGTAATCAAAATTGCAGCGGTCTAAGAGCTCTGGAATACACTCGATCATTAGAGCTGGATGATATTTCGCGATGGTTTTAAGTCCGCCTTTAAGAACGTAGCCGTCGTAGCCCTCGACATCAATTTTTATCAAATCGACGGTTTTAAGTTTGGCTTTATTTGTATATGCATCTATAGTTGTTTGATCGACCTCAAGGACATCTCCATATCCCCGTGCGCCCGATCCGCCAGCCGAGTGATTGCCGATACTTTTGCTAGAAAGATAAAGCTCTAACTTGCGGTCGTCTTCGCCCAAAGCTTTCGGTACAATCGTGACCTTGTCTTGTAATCCATTAAGTTGTAAGTTGGATTTTAATAGATCGATGTTATCTGGAATTGGTTCGAAGGCTATTAGTTTCGAACTTTTTTTTAGGTTTTTTGCCCCAATTGAACTGTAAAGTCCAATATTTGCTCCGACATCAATAATTACATCAGCTTTTTTTGCTAGTTCGGCATAAATGGTGAGCTGAAGCTTTTCGTAATAGCCGCCCAAAAGCCCAGGCGCCAAGCCAAAATCGTGACCAGGTAGTCGTAACTTTATTGTGAGATATTCAACCTCAACAATCCCACCCTTGTTCGTAAATTTGTAAATCCACTCTCGCACAACGCCTGCAATAATCCAGTCGTTGACCGGCGTATTTACAAGAATCTTACGTGCGCCCTTAATAATGCGCATTCCTGCTGTGCTCTTTAGATTTTTAAACTTGTTTAGAACTTCTACAAACAAATCGGCTCCGAGAATTTAGGCGATATTTTTTAAGTACCAGTCGTAGGTTCGCTTTAGACCGTCTTCGAACTTAATTTTATAAGTCCAACCCGCGTCTTTGAGCTTGCTGACGTCGAGTAATTTTTTTGGCATGCCGTCTGGCTTTGTCGCATCGAACACTAGTTTGCCTTGGTAGCCAACAAGCTTCTGAATGGTCTCAGCAAGTTCTTTAATTGAAATGTCTTCACCTGTACCAACGTTTAAGAACTGCTTGTCATTGTAACTCTCTAGCATCCAAACGCAAGCTTCGGCAAGATCATCGACGTGCAAGAATTCGCGGCGGCTAACGCCTGTACCCCAGATAACGACCTCGGGCGTGTTACTAACTTTTGCTTCGTGAATTCGGCGCAAAAGAGAGGGCACAACGTGCGAAGTTTCAGGATCAAAATTATCATTTTCTCCATATATATTGGTAGGCATGCAAGATATGAATTTTTGGTTAAACTCAGTGTAAATGTACTCACAGAGTTTCATGCCAGCGATTTTAGCAATCGCGTATCCCTCGTTAGTTGGCTCAGGTTTGCCGTCTAAAAAGTATTCTTCTTTCATTGGCTGCGGTGATTGACGCGGGTAAATGCATGAGCTTCCTAAAAACAAAAACTTTTTGACCCCAGCTTCTTTAGCGGCCCAGATCAAGTTATTTTGAATAACCAAGTTTTCGTACAAAAATTCCGCAGGATAAGTCATGTTGGCTTTGATCCCGCCGACTTTAGCGGCTGAGTCCACTACATATTCTGGTTTTTCGCTGGCAAAAAAGTCATTTACCACCTTTTGATCAAGCAGGTTTAGCTCGTCGCGAGTTTTAGTAATTATGTTGGTGTAACCCTTATTTTTAAGCTCCCGCACAATCGCCGACCCAACCATTCCGCGATGCCCAGCTACAAAAATTTTTGCTGATTTGTCCATCTTAGTCCTTTGCAAGAAGGTTACATAGTGTGTCAATTTCTTCGTCTGTCATCTCTGGATTGTTACCAAAGTAAAATCCGTTTGCGTGAATCAGGTCACTGTTTGGCCGCGGTGCCAGGTCCTGCACGTACTTTTGGTAAAAAGGTTGCTTGGTCATATTGCCGGCAATTACTGGGCGGATTTCAACCTGGGCATCGCTGAACTTCTGCTTATATTTAGCTGCAAGTTCAGGATTTTTACAGATAACTGGCATTGCGAAGTTTGACGGAATTTCCATGTGGTCCAGCTTATATGTGTAAAAATCGTCGTTGGCGTTTATAGCTTCAACAAATTTTTTAAAGTTCGCTACGCGCTTGCCTACAATTTCGTCCCAAAAACCAATCTGTTGATTTCCAATAAATCCGTTAATTTCAGTTGGCCTAAAGTTAGAAGCTAAATCGTAAAAGGTGTATTTGGCGTAAAATTCGTCAGCGCCACTGCTTGCACGAAGCTTTTCTTGGGTTTCTGGTGCAAGATTGCGATCCCAGCCGTGCGCGCGACCCATAACTAGCATTTCGTACAGATCTTTATCGTCGGTGCAGACCATGCCGCCTTCGATCGTCGACATGTGGTGACCGACAAAAAATGAGAAAGTAGAGGCTAAGCCAAAGTTGCCCAACAAAGTTCCGCCAGTTTTTGATCCTAAAGATTCGCAGTTGTCCTCAAGTAAAATTACGTCATTCTCGTCACAGAGTTGCTTAATCGCTGGTAGGTTGTCGCAGAAACCAAGCACGTTGGTCAAAAATAGGCCGCGTAAATCGCCGATATATTGTTTTAAGTTTTCTGGGGAAACGTTAAGGGTCTCGAGGTTGCAGTCTATAGCGACGGGAACTAGACCTAGCTGAATTAATGGCATTGGGTTAGTTGGCCATGTGAGCGCCGAAAAACCAATTTTGTCACCTTTTTTAAAGTGTCCAAGGTTAAGCATGCTCTGGATCAAAAGCAAGTTAGCTACACTTCCGTTGCTAACGTAAACCGCGTATTTACGACCTTGTTTTTTAGCAAAAGATTCTTCAAAAGTCTTACATTGAACGTTCATGCTGAGCATTTCGGTATTTAAAATAAAATCCGCCAATGCTTTTTTTGTTTCGGCCTCGTTGTAAAAACCGGATTTAATCAGCTTGATCATTGTGCAATCTCCTTTTTTAGCGATTCTTTTTCGTGGTCGGCAATAACCATCTCTTCGACCAATTGTTCGAATGATATTTTTGGTGTCCAGCCAAGTTTTTTGCGGGCCTTACTGGAGTCGCCAATCAGTAAATCAACTTCTGCAGGTCTAAAGTAAATCGGATCAATTTTAATGATTTCTTTACCTGATCGCACGTCGATTCCAACTTCGTCGATACCCTTACCGCGCCATTCGAGTTTAAAGTCGAGTAGGCGTGCGGCGATTTCTACAAATTCGCGTACGGTGTGTGTTTCACCGGTCGACACAACGTAATCGTCAGGCTTGTCTTGCTGAAGCATCATCCACATGGCCTCGACGTAGTCTTTGGCGTGGCCCCAGTCGCGTTTAGCTTCAAGATTTCCAAGATAAAGAGTTTCGTCTAGTCCAAGCTTAATTCGCGCTAGCCCACGTGTAATTTTGCGAGTCACAAAGGTTTCGCCGCGGCGAGGTGACTCATGGTTAAATAAAATTCCGCTACATGCAAATAAGTCGTAGCTTTCACGGTAGTTTACTGTAATCCAGTGGCCGTAAACTTTCGCCACACCGTAAGGCGAGCGCGGGTAAAAAGGAGTGGTTTCTTTTTGTGGAACTTCTTGAACCAAACCAAACATCTCAGAAGAAGATGCTTGGTAGAACTTAGTTTTAACGCCAGCTTCGCGGATTGCGTCAAGTAAGCGCAGAGCGCCTAAACCTGTCACGTCGCCAGTGTATTCTGGAATATCAAAGCTCACGCGCACGTGACTCTGAGCTGCGAGGTTGTAGATTTCATCTGGTTTTAAGCGTTCAATTAAGCGAGAGAGGTTGCTGCCATCAGAGATGTCACCATAATGCAAAGTTAAGCGTTTGTGACTTTCGTGTGGATCCTGAAAAACGTGATCAATTCTGCTGGTGTTAAAAGTCGAAGCGCGGCGAATAATTCCGTGTACATCATAGCCCTTTTCAAGTAGTAGTTCAGCTAAATAAGATCCATCCTGCCCAGTGATTCCGGTAATTATGGCAACTTTTCTTTTCATATTTCCCTCGCATTATTACTATCGTCCCTGTTTTTAGATCTTACGACATCTGGCCGACTCTCGCAACCAAATATGGGCAAGATCTGTGCTTAGTGATAATATTATATAAGTTTAAGGTGTTTTTGAGGAGTCAGCTTTGAGTCGCGGAATTTCTATTATTCTACCCGTATTTAATGAACAGGATTGGATTGGCAGGTCACTTAAATATCTCGATGAAGCCGTTGCGGAATCGGACTTTAAAACCGAATGCATTGTTGTTGATGACGGTTCAAACGACGAGTCTGCCAGCATTGCTGAGGGCTTTAAAACAAGCACCGACCGTCTAAAAATCCGCGTTATTAGACAAAAAAATAAAGGCAGATATTTAGCACGCAAAACTGGAGTTGAAGAGGCTAAATTTGAGTCAATTTTATTTATTGATTCTCGTGTATTTATTAACAAAAAAGCTCTAAAATTTTTGCAAAGTCGATTGCAAAAAAATGGTGATTTTCAGGTATGGAATGCTCATGTCAATGTCGCAAAAAAGGGTAACGTGTTTGCGCGTTTTTGGGATGCAATTGTTTTAGTGGCTTGGCGTCGATATTTTGCCAATCCGCGCGAAACCAGTTACGGGCTTGCTGAGTTCGACTACTTCCCTAAGGGAACGACCTGCTTTTTTGTTCCAACCAAACTTTTTAAGGAGGCGCTGGCTGATTTTGAAAAGCATAACAAAGCTGAAAAGTTTTCTAACGACGACACAGTTTTGATCCGTTATATTGCCGGCAAAACCCCTATTCATATTGCGCCACAATTCAGCTGTACTTACAACGCGCGCGCTACTTTTAAAAAGTTCTTAAAACACGCTTATCATCGCGGGCAAGTTTTTGTAGACGGTTTTTTAAAGCCAGGCAATCGATTTTTTTACCCGTTAATCGCTTTTTTACTTTTATGCGTTGGTCTTGTTTTTAGCATAATTATTTGGCCATTTGTAATGGTTAAATTGCTTTTGGCTGGTGTAATTTTAATGATCGTTGGGTTATTTTTTGGCGGCTTAATATTTAAATTAGATTGGCGAGATTCGCTAACACTTGCCGCTTTATCGCCGTTTTTTGCGGTAGTTTACGGTGCTGGAATTTGGAGAGCGGCTTTGCGTAAGTGGGGAGTCTGGGCATGAAAAACTTTTTTTTAAAACAGCGTTCATTCTTAAATGGGACGGTTTTAGAATATTTGCTCGTCAGCGTTTTTTTTATAGTTTTGACTTTTATGTTTACTGCCTGGGTTGTGTTGAATATCTCGGGCTCTCTTTTTATTGAGGCTGCCGGCGACGGAACCTCTGGTTTTTTGTGGCTTGCTTGGGCGGATACCGATCTTAATCCAATTCCAGGTTTTACAGATCTCGTTAATTATCCTGACGGTGTTCAGCTTGGTAATCCCGTAATAATTACTTACGCGGCAATTTGGCTGCCCCTATGGCTGCTCTCTAGATTATTCAATCCTGTAGCGGCGCTAAACCTCGTTACTATGTGGGGGTTCTTTGCTGCCGCAATGGCGACGTACTGGTTGCTAAAAAGGTTAACCTCGAGTGTCTGGGTGTCGCTATTCGCTGGTTTTGCAGTAGCTTTTGTGCCGTATCATATAGTTAAATCGAGCTCGCACTTAGCTTACATTTTTAGCTTAGTGTTTGTATTAATACTTGCAGGATTTATTGGTTTGTGGCGCCGCCCTACTTTTTGGCGAGCGATTATATTTGCCGCAACAATTGCCTTGGCATTCTATACTGACGGGTATTACATTTTGTTGTCTAGCGTTTTTGTTGCAACCCTAATAGGTGGTGGAATTGTCTACGAACTAATTAGTAAAAGTGGCGCATTTTGGAAACGAATCTGGCAGCGCGTAAAATACTTTTTATTGGCGACGGGCGCGGTTGTTTTGCTGGTTTTACCTATTGCGTTTGTGCAAATTAAATATGGAGGCGAAGTTGGCAGTAATCTTGCTCAAGCGCGTGGCGACATTGGGCACGAGCTTTATTTTTATGCTGCAAAGCCTTATGACTATGTGATTCCGGCAATGCGCCATCCACTGCTCGAAAAGAACCCGCAGTTCGAACAGATCCAGCAGTTCAAAAACGTACGATCAAATCCGTCTGAGAGCACTCTGTATTTAGGCTGGATAGTTATCTTACTAGCTACAATTGGTTTTTGCTTAATTGCCGCCTATTTTATTGTGCGCAAGAATCAGTCGCTAAATATGCTGAGTGACAACAGTCGCAAAATGTTTTTGTTGGTAGCGAGTTTAACTTTTATTGCTGTGCCAGTTTTGTTTGCATTTTCGTTGTCGCCACAAATTGGAATTGCAGGGTTAAAAATTCCTCTACCTGGTCAGTTATTGATCCTATTCGATATTTCGTTTTGGCGAGTGCTTGCTAGATTCTTTTTGCCGCTTCACGTAATTTTGTCGGTTTTTGCTGCGTTTTCATTGTGGGTTTTACTCACAACCTACAGGAGTTATGTAAAGCAAGAACCAGATACCAGGCAACTTATTCAGCTTGCGGTTTGTGCCACACTTATGGGCCTAATGGCTCTAGAATACGCGACCTTAACCAATCGCCCGCCATTCAGTTTTAGTAGTATTCCCCCTGCCTATACTTGGTTAAAGCAACAAAATGATGTTAATGCAGTGGTTGAGTTCCCGTTTGTGGGTCGTCCATGGGATACTGCTGTGAACGCAGTGACCGCGCAAATCGTGCACGGTAAAAAATTACTAAACTTGCATCTTTCTAAGCAAACTCCGGGTCAGCGGAATGCATTTGTGGGAATAGACAACCCTGAGGCAATTGACTTTGCAGTCAGGCGAGGCGCCACTATTGGTGTGACGGTTGGTGAACCTTGCACTAAAAAATACACCTGGCTAGAGCTTGCTTACGACGGAAGTAAAGATAAAGGTTACACTCTAATTTGCATGTATTACTTAAAGTCGGTGAGTAGTGATGATTTATTCGCTAACCTAAAAGCAGGCTTTTTGGATGTACCGCACGTTACAAAAGACGGGGATTTTTATAACACCCTATACGGCAATTACGCGGAGGTTTGGGCAATGGGTTCAGATGACAAGTTTATAACTGTTCCAACCAATGCTATTTTTAAAACCACCTTAGTAGGAACTCCACTAAAACCTGAGTTCACCGGCACATGGCAGCTTTTACAAGACGAAAAACAGATTATAGCAGGCGACATTGTAAATAGTGAGCCAGTTGCGATCGAAGCTCAAATTGACGCCAGTAAGCCGATCCAACTTAGATTTATGGGTGCTGACGGCCAAAGTCCAGAGGTTGGTCAACTAAGCTTACAAGATATTTCAATTACTGAACTGTAAACTGAACGAGTGCGCCGGGGTTCATCCAAGTTCGTCCGTCGGCCACTAAGTTGTAAACTTCATTGTAGACACCGGGTTGTGAAGGTGCTTTGATTGGGAATTCCATGGTCGTTATAGTGCCCGGCAGAACCATGTCGGGGATTATTACCTCTGTTGGTCGACTATGGTTGTACCACTGATAGCTAAATGGACTAATGCGGTCTTGCGGTCCCCAGGTTCCCACCCGAACCTTTGGGGGATTATAGCTGGCATTTTTAACCCAAGGTACGTTACCAGTGTTTTTTACGGTCAAAACAACATAGGCAGTTTGGTTGGGGGCAAGAGTAGCATTCCAGCCTAAGGCAGTAGTTTTGGTACTGTCCGTGTAAACCGTTTGGTGTAGTGGTTGCCAAGTGAAGTTGCCTTTTGTGGAGTTTATACCGATAGAGAGTCCTCCCAAATTCATCCAAGAGTGGTTTTCTGCTACAAGGTTGAATTGTTCTCTAAAATTGCCTTCGCGATCTGGAGTTTGCATCCAAAAGTCGAATGTTGCGAACTGACCAGGATTGACTGTGGCTTCGTTTGGTAGAGCGACACGGGTACAACCACTTAGCCATCCGCTGCAAAACTCACTCTGCCTATCGAATGGATCCCAGGTTGCAAGTTTAACAGGGTTTGATCCGTCGCGAACCCAAGGTACATTTCCGGTATTTTTAACAGTTATAGACGCGTAAACTCGTTGACCTGGATAAACAGTTGCATCCCAGCCAAGCGGTAACCATTTTGTACTGTCAGTGTATACAGTTTGGTGAACTGCAGCGGCCGTGTAAGTCGGAGGTTTAACATCGAAGCCTACCATCAAACCGGCGTTCGGCATCCAGGTGTAGCCTTCGGCAACAAGGTTGAATACTTCGGCGTAATTAGCAGCTTGCTGCGGCGATTGCACCCAAAACTCAAACGTAGCGTATTGGCCGGGCGCTACAGAATCTTCGTTGTGCGTAACTACTCGACTACAGTTAGCCGCCCAAGTTTGGTCACACATTGCGCTGCGACGATCTTGAGGTCCCCAGGTCGCCAGCTTAACTGATACGGCACCATTTTTAACCCAAGTCTGACTACCATTGTTTTTAACTGTTACAACAACATAGGCCCGTTGACCTTGCAGGAGAGTGGCATTCCAGCCTAATGGCTGAGTTTTTGTGTTGTCGGTAAAAACAGTTTGACCAACTGGCTGCCACACATATGGGGCGGCGGTTGTTGATCCAAACCAATCTACAAAGTATCGCCAAAAGTTCCGATTTCCGTAGGCACTACAGCTGTCGCCAGTTCCGTAAAGGTTGTTTAGAGCGGCTTGGTTTGGTTGGTATGGCGTGTAGTTGTATAAAGAAGCCGTTCCTTGGTTTTGAATAAAAACACTACTTGATCCACAGGATGCATTTGGGCTCCAGCGAATGTTGTTATTTTGGTTGGCTACGTGGTTGTAGCCATTGGGGTTGTTTGCGTAAAGCCTAAACTGACGGGCAGCGTTTTGAACTTGGTTGTAAAAACCATAATAAGATGTGTCACAGGCGGCGGTATCTGGGCAGCCGTAACCTGTGGCTGAGCGATATTGTACGGGAAATGGCCACTCATCTGTTACGATGGCTTGTTCTTTTTGAAGTAAAACTATTAAAACTTGGGGATTAATCTCGTATTGTTGGGCTGCATCCCAAATAATTTGCGCGGCACTCTTAGCGCCGGCCGGGATCCCACGGCCTTCTAGGTTATTTTCTTTCGTAGCAGTATTCTCAAAGTAGTCTTTTAGACACGTGTATGGGGCTGGGGCTCCGTGAGCAGCACCGTACTGTGCTCGGGTCCCACCGCCATATTCGGATGTTTTAGTACCGTAAGTGTCACAGGTTGGGACTTTCGCGTTTAAAAAGTCCTGAATCTGCTGTACATTCATTGCCGATTTATTGTAAAAGATTGCATCGTCAATGATACGGCCGGCCTGCCAATCAGCGCCACTGACTGCCTTAGCCTGACCAGGTATAACCACACAAAGTGAGCCAATTGCCAAAAAAATAGCTAAATGTAGTTTATTTTTGAACATGCAATGTTCCCTCCATTTGGGTGCTGGATGCGCCTACGGATATTTTTAGCGACCAATCACCGCTATCATTAAAATTATTAATTTCAATATCTCCATTGCACGTGTACGTAGTGGCGTCTTGTTTTATTTCGAAATTTTTTGTAAATGTAGCTGAGCCTTTTGTAAAAGTCATTTCGCAGCTGCCCGAAGTTGCGCCTTCGATCAAAGTTCGCACAACGACCGGCAGGCCAGGAGCACTCTGGCCTGCGCGAGAAATAAGAATATCTACGTTTTTAGAATCTGCAGTTGGGGGTGTCTCAGAATTTTTAATTGAATTTTCTTTAATCGTTGCAGCCTCATCTTTCTCAGTTTTGGTTGGTGGGCTGTAGTCGACCGTATTTACTGGGCGAATATCCGATGACGTATCTTTTGGTTTGTACAAAAAAGTATAGGCAGCAAAAGCGGCGCCACCTAATAAAACAAGCAATAAGGGGATAATAATTATCCATTTTTTTCGGGATTTTTTGGTATTGTCGTTTATTTTCATGTTTATTTTTTTAGTCTACGACTTTATATAACCACATCTTAACCATAAGAGCAATTGTAGTAATAACAACTTTGGTAAGGCAATAAAACCTACTGTATAATACTTATCAGCACTTTCAAACGAAACGGAGGCTTTGATGATTGCTGTTATTAATGCGGGTGGATCAGGTACAAGGTTGTGGCCGCTTTCAACGCCGGAGTACCCAAAGCATTTGCTTAAACTTACAGGTAGCGATTCATTGCTACAAGATGCCTACAGGCGCGCAAAAAAAATTGCTAAACACGTATATATTGTTACCGAGGGTAGTCATGCTCATCATGTAAAAGAACAGTTGCCGGAATTAACCGACGAAAACTTTATTATTGAAGCAGGGCGACGAGGAACGGCGGGTTGTTTAATCGCGGGTCTTCAATACGTTAAAACTCGGCACGACAACGACGAGCCGATTGCCTTTTTGCACGCAGATCACGTGATTCACGACGTAGAAGGTTTCGCGTACTCGTTCAAGGTGGCGGGCGAAGTTTCAAAGGAGCGAGATCAAGTGACATTAATCGGGATTGAGCCCGCATATGCTTCTACTGCTTTTGGCTATATCCAAAAAGGCGAATCGCTCCACAAGGACGGATTAGCCTACGAAGTTGCAGGATTTAAGGAAAAGCCAGATTTTAAAACAGCTCAGTCATATATTCGTAGCGGTCGTTATTTATGGAACTGCGGTTATTTTGTTGGATCTGTTAACACATTTGCCCGGGCCCTTAAAAAGTTCTCTCCGGAATGGTATGGCTATTACGAAAAACTCTTAGCCGCCAATACAGAGGAGCAATACAAAAAAACTTACTTGTCATTTAAAAATGATGCAATCGATTACGCGCTTTTAGAGTTGGATGACGAGCTTCAAGTTGTGCCAGCCAATTTTGACTGGATGGATGTTGGTTCGTTTAACGATGTCCACGGCGCGGTTGAGACTGACGAAAAGGGCAATTACGTTCACGGCAAAGTGGAAACTGATATGGTTGAGAACTCGTACATCCGTAACGATGAGCCGAATAAACCAGTGGGTGTAATTGGTTTAGATAATGTAGTAGTTATTAATAGCCCTAACGGAATCTTAGTGGCCCGCAAAGATTTAGCTCAAAATGTTAAGGAAATTGCAAAGAAATTTCAGGATGAGAAGAAGTAGGAGATGATGTGGCGACACATTAATATGTCGCTAATCTAAATTATAGAATTGGCGCAGGTTTGTTTGTGTCATTGTCTATATAGGTAATATTAGCCTCAAATCGGTAAGCCATTGTTACAGCGGCGACTGATCTGAGCTGCTAAAAATTTATCATTCACTAGTCATCTTGAGACTAGCAATAAAGCTTGCATAAAAACTTTCTATTTTTTTATTAACCTCAGCGGCGTAGCAGTTCGAAGCGACTCTAAAAATGGCGTACTTTTTATCACCCACCTCTATAACTTTGCTCGGAGGATATGGTCCCGTTGTTTCTGTTTCGATGTTGAATTGGGCAATTGTGGCGAATAAAGCTTTGTCGGTAGTGCCATCCGACACGCATATGTAGTCATTGTTGTGTTTGGGAATATAAAGATCAATACTTCCGAGATCGGAACCGTAGGCTGGATCTTTTAGAGAACCGTAGGATATTTCCTCGGTAGGCTTACTAATCTTTACCCCAAAATCGCTAAGTACAATCCATTCCTCGACAGGTATCGGAGTAGCAGGGGATTGATTATTCTCCTGCAAAGCTTCAGTTATGCTTGGGGATTGTTGCGTTTCGCTTTTTTGGCTGCTCCAAAATCTAAAGGTAATAAAGCCTAAGACTAATAGTGCAACGATGGTTGATACTAATGCGATTACGCTGAAACCCTTGCTTTTGTTTGTCATTACAATGTCCTTATTTTGGCACATATTATCCTGGTTTGGGGTAATAAATCAATAGTAAAAAATAAGCTTTACAAAAATGGCCAGCCAGTGTTAGTCTCTTGTCAAGCTACATGAACATGTAGCCGTGCACCTAGACAATTAGGAGGTGATCAGATGCTAGCCAAATTGGCTAGAGTGGTTGTCGTATGCGTCCTTGCTGGGATCGCTTTGGTGGTTTCGGCGTCACCCAGTGCTGCGCAAACGTTCGACAACGCGCTAGTTGCTGACATGGGAATCGCAGAGATTGGTACAGTACGACCGGTCGGATGGAATCAGCCTGGCGAATGCATAAAGTCTGTTCAGCGATGGGTAGCAAATGCCGGAGGAAGCTTCGGCGGAGGCGGTGTTATCTCCGGGTACGTAAATTCTGGAGCTACGGAAGTGTCACTGAGTAACGTCGTTAAAGGTGATGTAGTTCAGTATACTAGAGCCTCAGGAGATTACGCGACCGACAATGGTGATTGGACTTACGTTCACACCGTAGTCGTCATCCAGAACCACGGTAATGGCCAGTTTGATATCGTCCAATCGAACGTTCCGGACGGATCAGGAAAGGTCACGCGAGTAGATAACTGGGCCCCTTCGCTCCATGAGGGATGGTCGGCTCGGGCGTGGCGCTTTGGAGAAGTTGCTTCGACCCAGCCTCCCCCTCCTCCGCCCCCACCAGACACCGACAGTGACGGCACGATTGATGCTGACGACTGGTGTCCTCTGGTTTCGGGGTCGGCTAGCAATCATGGTTGTCCGAACAACCTTACTCAGGTTTCGGGTGACTTTGATGGCGATGGTCGGGGAGATGTGGTGGCGGTTTCACGCGGCTTGGACGGCCATCCAACTATCAGTTGGCTTCGGTCAAACGGGTTGGGTTTGGATTCGCCACAGTCCAAATTGGATTTGCCCGCTCCTGCGTGGAACACTGCGACGCTCAAGTTTGTCGCGGGTGATTTTAACGGAGATGGCAGGTCAGATTTGTTCGTGGCTTCGGGCAGTGAGATCGATCCTCCGAATCTGTATGTGCTGCTTTCTACCGGGAGTGAGTTTTCTCAGCCGGTTTTGGTCAAGCAGCCTAACCCCGCTTATTGGCGGTGGTCGCGATTGGAATTTTTCGCGGCGGATTTGGATGGCGATTCGCGCGATGACGTAATTGCGGTTTCTCGTGGTGATGACGATGGCTCGGGTATTCACTGGTTTAAATCTACTAGTGGTTCGAGTACGCCTAGTCTGGCGGATTCCGTCCCCGTTGCGTCGTTACATCCAGCTGCCTGGAAGGTGTCGCAAATGAAGTTCGCCTTTGGTGACTTTAACGGCGACAACCGCGACGACATGATGATCGCTTCGGGTGCAGGAAGCGGTGGAGTCAATCTCTACACCTTTGCATCCAACGGCGTCGAGTTCAATGCTCCTGTTATGCAGTTCGCTCTGCCAGCTACGGCCTGGCAGTTTGAGCGGCTTCAGTGGCTGGCCAGTGATCTCGACGGCGACGCAAAAAGCGACATTGTGGCGATTTCGCGGAACTTCTCGGATGGGCCAGATATTAACTGGTTCCGGTCCATGGGGCAAACCTTTGCCACTCCAACACTTGCCCGCAGTCTAAATCCGGTCGCATGGAAGGTCACTAACCTCAGGTGGGCAGTGACCGACGTGAATGCGGACGGGAAAGACGACTTGTTCGCGGCGAGTGGCGGCTCTGGCAATCCGGTTTCAACTTACCTCCTAATGGCTAACGGCGGCCTAGCAGAACCGGTCGCACAAGCGCCACTTAACCCTGCTTCCTGGATTTGGGAGCGGCTACAGTGGTAGCTTAAGCGTGGGGTTAATTCGGGATCATCACCCCTGTTAACCCCACAAACTCACACTGAGTCAGGGTTTCTCGATGCTGATTTAGAGCGGTGAGATCTAACAAAATCGCGGATTTCTTGGACAAATCGCTCGGAACTAAAGCCCGACGCAGAGCTCTGAATAGCTGCGTGGTCAAATTTTTTAGCCTGAAACTGTTCGATGGCTTTCGCGAGACTATCGACGGTTTGTTTGCTAAAAAGAACTCCGGTTTTGTCGCTAACGGTGTCAAGTGACCCACCTTGACCAAAGGCGATGACCGGAGTTCCAGCGGCCATTGCCTCAATTTGCACAATTCCAAAATCTTCTACTTGTGGCATGATAAAGGCTTTCGCTTTGGCAAGCGCCTCTACTACGGCTTTGTCGCTTGCGCCAACTACGAATTTTATGGTTGGTCCAGCTAGTTTAACCAAGCGTTCGTGTTCTGGGCCGTCACCATAAATAGTTAGGGGCAGCTTAAGTTTGTTGCATGCTTGAATCGCGAGATCTGTTCGCTTATAAGGAACTTGACGACCGACGACTACAAATCCGGTCCGTGCATTATTTGTTTTAACCTTACTAAAGCGGTGCAGATCTACAGGCGGATGAATAACGGTGGAGTCCCGGTTATAATACTGTTTGATTCGTTTTTTAACTTCGTTTGAATTGGCAATAAAGTAGTCCACACCGTTCACAGCTCTAAGATCGGCCTGACGCATAAAATGTACCAGGGCTGGCATTGCAACACGAACAGCCGGGTTTAGAGGACCTAGACCAGGTTCGGCCAGATACTCGTTGTAGTGACTCCAGTAATAGCGGGTTGGCGTGTGGCAATAACAAATATGAATTGCGTCGGGCCTAACTTTTACTGCCTTTGCTTCGGCACTGGCACTACTAATTACAACATCGAACTCTGATAGATCCAGCGACCTAAAAGCATTGGTTCTAAAGGTTGGAAACAATTGGTGTTTGGCGCGAACCTTAGCCGGTAAGTTTTGTAAATAAGTTGTGCGTACGTCAAGTCCGACAAACTCTGGGCACGCTTTTTTATCAAAAACAGATGTGTAAATGGGGGCGTCTGGAAAAGCATCGTGTAGGGCTAGCACGGTTTTTTCGGCTCCACCCATGTTTGTTAGCCAGTCGCAAACTATTGCTACCTTCATTAGCGTGCACCTTTTTTAAATAATGCAGGGATTGTTTTGAGCAAAATCCTAAGGTCCAACCAAAAACTCCAGTTTTGAGCGTAGTAAAGTTCTAGTTCAACTCGCTTTTCAAAAGGTAGATCACTTCTGCCCGATACTTGCCACAAACCTGTGACTCCAGATTTTACGCTATGGAGTAAGGCGTTTTTGCCTTTGTATAGTTTAAGTTCTTGCGGCAAAATTGGTCGCGGCCCAACTAAACTCAAGTCACCCTTTAAAACGTTAAAAAATTGCGGAATTTCGTCCAACGAAGAAGCGCGCAAGAACCTACCAAAAGGGGTGATTCGCGGATCGTTTACAACTTTTCGAGTTTCGTCGTACTCTTTGGCTAGATCTTCGCGGCCCATTTGTCTAAATTCTTCGGCGGCATCTTGTTTACCGTATTTAGGTGACATGCTCCGGAATTTTAACAGATCAAAAGGCTTAGAATAGCGTGAAAGACGTTTGCTAACGTAAAAAATTGGCCCGGGGTTCAGGATTTTTTGCAATACAATTATTATCAAAAAAATCGGTGACAAGATTAAAACGATCAAGGCTGTGGCTATAAAATCAAAAATGCGTTTTACGACAACACCCCAACCTACTAGAGGTGTTTGGTAAACCGAAATAACTGGGTAGCTCAAAAATACATCAACAGTGTTTTTGCCGGAGTAAAACTCTGGCTCTCCGGGGATAAACCTGTAGCTAATGTGGTTAGATTGCGCCGCGCCCAAGATCTTTTGGTTACGTTCGCTCGAGTCGTATAGATCAGTCTGAATTATGGTGCTAATAAGGTCGGATTCAAGGTTCGTCAAAGCCCGCTCGGCGACTGAGTAGTGTTTACCTTTAAAGTCGGCGGGAATCACACTTTTTGGGCCGGCAATTGCAACAATTTTGTAACCAGACGTTGGCGTATCACTAAGTTGATCAGCAATATCCTTTGTGGCGATGGAATTGCCGATAATTAGAACTCGGCTGACGCCCTTGCCAAACCTAAATAAAATTGTTCGTAGTAATCGCAGAACTTCGCGACCGATCACTAAAAGTAAAAATGATGAAATAAAGGCGTAAACTGCAACTAATCGGGCAGGAAACACCGGTTCATCTACCACAAAGCTGTAGCCTAAAACTACTAAAATTCCCACAAAACTTCCAACAAAAAGTCTGCCCCACTCGGTTAGTCGTTTTGTATAAATTTTACTTGTGTAAAGCCCAAAAAAAGCAAAAATAATTAGCCAAATAGGAATAAGTAAGAGTGAAGTTGCTAAAAAGTCCACTGCTGGAACGTGAGAGACTAGTGGGCGGGGGTCAAATTGAACCCTCAAGACGTAGGCTGTAGTAAAAGCAGCGAGCAACACAAAAAAGTCACCCAGGACTAAAGCTAAACTGTAAAAACGAGCAAATCGTGGTGGCATAGTAATACCTGATAATTATTGTAACATTATTATATGAGCCACAGGGTTTTGTCTGATATTTTAGCTAAGTTTTTAACCCTGTTTTTTGCGTTGATTTTGGTCCTATTACCGTTTCATGCATTTTTATCGACTTGGGGAGGGACGGTAGTAGGCCCGCTTTTAGTTTGGAAAAGTTGGAAAGAGATCTTGCTCATAATCTTATTAATACCGGTCGCAATTTATTTATTTATGAATCGCGACCTAGCCGATCGATTATGGCGTCGAGCCATCAATAAATTTGTAATAATTTACGCGATTATTACCGTTATTTGGGCTCTGTTCTCAAGCGCGTCGATGACGGCGATTGTCGCTGGGCTAGCCTTTAATTTGCGCTTTTTTGCAATGTTCTTATTGGCGCAAGTTTTACTAGAGAGTAAGAACAGCTGGATAGAAAAAGTTAAGCTCTTTGCTGCGCCGGTACTATTGTGGGTTACGGTTATAATTTCGTTGTTTGCTATTTTGCAAGTTACGGTTTTGCCGCATGATTTTTTGGTGTCTTTTGGTTACGACAAAGATTCTTCGATTGCACCCTTCATTTTGGTCGATGATAACCCAGAGGCAGTACGTGCTTTTTCAACTCTTCGTGGGCCAAATACGCTGGCAGCTTTTTTGGTTTTGCCGCTAATTCTAGCCTTGGCGTTATTTGTTGCTAAAAAACAGCGCTGGTTAGCGGCTATAACTCTAGCGTTAGGCGGAATCGCACTCTTACTAACTGGTGCCCGCAGTGCCTGGCTGGGGTTTGCGGCCGCCTTAATTTGCTTACTGCTTCTAGAGCTGCCAAAACAAAAATTGCTTAAAGTCATAAAATGGGGAGCTTTGCCGGGTTTCTTGCTCATTGCTGGATTCATTTGGCTAGCTACAACTGTGCCAGCGCTGCGACTTGCGGTGTTCCACTCTAGTCCAGGCGACCCAACGTTAGTAGAAGGTTCGACCGAAGATCATTGGCATGCTACTACAAACGGCATAAAAGACGTGATTGCTAATCCAGTTGGAACTGGCGTGGGCTCGGCTGGCCCGGCGTCGTTCTATAGCGACAAAGTCAAATTAGCCGAAAATTACTTTGTGCAAATTGCGCAAGAGACAGGGGTGGTTGGAATAGGGCTATTTATAGCCATTTACTTGCTAATGTTCCGCCGATTGCTAATTGGTCGCGCTCAATTATGGCACAAAGTCCTACTTGCTAGTTTAGTTGGATTAACAGTGGTCAATATCTTTTTGCATGGTTGGGCGGACGATCCAACGGCCATGGTGTGGTGGGCCTTTGCTGGACTTTTTGCCTGGCCAGTAATAGGTGGTAAAAAATCGTGACTTTGCACCCATACTACCAAGGTCCGTTTTATACTCGAGTCGATAAAGCCCAGCTAGTTTCCTATCCGCTCTCCGGTTTAATTACCACCCTGTCAGATTACGCAACTTTTTGGCTATTTTTTACTGTTTTGGACTCCGGACTACTGATTGCGACAGTTTTGGCATACTGTGTTGGGCTAATCGTAAGTTACGTCCAAAATCGTTACTGGGTTTTTAAAAAAGGCGCAAGTAAACAAAGTGAAGGTGCAAGTCTGTGGCGTTACGCAACGTTTTTAGTGGTTAATTTAACTATCACTTATGTAATGTTGTGGTTAATGGAAGACTTTTGGAGTATAACGCCCTACATCGGAAAAATAGTTGTTAACGTGTTTATGTTTTTTTGGATATACTTAGGTAATACGTACTGGGTATTTAGAGGCGAAAAAACAGGACCAATTCAAATATGAACGAAGCACAAAATCGACCAAGCAAAAAACAACGCGAACTTTTAAGTTATATTGAGGCTTTTATAACTCAGCATGGCTACGGCCCGAGCTACCGCGAGGTTATGAATGCACTAAACTACAAATCGGTTTCGACAGTAGCTACCCATATAGACAATCTGATAACCAAAGGTCATTTACGTAAGCGCGATAAATCAGCCCGGTCGCTAGAGGTCGTCCAAGGCACAAAAGAATTTAAACAAAAAACAGACGTAACCTACGCTCAGGAAAAGTGGTTAATAGAACTTGTTAAAAAGAAGTTCTCAGTGGTCGAAAAAGAGCTGAGCCAGGCTTTGATCGATGACTTATACGTTTTAGTCGGGGCCTTACAAGTGATTGGCTTGGGTGACGCTGCGCGCAGTTTTAAGCCACGATTGGTTGAGCTAGCCCAAAAGGTTAAAGCTAGCTCAGAGTAAGTTAGAAACATGAATTTGGTGTGGCTCTGCAATAAGCTTAGCAAAGTCTAGCGTGGCCAGCTTTTCAGGTAAAACAAACTCAGTTTTAGGATCAATAAAACTCGCTTGGCTGATTTCGATGTTTCCATGACTGGTGTTGTCCAGGTCTACTAATTCGTAATCGTCGGCATTTTTAATATAAAAGAAGAATTCTAAAAATTCCTTTTGTTCATCTTTATATTGTTGGATCATGATTAAGTGGCCAATTTGGGGTGTAATGCCTGTTTCCTCAATCATTTCGCGGTGCAAGCCCTCGGTTATTGATTCGCCAAATTCAAGTCCGCCTCCAGGGGTGCACCAGTAATCATGTTCGCCATCTGGGCTCTTAAGTTTTTGCGCGTAGATTTTACCGTTTTTAAAAATTATTCCTCGCACGTTAATTCTGCGTTGTTGCATTTTAAAACTCCTTTAAGGTTAATAAAGGCGTTATTGGTTCGGTTCGTCCGAACATTTGCGCATAGAGGATCCTAGTGGATCTTAGTGATATTGATTTTAACAAAAAAAACAAAAAACAGTCCAAGTCGTTGACCTCTGTTTATAAGCTGATATAATATTCAAAGTATTCCGGGGTAGCGCAGCGGTAGCGCAGTTGACTGTTAATCAATTGGTCGCGGGTTCGAATCCCGCCCCCGGAGCCAAGATAGAGAGCCATGCTGAAAAGCAGGGCTTTTTATCTGTAAATCGTTGGTAGACTATGGCCGCTACAACAGCAAGAAGTTTAAGCTCGCGAAGGCTGGTTATGGTGCATTAAAGCAGTTGCCCAAAGCAGAGTCTGAGAAGGCCTGACGGGCAAAGGATTACTTAATTTATGCCCAAGCTAAAAAAGTCTGGTAAGTGTCATATCTGCGGCGAGGTTGGAACGCTCTCATACGAGCATGTCCCGCCCGCTAGTGCTTTCAACAACACAAAGACTCGGGTCTTTAAGGCTACGGAAATACTAGGCAGAAACGACAAGCTGTCGTGGGATATGGATGGCATCAAAGCTATCGAGCAGCAGCGCGGTCGTGGCGGCTATACGCTGTGCGAGTCGTGCAACAACTTCACAGGACACGCATACGCCAAAGAGTATGTGCATATGGTACAGCTCGCTACTGACGGTAAGCATAGTCAATATATACATGATGGTGTCGGCATAGAAATAGCGCTAGACGCTGTTTACTCCCTACGGTTTGCCAAGCAGGTGCTAGCTATGTTTGCATCTACAAACCACGACAGTTTCTTTGACGCTTATCCAGAACTACGGAAGCTGGTGTTAGATAAAGAGGCTCGTGGAATTGATGAAAACAAGTTCGCCCTGTACATGTACTACATGCTCGAAGGTCTCGGTAGAAACACGGGTATTGCGATATGGGGTGACTTTGCATTGGGCACAAGCTTTCGTGCTAGCGAGATGTCGGCACCACCTTTCGGGTTCGTACTCGAATTTAACCCGCAACGTGACAAGCACGGCATGTGGGGGGCTGAGATAACCTCCATGCTCAATGAGTTTGGTTATAACGACAAGACAAATATAGGTCTTCGGATGCCCAAGTTTGAGCAGAACACGCCGGTACCGTGCGACTTCAGAACCAAAGAGGAAATTGAAGGACGGTTTAATGAGGCTACTGCGTAAGGTCTTTCGAAACCTGTTAGGCATAAGCATGCGGAAACGCTACCCGCCTGATAAATATCCATTCTCGGAAGACCTATACACATTCATGGAAAACTACCCGAAGTCAGAGGCCGCACTAAAGCTTAGTAGCCCCAATCGGTTCGTGACCATACCACTCATTTTTACCTCGTTTCTGCCTCAGAATCATGTGAAGTCGGCAGACGAAATAATTGGCATCTGGTACTACGATAAGGCTAAAGTCCGCTGCGGCTTTCACAAGAGAGTCTGTAACTTCAAACAGGACTTCATCGTGAACGTTGGAACACTCGGCAAAGAGTATGTCGTATACACGGCCGACAAGCAGTACCAACCCTACGTTCAGCCAATTAGTAAGTTCTTCAAGGATTACGGCAGCAACGGCAAGTTTTATCATGATGGCAATAGAGAATGGAACCATCACTATGAAACTTCCAAAGACTTGCCTAATGAACCTCGCCTAATTCAGCTTGCGAGTACAATAGAGGCTAATAACTCATGAGACAATTACCGCTTCCCTCATCAGCTGCTAGCGCATCACTTATATCGACTCTCGCCGATCTGGTAACTATTGCAGGCGGTCTTCTGGCAATCGGTATAGCCATATGGCAGTTTCGCCTATATCGGCAGCTTGGCGACAACCAGAAGGCTATCGAGGCCAAGCAAGCTGAGATTGATGCCGTTCCAGACCGGCAGCTCGCCAAAGCTCAACAACATGGTATCGCGCAGCCAATCCTCGATAGGATGATCGTCACAGCTCAGGCCCCACTAAAGCATGAGCTTGAGCTACTTGAGCGAGACAGGAAGTTCATTAAAGACAAACTATTGTTTGCGAAGAAGTAACTATCAGTCAGTTAATATATGAACAAACCAACCGCGAACATCGACAGACGTCGGATGCTCGATAAATAGCCATAAGTATCGATAACATATCTACTACAATTTGCAACGCACGTCTTGTGCAGTTATGCTAGTGGCATGGCCAAGAGAAAGAAAAAAAGAGGCGATAGGCTACGGAGGGTGCTTAGTACGGTCTCACAGGGTTTTCGGTTTAGTCTAAAGTGGCGCTATCTATTGTGGGCTACGATCTGTGCCTTCGTTATTCTTGTGGTTGCTAACCGTGTTACACTTGCCCATTGGCTCGATGGCGTGGACTGGGTGTTAATAAAGGACTACCTCGCGGTAATAATCACGTGGCCGACTGCGATCTTAGTGCTGGGTTTAGTTTTCATGTATAGGTTTAGTGAGGCAATCCGTGTCTTTCTGAGCAAAATAGACCGATTAAAGGCTGTAGGGGTTGAATTAAGTCAACAGCAATCCGTGACACCGCCTACGCCCACCGACAGTAAGGAGCAAAAGACTGTTGAAGACTTGGAAAGTAAGGTTGATGACGGTAGTGTAACGCTCACGAAGCGGCAGGTAGATAATCTCGTTACTCTTCTTGAAACCATGGACTTCAGATTCCTTAACCTACATCTGGTGCAAAATACAAAAAACGCCTTGAGAGTGATGACACAGAGTGAGGTTAGAAAGAGTGCGTTTTTGCAAGTATATCAAGTGCCTCCACAACTTACAGACCCAGTTACAGAACGACAAGCGATACTCAATGCACTATTTGATGCTGGCCTAATTCACGAAGAAAGTGACATACTGAAAGCTACGGAAAAAGGGGTGCGCTTCCTGGCATTCATCGGAACACCCGTTCAACAAGCCAGATAACTTAGCCTCTTGCCATAACCCTGGTCGTATCACGTCTCATATGCAAACACAGAGGATGAATAATCGCCCTTGATCACGGTTATAACTTCCTCTATCGTGGTGAGCCAAGATAGAGAGCCATGCCCAAAAGCATGGCTTTTTATCTGTAAATCGCTCCTGGCCAAAGATGCCGAGCTTGACCGCCTGAAGACGGCGCAAGACCTGATGTTTGTCGTATAATTACATACATGGATACCGCATTTCTTGAGCAGTACTATGAAAAAGTAATCCTTCCACTGTATAAAGATGACGCTATTAAAGTTGCTGTCTGGAAAGATCATGGGCAAGTTGGTCCAGATAGCTGGGCACACTACTTTGAAGATACTAATGGCACCGAGTACGTACTGCTGGCCGAAGACTACCCGAACGGCTCTTATTTGAACGATGACTTAAGCCATGATGTAGTTCTAGTTCCAGATGGTGAAAGTGCGGCGGTAAAAGTTACGATCGATAATAAGTGGTTTCCGAATATTTCAGGGTATTTTACTCTGCTTAGAGAACGAAGCCGCACTTAATCGTAGTTATGACATGCTCTATTGTTGTGAGCATGAATCTATTAAATAGACCATTTCGTTCTCTTGGCATCAGTAGCAAGAGTGTCAGTCAATTAAGATCTTGGTGTTTGGTATTTTTGGCTGAATTTGGCTAATATCGAACTTTGATACGTTTGGGTTGCCACGCAGATCTAAGGTTTCAAGGTTTTTTAAATTACCTATTTCTAGCGGCAAGCCCGAGATGTTGTTGTTTGCGAAGTTAGCAATTCGTAGTTTGCTTAACTGGCCAATTTCGGCGGGAATGCCTGTCATTTTGTTATTTGCGGCGTTAAGAGTTTCAAGGTTAGTTAACTTTCGGATTTCTGCCGGCAAGGCGCCGGTCAAGTTATTGTTGCTTACATCTAAGCTAATAGCTGAATTATCGTCGAGTATATTTTTTGGAACCTCAACCAACCCTTTGCCAGAAAGATCTAGGGCACTATTAGAATTTTCGTTAACTGGCGTGGAAGGTTCTGAGTTTTTACCCAAGTTCTGTGTAAATAGTAAAGCACCCAGGGCTCCTATAACTACCACAAGCACAACTATAATAGCGTTCTTCATCTTGGTATTATACCAGTTAGCTCGATAATTATTGCATACTAGTAGTCCTGAGGGGTTGGTGGCGTGTGACAGTTAAGCAACGGAGTTAAACCAGGCTATTCAAAGTATTCCGGGTAGCGCAGTTGACTGTTAATCAATTGGTCGCGGGTTCGAAACGCTGGGTTTTTGTTTAGGGATGTTAAACTATTAAAATGGATTATTCTAAAAGTCGACCAATTAGACATATTGTACTTTTTAAAGTTTATGAAAACACGAGTAACGAGGACCGCCAGAAAGCGATAGAAACATTAAAAAAACTTGGATCCGAGCCGGGTGTTTTAGAGTGGAGAATTGAAGAATCTTTGGATACGCGCAAAGGTTATGTGATTGCCGAGAATAGTTTATTCGAGGATAATAATAAATTTCAGCAGTTTAGGGCTTCGCAAAATCACAAAGTTGCCGTTGAAGTTATGAGTAAAATCGCCGACTGGACGGTCGCCGATTACGCTGAATGACAAAGCGTGAACCTCCCGAAATTATAAAGACTGTTGGTTTTGATTTTGCGTGGGATGAAAAACTCGTTTGGAAGCTAAAATATCCAGTACAAGAAATGCCAATCCGTGAGCTCGTGTGGCACTTCGAATTCCCGTTTTTGTGGTCTAAGCCAGATGGATTTTATGATGTAAAACCTAGCGATGTCATTAATGATCCCATAAAATTCGCCGATGAATATTCGAGAACAATGAAAGCCGACACTAAATACCCTATAGATATTATGTTTTATAAAGATCGCTGGATGATCTTAGATGGCCTGCACAGATTGATGAAGCAGAGCGTTGCGGGTGATAAAGTAGTTAAGGTGCGTAAAATTCCAACCAGCGCGATAGAAATGATAAAAAAGTAGCTCTAGGTAAGAGCGCTACGAGGCGTTAGCGAGAAATGAAAATCACAGTTAAAGTTAAACCAGGCAGCAAAAAAGGGCCGCTCGTTCAGCCGGGTTTAGCTGGAGATTTGTTAGTTTACATTAAGGAACCCGCTCTTGAGGGCAAGGCGAACGTTTCTTTAGTTAAGATTTTGGCTGAGTATTATAATGTTTCTAAGTCGCGAGTTGTAATTTTAAAGGGCAAGACTTCTACTACGAAAATTGTTGAGATTTTGTTATAGATAAACCGGCATAGTACTCGAGATTTCGATGTAGGTTCGCTATACTTTAGAAATGTCAACTAAAGATAAGATTCTGGTTGTAAGCGGAGCTTGTTTGCTTCTGCTAAGTCCACTGATCGCGGGTTTTGTCTCGCGGGCGTTGGAGCCGCTTGTGTGTCGCCCGGCATTGGGCGAGTTCACCATTTTTAACGCATGCTACGCTTCTATTGGTTTGTTCCCTTACATAATGGGAGTCATCATTCTGGCCGCCACCTTAATGATTTTGAAATCAGTTTTATACGACAAAAGAAAAAATAAGCCATTTATAGCTATAAAATGGACCAGAAGTTATGCAAGTAAGGTTAACAAACTTACTCTGCGTAATACCACTTTGGCGATTATTACAGCTAGCTGTGTACTATGGTTGGGTTCGGCTGGCAATTTGTGGCCATTCATGCTAGAGACTATTGAGTGTCGCAAACTTCCGGTAGAAACTTACGAAACTAGAACCGAAAAATATTATAAAATTCCTGGAGATGCCGATTACGGGGTAAACATATTTAACGAATATAAATTTTGCGACGAGCAGGCTGCAGTTGACGCTGGTTATGCACATTATTTGAGAAACTACTATAGATAACTTTTCTTTTGACCAAAATTAAAGATCTAGGTCCGTGTTTTGCCTGATCGATTTTTTTGATATTGCCTAATAAACCAGATAGTAAAGAATGCTGCCAATAAGAGCCCAAAAATTTGCAATCCCAGTTCAACTCCACCAAAGTGTGTTAATGCGTTTAGGCCGGCGTAACCGATTGAAAGATAAAATATCGAATTGATCATTGTGCCAAAAAATGTAGATGTTATAAAAAGTTTAAAATTAACTTTAACAATGCCGCCTATTATCGAAATAAACGCACCTGGGAAAAACGGGAGTGCGTTCATTGTGAACAGCGCTATCCAATCGTTAACCGGATTTCCACTCAGTCGTTTACCAAAATCTTGCAAATCCTTGTGGGTAACGCCAAAAACCCGGCGACCATTTTTTAGAGTTAACTGGGCTAGTTTGTCGGATAAAAAGTATAAAATCGTTGCTCCAGCGGCGCGCCCTATTGCCGAAAATAAAACTAACACAAGTAAGTACCACCATTCTTGACCCCTAAACTGTACTACTGCTCCAGCAGGGACCAGAACTAAAAACGATGGGATTGGCGAAAAAACTTCTTCTAAAAAAGTCCCGGCGAGTACGAATAACTCAACCGGGACGGTTTTTAGAATTTCGAAGATACTTTGTAGATTGTCGATATCTTAATTTTACAGTAGTAGATCCTCGTTGGCTACCATAAATATTTCGCTTATTTTGCCGCAATCAAAGTCAAAAACTACAACCTTGCCGTCGGCCGAACGACCGACATAGGTGTTGTCATCAAAGTAATCGGTGTAAAAACCCGCATCCCACATTGCAATTGTGGCTGCATCTGGTTCAAACTCCCAAGGATCCGTGGCGCTGTTAAGGTAGTCTAGGTCTGCTACAGCCTGTGCCGGGGTGCGATCGCCGATACCCTCGGAAGCGGCAATTATTACGGTAACGGTGTCGGCCATGTATCCTTCGAGCGCCGCGGTGTTGCCGCTATTGATGGCGTCGGCAATATTTGCTTGAAGATCGTTAGTTACGGTCGGGTCGCAGGCGTCGCTTGGTGTTGATGGAGTGGCGGTTACTTGTTTTTGCTGTAAGTCAAGTATTCTCGCTTGAAGTTCGCTGTTCTGATTTTTTAAGTTCGTTATCTGTTGGTTAAGTGACGTCCACTGCCAAACTAGCCAACCAATTGCAAGCAAGGCCACTACCAGCAGACCAATCAAAACGCCGATTAAAGTTTTTTGGCTGGATTTTTTACCCTGCATTTGTTGTGATTGTGACGGTTGTATATCGTCCATATTACCCCCTATGTTTTAAATCTATTATAACCTAAGTTAAGTTTATTCTAGACTTTTTAAGATTTTGGCTATATCGTTCCTGTCTTTTAAAACTCCTTGCCACAGGTCACCAACTTTTTTGATCCGGGTAGGCATGTTTTTGATCGTGAACTGACTTGGTCTTAATCTAGGCGTAACCTCACTCCAGTCTAGGGGGGCGCTTACGCTAGCATCTTTAGTTGGTCGCGCACTATACGGTGCGGCTAAAGTTTGACCGCGGCTATTCTGTAAGTAATCCAAATAGATCTTACCCTTGCGGTCTGACGGTGAGCGGACCAAACTTGTAAGTTTTGGAAGCTGTTTATTGACCTCGATCCCGATTAAATGGATCAACTGGCGTCCTTGTGCATATGTGTATTTTGCGCCCAAAGGTACGTAAATGTGGATTCCAGATTTACCACTAGTTTTAGGAAAGGCCTTTACTTTCCAGTCGGTGCAAACTTTTTGCACAGCCTTCGCAACTTTTACTACCTCTTTAAAGTCATTGCCGTCTGGATCGAGATCCATTACGGCCCAGTCAGGTTTGTCGTCTGATTGAATGCGTGAATTCCATGGATTAATTTCGATGCAGCCAAGCTGCACCATGTAAATTAAAGTCTGCTCGTTGTTACAAACAAGGTAGTTTACATTTTCATTAGTGCTTTCGCTATGGACTACAAAGTTTTTTGTAAAGTCCGGCAATGGGTGAGTGAAATTTTTCTGAAAAAATCCCTCACCATGAATTCCGTTTGGTTGGCGCAGTAGTGATTCTGGACGATCTTTTAAGTATTTCAAAATTGTTGGCGCAACAGCTTGGTAGTATTCTACTAAATCGCCTTTGGTGAAATTTAACTCTGGCCAAAAAATTTTATCTAAATTGGTAAGTTCTAGTTTGTCCATTTTTACCCCTTTGGTTTTTCGCGGTGGACTTGATTTGGTTTTTTATCATCACGCATACCTTCGAATGACGGGTGTCGCATTGTTCCTCCGGAGGTCCACTCTGCAAAACTAACCTCGCAAACTAGTCTTGGCTCGACCCAGTGGATTTTAGATTTCGCAACGGGCTCCGTGGTGAATGGCGAGTGTTTAATCTCAAGCTTTTTGAGTTGTTCGTAAAGCTTTTTTAAAACCGATTGTTCAAACCCGCCGCCCGAACTACCAATATGAACGAATTTACCTTTTTCATAAACACCTAAAAGTAGGGCGCCAAAATATTCACGGCTGCCCATAGGTTCAGTGTAGCCGCCGATAACAGCTTCTTGTCGTAAGTGTGTTTTAATTTTTAACCAGTTACCCCCGCGGACATTTTGCTGATATTTACTGTTGATTTTTTTAGCTACAATGCCTTCAAGGTGTGATTTTTGGGCCTGCTTAAATAGTTGTTTACCTTGTTTTTCAATATGATCACTATAGCGAAGCACTGCACTGGCTTTTATAGTTTTTTGCAGAATTTGTTTACGCTCAATTAAGGGTAAACTAGTTAAATCTTTGCCGTTTAGCCACAAAATATCAAAAGCATAGTAATAAAGCGTGCCTTCGCTTTTCGAGCTCCAGTTTTGCATCCATTCGAAGTGAGCGTGACCAGTTTTGTCAACTACAACGATTTCACCATCTAAGACAACGTCGTCTTTTAGGCTAAGAATCGCCTCTGTTATGCGAGTGTATTTTTGCGAAAAGTCGTTGCCGTTTCGTGAATAAAGTTCAATATGTGTTTTGTTTTTTGTTGCGATTGCTCGATAGCCATCCCACTTTATTTCAAAGATCCAGTCATCCCCGTCGAAGGGATCATCAACTAGCGTGCAAAGCATTGGTTTTACGTTTTTTGGCATAGATTTTTTGGGTGCATTTTTAGCCTGATCCCGCGCAAGTTGCTTTACGGTTTTGCCGCTAACTACAGATTCGTTTTTCTTCAAAATATCTTTGGTTGTTGCCTGGGTGTCGCCTTTTTTAACCATTAGCCATGCGTCATTGTCCTTGGAATTTTGAAGTTTTATTAGTGCAAATTCACCTTGCAGTTTTTGACCAAATAAATAAAAAGTTATATGGCCTTTTTTTAGGCCTTCCAACATTTCCTTTTCACCACCGTTGTTTAAAGGCTGGTATGTTCCGGAATCCCAAATAATAACTTCGCCTGCGCCATAGTTACCTTCGGGTATCACGCCTTCAAATTTACGATATTCAAACGGATGATCCTCAGTTATGACGGCTAAATGATGATCTCTCGGGTTCATGCTCGGTCCTTTTGGTATGGCCCAGCTTTTTAAAACCCCGTCAACCTCCAACCTAAAATCGTAATGATGTTGGCTAGCCTGGTGTTCTTGCACAACAAATTCTAGTTCTTTGCTACTTTTGCGCTCTGCACCTTTAGGTTCTGGGGTTTTATCAAAATTGCGTTTTGCGTGATATTTTTGCAGGCCCATTCTTACTCCCAACAGATCGTATCAGACATAATTCAATTACTTCTTCAAACTTGCTTTCAGGGCTGCCATTAAATCTTTAGCCTCTGTGTTTTTGCTTGGTTTTGGCGAGCTAACTTTCTTGCCTTTTAGCTTTTTCTCAATCATCTCCTCAAGCTCTTCCACGTAAGTATCGTGATAGTCTTCGGGTGCAAAATGCTTGGTTTGCTGCTTGATTAATGTTAAAGCTACTTCTAGCTCTTTCTCGCTGACTTTTTCATCGGGTAGTTTTAGGCCACTACCAGTCCTTAAATCTGTTGGAAAGCGCATTTGATCCAGTACTAGAGCATTGCCAACCGGCTTTATAACGCCCAAATGTTCACGATCGTGGAAAACCCATAAAACTAATGCAATTTTCTTAGAACTCTGCAAGGCTTCGCGCAAAAGTGCATAGGCTTTTTCACCACCTTTTACAGGCTCTAAATAGTAGGGTTTTTCAAAATAACGAACGTCGATTTCTTGTTCTTCTATAAAGCTTTGAATGTCCACAGTTTTGGATTTTTTAGCATCAGCGCTCTGCAGATCTTTTGGCGAAAGTACAATGTAATCCCCGTCTTTATACTCGTAACCTTTAACAATTTCTTCCCAAGGCACCTCTGTACCTTCTTTTCGGCAAATGCGTGCATAACGAATAGGCGAGTGGTCGGCCTTGTGAAGCATGTCTAAATCGAGCCCTTTTCGCGGATTCGTGCCGCTATATAAGTTCACGGGTATATTTACTAAGCCAAAGCTTATTGAGCCTGTCCAGATTGGTCGCATAGATCCTCCATATTGCTAATGTTAACATACTTTTAAAACATAAGTACTTAGGTATATTATGTAGAGAATGGTCAAATCCATAAACTATCACCAGGATTTTGCGTGTAATTAACAGGAGGCGTGGTAGATGATTGAAGTAATTATAGATATGCTGCCGAGTGCACTTGGCGTAGTAATAAGTCCGTTGCCGATTGCGGCCATGATTTTGATCTTAATGAGCGACAGAGCTAAGTCTAATGGTACGGCTTTTGTGGCGGGTTGGATTTTGGTGGTTTTTGCAGTAGGTTTTACCGGCCTGAACTTAATTGGTTCAAACCAGGACACAACTGATCACAATAAAGTTGCGCTGATTGTTCAGTTAATTGCCGGAATTTTATTACTATTTTTAGCCGGAAAAAACTGGGTGTCGCGACCAAAAGGTACCGGAGAACCAAAAACTCCGGGCTGGATGTCGAGTTTAAGTAAAATGCGCTGGTTCTCGGCATTTGGACTTGCAATTCTGCTTGGTGGCGTAAACCCTAAAAACCTGGCGTTGATCTTGGGGGGTGTTGGTTCGATTGTCGAAGCCAATCTAAGCGCAACCGACGGTTACGTAGCCTTGACGATTTTTGTTGTAATTGCTAGCTTGTCGCTGGCAGTTCCGTTGTTGTACATAATTTTTGCTGGTCAAAGCGCCAAAAAACTACTATCAAAGCTAAAAGTTTGGTTGGTGCGATACAACTCTGTGGTAATGGCGGTAGTTTTACTTTTGGTTGGGCTAAAGTTAACTATCAAAGCTATCGTGAAGCTGTACGCCTGATTATTAAAAGTGAATTAGGTTAAATAAAATCTGGCGTTAATATATACTAAATTTATGAAACAGAACATTCCAGATGAACAATATATAGCTGACGCCTTATGGCAAAAAAACTTTGATCTTTCGAAAGTTCCACAAGAAATTAAAACTAAAATTACTTCTCAAAAGCACTCTGCCGCAGCCTATGGTGAGCGCATGCGCGACTATATTAATTGGCTGTATGATCACCCCCAGAGCTACAACCCAAATTACAATCAGCGGTACAAGCAACTGAGTCGAGCGGTACAATCATTAACGCCGCATCAGGCTTATATTTTACGCAGCAATACACTAGGAAAAAATGCGTCTCAAGGGTTCGAAAAGATTCCTGACAAGGCAAACATTAAGCTGCCACATGATAATAAGCTAATGCTGCGCAGCCAAGTTGGCTGGCATTTTTTTGTGGGCAGTGTGTGGGGCGAGGATGGTCAGGAGTATGGTGTTGAACTTATGTTTTTTGGGACAGCAATTTTACCTCCGCAGCTTGCCGCCGACGCTGGGTTGTCTGACCTAGAAAATCAAATCATGGAAGTTCAGCTGGCAATTTCAAAGGCTGGCGAGGTACATCATCAAGCTGATCCGGTGGTGGTTGCCGGTACTTCGGGTTTGCTTGAGTGCTCGACTGATCCATTTAGCATAAGTCTGGGCAAAAATCATTTACGCTCAAGTAAAAAAGGTGCTTTGTTCCCGCTTAATTTAACTGCAAAGGGATGGGATCGCGCTAAGGCGGGCGATTCGTTTGAGATTGGCCTTGATCTTAACGTAAACTCAGATCGACCGGTCTTGTATCAAGGCGACGACGGCGCGATGCCTTCGTTGGCTGGAATTGGTACGCTTTATTATTCTATTCCGGCACTTGAAATATCGCCCGGCAGTAGTTTAACGTATGGCGGTAAACAAGTTAAATTAAAACGCGGACTGCTTTGGTACGACCACCAATGGGGTTTTATGGGTGGTAATCCAAATTCGGCAGTGCTGCGTGCGGCGAGTAACATGGGAGGCGCGCCTGCATCTGGGTGGGACTGGTACATGATGCAGTTTGACGGAAACAGGCAAATCACCGTATTTGCAACGCACAGCAATAAATTAAAGCAATTTTATTTTCAGTCTGGACCTACGCCGCCAGGGACAATGCAAGTTTCGGTGGCTGGCAAGTATATGGACGAAGCTGGCGACCTACATATTGTCTGGGGTGAGTTAACCATCGACGGTTGGGCGCAGGCGAAAACCAGTCCCAATCCGGCGTTGTACCCAGTTACCAATGTTTGGCACCCTAATCACTGGATATTTGAATTTAACGATCCTGTTCCCGAAGACATTCGGCACTTTAGCATGGAACAGATTGTTCCGGTTGCTCAGACCAATTATTTTGCTAATACTGCGCAGTATAATGAAGGTGCGGTTTATATTAAAAATGTTCAGGGCGAGGATATCGGTCGCGGTTTTGCGGAAGCAGTGTCGTATGCGAATACCTCTGAGAATGCTTACAGATTACTAGGATTTGAGCAAAACGCCAGGCTTACGCGCACGCTGCAAAATCAAACGGCATCGCTTCTTGGTCGCTTAGCCAGTTTATGTTTTGTAATTGGTCATCAATCCGAACTAAAACATGAGCTAACTCACGCTGCAGGGCTAGAATTTATGGGCCCAGGGCCGGCGCCTGTTCGCCGAACTTGAAGTAACATGAACGCAAAAAAACTTATTAAAACTTAACTAGGGGCAAGTATGGAAACCGAAATTAAACCAACCAATAAAAATGATCTAGGTTGGCTTTCTTGGCTGGTGGTTGGAGTGGTTGTAGTGGCCAGCGCTGTCCTTGCATGGTGGCAATATAGTCAGATACAAAGTTTGCAAAATCAATTAGCGCAAAAACAAACTGCGCTGGACACAGCCGAAACTGATCTGCCTTTGACTGAACTCAACGGGGTGATTGAGCCGGATAATCCTGACGCACCAGTAAGTACGAACAACGACACGGCGCAGATTCTGAGTGTTACCGATGCTTACGTTCGTGCTCCAGTCGCGGCCGAATCTGAGAAGTTTGAATACACAATCGCTGATAAAACTGGCGATTTTGCCAAAGTCAACGTTAAGCTTAGTGAAGGTGGCGGCTATTACCTGGTACTTAAAAAGGTAGGCGATCAGTGGACGGTGTTGTTTGGCGGTCAGGACGTTCCGACCGAAGAAATGGCACAGAAATACGGTCTGCCAGCTGGGTATTATTAGATGGTTATTCACCCGCACCATTATTCTGTTAAAAAACAAAAACGTGGGCCGCTCGATCTACTCGTTTACTTTTTTATGATCGCCACTCCATTGTTCGAAATTCCGCAGGCGATCGCAATTTATAGTAGTAAGGATGCCGCAAGTGTATCGCTACTTACTTGGAGCTTTTTTTGGGCGGCCAGCGTTGTTTGGTTTATGTATGGTTATAAAAATAGGCTTGTACCAATTATGGTAACTTACGGATTGTATTTTATTGTTGAGGCTGTGATTGTAGCGGGGATTTTGATGTATTCGTGATTTTGGGTGTAGCGTGCGCTACACCCTGTGGCGCTAATTTTCGCAGCAACTTATTAGGTCGTCCACGATTTGTTTAATATCCTGCTCGGCATTTAATCTGACGGCGCCAAAATTGACCATGTCACGACGGAATTGCGGCACAAGACCATTGATCCAGCTTTCATGTTCGGGTGTGCAATCGAACGGGAAGGGTGTGTGACGGCTGGGAGACTTCAATCTAGTGAAAATCGTTTTGGGCGATACGTCTAAAAACGCCACGGCATCGAAGATCCCAAGTTGAACCAGCTCTAGTGAATTCGCTGCAATCCCAGCCATGTAAATGATTTGGTTTTTTGGACAGACATTTAAAAACTCTGTAATCGCTTTGATATTCCAGACGAAGTCGTGATTGGCTCTCCACTCGGGACTATTACTGTATTCGCAAGCAATTCCCTGCTTATTAATCCATCCAGAGAGATTGGCCATTTGATCTAGGTCAAAGGCCGACCTACCTCGGTTGCAGAGTTCATTTACGAGACTGCTTTTGCCGGAGCCCGCTAAGCCCAGTACTAAACATTTAACCACCAAAACATTCTATAACACTTAACTTAAAACGTTGACAAAAAAACAAAGCACGAGCATTATAGAATTAACCCAGTTAATAACTAATGGAAGGATTTAAATGGCAACTGCAAGCTCATCAGTAGTAAAAACGGAGCGCACAGCCCTGGTTGTTCAGGGTATTTTGGCGATCTTGTTTGGTCTTTTTGCTGTATTTTGGCCTGGCATGACTGCAATAACATTAATCTACTTGTTCTCGGCCTTCTTGGTTATTGATGGAATCGTAGTAATGATCCTTGGCTTGATTAGCATGAGTAAGTTTGGCAAGGCGCTGCTTTTACTGTTGCTTGGTCTTCTGGAACTTGGAATCGGTTTATTCTTAATTAATAATCCGCTGATTACATTCGCTACCCTTGTTTTAGTGCTTGGATTCTCGCTTATTTTGCGCGGATTATTCAGTTTTGTCGGTGCGTTTGTGCACAAAGAAAACGCTTATTCGACTCGCATGCTTCACGGAATTCTCGGAGTTCTAGGAGTAGTTGTTGGTTTGATCGTTCTGTTCTGGCCGGCTGCTAGCGGTTTGGCTTTCGTTTGGATTCTAGGTTTATACGCGCTTGTCGCAGGGCCAATACTAATCGCTGCTTCGTTCGATTTGGCAAAATTAAGCAAATAACAAATCTGACCGCTCGGCAAAACTGGGCGGTCTTTTTAAACTTATGACACAAAAGACTAAGACTCACCCCCATTCGGCGCTTGACGGTTGGCGCATTTTTGGTTCAACGCTTTTTGCAACCTTGGCGATAATTAGCTTGCTCGGTTATTTATTAACTCGCTGGACTCATAATTATTTATTAAACACCGAAAAATTTACAAATATTGCCAGCCAACTTCCTAAAAAACCTGAGGTTGTCGCTGCTTTAAGCAAATTTAGCACACAAAAACTTTTCGAAGCTATTAACGCTCAAGCATTGATTGCTGATTCTTTACCCGATAAGGCTAAGTTTTTAGCCGCACCGCTTGCAACCCAGTTACAAACTACAGCTACAAGCTTAGCCACAAATATCATAAGTAGCGAGCAGTTTGAAACGGCATGGCTGTTTATCGTCGGTAATGCCCACGCCGAGTTTATAAAAGTCGTAACAGCACCTCCGTTAGAAGTGACTAATGATCAGATTAGTAATGTTGGATTGCAGCTAGGGGATGTTATTCGTAATGTTGCTGGTCAACTTGGTCGCGAAGACATTGGAATGGCGGCCGATCAAACAATCGGTAATGCAACCGAGGTAACTATTAACTTAAGATCTCAAATTGATCTAATCAGGCAAGCTGTAGCGGCAGTAAATTACCTGTACGCAATTTTACCGTTGGTGGCGTTAACCTTGGCACTAGCTGCGATTTGGCTAAGTCATCATATGAGTCGCGCAATTTTAGCTATGAGTATCGCAGGGTTACTTGTAGTAGGGCTTGTAATGGTCGCGCTCAAAGCTGCAAAGTCTGAATTTGTCATGCGACTTCAGGACGCAACTTATCAGTCGGCGCTGGCAGTGTCGTGGGATGTGATTACAGAAGGCTTAGTTCGAATGTTTGTGGTCTCGGCGGTGATTTTGTTTGCAACAATGCTCTTAGCAATTTTGTTTGGTCCATACGAATTCGCCGGCAAACTGCGCAAGCTTATGTACCTAGAAAAAATCGGGCATACAAGATTTGGTGAAACATTCGAAAAATCAAGGACATTTGTTAAGAAGTATATACTCGTAGCCTGCGTTGGCGCAGCAGCTGTTGCAATTGCAGTTTTACTTATAGTGCAACAAATTACTTGGGTTACAGTAATACAAACGCTTCTCGCTTGGATCAGTTTTTGTATCTTACTAGCGATTTACGTTAAGCGGCCAGATTAGTTGTTGACGCGACCTAAAACTACAAAAAGTGCCAAACCAAAACCGATAATCAGCGAAATTATGCTGGCAATAGGCGCTACGGCGTAGGACGTTAGCCCGACGATCAAAAGGTATATCAGTGTAACGTTAACCCTTGTACTAACTCTGTTTTTAAGCACGAAAGTCATTAGAATCAGTAATATAAGTAAAACTGCAAAAGGTAAGATGTTCACCGCTACGTCACTCAAATAATTAGCGGTTGAATTTACCATCTCGCTGGACTCTTGGATTTGTTCAACTTCTTCATGAGGAACTCCAGAATCGTGCGCAAGATTTGTCATGTACTAATTGTACTACGCCGGTTCAATGGGAGGTAGTTCGTCGTGGTTTTTAAAAGGGGACTCTTTAATAAACAAGCTGATTATGGCTGCGACCGCCATCACTACTGCCGAAATCACAAAGATCTGAGTGATTGATCCGGCAAGCGCAGTTTGCAAGGTAGTTACGAAGCTCGAGAAGGCGCTTGCGGCGGCTTGACGAATCGGCTCTGGTAGTTCGGCAAAGTTGCCAGTAATAATCGCCTGTGAATTTAGTACGCCCTGAACGGCGTTTATATCAAAGTTCTTGAACATCTCGCCGAATCCACTTTGGTTGGCAATGGCTACGAACGGCTCATTTTGAATATTGCTAAGTTTTTGAGTTAGCGCGTTGTTCATAACTCCACCTAAAATTGCTAAACCTACAGTGCTACCTATATTGCGGAATAGCTGAACGGCACTACTAGCCACGCCTAAATCTTTTTGTTCGGCGGAATTTTGTGCGATTAAGTTGAAGAGGGGCATCGACATACCAAGGCCAACACCAGTCAAAGTCATTCGCCATAACAGATCCCAATAACCACTAGCAGCCGTTAGGGTAGATAAAGTCCAAACGCCGATAGTTGCGAGTGCCAACCCACCAATAACAAACACCTTATACTTACCAGTTTTGTTAACAATTTGACCTACGACAATGCTGCCGGCAGTCAAAGACACGATCATTGGGAGTAAAATTATTCCGGAATTTGTAGCGCTAAAATTCAAGATTTGCTGCGCGAAGGTTGGAATGTAAATGATTGCACCAAAGAATGCCATTCCAAATAACAGCATCAAAACACAAACTAGGGCAAAAGTTTTGTTAGCAAAAAGGTGCAACGGGATAATCGGCTCCTTGGCCTTTTTTTCTGCCCAAATAAACAGGCCACCAGTTACCGCTGCTCCTACGAATAAGCCGATTGTTTGCAAGGAATTCCAAGCCCAGCCTTCTGTTCCGCCCAGTGAACAAGCGAGTACTAAACAGCCAAGCGAAAGGCTAAGTAAAACTGCACCTAAGTAATCAATTACAACTTTTTTAGCTTTGTTCACAAAAGTTGGCAGGTATCTTGCGATCAAGGCAAAAGCGATCGCGCCAAGTGGAACGTTGATAAAGAAAGCCCATCGCCAGTCGGTTGTAAACCACAAAAATGGATTGCCATCTGTTAGGTATCCACCCAAAAGCGGACCAACTAAAGACGATAAACCGAATACGGCCCCGATAATTCCCTGCCACTTGCCGCGTTCGCGCATGTTAAATAAGTCGCCGATCACGGTGAATGCATTAGCAAATAAAATACCACCACCGATACCTTGCAGAGCTCGGAGAGCGATTAGCTGTTCAATGTTTTGTGAAATCCCACAAAGTAAACTTGCAACTACAAAGATAATTACGCCACTTAGTAAGAGCTTGCGACGACCGTATAAGTCTGATAGTTTTCCGGCGATTGGCACGGCGATCGTAGAAGCTAATAAATAAGCAGTGACAACCCAGCTAAGCTCTTTGAGGGCGTTAAATTCGCTTAAAATCTTTGGTAGGGCGGTGCCAACAATTGTTTGGTCAAGCGCCGCCAAAAACATGCCGGTCATTACTGCGGCCATAATAATTATCTTTTGCTTTTGTTCAAGATGTTGTAACATTAGTTTTCCTTTTTGCTTTGCTCAACTGCTGTTTTAATTGTTTCTAATCTGGTCGTTGCTTGATTTATGAATGTCTCAAAGCTGCTAACGGGGCACACACCTAACATACCTCGGTCTTTTAAACCAATTATAATCAGCTTGTCGCCAGTTTGGATGTTTAGTGCTTCGCGTGCTTCTTGTGGAATCACGATTTGGCCTTTTGTTCCAACTGTTGCTGAACCATAAAATGAGCATTCATTTGTCATAGCTTACCTAGTAGTACTTGTATAACTAGTAATACTAGCATTCTAGTAAGCGCACGTCTAGTGTCTTTGGCAGTTTTCGCAATAACCAGACAGTTCCACCGAGTGGCTAACAGTTAAAAAATTATGCTTTTTGCCGAGCGTTGCAAGTGCTGATTCGAGTTCGCTGCTTGTAATATCGATCGTGCGTCCGCAATTTTGACAGACGGCATGATGGTGGTGTGGCGTAAAGATCTCACTAAGCTCAATCTGATTTTTAAAACCGTGCCAAATCCGGTTAACGACTCCAAGTTTTTCGTAAAGCTCTATGGTGCGATAAATTGTTGCACGATCGACATCGTCCTGTAGTTTGCGGGCAAGTTTACCAACACTAATCGGTGAGTTATTAAGTAGTCCTACAAAAACGGCAATTCGTTTTTTTGTAGCACTCGATCCTGCGGCCTTTAGTGTTTGTTTTAGCTTGGCTATTCCGTTATCCATATTAATTTATTGTATGCATTTTGCGACTTTATTGCAAAATCAAAACTTCATATTGCTAATCAGTCCTGTATAATTTTATGTATGACGCACGAACCAACTGGGGTAAAATCAAAACACAAGATTGTTATGGTCACTGTTGCGATATTGTTCTTGCTTTTGGCTCTGGCAGCCGGTTTCTTTTTTTGGAAATGGCTACAACTTAAAAATAACCCCGAGCAAACTAACGAAAATACGTCGCAGCAAATTATTAGGGAAGTTAGTAATATTTTTGAATTACCGACAAACGAAGAGCCCACGGTGGCTAAAATTCAGGACAAAGACAAACTCAGGCAGCAGCAATTTTTTGATGGTGCCCAAAATGGGGATTTTATTTTGATTTATTCGGATAGAAAGTTAGCATTACTATACCGACAAGAAACAAAAAAGCTGATTAATGTTGGCCCAATCTCTATGTCCGAAACCACGACTCCTATTGAATAAACTAGTGTTTTTTACAATATGCCAGCACTATATATAGTGTTAGAATTAACTAGGAATTAATTAAAAACTAAATGCTTTTGTTTGGAAGTACGTGAAATTCGTACGCTGTGCCGCAACGGTAAGGTCAAGCCAAGCCCGATACAAACAAAAAGCTATATATCCCGAGCAGGAACCAAAAGTATTTTTGAATTACTTTAAATACCTGCCCGGGTGGCAGGATTTTTTGTGATCAGTGTAGAGGATATTCGGCAGCGTAATTATCGGGAGTATTTAGCCCAGTTAGAGGCTGATCCTGAGATTGCGCCAAAGGCTGATCGCGCAGATTATGTTCACGCTGACAAGTTAGATGCCGCCAGATTAATCGCCGAGCACGGTGGCGAGATTGATGACGAGCTTCTTGATTTTTTACTCACTCAAACTGCCACGCAAACAATTGAATCGCTAGGAGCTTTTGATAGTCAGGTAGAAATTGAGTTTGATGGCAATGATCTGATCAGTTTTGGCGAGCGTGAGAGTATTACACGGAGGCGCTCTGTTCTGGCCGCGTTTGCGCTTAAAAATGCTAACCCCGAAATGGCATTTTATGCTGATCGCACTTTGGCCGAGAATTACAATAAAATTGCCGAAAATCAAATGATGTATCATGATCCAATTGGTTCGGCTAAGTTTCTCATTTCGCCGGCCGAAATGGAAAATGTTAGATTATCCCAGTCGCTGGGGATGTTTCCAGGCCGAGAGATGGCGATTATGCAAATTTCGTGGAAGAAATCCGCCAACAGAATGGCGCTGCGCTGCGTCTCGTTGGATCGAGCCAACCTGGATATTGTAGGAACCCACCTGAAAGATCAAGAGATGGAGGTACCTGAAGGCGCCAAGGCTCAGGATTTCATCTCTTTTGTCAAAGATCTTCATTTTGAAAACCAAGAACAGATGGACGCTTTTGTGAAGATGATCGTTGATAATCATGATGAGATGGTTTTAGAGCAATATGGTATTGAAACTAAACAAGGCGTTACGGCTAATGATTCGCGCAATTTGCAGCTAAGTCTAAACGATTTACTAAATACAGATGCTGGTCGACTACTGTTGAATCGCAAAATTAAAATGGATAAGACAATTAGCGAGCATATTTCTCAGCGCAAACCTTTGGGGCTGGGGCTTAGGCACTTGGCTCAGCAGGCTATGCAAAAATTTAAATCCAACGGCAAGCCGTTACTTAACATGCAAGATCGGCATAATATGACTCGGCTTTTGGCCGCGAGTTTTGTAAGCGTGGACGACGAGGGGCATTTGTCGGCGATAGAAAACCTAATTTACATCCACAGTAGTGCTGCCGAAGAAAGTTACCGTAAATATCTAGCTGGCGATAAAAAAGCAATGAACTGGATGTTGTCTGAGGAACTTGGTTTTTCGGATTCGGTAGATGCGATAAATTCTGGAACAGAGGCGATTGAGCAAGGTCGCGGCGCCGAGGCTTGCGGTGAGGCGTCGAGTTTAGGCGAAGACGGAGTGGACCCAGATGCGCCCCTTTGGGAAAAATATGGCTGGAAAGATTTGCAATTTGGTGAATGTATTGGTTGTGGCGAAGAAGATTTGGTTGGTCCGTGTTCAGCTTGTAATAAGTGCGATGCCGAAGATCGTAGACGGCCTGGTGATCTTAGTGCTAAAGTCACTCTTCGCCAAGCTGAGTTGCGACGTAAAAAGGCTGCCGAGCAGCGCAAAGCTCGGCAGAATCGCGAGAAGTCTGCACGACAAAAGCGCAAAATTGGCAGAAAAGTTTTGATTGGCGCAAAACTTTAGCTGGTAGTTAAAGCGTTAGCGCGTTATACTAGGGGTGATGATTCGCTACTACTACAAAAATTTGCGAGCTGGCCAAGTGCGAGAGCAAGACAGTTATCATCCGGGTAGCTGGGTTTATGTTGAATCGCCCACAGAAGACGAAATTGATGATTTAGTGAAGCGTTTTAAGCTCGATAAAGGTCATATTGAGGATGCACTTGATCCTGATGAGATGCCGCGGCTCGAGAAAGAGGGCAGTCTTACATATATTTTTGTTCGCTACGCCTATGCAAACGAATCGCGCGAACTTACAACGGCACCGCTACTTTTTATTGTTGGATCTGATCTGCTAATTACTATTAGCACGGGGCCAATTCCACGCCTGGCAAAGTATATAGAGGGTAAATTGGATTTTGCCACGACTCAACGTACGCGCTTAGTTCTGTTGATCCTAGATCAAATTGTCGATCAATACGATATTTTAATTAATAAAATCGGCAGACAAATCGGTGTTGTGCGTTCACGCCTGAAGGGTAAAACTATCGGTAACCGTGACTTTATTGATTTTGTGATGATCGAAGACGAGTTGAACGAATTCTTGGCGGCACTTCAGCCTACTACTGCAATTTTGCGTCGACTTTTGTTAGGCCGGCACATTCAACTTTATGAGCAAGACCAAGATTTGGTAGAGGATTTACTACTTAGTAACGAGCAGTCTATAGAAGGGTGTCGCGTGCACGTTAAGTCGATCGTTAACATTCGCGAGGCTTACACAACTATTAGCTCTAATAACCTTAACCAAACAATGAAGCTTTTAACGGCGGCCACTGTTTTAATTACTTTGCCGAATGTAATTTTTGGAATGTATGGCATGAACGTGCCACTGCCTTTTCAGCACGAACCGTGGATTTTTGCGGCAATTATTGTGGTGAGTATTGTTATATTGTTTGGCGCGCTAAATATTATTCGCAAGCGCTTATACTAAATATTTTAGGTGTCACCTCTGGGCTTTCAGCTCCCGTTATTTAAGCACTTATGCTTGACCCGCAACCCAACATACTATACCTTAGTGGTTGTGCGTTTTATTAGGCGGCCTTCTAATGGTTATTGTCCAAAAAACTAGCGTGTGCGCGTCGGCGCATATGCGAAACACACAAATAACAAGCACATAAGTTTGCTTTGCAGTTTGGCCCAAAAGTCACCCGGCAAAATTCAGCAACTTGTGTGGAGGAGCAGAACATGCCAATTGACATCCGCATGGTCCCTACACGGGCCCGCAAAGTTGCGGTGGAGATTGTACCAGCTAGCTGGCAAGATTACTTGTTGCACTAGCAATTAAAAACCCCGAGATTTCGGGGTTTTTAATTTTATTGTTGAGGCTGCTGCTCTGCTGGGTAAGCTGCGTTTACAGCATCGCTTATGAGCTTTGTTAGGGCTTCAGGGTCGGTCGAGTCGCTCTCGCTGACTTTTACGCCATTCAAAACGAATGTTGGGGTAGAGTTTGCGCCGTAAAGCTCGGCTGTACTTCGGTCGCGGGCAATCTTGGCGCTTATGTCTGCGCTTTTTAGATCTGCGTTAAATTTATTTATATCTAAGCCAAGTTGTGCTGCTAGGTTTTCAAAAAATGCCGTGCGTTGAGCTGTATTGGCTTTTACCCAACTATCCTGACTACTATAAAGTAGGTCAAACATCGCAAAGTATTGTCCTTGCAAGCCAGCCGCTTCGGCAGCGGTAGCCGCAGCTAGAGCATTAGGGTGAATTGTTGTTAATGGTCGGTTTCTAAAAATAAAAGTTAATTTATCTGGGTAGGTTGCCTCAAGTTCTTTTATAGTAGGATACATACGAGCACAGGCGGGGCACTGGTAGTCTCCGTACTCAATTAAAACTACTTTCTGATCTTCGGTACCTGCAAAGTGATCGGCGATCGGCCCATCGTAAATAATTTTACTAGCATCACCTGTAAAATCGGGAGTTTCGCTCCGGTTGAACCAAATTAAGCCTCCAAAAACGGCAAGTACAATTACTGAAAAAATAATCCATTTCGTTTTATCCATGCATACATCATACAATAGATGCATGGTAGAAGTAATTGTTTTAATTGTGGGTTTTATTTTGGCAATTTTAATTGCACTTACAAAAAGTTTTAATTTGGGGGTTAGCTCGATTAGTAGTTTTGAACTTGAACGCCGGCGCAATTCTGGCGACAAGTCTGCTGCGCGTGAGCTGAGCTGGCGGGCGTTGGCTCCAACCTTTGAGGCTGCAAAAAATATAAAAATAATGGTTTTATTAGTAATTTTGGTATCTGTTGTGGCTGTGGCTTTGCCGACGCCATGGGGATTTTTGGCAAGCTTGGTGTTTGCCTTATTCGCGCAAATTGCCGCCGCGCGCGGGTGGTTTTTAAAGCCTGCCGCTAACTTGCAAAAAAAGTACGAACCGCAACTGAGAAAGTATCTGTTGTTTTTAAAAAAATATATTGGAATTTTTGTGACACCGGTTGCTTCTGCAAGTTTTTCGCTAAATTCAGTCGAAGAGCTAGAGCAATTAATTACGCTTGATCAAAATGTTTTGTCAGAACATGAAAAGACGCAGTTACTAGCGGTAATGCAGTTCGAAAACCTAAAAGTAGAAGAAGTCATGGTAAAGCGCGACCAAATTGTAGTGGTTGGAATTAAAGAAACCGTTGGGCCGTTGCTTTTAGATAAACTTCATAAAGCCGGCCACAATATATTCCCGGTTGTAGATAAAAGTTTGGATCATGTTAAGGGCTTGCTTTATATGAGTGATCTTGTGCCGCTTGACCCCGAGCTTAAAGAAGTTAGGGAGGTTGTGCGACCAAACGTTTATAGCCTACAGCAGGATGCTAGTCTGAGCGACGTTTTGGCGGCGAGTATAAAAACAGGGCGCCAACTGTTTTTTGTAAGTAAAGGTGAAAAAATCATAGGATTAATTACGCTGTCAGATGTTCTAGCAAAGATGACCGGACAAAAAATTGCTAAAGAAGTTAAAGTAAACAAGATATAGTTTTAGCTTAAGAATTGCAATCATGCTTACATCTGTTATAGTAAGCTCAGATGACTGGCAAGCGTGACTTAAATATTCGGGCCCGGCAAACTGCTTAAAGAGCGGTGGTTTGCTAACGGCCCGAGAATAGCTCGCCAAATAATTTAAGGATTAAAATGAGAACTCTGAGTAAAGAATTAAAGAAGTTTGTTGGTGAAAAAGTTACCGTCCAGGGGTGGTTGCATAAAAAACGCTTGCTTGGTGGCTTAACGTTTATTGTGGTGCGCGACCGCAGCGGTTTGGTGCAGGTTTTAGTAAAAGATAAAGATGAAGTAGAGAAGCTACGTGGCTTACAATTGGGTACAATTTTAAAAGTAGAAGGTTTAGTAGCGGCCGATGACCGTGCGCCTGGTGGTGTTGAGCTTCACGAGGTTGTTTTGCACGTAGAAGTGCCGGTGGAATTTGAATCACCGATCGAGATTGATAAACCATTAAGTCATGAATCTAGTAACCTTGACACACTTTTAGATTATCGAGTGGTTGGTTTGCGCAACACGCGCGAACAGGCGATTTTTAAAATTCAGTCCGAAATTCAGCGCGCAATCCGCAAATATTTGCACGAACAAGATTTTACCGAATTTAAATCGCCAAAACTTTTGCCTGGCGCGACCGAAGGTGGAGCCGAAGTTTTTAAACTCGACTACTTTGGTAAAGAAGCGACACTAGCCCAAAGCCCGCAATTTTACAAAGAAATCATGGTTGGTGTTTTTGAGCGCGTTTACGAAATTGGTGCGGCTTACCGTGCCGAACCAAGCGCAACAACCCGCCACATGACCGAATATACGAGCGTTGATGCCGAAATGGGCTTTGTTACAATCGAAGACATTAAAAAGTTGCTAAGCGGCATCATGCACGAAGTCTCTGACCACCTGTGGAAAGAATGTGAAGCAGAGTTGAACATGTGGGGATCGGTTAAACCGATTCTGCCAAAAGAAATCCCGAGTCTGAGCATGGCGCAAATTCACGAACTTTACAGCGCTGCAACGGGCGAAAATACAGTTGGCGAAAAAGACCTACGCCCGGATGAAGAGCGCTGGATATGCGATTACACAAAAGAGAACATGGGGTCTGAGGCTGTATTCGTAACCGACTGGCCTGCCAGCGAAATGCGCTTTTACCACAAAACTCAAGACGGTAAACCAGAATTCGCCGACCGAATAGACTTGCTGTTCCGTGGTCTTGAAATGGTGACTGGCAGTATGCGTGAAAACCGCTACGATGTCTTAGTGCGACAGCTAAAAGAAATGGCCGGAGGTGACCCAGAGTCAGAAGGCTTTAAAAACTTCGTGGCCGCCTTCAAATACGGCATGCCGTCACTTGGTGGCTTTGGCATGGGCTTGGAGCGCTTAACTCAAAAAATGATTGGACTGCAAAACGTCAAAGAAGCCACGTTATTCCCACGCGACATCAACCGCCTAGCGCCTTAGCTATGCTACTTAGTATTAACAAAGGAGAAATATGAAAAAATCATTAGGACAAATAGTCTTTGGACTAGCAGTAATTTTTATAGGCGTTGGCTTTGCTCTAGATGCTCTAAACATCGTGAATTTTAGTATGGCGGCAAGCACGTGGTGGCCGTTATTTGTGATTCTAGCAGGAGTGGTGAGCTTGATTAGTAATCCACGCACCTTTGTGTGGCCTTTGGTCATTATAGCTGCGGGTATTCTATTGCAAATTCGCGAGCTTGGATTGCTGACGTTCAACCCTTGGGGTTTGATCTGGCCAGTGATAATTATTATCTTTGGAGCGTCAATTTTGTTTAAAAGTGGTGCAGGTAGCAAAAAACAAGACCGTAAAGAGAAAGATCTTGATTTATTTGCGGGCTTTTCGGGCCACGAGGCAAAGAGTAGTAGCGACGATTTCAAGGGCGGTAAAGCTACAGCAATCTTTGGTGGAATTGAACTTGATTTACGTCACGCTAAGATCAAGGACAAAGCTAGTCTAGAAGTTTTTGCAGCTTTTGGTGGAATCGATATTCGTGTCCCCGAAGGCTGGCGCGTTGAAGTTAGTGGTACGCCAATTTTGGGAGGCTGGGAAAACAAAACTGACGAACCTAAAGAAAAGAATGCCCCTACGCTAATTATTCAGGGTACGTGCCTTTTTGGCGGCGTGAGCATTAAAAACTAACGAATCACATTTGCTACTGCTGAAACAAGTTGGTCGTTAAAAACCGATGGGATAATTTGATCGGCTGTCGGCTTTTGCACTAAGCCTGCGATAGCTTTGGCTGCAGCAATTTTATGCTGATCGGTAATTGTTTTTACCCGGTTATCTAGAGCACCTCTAAAAATCCCCGGAAAGGCGAGAGCGTTGTTGACCTGATTAGGAAAATCACTCCGACCAGTTGCAACAACCGCTGCACCAGCCTTTTTGGCTTCGTCAGGCATGATTTCGGGGGTTGGGTTAGACATCGCAAAGATTATCGGATCGGTTGCCATAGATTCAACCATCTTAGAGGTGAGTAGCCCTGGCTTTGACACTCCTATAAAAATGTCAGCACCCTTAAGAGCGTCGTCAAGAGAACCATCAATATTGCGAGGGTTAGTATTGGTGAGAAGTTTCTTTTTTTCGTCGTTAAGGTCGGTTCGGTTTTTGCTCACAATACCTTTACTATCGATTGCTAAGATGTCGGGCTTGGCATATAAATGTAGTAAATTAATGATCGCCGTTCCCGCTGCGCCTGCACCGACTACAACTATTTTGCAATCTTTTAATGATTTTTTGGTAACTTTCGTAGCGTTTATTAGGCCAGCTAAAACTACAACTGCCGTGCCATGCTGGTCGTCGTGCATAACGGGGATATCGAGTTCGGCTTTAAGTCTATCTTCAACTTCAAAACAGATTGGAGCGGCGATGTCCTCGAGGTTTATTCCGCCAAAGCTTGGAGCGATCGCTTTAACTACACTTACGATTTCATCTGCCGAATGCACATCCAAAGTAATCGGTACTGAATCGATATTCGCAAAATGTTTAAAAAGTAGTGATTTACCTTCCATGACAGGCATTGCTGCCTTTGGTCCAATATTGCCAAGTCCTAAAACTGCTGAACCATCAGAAATCACAGCGACTAAGTTGTTTGTCCAGGTGTATTCGGGTAATTTGCCCGGATCTTGAGCAATTGCTTGCGAAACCTCTGCTACGCCGGGGGTGTAGTAAAGTTTTAAGGTTTCTGGCGTTGGTTTGTCCCGTAGTGCTGTGGTAATTTTGCCGGCAAATTTTTTGTGAATCTGTAGTGCTTCTGTGTTTTTGGTCATGCTTAAATTTTAATCCAAACAACTCTTTATATAAAGCATCGTGTTATATTTGACATCCTGGCAATAAGCATCTAGCCTTAAGATAATGAAACGAATATTTTTAATTGTTAGCCTGTGCGCCTTAGTTTTAGTGCCGTCTGCCCAGGTTAGAGCACAAACAGAGCTACAAGAGGGTTTAATTATTGAGCGTTGCGATATCATTAAACAGTCGTTAGATAAGCAACGACGACGCGATCTTGTCTCGCGCATAAATCGCGGTCGTGACTACCAAAATCTAATCGATCAACAGCAGGCATTAACCGATCGTGTACGAAATAATGGTCTAGACTACGTAAAGTTCGAGCAGCGGCTCAGTGAGCTAAAAGTCGCATTTGATAATTTTAGAAAAAGTTACACCGCCTACGACGATGGATTGAGTACGCTAACCGCCATAGACTGCAAAAAAGAGCCAGCTAATTTTTTTGGACAACTATTGGCCGTTCGAGCTTTGCGATCCGATGTTGGGCAAAAAAGTCTCTTAATTAAAGATATTTTGAGTCTGCAACGTGACCTAATTGTTAACTTGAGGTTAGAGCTTCAACAAGTCGAAGAGTCGATAGTGGGGTCACGAGATGGAAACTAATTCTCCTGTTGGCGAACCAAAACAAAAATCAAAATTACCGATTGCGCTTGGGCTGGCGTCATTGATTGCTGTCAGTATGACAATTATTAGCGTAGCCATCTACTATTTTGCTGGATTTTATAAACTTGACCTAAGTCGTCCGGGCTATGAGATTGAGCGTGAAGATGTTTTTAATAGTGAAGGTACCCAAACTTACGATTCAACAAGTTCGCTAAGCGCCGGTGCGATTGACGATATCTTAAAGGAGTTTGACGAACGCAACACGAGTCTCGATTCTTACGGAGACTTCAATAATGACGCTCTAAGCGACGAAAATATTCTGCTTGGTCGCTAGCTCTTATCTTGGTTTACAAAAGCGCTAATGCCGAACTTTTGCTTTTTAAATTCAGCTAAAATTCGCTTGCGCAGTTCGCCCGATACACTCCATTGCGCTGCTGGTCGAGTTTTGCCGATTATTTTAATCTCGAGTGCAGTGTTGCTAAATGAGTTAACGGCGTAAAAATGTGGCGGCTCGATAATTTTTTTCGACCATTTTTCGTCTTTGGCTAACTTTTCACCAACTCTATCTACAACCTCTATAAGCTTGTCTACGTCAGCTTCTGGACTGACCGAAACTAACAAATTAACTTTAGAGTAATCCTTAGATTTGTTGATGCTGTGAGTGACAATGCCATTTGGAATGTAGTGTACATTGCCGCTTGTGTCACGCAAAACAGTTGTCCTGACCGAAATTTGCTCAACTGTTCCGCTAGCACCGTCAAGCTCTACGTTGTCACCAACTCGATACTGGTTTTCGAGAATTATAAAAATGCCCGAAATAAAGTCTTTTATAAGCGATTGAGCACCAAATCCAATAGCAACACCGATTATACCCGCGCTGGCAATTAGCGGCGCCAGATCAATGTTGAAGTAGCCTAAGATGGTAGAAATAGCTATAACCCAAACAAGTACCTTTAAAACAGCAGTAAACATGCTTATGAGCGTATTTTGTCGCTTAAATACATCCTCGTCGCTCGTGTCGCCATGAGCGCGGTAACGTAAGCGTCTAAAAACCGCTGCAACTAATGCTGGTACAAATTTATTAAACAAAAATGCACCAACGATAATGAAAATTATCGAAAGTAGGTTTTGAGCTAGCCACGCTTGAATTTCACTCCACATGGCTTAAGTATAAAACACCGGGTGCTGATATAATAATTTTAAAAGGATTTAGGTGGACAATAAACGTAAACTTCATCATTACTTGGTTGTTTTGGGCGGCATTAAGGTGTGGCAGCTTGCACTGATTTTTGTTTTGCTTCTTGGGCTGTCGGCCTATTTACTGCGGCAAAATAACTTACAAATGGTGGAATATCGTAATTTGGTAAAAATGGCCGATGAAAGTGGACAAGGGATCGAGCAGTCACTTTTAGATTTGCAAAAATATGTAACCAACCATATGAACACTAACTTGGGTGAGGGTTTATTTTTGGAGCACAGCTACCAGCGGGCATATGATGCAGCTCTAAAAGAGGCTGCTAGCAGCGTAAACCCGAATAGCGCCACGTATATTCAGGCCGAGGACGAATGTAGGGCGCAGTACGGGAACGTATCCTTCCAGCTTTATTTACAGTGCATTCAACAACGAGTTTCGAGCTTAGCGCCGGGTACAGATCCACTGCAAAGTGTAAAGGTACCACCCGCCGAGTTGTTCAGATACAACTATGTTTCGCCGCGCATTAGCTTTGATTTAGCTGGAATTGTTGTTCTTATTACTTTGTTCGTTGGATTACTAATTTTACTTCGAGTGACCACCTATGCAGTCCTTAAGATTATAGTTCGTCGACATAAGTAAATTAACAAAGTTGTTATGTTTTTGGCTTAATCTGTTGACAAAGGGTTGTCGCACAGCGTATCGTAAAATCACGATAGCCGTAAAAAGGAGGAATTTTCTAAGATGGCAGCGTATAAACACACTAATTCTAAAGGGGTTACCTACTACTTACACACTAAAAATGTGACACTACGTGGCGGTAAGGTGCAACCGATTTTCTACTTCGCTAAAGAAGAACGCCCAGAGGATGCTCTACCTGAGCTGCCAGCAGGCTACGAAGTTGTAGAAAACCCACGTAATGGTTTTGTAATTCTTAAAAAAGCTGCTAAAGCCGAATAAGCTTAAATAGTATTTTACTAAAAAAGCCCCAAATTAAGGGGCTTTTTTAGTTGGTCACAGTTGCCTTCGGGCTAAGCTTAATGCCAAATCCAAGCGTGACCATCATGGCGCCCAAAATAAAATTAGCTAGGCTGGTTTGAATGTTCGTTTGGAATAATCCTAGTATAGACGTGCCTTGGAAAAATCCAATGATCGCCATTATCATATAAATTACGCCGAACACTTGGCAAAAAAGCTTGGCAGTTTTGTCGGACGCCGCTGCAAGGAGCGCCGCAAAACCTGTTAATAGATGAATCCAATTAATAATGTCGTTTACGGCAAAGGTTTCAAACAACAGAGCCACGCCATTAACTACCGTTATGTAATCACTGTTAAATCCTAATGCACCTTTTGCTACAAAAATCAGACCTATAATAACAACGCTGAGCCTAAGCATCGATCCTCCTATTTAACATTATTAAGCTAATGCTTGGAAGTTGCAAGTAAATAAAAAATCACCCTAAGGTGATCTTTTGGTGGGGGCGGTTGGAGTTGAACCAACCACCAAGCGGTTATGAGCCGCCTGCTCTAACCGATGAGCTACGCCCCCAAGCATTACATCTGAGCAACAGGAATGATTATACAAAAAAATTGTAGTTTTATCCATGCATGAACATTGTGTGTGTATACTAATTATGCTTAAATTTGTATATCATGCGAAAACTTCAAGAAAACTTGGCTAAGGTCCGTAGCAGGTTACTTTTATCAAAAAAGTCACCAGACGAACTCTTGGGTGAACTGTTCCAGGATGTTCAGCTGCGACGAATTTTCCCCGACAGCATTACCTTTGTAGATGCCGTGCCATCTAAGCAGATGGGCCGGATTCTGGCAATTTACAAAAAACAGCGTCATGATCCGGATTTTGACTTACATGCCTTTGTAAAAACGTATTTTAAGGAGTACTTTGAAAGTCCTAACGACTATAAAGTTAATGCAAATCATACAATTGAACAGCATATTAATGAGCTCTGGTCGGCTTTGACCCAAACGACTTATAAGACGGAGGGGTCTATTTTGGCCCTGCCCAAACCGTACATTGTGCCTGGCAGTCGTTTTAAAACCCAATTTTACTGGGACAGCTATTTTATTATGATTGGGCTAGCGACGGCTCAAAAGTGGAATCAGATCGAAGATATCTTAAAAAACATAACGTATATGCAGCGCCGCTTTAATATTATTCCAACCGGCAATCGAACATATTATCTCAGCCGAACCCAACCACCGTACCTAGCTTTGATGGTTAAACTTTTAGCCAATAAAAAAGGTAAAACGGTACTGTTAAAGTACTTGCCGGCGTTAATTGCCGAGCATAATTTTTGGATGAAAGGCTCGCGTAAATTAAAGAGTCAAAAAGCTTATCGGCGAGTGGTAAAAATGCCTGATGGAGAAATCTTAAACCGTTATTACGATGATCGGTCCACGCCTCGGCCTGAATCTTATAAAGAAGACGTAGACACAGCGGCGCTTGCCGGGGACCGTGTGCCAAGCCAGGTTTATTTGGATCTGCGGGCTGCAGCAGAATCTGGTTGGGATTTTAGTTCGCGCTGGATGAGCGATGGCGTTAATTTACAAACTACAATCACGACAAATATTGTCCCTGTGGATTTGAATAGCCTCCTTTGTATATTGGAGTCTACGATCGCTGAGGCCTATGAAATTCTAAAACAAACTGGCTTGGCGGAATCTTATCGCAATAAGGCCAGAGCTAGGGCAGAGGCGCTAAACAAATATTGCTGGAACAGTAATCTTGGTTTTTATTTTGATTATAATTTTGTGTTAAAAAAGCAGAGTAAAAGCCAAACGATCGCCGGAATTTATCCGTTATTCGCTCAGATTGCAAGTAAAGAGCAAGCGAACCAAGTCGCTAAAGTTGTAAAAACAGATTTTTTAAAGCCTGGCGGAGTGGTTACAACTCTACAAACAACAGGTCAGCAGTGGGATTCGCCAAATGGCTGGCCACCGCACCAATGGACTGTAGTTCAAGCGCTTAAGAATTATGACCAAAACAAGCTTGCCACCGAGATTAAAAAGCGGTGGCTAGACACAGTCGAGGGATCGTACAAACGCGAACTTAAGTTAGTTGAAAAATATAACGTTATCGATCCAACAATGACCGCCGGAGGCGGGGAGTATGTTTTGCAAGATGGTTTTGGCTGGACAAACGGTGTGTATCTAGCGCTTAAGCACGATGACGCGTTAAACTGGAAGTAATGAACTTTCGCCCAAAACTAGCAAAGATAAAACAATTATTTACGTTAAACAACGGCGTAGTGGTTTTGGCTATGTTGGTGGCGGCGGGCTGGGTCTGGAATACAATTGAGGCGATTCAGCGGAATTTTGAACTACAACAGCAAGTAGATAGTTTAAAACAAGAGATCGCAGTTTTTGAGCTTCAAAATAAAACAATTGATTTTCAAAATAAGTATTATCAGAGCGATGAATATTTAGAATTGAGTGCGCGCGAGCGCTTAAATAAAGCTGCAAAAGATGAAAAACTTTTAATCTTGCCGCCTAATACGGCTAAACAAACATCGCAAGAACCCGTTACAACTCAGACACCGATTACCAGCCGGAGTAACTTTGATCAGTGGCTGTATTTTTTGTTTGGCAACAAGAGTTGACATAATTAGTTAAAAACTGGTAAAATAACTAAGATATGTTTCGCCGCGGGGTGGAGCAGTGGCAGCTCGCGTGGCTCATAACCACGAGGTCGTAGGTTCGAATCCTGCCCCCGCTACCAAGAAAAGACGCTCAATTTTTGGGCGTTTTTTTGTTAAAATTTGTTAAAAATGATAAGTTCGTGGGCTGGCCCCGGTGGTTGCGACTGATGTCGCTCGCACCGGGGCAAACCCTATCTCCAGTTGTACTGCTGGTCCTCGGTGAAGCTGAGGAGGTCCCCGAGGGGTTCCATCAGTATCACGCCGCAGATGCAGCAGATCGAGAGCAGGTGCAGCGCGATCAGGATGATCGAGATGACACGCTTGGGGCCGACGTTGCCGTAGCCCGTGATCACGCCGATCATGACCCCGGCCAGGTAGCCGAGGCCACAGGTGAGCAGGCCGACGCACGGGATGACGATGATCACCGAGGCGATCATCCACCACTTGTTGTCCGGCTTGAGGGCCAGGAGCCACGCAGGGGCGTTGGGGTCGAGCGACGACGGCTTGGGGGCCGGGACGCCGCTGGTAGGGGCAGCAGGGCTGACAGGGGCGGTGGCACCGGCGGTTCCGGGTCCGGGAGTGGTCATTGCTGTTCCTCGCATTTCGCGATAGATGGTACAACTTGTAGAAAGGGCTTGCGCTCGGATCTAGGTTTTAAACCTGATCAACGATTGCCCAAATACTATATCATTTTATTTAAAAAAAGTCAATATCGCAGCGAATCTTTATATCTGACTCTAGCCCTGTTGTCGTTGACGTAGAGTTTCGTAAACAAGTAACCCTGTTGCCATAGCAACATTCAGCGAATCTGCGAGGCCCTGCATTGGAATGCGCACATTTATATCGCTATTTTTAAGCCAAAAATCAGTTAGTCCGTACTGTTCGCTGCCCATGGCGATCGCTACTGCGCCGCGCAGATCAGTTTTTGTGTAAATATTATCGGTATCGGGTGTGGTGCAAACAATCTGAATTTTATTTTTGCGTAACCAATCGTAAACAGTCTTACTGTCACTAACAACCACAGGTACCGAAAACAAAACGCCAGTCGATGATCTAACGACATTTGGGTTAAAAATGTCAGTCACTGCGTCACAAACAATTACGGCATCAACGCCAGCGCCGTCGGCACTTCGTAAAATCGTGCCCAGGTTGCCTGGTTTTTCGATTGATTCAACAACAAGCAAAAAAGGCTTTTCACTCAGCTTCAAGTCATCGAGACCTGTTTTCCATTGTGGTGCGACGGCCAATAAACCATCGGGGCGATCGCGGTAAGAGCACTTTTCGAAAACATCTTTGCTCACTTCGTATAGCCGTGCGCCTTTTGCCTGAGCTTGTTTAATTAGCTCGGGCTCGTTTTCGCCCAAAAACCAGTCTGGGCTGTAGTAGAATTCGGTTGGAATAATTCCTTGTTTGAGTGCGCGACTAACTTCGCGGTAACCCTCAATCAAAAATACGCCTTGCTCGTCGCGGTCACGGCGTTTGCGTAGGCTGATTAGCCCTTTAACTTTGGGGTTTTGTTTGCTGGTAATTTTTAGGCTATTCATGATTCGTCAATGTCGGCAGTGTAGGAGTTTTCAATCGATTTTTCGCGCTGCGCCAGAATGTGCCAATCTACGTCTTCTTCAGCGCCTTTTAGCATAAAACGCAGACCTTCATCAGGTTCGTGTCCCGCCTCGAGCAATAAAATATAAACTTTCTCGGCACCCAGTTTCTCGAACTGTTCGCGTGAACTTACGCCAATCCGATGGAACCAAACTTCGGTTTCTGGGCCAATGTTTCGTAAGCCAATTGAATCGCCTGATCTCATACTTATATTGTAAACTTAAGCGCAAAACTTGCAAATATTGTTCTGAGCTAAACTATAACATATTACTTAATTTTTGCACACGCAACACGTACAGCTTCGCTCCAGGTTGGAAAGGCGTGGATCGTGCTGGCGACTTCTTCGGCGGTTAAGCCCATCTGAATCGCCAAAGTTAACTCGTGGATCATCTCGCCTGCGCGTGGACTGACAATGCTAGCCCCTAAAAGTGTGCCGTCTTTGTCGGTTATAACTTTTACAAAACCTTCTTCTACGTTGCTGGTGTTTGCACGACCAATAATGCTGATCGGGGCGATTGATTTTTTAATCTTTAAATCGCGCTTTATGCATTCGTCTTCGCTCATCCCAACAGATGCAACTTCGGGCGATAAGAATATACAGCGGGGCACAGCACGGTAGTCGGCGGCGACTTTTTGCTTTTTCCACATGTTATTCGCAGCTAAGCGGCTTTGGTAAATTGCCATGTGGGTAAACTGAAACGGTCCAACGACGTCACCTGCTGCGTAAATGTTTTTAGCGGTAGTCTGCATAAATTCGTTAACTGCTATTGCTTTTGGAGTATACTCAACCCCAGCGTTTTCTAGGCCTATATCCACGTTGGCGATCTTGCCCGTTGCTAGCAAAACCTCATCGACTTTAACAGTTTTGGTTTCACGGCCCTGCTGATAAGTCACGCGTTTTGCCAGTCCCTCTTTTGTAACCGATATAACTTTAGTGTTTGTGAGAACGCTGATTCCACGATCTTGTTCAAAATGACTTCTTACAAGGTCACCGACTTCTTGGTCTTCTTTCATAAGTAGTCGCGAAGTAATATCTGAGATGTAAATTTTTGTGCCAAAGATGCTAAAAAGTTCGGCAAATTCGCAGCCAATTGCACCGCCTCCAATTATAAACAACGATTTCGGCGGTCTTGTAAGGTTTACGGCTTCGCGAAAAGTTATAAAACCAGCCTTTTCTAATCCTTCGATGGGTGGAATAAAATTACTAGTGCCAGTAGCGATCAAGAAATTCTCGGCTGAAATATGTTTGCGATTAACTGTAATCTCGTGGCTAGAAATAAAACGCGCCGTACCGTTTATAACGGTTATTCCCTCGGACTCATAGACCTTTTTACCTTGCCATGTCCCAGTACGATACACTGCAAGGTCTTTCCACGCTTTGATTGACGGGTAGTTGTAAGTTAGAGTCCCGCCACGAATGCCAAATTGCTGGCCGTTTCGGGCTGCATCGTAGATTTCTGCAGCGTGCAGTAAAGATTTTGTTGGCACGCAGCCCCAGTTAGGGCATTCACCACCCATCTCGGCGGCCTCTACTACGGCCACTCTTTTGCCTAGATGTTTACTAATGTGTGCTGCAACGCTTCCGCCACCCCCGCTGCCAATTACAACAAGGTCGTAGTCGTATTTTGGTCGCCTGCTTAGTTTGAGTTTCATAACTATCCTTTATCCTATTATACGATGATGCAAGTAAATGTAAGCTGCATCCGGATTATAAAGCTTTAAATATTTTGCGGCCTCGTGGCGAATATCTTTGCTGGTGATTTCGTGCTTGGGGGCTAACCAAGGTTCAATATCGCGGCAAACACGATCGGCTGTTACTTCTGCTTCACCCGAATGCGAGCTAACCGTCAAACAAGATGAGTATATGCTTGCGTAAAGCTTGCGCTCGTCGTAGGGTTCGTTAACGCCGGGCAATCGCTTAATTATAGTTGGGGCTGCGCTCATGGTTAACCAAAATTTATTACGCCGTTGGCGATTAGGATCAAGATCCAGCCTAGTGCAACTAATAGTAGACCGAGCGTTAGGCGCATGCCACCTTTGCCTTCTTCTTTCCATTTTTGCACCGAACTTAGTTTTGCGCCGCTAGCAACCAAGCCCAAGATTATTAATAGTGGTGCAACAAAAATTAAGTTATATAGAACCATCAGGCCGAATGCAACCCAGTCAAAGTCAATACGCAAAACTGTAATTATCGCCAAATAGGGTGCGCCGGTGCAGGGAAGCTCGACCGCTGCTACGAATGCACCAAGCAGCATCACCCCAATCACGGTCGTGCTGCTGCCCGACCAATCCTGGATTTTTTTGGCAAAAAAGTGTGGAATTTGCAGACTGAATCCTTTGCCATACCAAAAGTAGTCTTTAATTTCCAACATACCAGCCAGAATTACCAAGATTCCAACCCCAATCGAGAGGTATTCGGCAATAACAATGGGAATTGCAGTAAAGAAGTAGACCAATCCCAGGCCGGCAACTAGGTATGTAAAAAAGATTGCAAACGTGTACGCTGCGCCAAGCAGGAGCATGCGTTTAACGGATTTTCCCGAGCCTAAAATCACCGAGATCATTAAAATTAACACGCCGATTGCGCAAGGGTTTATGGAATCAATTGCTGCGCTGACAACAACAAGCCCGAGTGTAGGTAGGTCTAACATCTAAAATATCTCCCTGATCTCACAAATTTCGCGTTTACCCACGATACCGAATGTAGCGCATTTGTCTGCGTCGCGGATTCCAAATTGCTCGCAAAGTTTGTCGGTGCGATCCTTTTTAATGTCGAACTCAAATATCGCGCAGTCGCCCGGAGGCACTTGACTCTCGCCCGTGATTGCGTAGTCTGCAGGGTGTGCGACTTTGGTTTGCTTATAGGTCTTATCATTTTTATTGTAGTTGTAAACAAAAACCTGAACTTCGGCTGGTTGGTTGCCGCAAGTTTGACCGTTTACAAAGCTCGCAACTTTGCCATCTGGCGAGGTTTTGATAAATTTTTCTACTAGCTGAGGCTGATCGGATGGACTACCGTCGCCGTCGGCCTCGGCCTCAAAGTAGCCTGTGTCGTTAATCGGTACGATCAAAGAGTTATTACTGACTTCACCGCCAACAACTTGCATAAATTTGCCTAACGAGGCGTCGTCGGGTAATTCAACAGGGACGCCCTCTAGATGGATTCGTTTGTCGTTATGTTCATGCAAGGTCGGCGTACCAATTTTGTTGCTCAGGAATCCGGTTGGATCGCGTAACTCGAGCTCGTTACCGCAAGCCCAAAATTCGATATCGGCGTGCCAGTGAACTGGTCCACCTGTTGCTGATTTTACATTTAGGTAAATTGTGGAACCGCTAATAATAGCAGTGGTGCTAATCACAATTACTGCAATGGCAGAAAAAACTGGTAAAAATAGTTTCTTTTTTTTGCGTTTAACGACAATTACAGATGCAATAACTAGCAATAATAATAAAATACATGCAATTAAAACGGAGTTAGTCGAGAGATGACTAACCGCACCTTCGAGGTCGGTAGCGTTTGTAACAGATTCTAGCATTTTTATTTTGGTTTTTACTCGCTTACGCTTACTATAGTGTATAGCATGGTTTAGATGTCAATGTCAAAAAATACGCAAAAAAATTACTATCAGCTTTCGTCCGAGCAGGCTTTAAAGGACTTTAACGTTGAGCCCAAAAACGGCTTGCGCGAAACTGACATTAAAAATCGGCAGCAAAAATATGGCAAGAATATTTTACCCGAGGGTAAAAAGTTTTCTGCTATTGGTTTATTTTTTTCGCAGTTCAAAGATGTATTGATAATTATTTTAATTTTTGCTGCAACGGTTTCGCTAGCTATTAGTTTTTTCGGGGGTCACGGTAGTCCAACGGAAGCACTTTTGATTTACTTTATAGTTTTATCTATTGCGATTGTCGGTTTTTTGAACGAGTATAAAGCTGAAAAAACCGTCGAAGCACTTAAAAAGTTAGTGTCGCAGACCTGCAGGGTCCGGAGAGACGGTGAGATCTTTGAGATTGAGGTTAGTGAACTTGTGCCGGGCGACATTCTTCTTTTAGAAGAGGGGAATAAAATTGCCGCAGATGCTCGCTTGCTAGAAGTTAATCACCTAAAGACCAACGAAGCCAATTTGACCGGTGAGTCGGTTACGGTAAGTAAACACAGCGAAGTTCTAAATAAAGACCTGCCGCTTGCTGATCAGCTAAATATGGTGTTTTCTGGTACTTTAATCACAACCGGTACAGCTACTGCAGTGGTGGTTCAAACCGGAGCCAGCACACAAATTGGTAGAATTGCCAAGCTCGTAAGCGAAATCCAGAGTGACGAAACGCCCATGCAGAAAAAACTCGATGATCTAGGCAGGAAGCTCGGATTTGTAGTGATCGGGATCTGCGTTATTGTATTTTTTGTTGTATTGTTTTTTAACAAAGATTTGCAAAATGCCGATTTTTTGCAGCGGGCTTTGTTGGCGTTTACTGCTGCGGTAGCTTTGGCAGTCGCTGCAATCCCGGAAGGCCTGGCGTTTGTGGTACGAATTAGTCTGGCGCTTGGAGCGCGCAGGATGGCGACTAAAAAAGCATTGGTTCGGCGGCTTTCGGCGGTTGAATCGCTTGGCTCCACAGATGTGGTTTGCTCCGATAAAACCGGCACACTAACAAAAGGCGAGATGACCGTGCGTCAACTTTTGGCTGGCGTAGAGCTTTTTGAAATGAGCGGATCTGGTTATGAAGTTAACGGCAACTTGCAAAAAAATAATAAAAAAATTGCGCCAAATTCCGATGTTTTGCGACTTTGTGAGATCGGTTTGCTCTGCAATAATTCCAAGATTAGGCAAGGTGATATGATTGGCGATCCAACGGAGGGTTGCTTGTTGATTTCTGCCGCAAAAGTTGGATTAAACGAGGAAAAAGTTTTGGCAGGCATGCCACGAGTTGGCGAAGTGCCGTTTAGTAGTGATCGCAAAATGATGAGCACTCTACACGAGACTAAAAAAGGTTATCTTGCCGCCGTTAAGGGCGCACCCGATGTCTTGATTAAGAAATGCACTCATATTTTAAAAAACGGCAAAGTCGTTGCGATTTCGGCTGTAGACAAAAAGTTAGTAACGGAAACTATTAAAACCATGGCCGCCCAATCGTTGCGGGTTTTAGGGTTCGCTTACCGCGAATTTAGCGAAAAACCAGGTGAGTATCAGATGGAGCGAAACTTAGTCTTCGCAGGACTCCAGGGCATGATGGACCCACCGCGAGCGGAAGTTAAAGAAGTTATTGAACGCGTCCAACGTGAAGCCGGTGTGCGTGTGATCATGATCACTGGCGACAATGTTGACACGGCGTGCGCAGTTGCCGCAGAAATTGGAATTACTGGCGACGCAATAACTGGGCTGGAGTTGGATAAGCTTACTGAAACCGATTTTAAGAACGTCGTAGAAAAAATTGGGATTTATGCTCGCGTTAACCCAGAACATAAGATTAGGATTGTTGAGGCGCTAAAGCACCACGGTCATCAGGTTGCGATGACGGGTGACGGTGTAAATGACGCCCCTGCAATTAAAGCTGCCGATATTGGAATCGCCATGGGCATTACCGGCACAGACGCCGCCAAAGAGGCTAGCGACATGATTTTGTTAGACGATCAGTTTTTAACAATTATTAATGCCGTCGAAGAGGGTCGGGGGATTTACGACAACGTTCGCAAATTTGTTAACTTTTTACTTTCATGCAACATAGCTGAAGTGGTAACAATTTTGCTGGGCATTTTAGTTCATGGAAATCTTTTGCTAACTGCAGCACAACTTTTATTTATAAATATCGTAACCGACGGATTACCTGCAGTTGCACTGGGCTCTGATCCGTCGGCTCAAAACGTGATGAAATTCAAGCCGAGCCGCTATCAGGGTGCAATTGTGACTAGGCGAATATGGGCCGAAATTATAGTTTTTGGAATTTTAATGAGCATAGTAATTTTGTTGCAATACAACTTTGCACTTCAGGCCGGTGGAGCTCTGCTTGCGACTTCGGCGGTGTTTATGGGGATGGTGGTTTATGAATTCGTGCGCCTTGTGGATATTAGAACTGACTATCCAATAAAGTGGTTTTCTAACCCATTACTTACAGTGAGTATGTTAGTTTCTTTGGCTATTCAGCTAGCAATTCTGTATATTCCGGCGTTGGCACAAATTTTTACAGTTCAGCCAATAACTGGTTTTGACTGGTTACTAATCGTTGGTGGCAGTGTAATTTTATTTGTAATTATGAAGTTGCTTAATCCTATTTTTGATTTAATCGGCCCCGAGAACAAGCCTATAAAACAAGTTTGACAGAAATCCCCAAACTTAGGTAATGTAGGGCTAAAGAATAAAATAAAAAGGAGCTAAAATGGCTACAGCAAAAAAACCAGTAAAAAAGAAATCAAGTGCTAAAAACGACGCTGCCGAAATTGCTAAAAAAATGAAAGAAAAAGCCGACAGCGGGGAATGCGCTTTTTGCTAACTTATAACCCTATTTTTTGTAGGAAATAATCTGAATCCAGGTCGCGTTTTTAGTAGATACGTCAGAAGTAATTTTTATATTTTCAAAACCAACCTCGTTAAGGTAGCCTTCGATTTGTTCTTGGTTCCAGTAGCAAAAGAATCGTGGGGCGCCTAATTTTTTATTAGTCCACTCTTCGCCCTCTCCTTGTTTTAGGGTAAAAGCAAAACGTCCGCCGGGTTTTAGCGATTTAAATACTTTTTCTAAAACCAGTTTTACTTCTTCGCGAGTGAAATGCAAAAGCACAGCTTGAGCGAATATAAGATCGTAAGGTCCGTCAAGATCATCGGTGATTATGTTTAAGCTTGTAGCGTTAAAACCCTTCGTTTTAAGTAGGTCTACAAATGCTTGAGTTGCATCTGTGCATTGAATTTCATAGCCTAGACTCTTTATATAGTTTGCATCGCGTCCGTTAGCGCTTCCAAATTCTATAATTTTTGCATCTTTATTTAAATTAGATAAAGATTCGTCTATCCATATTTTTATTTGACCACTGATTTCTTGTGGTGTTCCATCGATATAATCTTGGACATGATCTTCGTATGATTGAATAGTTTTGGAATTCGAATTTGTCATGTTGAAGATTGTAGCAGATCAGACTAGTTAGATGATAAAATGCACTTTAGCTAAGGAGCTCGATGACCTACTTAAACGCAATTACCCCGATCAACATAAGCGAAGAAAAGCACAAATTTTTTAATAATAGTAATTATCAGCCGCAATTAGAATATAATTGGGACGAAAAATCTATCGAAGGATATAAGCGAGTTTCGCCATTATTCTCTGATTTAGTAGATGCGATGGTGGCGCAAGATGTGCCGCAGATACATATTTACAGTCGAGAATACTTTGATGTAGATTTTAGACCACAAGACTTAGAATTTGCGGCTAATCTTATAAGGCGCATTCCTGAAGCGTCGAATGGGACGGCCGATGAGCTTGCTAAAATTTTTCAGTCTAAACTGGATGCTTTAAATATTGACTACAAGGTTGAGGTCGTTGATAAACATGGTTTTCAATGTCGACCTAATCATCCTGCTAAAAAAGTTGAGATTAGCAAATATTTACATTTGCAGTTTTTGTCAACCGAAGGCGTCGCCAGCCACGAACTTGTTCATGTGATTCGAGCCGTAAACGGTGATCATAATGGAATTGCTATACAACATGACTACTTGCCAACAGAGGAAGGCTTATCTTGTTTGATCCAAGATGAATTACTGAAAGAGCCATCGGCATCGTCGTTTCAGCACGCGTTAGAGTTTTTGGCCGCTGATTTAAGTTCGAAAGCAAGTTTTAAAGAGGTATTTGATTTTTTGGTTTCGATGGGCGCCGACGAAGAAAGCGCTTGGCTGCGCGGTATTAGGCAAAAATTCGGCGTAAAAGATACTTCTAAACCCGGCAGTCTAATGAAATCAGGTATGTATTTTTACCACGAAAGACTATTGAGCGAGCTAAGCAAACAGGAACTTGCTAGGTTGTTTGTGGGCAAAATCCCACAGCATCACTTAAGTAATTATCCTAAGTACAGCGGGGTAGTTCCCGAAGAAAAGATCTTGGAACTCCTGGGCTAGTCAATAACAGATCATCATGTTAAAATAGTGTTTGCCTGATGCGTGGCAGTTTTGCACGATCACGGCACTTGGCACCGTAGCTCAGATGGTTAGAGCGTAGGACTCATAAGCCTAAGGTCACTGGTTCGATCCCAGTCGGTGCTACCAAAATAGGATTTTTAGCGTCTTCGGACGCTATTTTCTTTATTAACAGATAAGATTCTGCCAATTTAGCGGTTCTAAATCCCGTCTCACAATCGTATACAAGACCTTCTGGGAAGATTGCATCTTGAATACGCCTTTTGACCTCTATTGGTGCGAGGTTCCAAAATGATGCTGGATTGCTCATGAACAACAGAGCATTGTCTATTACTTGCTCCTTATCCTTGATATCGTCAGTAATCTCAGAGCGGCGTAATTCTATTTTGGTAATGTCGTTATCAACTTCTGCTAGTTTACGGTCTTTATCTGCTTCACTAATTTTGTTATCTATATACAAATCTAGTGTACGAATACGTTTGTCCTGTAGGGCGTTTAGCTCACTGTCTAATGTACGCGAAAGGTTGTGTGCGTCTCGTGTTTCGTTATTCCATTCACGTAGCACGATATGTTTAAACAGCTTCTGCGCGTCTTCTGTTGGTCGTACACGCTCCATTAAGTCCATGAAGTCCTGATGCACTAAGCCACGCATCTTGCTCACAGGCGCACCAATTTCTTTAGCCCTACAAAACATGCAAGAATAGCGAGGACTCGGGCCACTGCGACCACGAGGAGAACTTCCAGTCATAGGTTTACCGCAGGTATGCTGCAGGAATCCGCTACGTAATGGCCATTCCTCTTCAGCAGAGCGGCTAAAGTTACGCAAGCTACCATTCAAGATTGCCTGATTACGGTAGTAAGTGGTCTCACTAATGATGGGCTGGTGTATACCCTGAATTAGCCTGCCGCCTATATAGTCGGAAGTTACGAATCCAGCATAAAGTGGGTTACCTAACATGTCCTTTACCATCTGCCATGTTCGCATGCCATTCTTTCGACTACGAATACCAATCTTGTACGCGAAATCACGAGCATTCTGTACCGTATAAGCACCCGTAGAAAACTCTTCTAGCAGCTGCTTCATCTTTGGGGCATCGTCATTAGGTTCGATAGTCACAATACCTGTTGCTGTCCTAATACGCCTGTAGCCAACGGGTGCAGCATGAGGCCAAGCCCCTTGCTCGAGACGAGCTATCATACCGCCCGTCGTACGAGCTAATCGAATCTCATTATCAAACTCCGCAAATGCTGCAAGCATACTTTCCATCAAGTTGCCCATAGGGTCATCACTGATAGGCTCGGTTACCGATACTACTTTGATTCCTAGCTTTTTCAGTTGTGCTTTGATGATATGGTGATATTCACTCTTACGAGCTAACCTGTCCACCTTCCAGATAATGCAGTGAGATATTTTGCCTTTGTTTTTAGCACAGTAATCAAGCATCGCTGCTAGTTTTGGACGGTCTATGAGTTTCGCAGATACACCTTCTTCACGAAATACATTCTCATTAGGCAATTCAATGCCATTTGATTTAGCGTAACGCATACAGGCATCGGTTTGACTATCCAAACTGGTACCTTTTACTTGGTCATCACTCGATACTCGTACGTATGCAACTGCCTTCATAATTTCTTCGGTATTTTTAGAACTTTTACTCATCTAATTATACCTCGTTTGCGTAACTTTTAGAACCTCAAATTGTGACACATTCCTGAGGAAAGCTCTTGCAATGGCCGTAAAATCTAGAACCGCCACTGCCAGCGATTCGCCGGAGCTATACTGCGATGTTTTACCGATTACTTTCTTGGCTTCATCTACTGATATAGGCGTAAGTTCGCTTACGGAATCAAGACTAAACTCCATTACTTTGCTCCTTATCCCGCTTGTGAAAGATACCAGTTGTACCCTCATATTCCCGCATGGTTTTGAAGATAGCTTCTAACAGTTCTGCGAGTGTTATACGCTCATCTTCTGGTTGTTGGTTGGTCATTCTTAACTCCTTTAGACCGCACCAAACTGACACCTGCATATTGAGGCGTGCTGCATGGTTGATATTAAATATTTCGGAATAGCAAACCCCACAAACGAGACGCTAGAACTCGCTGAAAATAAAAAATGCCCGATTCGAGGCTTGTTACCTGAAGGGCTAATTGTGAGTATAGACTTGACCGAGTTGGTCTACGAAGTTGCTTCGTTTACTATGTGAGTATTATACCAAACCATAAGCAAAAAGTCAATAGCTACAGTAACACTTATGACCTCTGGTAAAAATGTGTTGTAATTTATGACAAGATACATGCAGACTACCATGCAATATAATGATTTACAGAGTGACTGATTTATTCAATAACAGAGAGATTGCGGTAGGGCTATGGCTGATGGTACTGATAGTCTTTGCTGCTAGTAAAAAGGAAGTACGTTCATCATTTAAGGACGTTCTTAAAGCATTCTTCACGCCTAAAATAATCATACCGTTATTACTGTCATTCACGCCAAGCGTATTGGTCGTATGGCTATTGGCATATTTAAATCTTTGGGACTTGTCTGTACTCAAAGAAACAATCTATTGCGTTATCGGTACAGGCATCATTATGTTTGGTAAGTTCAATAGCGTTAAAGATTTGAAGTCACTATACAGGCAAACCGCAAAAGAAACCCTAGCATTAGTGGTCTTGCTGGAGTTCATTATTTGGCTTTATGTATTTCCTTTGTGGGTTGAGCTGCTACTGGTGCCGTTCGTAACTTTGGTAGTGCTGTTAGCGACAGTGGCAAAGTACATGAAAACGGACGGTATAGAGTTAACGCGCAAAGTGCTAAATGGTACGCAAGTATTTATTGGCCTGCTTATACTGCTATTCGCATTTATAGGCTTTGCGAAAAGTCCTGCAACATTATTTACCCTGCAGAATCTAGAGCTGTTTTTGCTGCCTATTATCCTTTCATTAACCTTCGTACCTTCCGTGTACTTCATAGCGTTGTATAGCAAGTATGAATTGGTATTCAATCGAATTAACTACCCCATGAAACTGAACCGTAAAAGCAAGCGGGCTATCAAACTAGCAGCTATCAGGCGCTGCGGCCTGAGCGTGTATGTTACAGGCGAAATGATACGTCATTTGGCAATCAACTTAACCACTGACACCACCAAGGCTCAAGCCCTAAAGCTCATAAAAACCTTTGACCCAAAGCAACCATCATTCTTATAGCCCGACTTTACCAGAATCGCCTCTGAGCCTGATTCAAATTAGGTGTTTTTATTTCTCGGATGAGTTACACCTCAATCAAACAGATTTATTGTATAATTTACTCTAGAAATACTTGCGTAATTTCCTATGACAAAAATACCAGTATCTATTAGCCAATTAGCAAAATACGGACTTGATTACGTAAGCCTGATTTCAAGTAGTGCCTCCAGAAGCCGACCCGTTAAGACTGAGCAGATGGATGCTGATTTACTTTCTATTCCAGACTTGATTTTTAAAAGTGAAGTTGACTCCATAACGATTGATTTAGTCACGGCTCTGGATAAACAGTTTGACCCGAGTATACCGAACGAGGAAAAGAGCGATGAGCAACGACAAGCTGAATGGCGTGTTGAACGGGACAGGGGTATCTTAAATAAGATTCAAGAAATAGACACAAAGATTAGAACCGATGAGTATACGAAACGAGTAGTTTTACAAACTGGCTTTATCTCATTTGAGGCAAAACGTTACCTTGAGTCTGATTTTAATGAAGAGTATGAGATATACGATGCTCCGTTGTTTCAGGTTCCAGTAGCGGCTATAAACTTCAAATATACCCCTGAGGGCGTAACAGTAATTATCGACCTACCCGATAACTATGTAGAGATTCTAAACGGCCCACTAAAGAACTTCTTGCCTCAGCAGTATTTTGATAAAGTGTTCAAGTTTATAGCGGATTCAGAAGCGGAAGAGAAAACCATGCTTCCTCTTGCCGATGATTTTATTCAAGAGTTGTGGTCAGTAATCAGAGTTCAGTTAGATGGATTAGATGCTAAGTCGATATCTGAAGCCCCTAGTTTTGCAACTAGCATTGTCGCCATTACCAATAAGACAAACCACTTTCTTGCCGAAGACCTAAAGGCTATCGCTGCACTAGAAGATGAAGAGTTGCTAGAAACGTCGTTAGGTGGTTGGGTGTCTGATGAAGATATGGCGATTGAACAGGCGGTTTCTGATGATGGCAGTACAGAGATATTCTTTCCGTTTGATTATGACAAGTATCAGCTAAAAGTTTTAGGTATCACTGCAAATAAAGCAGTTATTGTAGAAGGTCCTCCAGGAACTGGAAAATCACAAACAATCTCAAACCTACTCGTGCATCTTGCAGCCACGGGCAAGCGGGTATTATTTGCGAGTCAAAAAGACCAAGCAATACGTGGAGTCAAAGATAAGCTAAAGACATTGGACGTGCCGTTTTTATATGGCTATATTCCAGACAAAACATCCAAGCTATACACAGAAGATGATGAAAAAGACAGTGCGGCAAATACACTCCTAGCTCTTAATAGAGAGTTCCAGAAAGGAAAAGTTGGCGACTTAAAAGAGCCTCTAGCGTTGCTTGCTAACCGTTCGAATATTTTTGTAGAGAACCTGAATAATGAACGTTCTATCTACGCCCTATTAGAAGAACGTAGAAGCTTGAGCTACCTTGACTCTTTTCATCCGTACGAAATTGACAGCGGGTGGTATAGCCAATGTGGTTTATTGGAAGATACCATTAGCGGGCTGGAAGCTAGTGTTAACAAATACGAAAAGACTCACGAGAAGTTTTTAAGGGCAGCAAACAAAAAGTTTGAAAATCTAGAATTGGATTATCAGGCGACTATAGACTCAATTGAAAACATCTACTCATACTTTAAGGAAAATATGCCTGAGCGGGCTGGTTGGATAGGTGGCAAAGTTAATGAAATGAAATTGCGTAATGCCCTGAAAGAACATGGCCGTACCCTTTTGCAAGAGATTTACGTAGAAGTCGAAAAGATACTATTCTCTGATAATACGAAGTCTGCTCGATTGCAGTTACTTGATAGTCTGTCGGATTACTTTGTTTATGGTAGCGAGTTACAAGCAATATCAGAAAGTCGCTCTTCGCTTAACGAATTACTATCGAGTAAAGAAATATCACCGACCACATATACCGCTCTCAAAAAGGTAATCTCTGAGAATAGCAAGGAAAAGGTATTTAACGACCTAACTAGGTATAACGAAATTACCGAACAGATAGAAGAAATGTCTTTGTATTCAGCGAATGAACTTAATCGAGAAATCAAAGATATTCGCAAGTTTTACAGAACCAATATCACAAACTATGTGCGCAATCGTATCCTGACTAGAATTGGTGAAGCGAATAATAGCAAAGATGTACGAGCTACTTTAGCTCAGGTAGCTAGAAGTCTTACAAAGAGCAAGAAAGCTAATAAAACATTCGATAGATTGAAGCACAATGAAGACAACTTCAGCGCCATGTCTAAGGTCTTGCCAATCTGGATGATGAGTCTAGACGATGTTAGTCGTATAGTGCCTCTAGAGAAGAATGCCTTTGATTATGTAATTATCGACGAAGCGTCACAGTGTAATTTTGCCTATGCGTTTCCAGCCATGTTCCGTGCCGAACATACAATTTTCTTTGGCGATACTTTGCAGATGCGTGACGACAACATTATGTTTAAGTCGAACGACCAACTCAATGCCATTGCTAAGAAGCATAAGATACCCGAGGTTTATCAAATTAAGGCCGAGGAAGACACCGTAAAATCTGTAATGGATATTGCTCATCTAAACGGCTTTATGACCACAACGCTCAAGTACCATTACCGTTCACCAAAAGAACTTATAGGGTTCTCGAACGAGTCCTTCTACGAGCCAATCGGTAGGAAGTTAGAGGCAGTGAACGACAATATAGTTCCGTATAAAGATACTGGACGTGTCCTCCTTACTCACATTGTGAAGCCAGATGACGGCGAAGAAACATCTGATAAAACTAACTTCGCCGAGATACGCAAGATTCAAGAACTGGTAGACGAGATTAAGAATGACCCCGTTCTAAAAGATAAGTCCATCGCTATCTTGACCTTCTTTAACGAGCAGGCCGAGCTGATTCGAAACGCTATAAAAGACGACGATATCAAAGTGTCTATTATTGACGGCATTCAAGGTGACGAGCGTGATATCGTAATTTATTCATTTGTTATTAAAGACCCTAGCGATAAAAAGCGTTATATCGCTCTAACTGGTGAAGGCGGCGAGATTCGCAAAGACATTGCTGCTGGTCGTGTTAACGTTGCGTTTAGCCGAGCCAGGTTACAGGTTCATACTGTTACATCATTAGCCCCTGAACTATGGCCAGAGGGTATTTGGATTAAGCGGTATCTGGAGTATGTCGAAACTAGCGGTATAGTTAACCGTCGTCATAGTAAGTCAGAGCAACAGTTTGACTCTAACTTTGAAGAAAAGATATTTAGCTATTTGGCGAAAGAGCTGGATGCTAGTGAGTACACCCTAGAAACTCAAGTTGAGTCTCTCGGATTTAAGATTGATTTAGTAGTTTGTCGTAACGGCAAGAAGCTAGCTATTGAGATGGATGGCCCTTCCCACTTTGAAGGTGGAGATGGCCAGGTATATGTAAAGGATGACTGGGACAGGCAGGGTGCTCTTGAAACAGCTGGATGGAACTTTTACCGTATCTCATACTTTGATTGGACGAAAGACCAAGAAGTTGAGCAAAAAGCACTTAGCGAATACATACAACAGTACTTTGCAGATAAGAGCACCTCGAGCAAAACGACTGTATTGAAAGAGCTTGAAAAAGAAACGGTTGCTCCAGAAGAAGCTCCTAAGGATATGTATGTAACTGACTTTTCAGATGAGCACGTGGATAATGTTAGTCCCGTTCAAGCTGCTCATGTGACTAGTAATGTGAAGCGTACTGACACCGCCAAGACTACACCCGCTAAACCAACATTCTCAATAGGAGACCGTGAGGTTAATCAGGAGGATTTTGAAAGATATCTTAGCAGCCGTCAGCAGAGTTATATTGAGATACGATACCAATCTATGCGTGCTGGGTCGGCGAAATATTGGAGAACAATACGTCTTGATGGTTACGATGGCACGTACATGTATTCCAAGCAGGATAACGCACCTTACCCGATTAAATATCGTCGTGACCGAGTAATAGAGTTCAGATAACAAGATTTAAAGGTCAAGTTTCCTTAAATCACCCCTGAGCCTAAATCAAATTAGGCATTTTTATTGTTGAGTAAAGTCTAAGTTCATATTTTGATTTACAGCGTAAGATTCGAATCATCTCCAGAGGTGATTTGCAGCATCTTTGTTATATAATGAAAAAGTCTAGATTCAACAATTAGAGTATTAAGGTCAACAAGCCTTTCGTTTGAACCGTAAATACGGCAACTCCTTGCGAAAGCAGTTAGGTTCAAACCTGATTGTTGAGTCTAGACAACCCTAGCGAGGGGTTGTCGTTTTTATTTAAGGAGATACTGCTATGACACAAGAAGAATTGAACTCGGTAACTAATGGAATCCAGAAGAATCAAGAACGTTTATCAAACGAAGCGCAGCAAGATAAAGACCGTAATCTAGAACAGCAGAAACTTGAACTACAACAACAGCAACTTAACTTGCAGCAGCAACAACAGAACACAAACCAACAACTAGTCATTGGCGGCTTAATATTGGGTGGAATCCTTGTATTATCGATAGCTGTATATCTACTAGTTAAGACGTTCAAGACTAATAAGAAGTCCTAGTACGGTATATTACGGTATAACCAAAAGCTGCTAGAAATCCGTCGATTTACAGATGTTAAGGTATGGATTTTTCGTTTTCTGCTTATGGCATGCTTACGCTATAAAGTAGTACCCTAGCAGACAGGACTTACACGACACTTTTGTGGATGCCCCACCGTACCCCACACCTAGCTATTCGATACCTAATTCTTCTTGCTGCTGCGACATCGCATAAACGACAAGCTCCGGACGTTTGTAGTACGAGGCTCGAACCACTTCAGCTTCGAATACAACCCGTTCCTTGAACAAGTGTTTGTAGCTTTCAATGGAGGCGCCATCCGCAACGGTGCATGTGAGTAGTGAAAACCTTGGGTCTAAATCATCTACCTTTATTTTCAGGACATCACCACGTGTACTCTGAAGCGATAATAGCTCGCCACTTAGTTTGATTCTGTCGCCATTATGTAGGTCTGGCAAAATCTTATCGTCTTCTGGTAAGTACTCGCCGACGTTGCGTTCTGTAATTTTCACGCCCTCGCTGGTGTTAATCGTCGGTTTTATTTCGATTGTTGATATGACGCCCTCGGTTATTGGAGCTAGAGCACGTCGGTACCGGCCACTCTCAACAATCCTTTTGAGTCTACTGATTTGCCGCGGTGATACTTTGGAATCGTTTGGTAGTTTGTTGCCATTCTTTAACTTTGCGCTCGTGCGTATTGCTCCTGTTATGTAGCCGATGATGAGACCGGCGACCGCCATGTCGACTGGATTCCTCGCAAAATAGTCGTTTACTGTTCTGTGTATTCCATGAATGTTCGAAAAAAAGGTGTTAGCGTCATTGAGAAGCTCGGGTGCCGCAATGCGCAAAAACTCAAGAAATGCCTGCACGTCAGTAAATGGTATCGGGTGAAGCGTTACCAGCGCATTAAATACTTCAATCGAGCCCTGCTGAACGCGAGTAGTCTTAATCTCGACTTCTTCGCCAAGATTGGCCGTTTCAAGAATGTCCTTAAGTAGTGAGTCAAACCCCGCAAACGACTCGCCAAGTAGCGTGAGATTCAAGCCGTCTTCAGGCCTGTACTCATAGCGGATAACAAACGACTCTTTCATAATGTTATGGCTTATTATCAATATTTTCCGAGATAATGTACAGCGTAAGCTGTTTGACGCATTATGGCACTGTTCAATTCTTGCTACTTAAGACTCTATGAGGTAAGTGATTCGCATGCTCTGGTATATTTCAGACGCCACAATCAGTTCGCGTTTTATCTGGTTCCAAGTCGTCAATAGCGTCTCTACCAGAACTTATATTTATTGACTTCTGACACTGTTTGTATACACAGAGTAGGTCAAGCAGTATTGGGTGAATCTTGTTATTATATGCATATGATCAAAGTTATAGTCGCATGGCTCAGCGTATCATTGGTTGGTGTTTTGTTGGTGGTTTTGCTGCCCGATGACTTATTGGGTAACCAGATTGTCTTTAGACTAAGTAACGAGCACGGCCCAACCTTGGCTGATAGTGTTGGCATTTTATGTATTTTAGGCGCATGGGTGTATTACTTGGCTAATCTGTGGATTCGTAGAAAAGCTCTTTTGGCTAAAAAAGCTACTTGGTGGTTGATAGGGTTTATTGTTTTGGGTGTTGTAGGATCTATAGTTGCGGCTACACAAAATGCAAATGGCTTTCTTATTGCCGTGAGTTCCATTTCACTGGTGGCGCAGATCATCCTCGGGATTTTAGCAGGGAAAGCCGATCGCTGATCCATCTAATAATAGCGAATTGTTTCTTATAAGTTTTGCAATATCTTTGTAATTATTTGTCCAAACTTCAGCATGCTCGTTTTTGTCGAGCTCTGCAAAGGTTTTGGAATCGCCCTTAAACATCATCAAACGCTCCCAGCGAAGTTTGTCAGTGCCCTTAATTTCTTTGCCAATCACAACCGGAACTGTGTAAGAAAAGTCATGAGCCTTGCCAGATTCGTCAACGTAAGTTGCGGCAAGCTCAAAGTGTGCGTCACGGCATTTAAGCGTATCCACAATTTTAAGTAATTGCTCCACTGAGATTGTTTTGTCTGTGTAGGCCATAAACGGCCCAGGAAACCCAAGTTCGTCAATGTAAAAGCTGTGATCTTCGCGAATTACTGGTTTACCAGTGAGTTTGTGCGCTTCTACTGCCATCGCGCGGGCTATTTCTTGGCTAGTTGCCGCTTGAATCTCGGCGACATCGAGTTCAAGAGGCAAAACCTCGATGCCGTATTTTTTAAAAACCAAGTTTGCGGCATCAATTTTGCCTTGATTACTGGAAAGGAGGTAGATTTTGTTCGTCATAGTAGTATCCTTTAGGGCTGTCTCCTAAATTATCACATATGTCGTAAGATCGGCCGCACCATATGTTGTAAATAATGACCTTGCTCTTACATGTTTCCGTGCCTACACTTAAAAACAATGCAAGAACTTAACGAAAACCTAATCAAAGAAATTCATGATGTTGTATTGGCGATTGAGCCGCACGACGAGATCGAAGCTTTGCAAAAATCCGAGAGCCTAGCCTGGATTAATTCTGGTGAAAACATTTTTCGTATTAAGAAACCAGACATTCCGCCTAAACATCTGGTTTCTTACTTTGTTTTAGTTGACCATGAGCATAAAAGTTTGTTACTTGTTGATCATATTAAGGCCCAGCTTTGGCTACCTAGCGGTGGTCATGTCGAACTTAACGAGCATCCAAAGGTCACTGTTGAGCGTGAGGTTAAAGAAGAGCTCGGTATAAAGGCTGTGTTTTTAAAAAACTATGATCGGCCATTTTTTATAACCGCTACTAAAACTGTTGGTTTAACGGCCGGCCACGTAGACGTGAGTTTGTGGTATTTGTTAAAAGGGAGTGTGCACGATTTTTTAAATTTCGACAAACGTGAATTTAACGATATCGAATGGTTTAGCTTTGATGAGATCTTAAAATCGGACTTGATAATTTTTGACCCAAATATGCATAGATTTACGCAAAAGCTTATAAAACATTTGGCTTGACTTGCGATTTTAAAAAGAATAAGCTTAACTTAACGACCGCCAAAAAGCGGAGCAAAACAAAAATGGAGGGTGGTATGAAAAAAGAAATATCTGTAGTTTGTGTAAGCTCAGAATCCGTGATTAACGTTTTGGTTGCATGAGCAAAATAGGCAAGCGGCTGGGACTGGTTTTAATTACAAACGTCTTAGTGCTTGTTGCGGCCGGTATGCTCGCGCCGATTTATGCGGTTTATGTGGAAAAGGTCGGCGGTGACATTTTAGATGTTGGAATTGCGGCGGCGCTTTTTGCTTTGGCGGCCGGGTTAACTTCACTGCTTGCTGGTAAGTATAGTGACAAGATTCGACACAAACAAATTTTGGTGGCAATTTGTTATTTTTTAACTGGTGTAGGGTTTTTGGGTTATATTTTTGTGCAAAATATTTGGCAACTCTTTACTCTTCAGGCGTTTATCGGGCTGGTACAGGCGGGGTATGAGCCGGCATTTGATGGGATGTACACAAAATATTTAGGCAATGCAGAGCAAGCGAGCTCTAAATGGGGTCTATGGGAAGCGGGAAATTATTTTTCCATAGCTGGCGGTGCGTTTTTGGGTGCACTTATTGTAACTTGGTTTGGGTTTAATTGGTTGTTTGTTGGTATGGCAGCACTTTGTTTTATAAGTGCATTAATTTTGGTTTTTAAAAAACGCAGTTTAAATTGAAGTTTTATCGTTAAACTACCTAGCCCTCAAGCGCGGGTCCTCCGCGCCTGCGGCTTGTGCGGATCGCTTGACTAGGCAGTTAACGCTGCTAAACTTCTACATCCTCACCCAAATGCTTTTTAAGTCGTGCGCGTATTGACCCTGGTTGTCGGCCAAGTTTTTCAGAAATGCTTGCCACACTTTTTTGCTGCTCGAACATTTTAAGTAGCTTTTCGTCATCGGCTTTGGTCCATGGTTTAAAGGCATTCTCGTAAGTTTCGCGCATTTTGGCAACTTTTTCGCCCCAGCTGACTTTGCTTTTTGTAGTTTGCTCTACCGGAGCACTTAAATCTACTGCCAGATTGGCGTGATATTCGGCGGCATCGGCCGATTTTTGTAGCAGCATCTTATCGATTTTTAGCGCCTCGGGGCTAACTTTTAAGGCCATCCGGTTAATACCTGCTAAACTTAGGGTTTCTAAGCTGCGTACGCGGCTCAAGGCGACGTAGCCCATGCCTTCAACAAATGCGCGTCGCAGATCAATTCGAGCAGCATCAAGCGTCATACCCTGGCTTTTATGGACTGTTATAGCCCAAGCTAAGCGCAGTGGTAATTGTGTAATGCTAGCACGCTTTTTGTCGCCATCGCGAAGCTCCCACGTATCTGGACTAGCGACAACAGTTTTACCGTTTTGCAGCTTGACTATTGGGTATCCGGTTAGATCCTCAAAGCTCTCAACAACACCGATACTTCCGTTGACGTAGCGTTTATCTGGACTGTTTTTAATAAACATTACTAGCGCGCCGACTTTTAAAATCAAGTTTTCCTGTGCAAGGCAGGATTTTTTTAAGGTGTCTACGTAGTTTGCTTTGCCAGTGATCAGCATTGGGAATGTACGCTCCTCTGCCGGCAACATTAAAAGTGCCGCATGGTTAATGGCATCAACGTCTTCGTTGGTGGTGTGAAGTTCGGTGACTTCGGTGCCAATTGGCGCGTCGATCCTGCCAAGTAGATTTCTGCCGTGTTTTTGCCTTAAATCGCCGGCGCGCATAGCACTTAAAATATCTAAGAGTTCGTTGTCGGTCTGGCGATGCTGCTCGCTTAAATAGCAGATTGTTGGGTTAAGGTCTTGCCATGCCTGGGAATTTACAACAAAACCACCGCGCGCGCCGCCACGATTAACTGGCGGTAGTTGAAAAAAATCACCACATAGAATTACTTGTAAGCCGCCAAATGGCTCTAAATTTTTACGAACTTTCTGCACGATCTGGTTTATTAAATCTAATCTGAAATCGTGAAGCATCGATATTTCATCGATTATTAAAATGTCAGCCTTTTTGATTGTGTCAGCACGCGTTTTTGGTAAATGGTCAAAAAACGACTTTGGGAGCTCGTCGTGAATTCCTACTCCACTCCAGGCGTGAATTGTGCTGCCGCTCAGGTGAGTTGCAGCCAAGCCCGTTGTAGCAGTGACAGCGACGGATTTTCCGTTGGCTCTAGCACGTTTGATAAATTCATTCAACACAAAAGTCTTGCCAGAACCAGCTTGGCCGGTTAGCAAAATGTTGTGTCCTGCTAGCATAATCCCCAGAGCGATATTTTGTCGCATAATCAGCAATATACCATGAAAAGGTGCTAAAAATAAAAGGAGCGGTGATCGCCGCCCCTTTGCTTTACTTGTTACTCTTTATGGCGCTTACGACTTTGCTGTCATCTTTTAGGTTTTCCCAGAACAAAACTTGTTCGCGGTTTACGTTCATTCTGTCTTCGGGGCCGTGTAACTCGCTGCCGAGTTTAGCTAAGCTTACTTGAGGTTGATCGTTTTTTGTATCGCTTGGCTGAATAGGTTGTTGGACTTGCAAATAGTAAATATCGGTAAGTTCAACGTATTTGTCGTTAACGTTTTTAAGTTTTCCAAAATAAACCTGACCGTTTGTTAAAAATAGCGCCTGATATTTATCTTTGGCAACTGCAGCGTCTGCGCCCATGTACTTCCAGACTCCAAATCCAACTAATGCAAGCAGAACTATTAAAACTACCGCAGAAAGAGCGATAACAACGCCAGCGTTCTTACCTCTCTGTGATTTTAAACTATTAGTTTGATGCGTGTTCGAAAAATCCATAAAAGCCCCCTTATCCAAAATGCTTAAGGTTATTGTAGCTTAATTTACATATTATATTCAAGGTTTAGCTATACAACGTTAATAATTTAGGCGGTGTAAATAAAGAGTGTTGCCTGGTTTTTTGAAACTTTTATAATACCGTGCAGTGCTTTAAAATTAAAAACTTTAACACCGGTATTTATGTTAATGTCGCCTTCGGTCAGAAGTGAAAAGAAGTTGGCGTGTTCTGGCAAAATATCAAATGGACCGAGCCGATTGTGTGCCGAAACCGAAATTGCTGGCCCATCATATAAAGTTTGAGTAGGCGATAAAACTTTTACGGCAAGTTCTGATTTCATTAAACTAAAATCTCTTCGATGCCTTTTAGAGTTTGCTCGCGTGTAAAAAATTCACCTTTATTGCCGGTTAGTTCTTCGGTTACAAAAAACGATTGGCTAAAAAAGTCGATTATTTTTTGCGCTCGCATATAGTCACGACGTTCATCTTGACTTAGCTCGCTCTGGCCAATAATCGCCACGATGTTTTTGAGTGATTCAAATTTTTGCATCACTGCTTGAACTTGAGTGGCGAGTACGTAGTGGCGATCGCCAACGATGTCTGGCGAAAGTAAGGATGAACTTGTGCGGACTAAGTCAACTGCAGGGCGCACACCAGTTTCTGCAACGCTGCGAGATAAAACAATTGTGGAATCTAACTGCTGAGATATTTCTTGAACTGCGGGGTCGCTGAGGTCGTCAGCAGGAATATAGATCGCCTCAACGGCTGTAATTGATCCGTTTTCGTTGGAGCTTAGGCGATCTTGCAAACGGCGTAAATCCGAGAATAGAGTAGCCTGGTAGCCGCCTTCGCTCGGCATTGCACCGAGAGACGTAGAAAGTTCACCGGCCGCTTGAACGTAACGATAAATATTGTCAATAAATACTAAAACGTCACGCTTTTCGCTGTCGCGCAGATATTCTGCAACAGCAGCGGCCGAATATCCAACCAGCGCGCGCATTGCCGATGATTCATGCATTTGCCCAAGCATCATAACTGTTTTATCTAAAATTTTGCGTTCTTTTAAGGTCAGGTAAAGCTCATGGCCCTCGCGTACGCGCTCACCGATTCCTACGAACATTGCTAGCTTATCGCTATTAGCGACGTTATGGATTAGCTCCATTGTTAAAACGGTTTTACCTACACCGGCTCCACCGATAATTCCAATCTTGCGACCTTTTACGAATGGGGCAAAAAAGTCTATGACCTTAATGCCGGTTTCAAGCAACTCGGATTTGCCAGTGGTGAGTGATGCGGATGACTGGTTGGCATAAATGTTTATAGCCTGATCAGATTCAATCGGAGCTCCACCATCTAGCGGTTGACCGAAAGCGTTTAGCATTCGTCCAAGTAAAGCTTTTGTGGCCGGAATTGTAACCGTGCCGTTCGCCGCAACTACTGTGGCGCCGCGAGTGACTTTGTTGCTGCCGGTCAGGTTAATGCAGCGCGCTGTGTGTGGGGTAGGGTAAGTGGAGATTTCTAAGACTACCTCAGGGTTGTCTGACAAAACTAAAAGTTCTTTTGGCGCAGGTTTATCGCCAACCAGTCGAACTTCACACACTAAGCCCTTGATTGAAGTTATTTGACCAACTGTCGATTTCATAATGCATTGGCCCTTTTAGCAACTTTTAACATTTCTTTTAGACGCTCATCACTTTCGCCGCGTTTAGATCTGTAAAATTCTGATTTATATTGTTTTGTTAACTCGCCAGCACGTTTTTTTGCGGCGCTCATGCTGTTAAAACGAGCGGCGTACTGCGAAAGTTTGGATTCCATTATGATCTGAATTAACGCCACGCCAAGCATAATTGACTCCATGTAATCGGCAATTTCTTTAACATTTGGCTCAAAAATATACTCCTCGCTGCTCAGAGTTTCATTGCCCTCAGTTACGTCCTCGCCCAAAAGCCGTACAGTTGAAACGAGATCGATGTGAGAGATTTTTTGCACGCGCAAAGATTCGTAAGTTTGGTAAAAAACCGATATTTTATCGTAATTATTGAGCGTTTCCAAAATGTCATTAATGTTAAAATTAAAATCACCCTTCGGCAACGCAAAAGCACCGACCACATTCGCTTTTGCGTTATGCAGTGCTTGGTTTGGTTGCATACCAATTAAAATCACATCTGTATTTGGCCTTTTATATAGGTTGTTTGTAAGCTCGTTTATAACTTGCTCGTTGATTTGGCCGCTTAATTTACTTTGTGACGCCACGGCCACGAACACGCTATCTTTCTTGGTGTGAGCGCGAGCTAGCCGTTTTTTTGGGTCAATTCGAAGTGCGCTGTATGTTTGCCAAAGTTCCGCAAAAAAGTCCTTGCTGGCAACTACGCGGTCGCGAATTTTAGAGATGTGTAAACTGGCGATACTTTCGAATACCTCTGTTAGGTCCTCAATTGTGCGAACGGTCTCAAGATCTTGCTTAATGTTTATAGATCGCCTCATACGTTTGTCTCCATTGTCGATTGACCAAGTAGTTGTTTGCAGATTGGTTCAAAATCGGCATCAGTTTTTACGTTCGGCGCAGCTTGGCGAGCTTGCAGTTTAAGTAATCCGACATTAAGTTTTAGTAGCCCCGCACTCATTAAAATAGTTTGCATTACAAGTTGCTGTTCGAGTGAACTATAGAGCTCGCTGATGGGCTGACGCAGAGCTTCTTGAATCAACGAACCAAGTTGGAGTGATTGTTTAACTTCGGGCGTGAGTTCAGATCCAAAGTGCGCAAATTCGTACGCCTGCCGATACTCAGCTAAGCGCTTAAATAGTGCGGCAGAAAGCAATTTTTGACGCTCATTTTGTGCCCGACCACCTACGCGCGAAACCGAAAGTCCTGAGTTTATAGCCGGTTTTACGTTTTGCTTAAAAGTTTCAAGGTCAAAAATGATCTGACCGTCGGTGATTGACATAATGTTGGTAGGCAAGAGCGCTGTAATGTCGTCGTTCGGCGTAACTACAACCGGTAGGGCAGTTAGGGTTTTGCTATTGCTCGCAAGCTTGCCGGCGCGCTCGAGCAGCGTGGAGTGAGCAAAAAACATGTCCCCCGGGTAACTTTCACGGCCCGGGTTATCGCCGCACAAAAGTCCTATTTCACGATAAACTTTGGCATGCGAACTAATGTCGTCATAAATAATTATCACGTCGCGACCGTTGTTCCATAAAAATTCGGCTATGGCACAGCCTACGTAAGGTGCAATGTAGGTTTGCGCAAGCGAGTCAAAAATATTGGCGATAATTACGATACTATGGTTGATCGCCCCGGTTTCATTTAAGTTTCGCAGTAGGTGGTCGATCTCAACTTGGCGTTTGCCTATCAAAACATGAACAACGATATTGTTTGTTCCTTTTTGATTATTGCTAACCTGAAGCAAAAAACTGCTTTTGCCGGTTTTCGTGTCGCCTAAAATTGCAATGCGCTGGCCCATAACAATGGGGAACAAGGAATCAACAGCGATTACCCCTGAAAAAAGCTGATCTTTTAAAAGCTCGCGCTCAATAATCCCTGGCGCTTGCCTAAAAAGTGGCCAAGTAGATTTTGTCGCAATCGAACCCTTACCATCGAGCGGTTTACCAAGCGGATTAATAACTCTTCCAATCAAGCCATCACCTACGTTAACCGAGATTTGCGCACTATTTAAAGCAACAAAACTTCCAAGCGGTGTATCTTCGCTTTCTAGGTTTAGAACCAAAACGTATTCTTCGTGAATGCTTTTGACCATACCTAACTGGCCGGATTCAAAAACTACCTGCGAATTAATACCGATGCCGTTTAAGCCTTTGACCTTTACTAAAAATCTGTCACTGCCAATTACCTGACCAGTTGTATTGCCCTTGTCGACTAGTTTTTGAAAGAAAGCATTATCAAACATTGATCAGCTCCGCAATTCTGGACTTGTTGTCGAGCAGACTTTTTTTAAACGAAAAATCATAAATTCGCGAGCCAACCTGCAATATAATGCCACCACCAATATCGGCCCTCGCTGAAAAATTAAGCAAAATATTAGGACTAACTTGCTGCCGGAACCAGCTGGTAATTTGCTGTTTCACTCCGTTTGTCGGAGGTGCCGAAAGTATTATATTGACCGTTGGAGATTTTACCAAAAAAGCTTTTAATTGCTCTTTTAAGCTCTCTAGTTCGTCGGTGCTGCTGGTTTTTACACCCATGGCGCTAAAAACTTGAGCTAACCCGGTTGGCGGCAATGGTGTTGGTGTACTGCGCGCTTTGCTGTCGCGAACACTGCTTATATAGCGGTCCAGCTCAAAAATAGCTAGGTTTATAAGATCGGGCGAATATAGTTCGGTCGGAATCGGAGCTTGAGTGTTCACGCTAAAATATCTTTCTTAATATCTTGCTTGTGTTCTTCGAGCTTTTGCAAAATTACACCAATTTGAGCATTTAAATCAACATTGCTGCCAAGCGATTCGACTATGTAGCTCGAAATCACATCATTTATTCGCGCATTTAACAGATCAACGCGCCTTTCGTGCTCGGCTATTACCTGTTTTTGAAGCTGCTCCACCATTTGTTCGCGCTGCGTGTCCAAATCTTTTTGCAGTTTGCCAAATTCAGTAATACTTTGTTCACGTAACGCCTGTAAGCTTAGCTGATACTTTTGAAACTCTGCGTTCAAAGTTGTATTGGTCATTTCTTCTACGTGTTCAGCGATCCTACTGATTGCCCCGTTGATTGCTCCCTGGATTTTTTCGGCGCCTTGCTGAGTGGATTTTTGCAGTTGCTCGATTGTTTGTTTTTCAATTTCGGCTGTGTCGATTTCGGGTAGAACTTTATCGGCGTTAACTTCTACATGGTAAACTCTGGTTGTGTTTGCAGGCTTGCCAAAGGTGGCTCGCAAAATAAAAGCAACTGCAATAAGGGCTACTACAACTAGCGCAACAATTATTGTAATTAAAAGTGAGTCCACCCAATCCCCTTATGTCGTTAATATAAAGTATATTGCAATAACCGTTAACAGTAAAATACCCAAAACAATTAAACCAATTTGCCACAAGCTTTTGTAAACGGCGTGCTCCGAAAGTGGGTTACGACCAATTGAGATAACGCTCGATTTAACTGATGAATAAAGCAAAATTGCCATAGTAATAAGTGCCACGAGCAGGATTAAAAGCGCTACAATAATTCTAACCGGCGAGACTTGACGGCCGGCAACTGTGCTTGCAAGATCGTTTAAAATTGGCGGCAAGTTGGTCTGCTCGGTCGGGGTTTGGTAAAAATTCACGCTCACCTGGACGGGAATTTTATTTATCATAACCTTTTTACGGCTACCGTCTTTTTGGGTGATTGTTTGTTCGACCGCTCCGTCCGTCGAAAAGTTGGATTGCGCAGTTCCTAAAATAATGTTGCTCTCAAGCGTTTTCATGCCAACGCCGCGGATTGGCGATGTTGTGATTTTATCTCCTGTCTGAATTGTTCCGCTCATATCGCTAACCAAAGCGTAAGTTACGCCACTAGTCACCACCTGCACCTGCACCTGTTTGTTGTCGCTATCGAGCTCAAGTAAAGGGCGATCATCTAAAACGCCAACCAACTTTTGTGTGTTTGTTGGGTCGGCCAAGGTTACGGTATCGGCAGTATTGGTCAAGCTCATCAAGGCGCCAGGTGCTAGGTTCGTGTCGCTGGTTTGGAATCCGCGGGCTATTGCCGTATTGGATTGCGCATGTAACAAATTAGAAAACAGAGACAAAGCAATTAAAGCTACGCCTAACAGGGGTAAAACATATCTTTTAAAAATTACCAAACCATTAACCCTTACTGCTAATGATTATATCTTTTTAAAAAATAAAATACAGTTGATTAATTTACGTCAATTAACTTATGAACCCTAGCATTCTCTAAGCGTGGGGTATCGTAAAATTCTGTCGGTTTTTGACCATTTGCAATAATTTGCAACATTCTGCCAACATTCATGTGGCACACGATGAGAATGTTTTTGTGTTTTGCTTGCGGTAAAATATCTTTTAAAAAATGATTAAGCCGAGCATGCAAATGTTCTAATGATTCTATACCTTTTACAGTTTCGGTCTCGGGGAAGTTTCCGTTCATTCGTGGATTTTTGGCGTAGCTTTTGTTCTCGAGTTCGCCTAAGGCGCGCTCTGTTAAATCTGGATCAATAATAATCGCCGAATCTGGGTAACCAATTTGGTTGGCAATAATTTTTGCTGTGTCCTTGGCGCGCTCAAGCGGTGAGCAAACAATAAGGCCAATGTTTAAATCTTTAATCAGATTACTGGCATGTTCAGACTGGTGTTGGCCTACTGAAGTTAGTTTCGACTCCTGCTTGCCAGTTACAACTTTATTAGCATTGCTTTGACTTTGGCCGTGGCGCATATAATAAATAGTCATGAATCAATTGTACACCTGTTACTGATAATGCGTTTAAATGGTATAATAAGTAAAAACTAAGAGGTTATTTATGGCTGGCCACTCAAAATGGGCACAAATTAAACGACAAAAAGCAATAACCGACAACAAGCGCGGTGCGGCTTTTACAAAACTAGGCAACACAATTGCCGTTGCGGCGCGTGGTGGTGCTGATCCTGATATGAACTTTACGTTGCGGCTTGCTATAGATAAAGCTCGTGCGGCTAACATGCCGGCGGCCAATATTCAGCGATCGATTGATCGTGGGTCGGGCAAACTTGGCGGCGCAGCCATTCAAGAAGTTATCTACGAAGGTTATGGCCCAGGAGGCACCGCGATAATTGTTGAATGTGCCAGCGACAACTTAAACCGAACTTTGCCCGAAGTTAAGTTGGCGTTTAGTAAAAATGGCGGGAACATGGCCGAAAAAGGCGCTGTAGCTTTTCAGTTTGAACGCAAAGGTATGATTACGGTAAAAGGCAGTGGCGATGATCTGACGATGCAAGCAATTGAAGCCGGCGCCGAAGACATTGTCGAAGAAGGCGACGAGTCTATCATTTACACCGACCCCAAAGAGCTGGGCAAAGTGCGAGACGCGCTAATTGGCGCGGGAGTTCGGGTGGTGGAAGCCGAGCTTACATTTAAGCCGATCAATACGGTAAAAATTGAGCAAGAGGAAACCGCGAATAAGGTCATGAAACTGCTTGATGCATTAGAAGACCTAGAAGATGTTACCGCAACTCACGTTAACTTTGAACTAGAATAATGCGAATTTTGGGGGTAGACCCGGGAACTGGAATAATGGGCTTTGGGGTTGTCGAGGGCAAGCTCAAACATAAAATGATTGATGCGGGCGTAATTCGTACGGCAGTTCATCAGCCAGAGCCAGAGCGGCTCGAGATTATTTTTGATTCGTTAAACGAGATTGTGGAGCTTACAAAGCCTGATGTGGTTTCGGTGGAAAAACTGTTTTTTGCGCGCAATGTAACTACCGCCATGACAGTCGCACAGGCGAGGGGAGTGGTTTTGCTTGTAGCGCAAAAGCAAAAACTGCCGGTTTTTGAATATACCCCGATGCAAATTAAACTTTCGTTAACTGGTTACGGTAAAGCTGATAAAAAACAAGTTCAAGAGATGGTTCGCTTGCTACTCAACTTAAAAGTTGTGCCAAAGCCAGATGACGCCGCAGATGCTTTGGCGGCTGCACTAACGCATATGTCGGCGTCGCGTTAATACATTTGTCGTGCGACCAGTCTGCGATATACTAACCCCATGATTGCACATGTTTCTGGGGAGATTGTAGAAAAAACAAATAATTCATTAATTATCGATGTAGGCGGAATTGGCTACGAGATTCAGGTTGCTAGTACAGATTTTGAGTCTGTTAAAAATGGTGATCGCGTCAAGTTCTATACGCACGACCATCTGCGCGAAAATGCGCATGAGCTGTTCGGATTTTCGCAACTGGCGGCTAAGCGACTTTTCGAAATGTTAATTTCAGTTTCGGGGGTTGGTCCAAAAATGGCGCTTGCCATTTTGAGTTTGGGCGATATCGAGGCTACGCGAAGTGCGATTGCTAACGCAGACAGCTCATTTGTCCAGCGCGCAAGTGGCGTGGGTAAGCGTTTGGCTGAGCGTATAACGGTTGATTTGCGCGATAAAGTTGGCGCACCCAGCATGGCTTCGGCTACGCTTACAGCTTCGGCTGGCGACGATGCCCTAGATGCGCTTTTAGCTTTAGGCTATGGCTTACAGGAGTCAAGTGAGGCTTTGCAGGGAGTTGATTCTTCGCTAGACGTTCAGTCAAGGATTAAAATTGCACTGAAGGCTATTACTATCTGAGCTAGAGCGCGGAGTTAAACTCTTAGTTTAGGGTATATTAAAGAGCCGGTTTCGCGTTTAACCCCAAAAAGTGCAATAATGATCATGATGATCGACCGAATTGTAGATACCTCAGCCGAAGAAACTCCCGAAGAGCAGATTTTTGAAAACAGCCTGCGACCAAAAGATTTTAAAAGTTACATCGGCCAAGAGCGCCTAAAAACTAACTTAAAATTAGCGATAGACGCCGCAAAAAAACGTGGCGAACCTATTGATCATGTACTTTTATATGGTCCACCAGGTTTAGGCAAAACCACAATGGCTGCTGTAATCGCCAACGAAATGGGCAGCAACATCAGAGTTACTAGCGGTCCTGCCGTGGAACGTGCTGGTGACCTGGCAAGTTTGTTAACTAATTTGCAAGACGGTGATATTTTATTTATTGATGAAATCCACAGATTGAATCGTGTCGTGGAAGAAGTTCTGTATAGCGCGATGGAAGATTTTAAGCTAGATATTATGCTTGGCAAGGGTCCGAGTGCGCGCAGTTTACGCTTGGATTTGCCCAAGTTTACGGTTATTGGGGCAACCACCCGAACTGGTAATTTGGCGGCACCCTTGCGTGATCGCTTTGGATTGATCCATAGGCTTGAATTTTATAAACCTAACGAAGTTGCACAGATTATTACTCGTTCAGCTGAGATCCTAAATGTAAAAATCGGCAAAAACGCCGCCGATGAACTAGCCAAAAGGTCACGTTTAACTCCGCGAATTGCTAATCGCTTGCTAAAACGAGTGCGTGATTTTGCAGACGTAAATGGTGATGGAATAATAGATGACGATATTGCAACCAAAGCCCTGAAGCTTTTAGAGGTTGACGAGCTTGGGCTTGATCCAGCTGACAGATTGCTGCTAGAAAAGATTATTGAAAATTTTGCTGGTGGTCCGGTTGGTGTAGAAACCCTAGCAGCTATAACGGGCGATGAGCGCAGTACGATAGAGGATTTTTACGAACCCTACCTAATGCAGATCGGACTTCTTGAGCGTACACCACGTGGCCGCAAAGTGACGCTTAGGGCATATACTCATCTGGGGAAGACCCCTGTAAGTAACCAAATAGAACTGGTATAATGTAAGTAAATGAAGAATCAAACACAGCATCACACTCGCGACCTAGCAACAGGGCACTCCTCTGTTCATCCGCATGGGAGTTATAAGCCGGCCCCACCTTTAAGCGGAACGGGTCAGGCCGACAAGCCTGAGGATTCGCTTGCGTCGGAGATTCAAGCTAAGCACGAGGAGTCAAAAAAACGCTATCCAGAACTCTCGCTTTCGCGCAACGAGTATGTGATTGAGTCGATTCGTCGTCACCCAATCGGCTTGGTTTCGATCTGGGCTTTGGTTATATTTTTGGTTTTAATTGCATTGTTCGGCTTGGTGCTTTATGAATTTAGCCGCCCGACTCTTTCGGAGTCTTTTGCAATGTACGGTCAGCTTCCAACTGCTATGTCGCTGTTCCCAGGGGTACTATTGTTAGATGCCTTCTTTGTTTTGGGTGGAGTGATTTCTACTATCGTCTATAACGGCAACCGTTTTTATCTTACAAACGAAAGTATTTTCCAGCATGTGCAAAGCAGCCTATTCTCCACTCGAATGCAGGTAGTTAACCTCATAAATGTCGAAGATGCCAGCAATGATCAAAAAGGTATTTTGCAACAGGTCTTAAACTACGGAACCCTGCGGCTCTCTACTCAAGGCGAAGAAACAACCTATCACTTTTATTACGTAGCCAACCCTAAACGAGTTGTGGGAGTTGTTAACGAAGCGGCAGAAAGAGCCGTTATGCGACTTGAAGGTATACCTGTTAACGAGCGTTAATTGCGGCTGATCTTTACAAAGTTGGCTTCGTTGTCTAGTAGGGCGACTAACGTATATCCCCTACATTTTCCCTCGACATTGCAGCCATACGGTTCATAGCGTAATGTACTGGTTGCTTCGGTTATCGGAATGCCAGCGGGATCGGTTAAAAGACTCGGAGTTAGTCCTTTGAACTGTTCTAGGGTTATTACTTCTGGGTAGAAGCCGTAGGTTGGGTAGTAAATAGCTTCTAGGTTGTGATACAGGGTATTGGCAGTAGTTTTGCGCTGAGTATCGAGATTGGCGGTTACTAGATCTCGCTTTTGAAAGTAGAAAAAAGCGCCTGCTGCAACAATAACAACGATTGCGATTATAATTTCTAGTGCGGTAAAACCATTTTGATTTTTCATATTTGCTCCTATTTAATTCTAATGCATGTAGGGTCAAACGCAAAAATGTAGATAACAGATTTAAAAAGATTTTGTTTTTAGGGCCAGCTGTGTTTATAATGCAGCAATGAAAGAGAGAGGGTAAAATGGCAGATTCGACTAAGAAAACTGACTCCAATAAAAAAACTGATGAAGGTAAAATTAAGGCGCTTGGCCTTGCAATGGAGCAGATTGAAAAACAATTTGGCACTGGTGCAATTATGCGTTTGGGAGAACATCAGTTAGCTGATGTTGAATTTATTCAATCTGGCGCGCTCAGTTTGGATTTGGCCTTAGGTGGCGGTTATCCAAAGGGTCGTATTATTGAGATCTTTGGTCCAGAGAGCTCGGGTAAAACTACTTTAACGCTACATGCGATCGCCGAGGTTCAAAAGGCTGGTGGAACAGCAGCTTTTATCGATGCCGAGCATGCGCTTGACCCAAGTTACGCACGAAAATTAGGAGTAGACACCGATAACCTATTAATCAGCCAGCCGGATAACGGTGAGCAGGCGCTGGAGATCGTTGATACTCTGGTTCACAGTAACGCGGTAGACCTAATTGTGGTGGATTCCGTTGCAGCGCTAACCCCACAAGCCGAAATTGAAGGCGACATGGGCGATAGTCATATGGGCTTGCAGGCACGATTAATGAGTCAGGCGTTACGCAAATTAACTGGAATTATAAACAAAAGCAAAGCCACGGTTATATTTTTGAACCAGATCCGCATGAAGATTGGGGTAATGTTTGGTAACCCAGAAACTACAACCGGCGGTAACGCTCTTAAGTTCTATGCATCGGTTCGCTTAGACATTCGAAGAACCGGTCAAATCAAAACTGGTGAGGATGTAATTGGTAACCGCACAAAGGTTAAAGTTGTCAAAAACAAGGTTGCTCCACCTTTCCGTAATGCTGAGTTCGACATTATGTACGGTGGCGGAATTAGTACAACAGGCGACGTTCTTGATTTAGCTGTTCAACATGGCGTAGTAGATAAAGCTGGCGCCTGGTTTGCCTATAAAGATGGCAAAATTGGCCAAGGCCGCGAGGCTGCAAAAGCTTACTTAAAAGAAAATCCTAAGGTTTTGGCCGAGATAGATAAAACCGTTCGCGCAAAAGTAGCAACCGAGGAAGTTTAGCTTGGTTCAGGCTCATTCTGCTGGCCGGGACGAGCCTGTTACTAAAAAAATAACGGGTCTAAAAGTACAGGTCAAAAATCTTGAGCGGGTCTCGGTATTTGTTGATGGCAAGTATAGTTTTTCGCTTAACCAGAACCAGCTTTTGGATTTAAAATTACGAGTCGGGCTGGAGGTTACCGACCAGGAAATTGAGAATTTTAAACGAGCCAGTGACTTCGGTAAAAATTATGAGCGTGCGTTGATTTATGTAATGATTCGACCACGATCTACTAAAGAAGTTCGCGATTACTTTAAGCGCAAAAAGGTTGATCATAACGACGCAGAATTAATAATCGATAAGCTTAAGGCTAAGCGATACTTGAGTGATGAAAACTTTGCCCGATCATGGATTGAAAACCGAAACTTAGGTAAAAAAACCAGCGCTCGCAAGCTAAAAATGGAGCTAAAGCAAAAAGGCTTGAGCGAATCCTTAATTAACGAGGCGTTAAGCACTAGTAACTTTAGTGAAGACGATGCCCTGAAAAACTTAATTGCAAAAAAACGAAAAAATGTAAAGTTTGCGGCTGATCCGCAAAAGTTAATGCAATATTTAGCCCGCCAAGGGTTCGGGTTTGATGAAATAAAACAAGCTATGTTTCAGGACTAGTTTACTCCTGATTGTGTGCTACGTCGGGCTGCGGACGACCCCTAAAAGACGAGTCAATTATGTGACGGGCGCCAAGTGCACCTTCCTTTACTGATGCAGATTTAACAACTATGGCGTTGTCGTTAATTTCTATAATTTGCGAACGGTCAATTATATGTTCTGTTGTGTGTAATGCCTGAAAAAATCCAGGCTGGACATGAATCTTAATAATAAAAAATGTATTAGTCTCGATAGAGTAGCTAGATACTTTGCCAATTTTCTTACCAGAATCGTCAATCACCTTCATGCCAACAAGGTTAAAGTCAAAATCAATAATTTGCTGGAGCCTGACAAGGTCTTCAGGCGACATAATATCTTCGGCGCTGTCAACAATCATGCCCATGCTGCTGACTTCGCGGATATCATCCGTGTGCAGGACGGCAGGGTCGATATCTAGATTGGGTCCTTCGCAGTAGTAGGCGATAACATGAAGTTGACGAGGGTCGACAATCGCTTTGGCAAGTGTAGCCAGTTTACGACCGGTCTGGAGACTTACGACTGGCATCGTTAGGATTTTATCATTTAGCAATAACATAATTTGATTATACTTTAATCCACCCTGTTAAAGCCATTAGCGTTATGTGGTTATTTTTTATACAATATAAGTAATCATGGGTGTTTTGGATTCCAAATTAGATTTGATTATAAAAAAGTCGCACAAAATTGGTAGCGAATATGAAACTGCTGCCGAAGATTCGCCTATCGCTGACGCTGCGAATTTAATTTTAGAGTATGGAATAAAAGCTCGCGCATCCGATATTCATCTTGAACCGCGCGAAGATGCTTTGGTGGTTCGATTTCGCGTTGATGGTATTTTGCAGTCAGACGATAAACTGCCAAAAAACTTGTCTGCGCCAATTGCGCTTCATATCAAAAATCTTTGCAACCTAAAAACTACAGAAAACCGAGTTCCGCAAAATGGCATGTTTAGGTTTGTGGCAGCGGGCAAAGTGTACACGCTTAAGGTTTCAACCCTGCCAATCCAAGATGGCGAGAAGCTTGTTGTAAAAGTTTTGGACGAATCCAAAAAGGACCTTAGTCTGCAGCAGCTTGGTTTTTGGGGTCATAGTCTAAAATCGCTTAATGCTGCGATTAAACAATCACGCGGACTAGTAATCATTTCAGGTCCAACCGATTCCGGAAAGACTGCAACTTTGTACCAAATTTTGAATTCTCTGAATAACCCTGACGTGTGCATTTCCACTATCGAAGACCCCGTGGAATACAAGATTAGTAGCATCAATCAGAGCCAAGTTAATTTAAAAGCGGATGTAACTATGGCCGATGGGTTGTGCGCTCTTCTTAGGCAAGATGCAAATATTGTGATGGTGGGAGATATTCGTGACTATGAAACGGCTGATTTAACTACTCATGCAGCATTAACTGGTCGTTTGGTTTTTGCGGCAATCAACTCGGTAAAAGCCAGCGACTACTTTGCGCGAATGTCTGCTATGGGAGTAGAACCTTACTTGACGGCGAGCGTCACAAGAACAGTTGTAAACCAGCACTTAATTCGAAAACTTTGTCCAGATTGCAAAAAATCTTATAAACCGAACAAAGCCGAGTATCAAGCGGTTATGGCGGCTCTGTGCATAGATGCCAATTTAGAATCGACTCAGATTGAGCAATTAGAATCCATGGCGATCGACCAAGGTGTGGGCGCTGATTCTGGTAAAACTGCCTCTTTTACGAATGGCGTAATAACTAAAATGTGGCGCGCAAAAGGTTGCGATGCATGTGGACATTCTGGGTACAAAGGACGAACCACTGTTAACGAGGTCTTAGTAAACTCTGAATCAATCCAACATCTTGTAATGTGCAAGGCGCCAACGAATGAAATCCGGGCTGAAGCCAAAAAAGAAGGCATGGTAACTCTTAAAATGGATGCATTTGTAAAGGCCTTACGAGGCGAGACCAGCGTAGATGAATTGTTGAAGCTAGCGCGCGTATTAAATTGACAACGAATACGCTTATGATTGATAATTTAATTATACATTCTTATTAATTAGGGGGCCTCATGCTTCAAAAAGCGTTACAAAAAGGTTTTACAATAGTCGAGCTTCTGATTGTTGTTGTAGTTGTTGGGGTGCTAGCATTCTTAGTGTTTAATGCTTTTTCTACGGTTCAAAATCGTTCCGATGATTCCCAGCGACAGACTGACATAACGGCGCTTGCGACTCAGCTTGAAGTTTACTATCGAGCCAATAATACGTATCCTGCTTTTAGCCAGATAGATTCTACAGAAAAAGCTGTAGTGCTTTTGCCTGATTTAAACCCAGATAACTTGAATGCGCCTGGCCAAGGTTATAGTCTGCAAGGAAACGCAAGTACAAATAAAAATCAGTACGGATACGTAACCAACCCGGCCAATTGTAACGGAACTGCCGAGAACCCCTGTACAAGTTTTGTCTTGAGCTTTACAAAAGTTAGCCCGTCTTCGGGTGAAACGAATCCGATTCTTAAAAATAGCCTAAATTAATTTTGCCCACATCTGTTATAATATTTGCAAATGATTAAGATTAATTGCAAAGATGTTGAACAAACCAAAAAGCTCGGCGCGGCTATTGGGCGGGTTTTGCGTGGAGGTGAGGTATTTGAGCTTAAAAGTGATCTTGGTGGTGGCAAGACGACTTTTACTAAAGGCTTGGCTGTCGGCATGGGTGTGGCAGATGTAGTTCAGAGCCCGACTTTTACGATTAGCTTTATCCATAAAGCGGCGCGCGATTTAGAGCTTCATCACTTTGACTTTTACCGATTGCAAGACGCTGGCATAATGAACGAAGAGCTCAAAGAATCTTTGAACCAACCTAATACTGTTGTTGTGATCGAGTGGGGTGATATTGTTCATAAAATTTTGCCAGGCGATTTGATCAGTGTGACTTTGCGTGTTCAAAATGACGAGAGTCGTGATATCGAGTTTGAAATCCCAGAAAATTTTGATTACATAACTAATGCGGTAAAAAAGTTTAACAATGATTCTCACAATTAAAACAGACAGTCCTACAGCTGAACTTACTATTTTTAGCAATGGCAAAAGAACAGATGAATATATCTGGGAAGCCAATCGCGAACTTGCACGTGATCTGCTTAAAAAAATCCAAGAACTTTTACGTAAAAATAACGCAGACTTTAATGATTTAACAGGACTTGTGGTTTACAGTGGTCCAGGGTCGTTTACTGGTTTACGAATCGGACTTACCGTTGCGAACACGATCGCCTATGGTCAGAACATTCCAATAGTTGGTTCAACTGGCGACGACTGGCTGCAGGATGGTTTGCAAAAGATTGCATCTGGGCAAAACGATAAAGTTTCAATGCCTTATTACGGGGCTGAAGCAAATATTACTGCGCCTAAAAAATAGAATCGACGGTTATTTGGACAAATTTGACGTAAATTATCCAACAAGCGTACAATAAAAACAGGTTTTAATTTGTGAACCAACTGACCGATTTCAATAACTTTTTATATTTTCAGAATTCCAGAACCGCTTGGCATGTTGTGCCATGCGTGCAAGCTTTGTCAAACGGTGGCTGAGAAAGGATAACATTATGGAGCTAGGAATAATCTTAGCCGCTGTAATCGGCGCTGCGGCCGGTGCGGGCGGTTTGTTTGTTGTTAACCAAAAGCAAGGCGCTGCTGGCGCGGCAAGGGCTGATAAAATTCTAGCAGAGGCTAAAAGCGCCGCAAAAAAGATCGAACTCGAAGCTAAAGACAAAGCTTTAGAGATTACCAACGAGGCCACCAAAGAAGAACAAAAGCGTCGCAAGGACTTAACTGCCGTAGAGTCGCGCATGGCCGAGCGTGAAACCTCGCTTGATAAAAAGCTAGAAGAACTCGACAAGCGCAGCGAAAAGCTTCGTAAAGAAGAGGGCGAAGTTGATGATTTGAAGAATGAAATTCGTGAAATTCGCAAAAAACAACTAGAAAAGCTAGAGAAAGTCGCCGGTCTGACTAAAAGCGATGCCGCCGACAAACTTATGCAAATGACCGAAAAAGATATCCAAAAAGATCTCGTTGGATTGGTTAGCAAGTTGCAAAATGACGCCGTAAAAGACGCCGAAGAGCAAGCCCAGACAATTTTGGTTAGCGCTATGGAGCGAATGGCGAGCGAAGTTACGAGCGAAAAAACTGTTACTGCGATCAGACTTGAAGATGAAGAGATGAAAGGCCGGATTATCGGTAAAGAAGGTCGTAATATTCAAGCTTTGCAGCGTGAAACTGGCGTAGATATTTTGGTGGACGATACGCCCGGCATGATTGTGCTTAGTAGTTTCGATCCGATTCGTCGTCAAGTTGCGCGAATTGCACTCGAAATGCTGATGAAAGATGGCCGAATTCACCCTGCGCGAATTGAAGAAGTTGTGGCGAAAGCTCAAAAACAGATCGACAAAGAGATTCTTCAGGCTGGTGAGGATGCAGTTCGTGAAGTTGGAGTGGTTGGGCTTGTTCCAAAAGAGATGGTCCATTTGCTTGGTGAACTAAAATTCCGTACAAGTTATGGGCAGAACGTGCTTAAGCATTCTACCGAAATGGCACACATTGGCGGACTGATTGCCCAGGAAATTGGTGCGAATGTGCGGAATGTTAAAGTCGCAGCTTTGTTGCATGATGTGGGTAAGGCGTTAACTCACAAAATTGAGGGTAAGCACCATCATATTAGCGCCGAAATGGCGCGCAAATATGGAATGCCAGATGATATAGTCCATGCAATTGAAGCTCATCACGACGACATAGAGGCGACTACACCCGAAGCTTTGGTTGTTCGTGTGGTTGACGCGCTCAGCGCTGCTCGCCCTGGTGCGCGAAACATTAGTGCCGAGAACTTTGCCGAACGAATGCGCGAACTTGAAAACGTTGCAAAAAGCTTTGACGGAATTGAAAAAGCGTATGCAATTAGTGCTGGTCGTGAAGTCCGCGTGATTGTAAGGCCGCAAAGAATCGATGATTTGGGCGCGATTAAACTTGGTCGTGATATTGCCACAAAAATCGAAAGTACTATGCAGTACCCTGGAACGATAAAAGTTACAGTTATCCGCGAGACTCGCGCAATAGAATATGCTAAGTAGGCCCAGCTAGGCAAAGGAGTGCCTAGGACACGATTGAATATCTTGAACTTAGTTAAAATAACTATACATTCATGGAATATTGTGCCATAATCTGTATATGGCAGACTTCTCTTACGATACTGTCCGTAGAGCTGCACAAGAGGCTGTGAGTAACTTGCAGTCGAGTCTTAACGAAGTCCGCGACAACGTTCATAACTGGCGTAACGATTCTAGGACTAGTGATGTACAGATTAGAATTCAAAACGTCGAACGATCTTTAAATGAGCTTAGCCCAATTGTTCAGAGAATGGAAACGTTGATGCAGCAGATGTATCAACAAAACTATACTCAAGAACAATGGCGTAATCAGTTTGATGCACAGCGTTTTCATCAGCGAGTTGTAAACATAGAAAAGTATGCAATGGACGTAAATCGTTACTTGCAAGAAATCCATAAACAGATGGGCAGGCTGCTTGATTCAAGTGATCAGCGTGTACAATAAAACAGATGAATATTCTTTACTTAGGTGATATTATGGGCCGCCCTGGGCGCGATGTTGTTAAAAAGCTTTTACCAGGTTTGCGTCGCAAATTTAACGTTGATTTGGTGATTGCTCAGGCTGAAAATGTGAGCCACGGTAAAGGCATGACATTTGGCCACATGCTCGAGCTTAAAGAGCAGGGCGTAGATGTTTTTACTGGCGGAAACCACTCGCCCGAACGCCCGGCCTCGATCACCATGTTTGAAGACCCCAATCAACCCGTGCTTGCACCTATTAATCAGCCTGGCGTAAAGCCGGAGTGGGGCGTAAAAAATGTACAAACTAAACTCGGGGCGGTTCAGGTTATAAGCTTGCTCGGAACTACCTTTCCTAACCTGAAAGAACCGATCGGGAATCCGCTAAAAGCGATAGATGAAGTTTTGCAAAATACTAAAGATCAAAAATTCGCCGCTCGAATTGTGAATTTTCATGGTGATTTTTCGAGCGAGAAAAAAGTAGTAGGCTATTATTTAGATGGTCGCGTTAGCGCCGTAATTGGCGATCACTGGCATATACCAACAGCTGACGCCATGGTCCTGCCAAAAGGTACGGCTCATATAACAGATGTTGGAATGTGCGGAACTTTATTAACAAGCCTAGGCGTAAGTACCGAGATAATTGTAAAACGTTGGCGCGATGGCGCAAAAAATAAAAACGACATTGCCGAGCACGGACCTTTTCAGTTGAATGCGGTTTTGGTTGAGGTTGGTAAGAGCGGGTTGGCCAAGAGGATAGAGCAAGTTAATTTGGTTAAAAAAGAATTATAAGAAGTATTTCTGTTTTTCGGAACTTAGCTGCTGTTGTCAACAAACCATTTCTAAATTGGTAAGAGGGTTTATGTGCGGTCACGCTCGCTGTTCCGATTGCAAGTTATGGTTATCTCGATGGAAACGGACCGATCTGTGAAAAAAGAACTCCATAAAGAGTTCTTATAAACGATGATTTCGTACCTGGTCGGGGTGAAAGGACTCGAACCTTCGACCTCACGGTCCCAAACCGCGCGCGCTACCAACTGCGCCACACCCCGAGATGTGACAAACGTTATTATACCTTAAGTTTGCAATTGCCTCAAGACTAATAACATCTTTAACTTTGTGGCAGATTACCCTACAATTTAGCTTATGGTTATTTCACATGCGCAGACTGACGAACCCGATACTCAGCAGGAACTTACTAGCTTTGTAAAAATATTTTCGCTACTTGGTTTGATTGTGCTGGTTTTGTTTGGTGCTCAAAGCATTGCGTTTGAAGGCGACTACAGGGTAGGGTATTTTGAATTTATAGCCGGACTTATAATGGGGCTAAACTTTATTACCTTAAAAATTACCAAAAACGTTAATGTTGCGCGCAATGTATTGCTGAGTGTATTGCTAGCAATTTTAATGATGATGCTTACGACTGGTGGCCTTCAGGGTACTGGTCTTTATTGGTTTTATATTTTTCCGGTAACGGCATTTTTTGTTTCGGGCAAACCACGTGGAATAATCTGGGTTGCAATTTTATATTTGTTTACTCTTGTAGTTTTGGGTTTGGATGCGGCTAAAGTTTTAAGTATTCCGTTTAGCGCGATGCAAGTAGTGCAAATGCTGATAATTTTGTTTATTGTGTCGTTCGCTATTTATGTTTATCAGCAGGTTCGCGAAACGGCAACATCTGCTTCTAAACGCAATAAAGAGGATCTTCAGACTGAACGAGTAAGAGTCGATGCTGTTGTAGAGAACATAGCCGAGGGTGTAGTTTCTTTGGACGTTGATGGTCGTGTTAATTTTATGAATCGCGCCGCCGAAGATATGTTAGGTTGGTGGCAGCATGACTTGCAAGGTAAAAAGTTTGTGAACGTTGTCAAAACGCAAAACGAGAACGGCAAAGAAGTTAAGATGGACGAATGGCCACTTGGTGCAAACAAAAAAGATAAAAAATCTACAGTTTTAAATTACATAAAAAAAGACGGAACAAAGTCATTACTTTTAGCAAACGGCTCGCCTATCATGCGTGAAGGCGAGTGTGTGGGCTACGTTGCTAGCTTGCGTGACGTAGCAGAGGAGCGTGCGATTGAACGCGCAAAAAGCGAGTTTATGACCGTGGCGTCGCACCAGTTAAGGACGCCGATCTCGGCGATATCGTGGTTTAGTGAAATGTTGCTTAATGGCGACGCTGGAAAACTAAACGATGAGCAAGAACAAGATGTTACGCAGATTCATCAGAGCACGCAGCGAATGGCGCGTTTGGTTGGGGATATGTTAATTGTAGCGAGACTGGAATTAAATAATCTTCCGGTTGTGCCGCAAGCAATTAACCTGCCGGTGATGTTGCGTAAAGTTGTGAGGGAGCAGCTGGAGGGTATACCAGAAGGTCGACTGCCGAAGATAAAAGAGCATTTTGATCAAAACATATCAGACATTTATGTTGATCCTGAGATTGTAAAAATAATCTTACATAACCTAGTTGGAAATGCCGTAAAGTACACCCCCAAAGGAGGTGATGTGTCGATCGAAGTGATTGGCAGTGGTAATGAACCTGACAGCAAACTGACGATTATAGTGAGCGATAGCGGTTACGGAATTCCAAAAGCGCAGCAAGCCAAAATTTTTACCCGATTCTTTAGGGCTGAAAACATTCGCGATAAAGATACCGACGGAACTGGGCTAGGTCTTTTTATTGTAAAATCGCTGCTAGACTACATCGGAGGTGATATATCGTTCACATCCGAAGAAAACCAGGGTACGATTTTTGTAGTGCATTTGCCCTATACCAAAACTATGAGTGGTAAAAAATGAAACTTGTAACCAGGGTAGCAATAATAATTGCATTGGTGGCTGTACCGGCTGCAATCATTGCCTTCTCTTTTGTCTATAATTTACTTCGCAACGAAATTATAAATCCATCAAAAAACGATCAGCTGACACTCACTAAAAATAATTTAAATACAGTAGATAGATTTTTAGAGGAGCGTCAGGTTAGCATTGCGATTTTAGCTGATTCGCAAATTGCTTTAAATTTGGCCAACAATCCCAGTTCGACGCCAGATCTACAGGCGGCTACAAAAACCCTGTCAAGTTTCGTTGAAGGTACAGGTTACTGGGACTCGGTTGTGATGGTTTCGGGGAATGACCAGATCTTGGCATCGAGTTCAGCCGACAACTCCGAAATAGAGCAGACACTTAAACAGAATCAAGCGGTTGTCACTAAGGCGCTCGGTGGTGATACTACTTATAGTAATGAGTTTGTTGATCCCTCGGGAGACCAAACTATGATTTTTGCTTCACCGGTTCAAAATGGAACTGCGGTTATTGGGTTTATAAAATGGCGGGCAATTAGCGATGTTTTAGCGAGCCTGCCCGGTAATTTAATTGGATTATTTAATAGCGAGGGTAAGATGATCGGGTCGAGCGACCCCGAAGAAATCGTTGTACCTACGGCAGTAACGACCGCTGGTCAATCCAAAGAGGGTATCGAGGTGGAAACTTTAGATAATGAACAATTCATAGTTTCTTATACTTCGGAAACTGGATATAAAAACTACGCTGGGAACAATTGGATCATGACAATTTCCCGGCCGGCCGCCGAGGTCTATACTGTTGCCGAACGTTTGCCTCGCGCTCTGATTGTTTCGTTCAGTCTTTCAACGCTGGGAGTGATGATCTTGCTCACTTTGTTTATTGCACGCTTGCTGCGCCCGATAAATAATATGACTACTACGGCTAACAAGATTGCCCTCGGTGACCTAACTCAGCGAGTACAGATTAGGTCTAGTGATGAATTTGGTCAACTTGGAAAGGCCTTTAATAACATGGCTGATCGGTTGCAGTTAATCTACAAAAACCTGGAGAGCAAAGTTCAGGAGCGAACTAACCAGTTAGCCCAAAAAGTTGATGAAGTAGAGCGTGAGAGAGCTAAAGATGAGGCGATTCTTTCGAGCATTGGTGAAGGTATGATCGCGGTGAATGCGGACGGAACTGTCGCGATAGTTAATCGTGTAGCTACACAAATGTTGATGCTTGATGAAAATCAGGTAATCGGTAAACCTGTTTTACAGGTTATGAAACTTTTGACCGGGGTTGGCCTACCAGTAATAGACAAAGAATCTCCAGTTGCACTTGCACTTCAAACTGGCAAAATGTCAGACGGTGTTTTTGGGATGCAAGACGAGCAAGGCAAGCGGCAGATTGCAATTGTTGCGAACCCAATTTTTCAGGACCGTAAGATTATCGGCGCCATTATGATTTTCCATGACGTTACAAAAGAGCGCGAAATTGATCGAATGAAAACAGAATTTATTTCGCTGGCGTCACATCAGCTGCGAACACCGCTTTCGGCGATTAAGTGGTTTAGTGAAATGTTGATTAGTGGCGATGCAGGCAAACTTACCGAAGATCAAACAGAGTTTGCAAAAAATATTTATGCTTCAACCGAACGTATGATTGAGCTTGTAAACTCGCTTCTTAACATTTCTAGGATTGAATCGGGCAGAATTATAGTTGATCCTAAGCCAACTGATCTTAAAGAGTTGGTAAATGGAATCGTTCAGGACCTTAAAGAGAAGCTGGAGCAAAAGCAGCAAACCTTAATAATTAGCGTTCACGAAGATTTAGGTAAGATTAATCTAGACCCTCGCTTGATTAGTCAGGTGTACTTAAACTTCCTGACTAACGCAATCAAATACACGCCCAAAGGCGGCGAGATATCGGTGTTTATTTCACGCAAGGGCGATGAAGTGGTATCGCAAGTTGCTGATAACGGCTACGGAATTCCAAAGGCTCAGCAAAATCGTGTATTTAATAAGTTCTTTAGGGCTGAAAACATTGTTAAAGTTGAAACTGAGGGCACCGGGCTTGGACTTTATCTCGTTAAGGCCATAGTGGAATCTTCGGGCGGTAAAGTATGGTTCAGGAGTGAAGAGGGCAAGGGCACTAGCTTCTGGTTTAGTCTTCCAATCACAGGAATGAAGGCTCGTGCTGGCGAAGTCTCGCTTGACGCATAAACGTAGCTTAGATGATAGTTAAAAAAGTTTATGGTAAAGTATAAGTATGTCAAAGCAACATCCAACAATAATGGTAGTAGAGGACGAAGCACTTTTACTACAGGCTATTACTAAAAAGATTAAGTTATCTGGTTTAGAGGTTGTATCTTGTTCGACTGGCAAGCAAGCAATGGATTATCTTGAGAGTATGGACGAGCTGCCAGACGCCGTTTGGTTGGACTATTACCTTAAGGACATGAATGGGTTGGCGTTCATGGAAGAATTAAAAAACAACCCAAAATGGAATCATATCCCTGTGGTTGTCGTGAGTAATTCGGCTAGTCCAGACAAAGTCCACAACATGCTCGGCCTTGGCGTTAAAAAGTATGTTCTAAAGGCCGAGTATAGGCTCGATGAGATAATTGATATGCTAAAAGAATTGATTGTTAATGGTAAAAACGATAACCCTTCGGAGTGGCAACATGGCCAAAGTTCTAGTAGTTGAAGATGATCGATTTTTGACAAGCGCCTACAAAGCCAAGCTGGTTAGAAGCGGTTTTGACGTCCAGATTGCGTCCGATGGCGAAGAAGCGCTCGAGATTCTGAAAACCTTTGTACCCGATATAATTCTACTTGACCTTGTCATGCCGCGAAAAGATGGATTTGCAACCCTGGCCGAAATTAAACAACAAGAAGCTCTTAAAAATATTCCAGTAATTGTAGCGTCTAACCTTGGTCAAAAAGAAGACTTAGACAGAGCGATGTCGCTTGGTGCACAAGATTACATTATTAAGAGTGATTTGTCGATGGATGCGTTGATCGGCAAAATCAACGAAACGATTAAGGCATAACTTGACCTGAGGGTGGCATGGGAATAGATGACGAACAGTTATACAAACTGCTTGCTGAGCTCGACTACCTTTCTGTCGATGATTTAAACAAGGCTCGTGATTTAGCTAAGACCGAGGCTAAGAGCTTATATGACGTGCTTTTAGATCGCGATTTGGTCTCGGATGAGAATCTAGGTAAACTAATTGCTTACTCGCTAAAATTGCCGTTCGTGACTTTGTCGCAATCTACAATCCCTGAGGATGTTTTAAAAATCACCCCCGAACAAGTTGCCAGTAAGTTTAAGGTCATCACTTTTGGTATAGATGATAAGGGCTTAAAAATTGCCACATCCAACCATTTGCAGCCAGATTTGTTCCCTATGTTGGCTAAAAAGGCTGGTCAAAAAAGTTACCGAGTATTTTTTGCGACCGAGCGTGATATCGAGTCAGCTCTGCGACTTTATAAAAAAGATTTAACGCGAGTTTTCGAAGGCCTACTGCCAAAAGGTGCTGCGCTCAGCGAAGTCCCGGTTGCTAAAATTGTAGACACAATTATTGAGTATGCAAACTTCAACAAAGCCTCGGACGTTCATATCGAACCAACCAGAGGATACAGTCAGATCCGTTTTAGAATTGATGGAATCTTGCATGATGTTGTGCGACTTCCAAAAATGCTTCACGACCAGCTGGTTACCAGAATAAAAGTCATGGCGCGTCTTAGGACAGACGAGCATTTGAGCGCTCAAGACGGTCGAATGCGGGTTTTGATCCAGGGCAAAACAGATGAGGATGTAGATGTACGTGTATCGATTGTGCCAATTACTAGTGGCGAAAAGGTAGTTTTACGTTTGTTGTCGTCGCACAATCGACAGTTTGGTTTGGCTGACTTGGGTATGAGTGAGTCGAATCTAAAAAAGATCCAAAACGGATTTTTAAGGCCATATGGAATGGTGCTTTCAACCGGCCCAACTGGCTCGGGTAAGACTACTACAATGTACGCCATTTTAAAGATTTTAAATACTCGCGATAAAAACATTGCAACTATTGAAGATCCGGTTGAGTACGAAATCGCCGGCCTCAACCAAATTCAGGTTAATGCCAAAACTGGGCTTACGTTTGCTAACGGACTTAGGTCCATATTGCGTCAAGACCCAGATGTGATGTTCGTAGGTGAGATTCGCGATGAAGACACGGCTAGTATTGCAATAAACTCGGCGATGACGGGCCACTTAGTGCTTTCGACTTTACACACCAACGATGCCGTAACTGCTCTGCCGCGCTTAATCGATATGAAAGTTGAGCCTTTTTTGGTGGCTTCCACAGTTAACGTTATAGTTGGTCAGCGCTTGGTGCGAAAAATTTGCAATACCTGTAAAGTCAGTCAAGAAATAGTCCGAACACCAACTGGCTTAAAAGGCGACACTAAGCTTGCCGCTCAGATTGTTACGCTTAATCCACGATTAGTTAATAAATATTTTGGTACAGGCAATATCCGTGTTTATAGGGGAAAGGGCTGTCAGGTTTGTAATAACACTGGTTTTATTGGTCGCGTAGGAATTTTTGAAGTTTTAGTTGTTACCCCTAAGATTCAGGAGCTAATAAGTAAAAAATCTAACTCAGAAGTAATTTTCCAGCAGGCAGTGGCTGAAGGAATGGAAACTATGATGGAAGATGGACTAAGTAAAGTCCAAAGTGGGCTCACAACAATTGAAGAAGTTTTGAGGGTAACGAGGGATTAAAATGACAAACCCAAGGCTAAGGGCGCGTGATCGCCTAAACTTAATTACAAATCTGGCTACAATGTTGTCGGCTGGGATTCCGATTTTGGAAGCGGTAGATACGCTGTTGGTCGAAAGTAAAGGTTCGAGCAAAGAGGTTCTAACCTTGATCCGTAAGGGCCTGGAACAGGGTAAGCCAATTTCCGAATCTATGAAAGCGGCGCCGTTGGCGTTTGACCCGGTAACAGTTAACATCGTTCGAGCCAGCGAAGAGGCTGGGACGCTTGATCAGGCCCTTACGGATCTACAGGCGACAATTAAAAAAGATATCGATTTCACTGATCGGCTGAAAGCTAGTTTGATTTACCCAGTATTTGTAATCGGGGTGTTTTTGGGTGTTTTGATTCTAATTTTAACTTTTGTGATTCCGCGTGTTTCTAAAGTTTTTGACGGCTTGCGCATAACTTTGCCGCCAACCACCAAGGCGTTAATTGGTTTGTCGGAATTTGTCTTGGCTAATTACATCTTTATTTTTATCGCGATCGCGCTTATTGGCGTGGGAATCTTTATGCTCATTAGGTTTAAGCGTCGCCAAGTTGTAAATGTGCTTTTGTCGTTGCCTTTTTTAGACAACTTAGGTCGTCAAATTGATCTAGCTAGATTTACGAGGACACTCAAACTGCAGCTAAAGGCTGGATTGCCGCTGTCAGAGGCGTTGGAGCTCAGTCGTGGTGTGGTTTCAAAAAAAGAGATTGAATCGGCGATTATAAGTATGAAGCGTGCAGTTGATAACGGTGAGCCAATTTCCGAAGGCCTAAAACATTATAAAAAAGTTGTGCCTTCGGTGATGATTAGAATTTTACAAACTGCCGAAAAAAGTGGAACGCTAGAGAAAACTATGCAAGATTTGGCCGACTATTTTGATGAGCAGGTTACTCGAACTCTAAAAAATGTCAGTGAGCTAATTGAGCCCGTCCTGATAGTAGTAATCGGCTTATTGATTGGCGGAATGATGCTTTCGATTATCGCGCCGATTTACGGATTAATCAGCCAACTTGGCGGACGTTAAATGGCGGGTCGTGCTGGATTCACGATGGTTGAGGTTGTAGTAGTTATGGCGCTACTGGCTATTTTAGTCGGCTTAGCCGCAGTTAATATTATCGGTAGTCAGCGGCAAATTGTTTCGGATTCGGCGGTAAATATGTTGATCGCCGACCTAAGATCGCAGCAAATTAAATCAATGATGGGCGATGACGACGGTGGATCGACTGCACAGTCCTACGGTGTTTTGTTCGAAGCAAACAGCTATACGCTTTTTTCTGGATCATCTTACTCGCCCAGCAATCCCACTAATTTTCAGGTTCAAGTTGAGGGTCTTAGCCTAAGTTCGACATTTCCGTCGAATACTTTAATTTTTGCAAAAGCTTCGGGCGAGGTTTCGGGATACAACGCCAGTCAAGACACAATAACTTTCACGAATTCGGTTGGTGATCAAACTGTTGTTGAGGTAAACCTGTACGGAGTTGCAAATGAACTTTAAGCAGCGCGGACAAACGCTTGTTGAGCTTTTGGTGGTGATTGGAATTATGGCTATCATGCTGCCAGCGCTCGCTACGGCTATGGTCGCGTCTCGTGAGGGTAGGGTTCAGGAGTCTGCGCGTTTGCAAGCAGCATCATTTTTAAATGAATCGCAATCTGCGGTTCAGGTCGTTCGCGACGCTGGTTGGCAGCAGTTTGCCGTAAATGGGACGTACCATCCTGTGGTTAGCGGAACAACCTGGGGGTTGAGTGCTAATGCAGAAGTCGTTGACGGATTTACTAGAAGTGTCCAGATTTCTGACGCTCAGCGTGACACAAACGGGGCGATCGTTGAAGCTGGTGGAACCGTTGATCCCTCTACTAAAAAAGTCACATACACAGTTTCTTGGAATACACCGATTGCAAGTACGCTCTCTAGTACTGCCTATTTTCAACGATATGAGGGGAATGCTTCCTGGACTCAGACTACCGAGGTGGAGTTTAATACTGGAACGAAAAGCTCAACTACTGTCGATGCGACTGGTGGAGGACAGGTGTCGTTGTCTACGGGGGGATCATCTATAAATTTCGTACAGAGCGCGGTCGCCACCCCAGAGGATAATTTTGACTATTTACTAAGTAAAAGTTTTAGTACTAATGTAACAGCGGGCAACGCGATCATAGTGGCTTTCTCTTGGGATCCGGCGAATGGCCCGATTGCATCGTGTTCGGACGACCGTAGTAACACCTATGGAACTGCAGTTATGATCGAAGATACAACCATGCAACAATCAATTGGGATATGCTACGCATTAAATGTTACGGGCGGCGCCACTACTATTTCGGCTAACTTTAGTACGCCGGCTGGATTTAGGAGAATGGTAATAACTGAGTACAGTGGAGTTGCTTCGACCGATGCTCTTGACGTAGTGGCGAGCGCAACTGGCGCGGCAAGCACTGCTACCGATGCTGTGAGCTCAACCGCAGCTACAACCACGATGGCTAACGAACTTGTCTTTGGTGCGGTTATGGACACAGAGGGTCAGACTACTATAAATCCGGGTACGGGCTTTACTCAACGTAACTACTCTAATAACAAGGATCTTGCCGTTCAGGATAAAAACCAGGCTACGGCGGCTTCGGTGAGTTCAACTCAGACATTTGGAACCACGCATAGATACGCTGCGGCGATGGCGGTATTTAGGCCGAGCTATACCAGTACAGCTAACTGGACGCCGTTAACGCAAGTTAGTACGTACGATGTTCCATCAAGTATTACAGATGCGACTAGAGTTTTTGTAGATCAAGATAGAGCTTACTTGGTATATGGTTCTACTCTAAGAACTTTTAGCGTCACTAATCCTTCGTCGCCAATTTCATTAGGCACGTACACCGCACCAGGTATTATTAACGATGTTTTTGTTAAAGACAAATATGCATACTTAGCCACGACGGCCAATTCGGCTGAGCTTATAATGGTCAGGCTTACTGATCCGGTATTTCCGGTAGCGGTTGCTTCGGTGGATCTGGCTGGGACCCACGATGGTCGCTCGGTCTTTGTCGCCGACAACAAAGCCTATGTAGCTAGGGTTGAAAATGCAACCGCAGGGCAGGATGAATTTTTTATAGTAAATGTTCCTACGCCAGATTCTCCTTCGGTGGCCGGGTCGGTTAACCTGACAGGTAACACGAACGATTTGTTTGTTTCGGGTAACTTTGCTTACCTCGCTACAGCAAACTTAGTCGGCGACTTAACAGCTATAAATGTCACGAACTCAGCTTCTCCTACAGTTGCTGGAATGTATGACGCCGCAGGTTCGGGTGCTGGGCGTGGTGTTTTTGCAATCGGCACCACTGTGTATTTTGTTAAAGACCAGGCTAGTGGTGGGCCGGAATTTTATATTTTTAACGCCACCAACCCGGCAAGCATTTCGGTCGTGGGTTCGTATGAAGCGGGTGCAACTCTTCAGAGTGTTTTTGTAAGTGGAAACCGAGCGTTTATTGCTGGGGCAATTGCGAGCGCGCATTTAAGGGTACTTAATATTTCGACACCGTCATCGCCGACCGTTTATAGCAGTTTGAACATGAATGCTACAATTAACGACGTTTTTGTAAATGGAAACTATGCCTATATGGCTTCGACCTCTGACACGGCCGAACTTGCCATAGCTAGAGGAGTAATTTCGCGAACACCGACTGGTGGCGGGGGCGGTTATCAATCTGCGGGAACATTTGAATCTGCTAGTTTTGATGCAGGATCAACTGTGGCATTCAACAATATAATATTTACCATAAACGAGCCGGCAAGTACCGATGTTAGATTTCAGGTTGCAACAAACACTAACAATAGTACTTGGAATTTTGTTGGTCCAGATGGAACCTCGGGTACGTACTATAGCGCAAATTCACCGATTCTTTTTGGCACGAGCGGCAGGTATATTAGGTATAAGGCAACGTTAACCGGACCCGGATCAAGTACGCCAACGATAAGTGATGTATCGATAAACTATTCACCATGAAAAATATATTTGATAAAGCCGGCTTTACCTTAGTAGAACTCATAATCGTTATGGGAATTACGTCGATTTTTGTGGTAGTACTAACTGATATTTTCGTAAGTTTGACAGCCGCTAAGCTAGAATCGGAGGCGACTGCGGCGGTCGTTGAAGATGGAAGATTTATTTTAGCTCGCCTAACCTACGATGTAGAGAGATCAACAACAATCACCACACCTTTAATATTGGGTAGCAGCGGATCGACGCTGGTTTTAAATATAGGAGGCACAAGCCATACTTATGCACTCTCCGGTGAAAATCTAACATTAAACAATTCATCAACAACTAGCAATTTAAATAGCAACCGAACCGCAATTTCGGGAATTACTTTTCAAAAACTTGGCAACTCAGGTACACAAACAGTTAGGGTAACATTTACTGTAACCGGACAGGCGGTCAACCAAGCGCCCATTTCGCAAACATTTTCAACAACGGTGGCAAAGCCATGACCCAAAACAGAGAATCTGGTCAAACGCTGATAGTTTTACTGGCATTTATGACGATGGCTATAACTTTAACCTCGGCAGCCGTTGTAGTCACCGTTGCAAGCATAAGGGCCACATCTGTGTATTCGGCTGGACAAAATGCATTAAGTTTGGCGGAATCTGGAGCTGACAATGCCATTATGAGACTTATTCGGGATGCAAGTTATAGCGGCGAAACGCTCACTTTGCCAGAAGGAGTTGCTATAATAAGCGTAACCGGTTCGGCACCCACAAAAACAATCATCTCCGAAGGTGTGGTTGGGGATTACCGCCGAAAAATTCAGGTTGTAGTCAATCAGTCGAATAATGCGGTTAGCGTAACTAGCTGGAGCGAAGTCCCGTAAATGTTTTTCTCTAAAAAACCACAAATAGTAGTGTACCTGAGGCGTGATAGCCTTGACGTTTTTGGTAAGTCGGCTGCCAAGTTTGTATTCCCGGATGGATTGGTTCAAAATCTTGAGGTTGAAGATAGTCACTTGCTCCATGATCAAACGCTGCAGTTTTTGACGAGTCAGCAAATTGTAAAAGAATCAGGGATTTTACTCTTGGACGATAGTGTGGTTTTTCAAAAGGTTATGCCCGTAAGTGCCAACTCTAATATAAAAGCTTTGCAGGATGATTATGCTCAGCGTACGCCTTTCGACCCGTCTGGCGTAGTGGTTGTAGGCTTGTTGGCGCGCGAGCAGCTGATACTGATTGCGGCAAACAAGAATTTTTTCATGCCAATTGTGGCAGCATTCTCAGATTATGGATCTAGGATTAACTCAGTATCTCCCGCAGGGCTTTTTGGTAAAGGCGTGATAACCCAAGATTCAGCCGAAACAATTTTGGCAAACGCAAAAAATGCAGAAAAGGCTAATTTTTTACAAATATAGTTACCAAAAATGCTTATGTTTGTAGTATAATTTTGGTAGAAAAGGTAATAATATGGGCAATAAACTTAATAAATTTCAAAAAGGCTTTACGTTAATCGAAATTCTGGTTGTCATCGGAATTCTTTCAATACTACTTGCGATCGTTTTGATTGCTATTAACCCGCAGCAGCAGTTCCAGCAAGCTAACAATACTCAGCGAAGCTCGGATGTTAGCGCAATTTTAAACGCGATTAGTTCCTACGCAGCACAAAACAACGGCGATCTTCCAGCAGGAATTGCCGCGACTGCAAAGACATTAGGTAAGCCCACAGCAGCCGATATTGTAGACTTATGCTCGGCGCTCGTCCCAACTTACATAGCAGATCTCCCTATGGATCCTACTACCGGCACAGTAACTGGCGGCGACACTCCATGTGCCACTGCTACAACTGCTTACGATACCGGCTATACTGTTCAGACGAGTGCAGGTAATCGCGTCACAGTTAGTGCGCCTGATGCCCAGGGCGGCGAAACTATAAGTATTACTCGCTAATAGAGTAAAATAAGCTTAGTGCTAAGCTTTAGAGAAGAACATAAAAAACGTTGGCCATGGCTTGTCGTTGCGATTCTGGTAGTGTTGCCGACAAGCTATATTGCCATTTTGGCTAACTTGCAACTTCCGCAAGTCACAGTTAATCAGCGGATATTTTCTCATGAGGTTGATACTGGGGTCAGCGATCAAATAACGTGGCCCGACTCTGACCAAGCGGCTGTTTTTGTTCCTGATCTTAATGTAGTCAAAACGTTCGGCGAGCAAAAACCGCAACCAACTGCCAGTGTAGCAAAAGCAATGACGGGACTTGCTTTAATGAGAAAGTCGCCCTTGGCGGCCGGTGAGCAAGGGCAATTTATTACAATCAGCGATCAAGACGTGGCGATCTACAGGCAGTATGTGGCAGACGGTGGGTCGGTGTTTGCTGTTTCTGCAGGGCAACAGCTTACTCAATACCAAGCTATGCAGGCGCTTTTGCTGCCGTCGGCTAACAATATGGCCGTTACTCTAACTAGATGGGCGTTTGGAAGTGATCAGGCATATATTGATTATGCCAACCAATTAGCCAAAGATCTGGGTATGAAAAATACTAACATAGCTGATGCTAGTGGCTTTTCTGAACAAACTACTAGTACCACAGAAGACCTTGTAATTTTAGGAAATGCCGTTCTTAAAGAACCAGTCTTAGCACAGATTGTAAATCAAAAGTCTGCTCAGATTTTAGGCCGTGAGGTAAACAATGTAAACACGAGCCTTGGTGTTGCGGGGATAAACGGTATCAAGACCGGCTTTACGTTTGCAGCTGGCGGCTGTCTATTGTTTTCTTCTACTAAAGATGTGTTTGGAAAACCTACAACAGTTATTGGTGCAATTTTGGGTGCTGAAACTAGAGATGTTGCCTTGGCATACGCTCCTAAAATTGTAGAAAGTAGCTGGCCAAATATAATTCAGGTTAACCCGGTTGCTGAACGACAAGTAATTGCTGATGTCACGACTGAATGGGGCGAGAAAGCGCAAATCATAAGTAATGATGCGATTAATTTTGTCTTGTGGAAGGGTAGTCCTTTGAACCTAGAAGTCATGCTCGACAAGCAGAAATTAACCGGCGAAATTAGCGTTGCCAGCCAAACACAGCAGCTTGAACTCAGCAATAAGATTAACGAGCCAAATCTTTGGTGGCGCTTAACTCATCCCCGCCAGATGTTAGCTAGTTATGTACGATAACTTTTGTGCCAATTGGTGCAAAGTCGTATAAAGCTTTTGCATCAGCTTCACGCATATTAATACAGCCATGGCTCATTGGTGTTCCAAAGTTGTTATGCCAGTATGCGGTGTGAAAGCCGTAGTCTTTGTAAAAATAGCTAACCCAGGTTACATTCGGAAGATAATAGTAGTCGCCGGATGCGCGCGAACCACCGGTCATTACCTGGTTTGGGGTTTTATACCAAATAGCATATTCACCGGTTGGGGTGTAAAAAGGTGCTACACCCGAAGAAATTATAAAACTTGCGACTTGCGTATCACCACTCCATAAGGTAGTTCTTTGTTCGCTCAAGTCAACTTCTACCCAGTTCTGTCCTCCGCCCGATAAGGTAACGGTTTTAAACGGAGCAGTGACAACGGCAACTTCTTTCTCGACTGATTGATTGCTTTCTAACGCGCCTAAGATCTCACCCGCAAGCGCTTCAAGGTTTGCTAGTTGCTTGCCTTCGCGACCAGCCTGAATAACAGTCTCCGTACCAGTTTCTGGATTACGTAGAACTTTTGCATCAAGTGGTGGCGAGGCTACGCTCGGACTCACCTTCTGACGCAAAAACTGCTCAATTTTAGCGGCGTCATAACTAAACTTAACAGTTTTATTGTCAACATCTTGAGTAATTGTCGTTATCTCGGCTATATCCTGAGGTTCGGCAAAATACATTAACCGACCTTGGTACAAAAACTTCAGCGATAGGCTTAATCGTTTGTTAATTTCATCTTGAACGCCCTGTAGGCCATCTGGTTTAATCGCTGGCTCAACAACTGTTGTGCTCACGGTAAGAGCAACGGGCTCAGGTGTTTTTGCGACCTGCTGAAGCGAATTCGAGTACTCTGTTAAATCAAATCCTTGTCCTGGCACGCCGTCTTTAATTGTAAACTTTCGCTCTTCGGCATTGTAAATAAGCTCAGCGTCTTTGGCGTCCGTGACCGTCTCTGGGAAGTTTTGCTTGGCAAAGTTTATAGCTGCGCCAAAATCACTAGTGTAATATAGCCCGAGTTCACGATTTTCCCACGGTTTTGACAATTCGGCAAAAGTTCGGCCAGAATTTATGGCATCTTCTACAGTTTGGCTTACGTCGTAATGCACACCCAGATCTTGAGGTTTAGCTTCGACACGCTTTTCGCCTTGCTCGAAGATTAGACTAACTTTAGCAATCTGTTCCTCGGCAATTTTAGTGATTTCCTGGCGAGTTTTGCCTCCCACGTTAACACTACCAAGCATAGTGTTTGGTAGTGCGCGGTCTTTGAAATACCAAAGCGTGCCACAAACAGAAGCCATAATTAGTACCAGAACAGCACCAACAATAGCCAAGCCAATTGTCTGTTTTTTTACACGCTCATCATAGCTAACATCGCCATGCTTTATATTGTTTTGATCGTCCGACATAAAATACTAGTTGCCCACCGCCATTTAAAGTGAGTATATCATAATTGTCTTAATATTTACGCTTTTTTGCAGTTTCACGGGCGGCGTAAGCGTAGTGATCACTGATCGGCTTTAGCTTAAATTCGCCAAATAAGTTCGAGGCTGCGGTAGCGATTAAGCCATCAGTAAACCTTGGATTATTTGGCAGCATTGGTCCGTGCAAATATGCACCAAAAACGTTGTTAGTCTGTGCGCCTTCGGTTCCATCTTGACCGTTATTACCATTGCCGCGTAAAACCTTACCAAGGGCATTCTGACCTTGGTTTAAAAATGTGCGACCGCTGTGATTTTCGAAACCGTATAAAATTCCAAATTCACTATTAACTTTTAGATTTCCGACCATACGTTGGCTGCTGGCGCGAGTTTCGGCATCAAAAATACCAATTCCTTTAATTTCTTCGCCTGTGTTAGTGATAAATTTATGACAAAAGAGCTGGTACATGCCGCATATCATGAGCATTGGTACTCCGGCGTCGGCCAGCTTGTGGAGCTCATCGCCGATCATTAAAATGTCATCTTGTATATCAGACTGCGCCGAATCTTGCCCGCCACCACCCAAAACGATATCGATATTTTTTGGTAAAGTGTTTTTTGCATGATGAAAATGCACAACTGGTTCAAAACCGTGCCACTCTATGCGGCGCATCAACGTGAGTAAGTTGCCGCGATCCCCGTATATGTTCATTTCATTAGGGTAGAGGTGTAGAATATTAATTTTTTTCATAAGGTTTTACCCGCTTGTTTTTTGAGGATCTTGTAAAACTGCAACATGGCGCTGTAAGTAGTAAAAATTAGCTTATCGCCCTTTTGTCGGCTAAATTGCTTGAGCGCATCTTCGATTCTTGGCTCAATTCGCTCAACCTTAACGTCATCATACTGCAATCGCAACGCCATGTCGGCGGCGCGAGTTCCGCTTGTTAGTAAAACTTTTTTGCCAGCCAAGCTCATAAAATCAACATCCCAAAGCCAGCTTACATCGCGTCCGTCAGCATAATTATCGTTTACGGCAAACATTACCGGGCTAGTTGTAGCTGGGTAAGACGCCAGAGCTTGTCTAAAACCGGCAGGGTTTTTTACTAAAACTAGTTGGATTTTTGACCCATCCTTTAATACAAATTCTTCGCCGCGACCAAATGCTGGTTTGACCGTGGCTAATTGTGCAACCAAAGCTTCGGGCGAGGCTTTTACTAAAGCATTCACAAGCGTTAATGCGGCCGCAGCGTTTTGGTAATTGTGCTGGCCGCTTAATTGCAACTGGGCACTAAATTCTTTTTTGCTAAAAGCATAGGTTACTTTTTGGCCATCAAAACCGGCAAGTTCGACGTCACGATGGTGAGTTTTTGTTTTCGGGGTAAGTTTTTCAACTGCCACGAGCTCGTCGTCGATAGGGAAGAACCGGCGAAGTTTTGGCTTAACTCCAAAAAAGTGGAGCTTTTGGCCGTGCTTACCTGTGATGGTTTTTGCAAGGTCGACCAAGCGCGAATCATCATCGTTTACAACAATCCCAATTTTAGCCTCGTGCATAGTTGCGCCAATCATTTTAGCGGCCGTGTCGAGCTCACCAAAACGATCCAACTGATCGCGCATAACATTTAGCGCTAAAACCCAATTTGGCTTAACTTGAGTAACAAATTGGCGGGCGTAAGCCTCGTCGAGTTCGAAAACTCCAATATCAAAAGGTAGGTCACCTGTGAATTTAGCTTGTTGGGTTAAGCTAGATATGATCCCACGCGTAAAGTTACTGCCAGTGGGGTTAGTTAAGACTCTTTTGCCGTTTGCTTGCAAAAGCTCTACAACCATTTTTGTGGTTGTAGTTTTGCCATTAGTGCCAGTAATTACCACTACGCCATCTGGTAATTGTTGAAGCATATTTTGCAGATAGTTTGGCAAAATGCGCTCTACGACAAGCCCAGGCAGAGCTTGGCCGCCTGAACCGCGAACCTTAGTAAACCCACGAACTAGCTTGCCTAAATTTGTGCCAAAAAAACGATGCATAGAGGTATTATAACGTGATACGATAAAGATATGCTAGGTGGGTCGTTTTTAATTTGGTGGTACACCTTGGGGTGGACAAGGCTAATGCACGATGTTCTTGATCGTGTACTTGGGGTGCTGAAGTTTTTTTCGGTCGGGATATTAATTACTAGCCTGTTCGCACCTTTTAGACAGATTTCGGCAGGTCAAGTTCGAGGCAACATTAAAACTAGGCTCATTGCTTGGGCTGATCGGCAATTTTCGCGCATAATTGGTGCAATTGTTAGACTAATAATAATCACAATTGGGTTAATTTTAGCGACTATAGTTGGAGTTTTTGGGGTGCTACTGATAGTTATCTGGCCTTTTTTACCAGTAGCGCCGTTGATCGGGATTTTCTTAATGCAAAGTGGAATTACTAAATGACGCCAAATTTAAAAAGTTTACGATCAAAGCAGGCACAAGCATATGTTTTTTTAAGCAACAAACTCCTAAGAGGTCTACTTTTGGTATTTGCATTTGGTTTTATTTTTGTAGGGCTATTTTTTGTTTATCAGGGTCAAAGTAGTGGTTGGCTGATTATGACTTTAGGAGTGTGGCCGTTCTTGCCTGTGCTTTGGTATGAATGGTGGCTTAAGGTTCTGCCGGTAAATAAAACTTCTAAAAGTGTCGATGATCTTTTGGAGCCTGGGCTACTTGGCAAGCTCCCTGTTAATGCGTCGCCATCTTTAGTTGCACAAATCGTAATGAAGGAACCCGGAGGCCTGTTTTTTACAATCAGATTTGGTATTGGTCCAAATTTTTTAAAAGATCTTAGTAGCCAAAACAGTACTGATAGCGAAGAACTTTGGGAAACTTGCATACAGCTCCAGCGCGATCTAAATTTACGTGATGTTTCTAGTAGTTTGGTTGTGGCGGCGCTGATCAGAGTTTTGCCAAATCGTGATCGACTACTGGGTCAGTTGCAAATTAACTTCGATGACATTTTAAGTGGTGTTCGCTGGCATCATCACCTGAAGGATCTTATAGATAAATTTGACGGCCGTAAAATGGGTGGCGGCATCGGTCGCGACTTAAGTTTTGGCTACACAAATTTGTTGAGTCAATTTACACAAAATGTTAGCCAAGAGGTTCAGCAGGCGAACGTGTCGCGTGAGCTTGAAGGGCATCAAGACATTTTGCAGCAGCTCTTAAAGCAACTAGCCAACGGTGGAAAGCAGAATGCAATTCTGATTGGCCCAGCCGGTGTAGGTAAAACTAGTATTGTTAGAGCTCTGGCAGAGAGAATTATGCTGGATGGGCCGATGGTACCTAAAGAACTGCGCTTTTTGCAGGTCATGGCACTGGATCCGGCTGCGATTATTTCCAAGGCTCCTGGGCGAGGTGAGGTTGAGGCGCTGGTGAGTCAACTAATGTCCGAGGCCTACTTGGCTAAAAATGTAATTTTATACTTAGACAACGCCGAGCTATTTTTCACAAACCAAACAGGCGCCGTGGATCTGCAAAACATTCTGCTTCCGATTCTGGAGGCGGGTAATCTTAAAATTATCTTAAGTATGGATGAGCAGCACTTTCTGCAAATCAGCAGATCTAATCCTAACTTGTCGCAGCAATTGAACCGCATATCCGTGCCAGCAATGAGTGAATCTGACACATACTTGGTTTGTGAAGATAAGGTTATTGAGTTTGAAGCACGACAAAAGGTTGTTTATATGTATCAAGCTCTCAAGGCGGCATATAGATTGGGCGGGCGTTACGTTTCTGACCGTGCTATGCCTGGCCAAGCGCTGACGGTTTTGGAGTCGGCGGCTCAATTTAATGACAGAGGCTTAGTTAATGAAGCTAGCATTGAAAAAACAATTGAGCAAACTTTTGGCGTTAAAATTCAAACTGCAACTAACACCGAAGACAAGCAAACTCTTTTAAACCTGGAACAGCTTATTCATCAGAGAATGATTAATCAAACTCGCGCGGTTGGGGTTGTGGCTAATGCACTGCGTCGTGCTCGTAGTGGTGTTCGTAATCAAAAGCGCCCAATTGGAACGTTTTTATTTTTGGGTCCGACAGGGGTTGGTAAAACCGAGTTAGCTAAAGCTTTAGCGGCGGTCTATTTTGGTGGCGAAGATCGAATGGTCCGCTTGGACTTAAATGAATACAGTCAGCCAACTGACGTGTCACGATTGATCGCTGATGCTAGCGACGATCCTATGAGCCTAACGGCGCAAATTTCCAAGCAGCCCTTTAGTGTTGTTTTGCTTGATGAGATAGAAAAGGCGCATCCTAATGTCTTAAATACCTTACTACAACTTTTAGATGAAGGTATTTTGCAGGATGAAAACAACCGTCAGATAAGTTTTAGGGACTCAATCGTGATTGCAACTAGCAATGCTGGGGCGGATTTGATCCGTAAGTATATTTCTGAAGGTAAGCAGCTAGATCAATTTGAGGAAAGCTTTATTAATCAGTTAATTGATTCAGGCCAGTTTAAACCGGAATTTTTAAACCGATTTGATGAGATAACTGTGTTTAGGCCGCTAACCGTTGACGAGCTATTGCAGGTGGTCGATTTAATTTTACAGGATGTTAGTAAAACGATTTCGCAAGAAGGTATTGAGGTTAAGGTGGATGAGGCAGCAAAGAAAAAGTTGGTTGAGATTGGCTACGATCCTAGATTGGGAGCCAGGCCACTGCGGCGCGTTGTCCAGCGAACTGTCGAGAACATTATTGCCAAGCGTGTGCTCAGTAACGAGCTGACACCAGGGTCAACTGTGGTATTATCGTTAGTAGATATCGAAGAGGCATTAAAAGCATGAAGCAAAAATTTGAACAGTATTTAGGTGAGTTTGTTTATGGGGCGATTGACGGCACAGTTACTACCTTTGCCGTTGTGGCGGGTGCGGCAGGAGCCGGATTAAGCTCTAAGGTGATAGTAATCTTGGGGTTTGCGAACTTGGTCGCAGATGGGTTTTCTATGGGTGCAAGCGCTTATCTCTCGGCAAAATCCGAGCGCGACCTAAAGATCAAAAAACATATTGAGCAAGGCGGACGTGTCGAAGACCATAAACACAATGAAACTCCACTGCAAGATGGGCTGGTAACTTCCGGTGCTTTTATCGTCGTTGGCCTACTGCCATTCATACTGTACTTAATTGACAGTATCTTTAATTTGGGGATAAACGCTAATCTGCTATTTATTTGGAGTGCAATTCTAACCGGAATCACTTTTATTGTGATCGGATTGCTTAAGGCTGTAGTGACCAAAACTAAACCGTGGCGCGCGGCACTCGAAACTTTTGGCTTGGGTGCTATTGCTGCAGTAATGTCTTATGTTTTGGGTGATGTTTTAGGTGGAGCTCTTGGCGCCAAATAGGTAAGTTCGCTCGCTAAAACAAGCAGAGGTTAGATTAAATAGCAACATAACTTATTTTGTTTTTAGCAATGTGGTGCTATAATCTGATCTGTACCGCGGGTGTGGTATAACGGCTATTATTCCAGTTTTCCAAACTGGCGACGAGAGTTCGATTCTCTCCACCCGCACCATAAAAAATCAGTCATCGAGGCTGATTTTTTATTTTAAGTGGTTTTCCACACCCCCTTGCCAAATATAATCAATGACGTTAATAATTAATATCATTAAGATAATTAAAATAAAAAGGCAAATAATGGCAAAAAACAAGGTTAAAAAGTCTAGCCCAGCTTCGAATACGAGTCCTAACGGCTCTCAAAAAAAAGATAATAACGGGTTGATATACGCAATATTTTTGATCCTGTTAGCGCTTTTGTTAGCGTGGGCGGGTTGGATGTTATGGCGCTCACAGCGCTCGGCAACACCACTTGATACTGCCGCCCTTCAAACTGGTTTAACGGATACAGCTGGCGAGCTTGGAACTATCGGAACAACTGGTAGTGGCGGTGGCTCTACAACTACTATTGTCGCGGTACCCGGCGCTACAGGTGCAACCGGCGCAGCAGGAAAACCAGGAGCGAACGGAAGTAATGGTGGTGATGGGTCGAATGGTGGCGTTGTAGTACCTGAAGTTGACTTGGGAACATTATCTCTTGGTTTGAACGCAGGTGACAGCCGCGCAACCGTAGAGTCTAAATTGGGTGTTTCGCCAACTTCATGTGCAGTGGTCAGCGATCTTCCGGTTGTAGGCACGACCGAGCTTTGTACCTTCCGTAACTCGGCTGGCGGCGAGGTTCAGGTTCTTTACTTAAACAATTCGGTGATTGATATAGTTAGAATCGGTCTTTAAAGTTAATTAAACGAATACAGTTCCGATAAAATGGAGCTGTATTTTTATTCCGACGGAATATACTCGATCGTTACCAAGAATCCGCTCAAGCCCAAGCTCGCAACGTTAACATCATATAAAAATGTATAAACATCACCGGCGCTAAATGTTGTTCCGGCCAGCAGGGTAGGGCTTTGTGGAGTAAATGCGCCCAGAGATACTAGTCCTAGGTTAGTGCTGGCAACGGTTGCGGCTGTAGCGGTTTTGCGCTCGATAGAAATCGTCCCGCCACCAACCCCTAAGTTTGCCCCGTTCGTAAATGTAACTTTTGTAATTGTCCCTGCAGTTGGCGCAATGAACACAGGACGTTCAATATCACTAAGAACTGACGTAATATTACCCATTTGCACAGCTACAGTCTTGGTGTTGCTAGCCGTAGAGAGTTTACCTGTAGTCACTGCTGAATTTCCAATTTGCAGAGTTCCAATCGCCCCATCTACAATATTTCCGCTCGCAATTGTATTGCTAGCAATCAGCCCGCCGGTGATTGTATTTGGCGCGATTAAGCTGCCAGTGATAGCCCCGAGCGCAATGTCTACTGCACTAATGCTGCCATCTATTATATTGGCACTATTAACGGCATTATTTGCAAGTAGAGTATTAGTTATCGATCCCGGAGCGATTTTTAAGGTTGTAATTGCACCGTCTAAGATCTGTAAAGTGTCGATCGCCCCATTAGCAATGTCAGTACCTAAAATTGTACCGTTTAAAATATTACTACTAGTTATGGTGCCGGTAGCAATATCTAGACTATCTATGGTCCCGTCTAGGATTTTGCTAGAATCCACCGATCCAGCTGCGAGCTCCAATGTTCCTACGGCACCATCAACAATTTTACTGGCGTTTACGCTATCGCTCGAAAGATCCATAAACTGAACGGCACCGTCATCTATAAGAGAGCTTACTATTGCGTCGGTCGCAATGTTGGCCGTATCGATTGTGTTGTTGGCGACATCTGTGCCCAAAATCGATCCATTGATAATATTTGAAGTACCAACGGAGTTATTGGCTAATAGAGAGTTTGTTATTGAGCCTAAAGCAATTTCCAAAGTCCCAACGGTGCCATCTAGGATTTTATCGGCGTCAACTGATCCATTAGCGAGCAAACTATTTGTGATCGAAGCTACAGCAATATCGACTGTGCTTATTGTACCGTTCAAAATTTTAGCAGATGTAACCGCTTGATCTAAGATATTAGTTGTGCCGATTAAAAGACCAGATACGTCAACCGGAAGTGAGATTCCAAGGCTATTCATTAAATCCAAAACCTGCCGAGTTAAGTTCGACACAACAGTGGGGTTGTTTGCTGTTTGTTCGCCGATATAATCTACAGCCTCGGTACTCAGGTTATTAGAATTAACACTGTTATTACCGAGCCTAATATTTGTTGTATCGCCTCCGTCGCCGCCTTGAACTGTTATGTTCGTAAAGTTCGGCAATGATCGCGATGAAATATTGGCTGTTATGCCTTCTTGCGTTACAAACTCAGATTCAAATCTAGCTTGGTTCATTCGCGAGAATGCATCGAGCGAGAGCCAAGACAGTGCCAATACTAAAATAACAACAAGCGATATAACGCGGTAAACGTTAGATAGTTTCTTTTCCACCCAATCACACCCTTCAAATAATATAGTAACTTAATCATGTTACTAAAAATAGTCTGACATGTGGTGGCAAACAAAAGCCCCCGGCCACCGAAAGTGGCTCGAGAGCTCTTGTTTGTGGTTAGACCATGGCCGTTATCACAGGAATGGTTGGCGCGCTCAGGATGCGACCAGCCATCGCCTGAAGGTGCGGCGGTCGGCTGTTGGTGGTGTTGAGCCAGTCGCAGTCCGGGAACTTGGTGAGCAGCAGGCCACGGATCCCGTTGACGAAGCTCTGTGTAATCTTCTTCGTCAGTACAGTGCTTTGTTGCGCGCTCAGGCCGTGTCCAGCGGCGATGACATCGTCGTACACAATACTGCCGGGCACTCCGCAGTCGTGTCGCGTGAGCAAGTGACGCTGCCGGCTCAGGATGTCGCTGGTGGACACCCCGAACTTCAGGTGCGCCGCGAGCTTGGCGAGCACGAACTCCATTTGTTCTTGGGCCTTGTCGCCGAAGACGATGGTCGTCATAATGCGCTGATCCAGTGGTGTATTGCTGTGCCACGGATCAGTGGGGTTCAGTATAGCCATGGTGAAGTCGAAACTTCCCAGGGCTAGATGAGCCGACGCGTATTGCCCGCCGAACTGGATGGCTCGCGCGATCTGCTCGCCGAGCTCGGTGTCGGAGATCTGGTCGTACCACGGGTTTGCGCCCAGGATGTACTCCACGATAACTCCCTAATTTCGGTGTCTGCAGGGTATCCACAAACAAGTAAACTAATACTAAAATATTAATTCTTCGTAGTCAATCTAACAGATAAGTTCTTGGGGCGAATGATGGGGGTTGAACCCACGGCCTCCGGAGCCACAATCCAGCGCTCTAACCAACTGAGCTACATCCGCCAAGACATTGCTATTCTAACACGAATAACAGATATAACCAATAGATCAAATCTCTTCGCGCTTATCTCGCAAAAAATCTACCCAACTTCGTAACGTCGCCAGAATAGTCTTAAGTGGAAGCTCAATTGCCAGATCTAGCAAAAATGCAACTAAATTTACCTGACGATATTTGTCACTCAAAAACTGGCCCAGTTGAATAAAGGGTAGATATAAAAAGTCAGCTAGTGCAGCAAAAACCGTCTGCGGGCGATCAACAATCTCGAGCTCGCGCGCTGACTGAATAATCCTAAATCGGAGCAAACTCGTGCCCGACATAAACATAAAAAAGATAACTGCATGAACAATATGAAAGCCAACTTTTGCTAACAGCCAGCCAACCAATGTCAGCGATGCTACGGCAATAACTGCATAAATTGCGTTAAACCATGTGCGTTTTTTGCGGCCGACTCGTGCGCGCAATCGATAAGTCACCGGATTGTCGGTATTATAAATAATTCTCTGAGCGTAATTAATGATCCCCATAGTGTTGCGACCATCAGGTTTTTTTATGCTGTAAATTGCGCTGACCATGTAAATGATTGGCACGATCAACGTAATCGCCAACGGAATGTAGGCGATGTGCCCCATAACCAACAGATCATACGGTATCTCGATCGCTATACCCACCAAAAGTTTTGTTATAAAAATAAAAATCACCGCGCGCTTTATGCTTTTTTGCAATTTTTGCTGGGTGGAGTTGTATAGGCCCAAGATTGTTTCTTCGAGAGCGCTTAAAAATTTGGGCCGGTTATGCAAATCTAGGCTAAGGTTATTTTGCAAAGTTTCTTTTATGCTGCGCTGTGGTGCGCCGTAGCGATTAATTAATCGACCAATTTTGTTAGTTTGCGGAGTATCGAACCATTCATCGATCTGTTGACATGCAGCAATAAAATCGTCGATCCTTTTATTTTTGTCGGCACCAATGCTTAGCCAAACGCTCAAAGTTGTAGCTTGATCAGAGTTAAATAGCGCGCGCATAGTGGCGCAATAAACAGCAATTCTAACCTGTTCGGGAGTTAAGCCGTCAAAAACTCTAGCGTCAATCGCCTGTAAGTAATGATTGTAAGCAAAGTCGATAAACGGGTCTGTTATATACTGCGGATCCAAAAGCCGCTCGAGCGCCACCGACAAAATCTGATAAGTCCAGCGCGAAGCCGACTGATGACCAACTAAGTTTTGAGCTGAATTGTAAAAATGAGTGTATTCGGCTACAAACCTATTGATTTCGGTCAAAGTTTTAATTGCAATCGAATCGTTGCTAAAATAGCGAGCGTTTGTAAGCTCGATAACCAAGTCTTTTGCAATCTTTTTAGGATGTGCGCCAGTTTTTAAGTTAAGGTTTCGGCGCAAAAATCGCTCAATTGCTGAGCGCAAAATAAGATGTTGCTGGGAATAATCTGCGGCGTTTCGCAGCTTTTCGTAGGCAAAATAAACATCGCCTGCTAATCCCGAAACATGCAAATTTTCGCCAGCGGCCGTGGACAGATTAGATTTTTGTTGCGCCTGCGCCAAAAGTATATCCAAGCGCCGAGCTATAGGTGAAAGCTCTTGAGAATCCATGTGCAAATATTAGTTTACCACCCCATAGACAAACCTGCCAAATATGGGGTGATTCTGTTATAATAATTACATGCCCCGGTAGCTCAGCTGGACAGAGCAGGAGACTTCTAAGCTTCAGGTCGTTGGTTCGAGCCCAACCCGGGGTACCAGAGATTATATAAAACTAGGAATGAAAATTTTCCAGTTAGAAGAGATTATGAAACGCAAATGGGATTCCGAAAACGCCGAGCTTAATAAGAAATGCGTGAACGAAATTATAGCGCGGATCGACGAGATTGAAGACTCAGTTGGTGTAGTTGCGGCGCAAGATGTAATTGATATTGTGCTAGAAAATTTAGCGCCAGAAATCTACAACAAGGGAGTGGCTGACGCTAAAAAGTCTATTCAAGAGAAGCTTTTAGATATTGAGGTTGACCTGGATTCACTTAAGCAGAGTTAGTGAATCCCACTAGATTTCTCGAATTATCTCAATCTTTGCGCCTAAGGATTTTAGTCGCTCGGCTAAGTCTTCGTAGCCGCGGTTGATCGAGTAAATGTTGCGTAAAACCGATACGCCCGGCGCGGCTAACATGCCGATTAACAATACCACTGCCGGACGCAAAGCCGGTGGGCAAATTACTTCGGCTGGTTTCCAGCGAGTCGGGCCGTTAACGTACGCTCGGTGAACGTCGGCTAAAGAGACGTCGGCGTTTAGTTTGCTTAGCTCTGTGTAGTATATGGCACGGTTTTCGTAGACCCAGTCGTGGATCAAAGTTTTACCCCTAGCAGTTGCTGCGATTGGTACAAAGAAAGGTAGGTTGTCTATGTTAATTCCTGGGAATGGGTGGGCTTCGATTTTATCTTCGAGCGATACTAGTTCGCCACTTTCTTTGCAGAATATATCGATCAGATTAGTCTGGCCGTTTTTAGCTTTGTACGTTTCACCTAATTCGAATTTAAAACCCATTTTTTCGAGTTTAAGCAGCTCAAGATCCAAAAAGTCGATTGGCGCGCGCTTGATTGCGATTGGCGAATTTGTGGTTGCGGCGACGCTCAAAAAGGTCATCGCTTCGATTGGGTCTTCGCTTGGCCAATATTCAACGTCAAGGTTGATATTTTTTATACCATGAACACGCAGAGTACTAGTTCCGATTCCTTCGATTTTAACACCTAGTTTTTCTAAGAAAAAACAAGTGTCCTGAACCATATAGTTGCTGGAGGCGCGGCGAATTTCGGTTACACCAGGCGTGCGAGCTGCGGCCATTAAAGCGTTCTCGGTAGGAGTGTCGCCCTCTTCGTACATCACGACTTTACTTGGTTTTTTATGTTCAACTGTGCAGCGGTACCAGCCCTGTGTTGTTAGGACATTTAGGCCGAATTCTTCGAGTGCAAAAAGGTGAGGTTGAATTGTGCGTTCGCCCAGTTTACAGCCGCCGGCGTAGGGTAACATGAATTCGTCAACGAGATGCATAAGCGGACCCATAAACATCACAACGCTGCGAGTGCGGCGTCCGGCTTCTTCGTTCATTTTGTCGAGTTGCAAAGTTTTTGGTGGTTTTATCTCGAGGTCAAAGTCGTTTAACCAGCGCACTTTTACGCCAATACTAACCATGACTTCTAGTAGTCGATTGACTTCTTCGATCCGTGGCATCCGCCGCAAAGTAGTAGTACCTTTGTTTAAGAGCGATGCGCAAAGTAAGGAAACAGCTGCATTTTTACTGGTGTTAATTGTGACCTCGCCGCTTAGTTTGTGGCCGCCTTCAACTCTAAAATTTAGGCTGCCAGTACTCAAGGAGACGATCTCGCTTTGCAGAGCATCCGAGATTCGGGCCAGCATTTCCATACTTAGGTTTTGGCCACCGTTCTCGATGCGATTTACGGCACTTTGGCTAGTGCCTAGCGCTCGAGCTAGTTCGATCTGAGTCATGTTGCGATCAGAGCGAATTCTTTGAATTAGTTTACCAATTTTTTGCTTGTAATCTACTTCGTTCATACCATCTATAATATCATATGTGATGTAAATACAAAAGCAAAATAAATTCAGACTTCTAGTTAGACGGGCGGACACTTTTAGCATCTGACCGTCTGCCTCGCTCAGCGACTTCAGATCGACGTAGCCCCGGACGCTAATGACTTCAGCGCTTGAGGTGTCGGCGACCGCTTTCTTCCTTACTTCCACGATTCCTCCTGTGGAGTGTGGTATGAGCTATATAAATATACAATAAAAATCATATTAGTCAAAAAATCTTGTAAAGGCTAGTATGGTGCAGCTACAATAAAAACCATGATCTAAAAGTCGTTCAAAAAATCGCAAACTAAACGGGTAAAATTATGAACGATACTTTAATTGCAAAACTTATACAACAAGAGGAACAACGCCAGCGCGAGGGTTTGGAGCTTATCCCGAGCGAGAACTACGTTAGCCGCGAAGTGCTTAATGCGCTTGGAAGCGTTTTAACAAATAAATATTCCGAGGGCTATCCTGGCAAACGATATTACGGCGGCCAAGAATTTACCGATCAAATCGAGCAATTGGCGATCGATCGCGCTAAACAGCTTTTTGGTTGTGACCATGCCAACGTGCAGCCGCATTCTGGCGCGCCGGCAAACATTGCGGTTTACCAAGCCTGGTTACAGCCTGGCGATGCGGTAATGGCTATGGAGCTCAGTCACGGTGGCCACCTAACCCATGGCCATCCAATTACCAGTAGCGCCAAACTTTATAATTTTGTGCGCTACGGAATTAAAGATGTCGAAACTGGCGAAATTGACTATAACGCAATGCGAGATTTAGCAAAAAAGCATCGCCCAAAGATCTTGCTTGCGGGTTTTAGCGGCTATCCACGCAGTCTGGATTACCAAAAATTTGCAGAAATTGGCCGCGAGGTTGGTGCAATGCTAATGGCAGATATGGCACATATTGCCGGGCTTATTGCTGGCAAAGCGTTACCTAATCCTTTTGACTTTGGTTTTAACGTTGTTACAACGACAACCCACAAAACCTTGCGTGGGCCGCGTGGAGGAATGATTTTAAGTAATGGAACGGTCGGCAATCCGCTTAAAGCGCCCGAACAAACTCTGCAAAATCTACCAACCTTAATTGATCGCGAGGTGTTTCCTGGATTCCAAGGCGGCCCGCACATGCATAGTATTGCTGCAAAAGCCGTAAGTTTTAACGAAGCTCTGCAGCCAGAGTTCCAAGTTTACGCCAAGCAGGTTCTAAAAAACGCTAGCCGCTTGGCTAACGAGCTTATGAAGCGCGGTTTTAAACTTGTGACAAATGGTACAGACAACCACATGATTTTGGTCGATGTGATGACCTCGTTTAAAATCGATGGTAAAGAAGCCGAGGAAGCGCTTGATAAAATTGGTTTGACGCTTAACAAAAATACAATTCCGCACGACACGCTACCGCCGTTTAAGCCAAGCGGAATTCGCCTTGGAACACCGGCAATGACGACGCGTGGACTAACTGAGCATCACATGGAGCAAGTTGCAGAGTGGATGAGATTGGCAATTAAACATCGAGGTGACGATAAAAAATTGGCCGAGCTTAAGAGCCAGACAAAAGAATTCGCCTTGCAGTTTAAGTTACCGAGTGACAATTAACGCAAAACCCTTTACAATTAAGGCGATGAATGGTGTTGCCGACTGGAAAAGAGTTGAAAACAAAGCTCATGAGATATTAAACAAGTTTAATATCAAGGAGCCTTTAATTGACGTTTACTCTATCGCCGATGCCGAAGGTATAAATATTAATCCGGTTATTCCTGGAGAAGACCATGAATTTAGCGGCTTCTTAGACAGCAACGGTGAAAAACCGGTCATGTATGTTAATGCCGATGAATCCGTTACCCGACAAAACTGGACGATCGCCCACGAACTAGGCCACTATTATTTACAGCATAAGCCAGACGAATGGGGAATTGCTTGGCGAAACCAGTCCGATAAAAACGAATTTGAGCAAGAAGCCGACTACTTTGCTGCTTGTTTACTCGTGCCCGAACAAATGCTCCGAAGTTTAATGCGCAAGTTTAAACTTAAAGCTGAGGATAGTTTGCTTTTGTCTCAGATGTTTGGAGTTTCCGAGCGAGCTATGAAGAACCGACTTAACTTTTTACGAATTACTTAAATGGCCGATAAACGACAACTTATTAAAGAAAGCCAGCCGATCCCCAGAGAGCAGTGGAGACTCGATAACTGGACGACTTTGAGCGACAAAGAACAGCGAGCCTTTTTGATTTCACGCGAGCATGCCGAGTTAATTAAGCATAGAGGTTACTGGAGTTTTTCGCTAATTGGAATCGTAATCGCGATTAATATTGTTAGCTTGGCGGTGGTGATCTTGATTGGACTTGGAAGAATGCAATTTAACGGCGATCTTGCGGTGCCATCTATAATTACGGCAAACTTTGTTCAAACCTGGGCTTTGACAAAAATTGCCATGAAGTTCTATTTTAGTGACGACAAAAAATCCTAAAGCAGTTCGGGTTCTTGCTCAAGTGTAATTCCAAATTTGTTATAGACTTTCTTAACAATTTCGTCTTGAAATGCCTTAAGATCCTTGTAACTTTTTGCTGATTCGTTGACGAAAACCAGCGCGTTTTTTTCGTAGGTTTTCATCCCGTGTGCCGAGTAGCCTTTGAGCCCGGCTTGATCTACAAGCCACCCCGCTGCAAACTTAACTTGCGAGTCAGGCATTGGCCAATGAGGTGCGTTAGGCGCGATTTTTAGCAAGTTTTCGGCGTCTTCTTCGGTTACAATTGGATTCTTAAAAAAACTTCCGGTGTTTGCAATTTTTTTAGGATCTGGCAAAATGGCCGAGCGGATTTCGGTGATCGCTTTACGAATCTGCGCAGGAGAATAGTCCGTAATCTTATTGTCGTCAAAATATTTTTGCAGGCGTGGGTAAAATGGCGGTTTTAGTTGGGACTTGCTCAATTTTAATGTGATATCAATTATGATGTAGCGACGGCCGGCTAGCGGTTTAAAAATACTGTTGCGATAGCTAAACTGGCAATCTTTTTTACTCAAAACGACAAAATCATCGGTTTTCGTATCGTATGCCTGTAATTCGACAAAAGTTTGTGAAATCTCCTGTCCATAGGCACCAACATTTTGAACAGGAGTCGCACCTGCTCGACCTGGAATTGCGCTAAGGGCTTCGATGCCGCTTAAACCAAGTTCAACGCTTTTACCTACGACTTCGTCCCAGTTTTCGCCCGCGCCAATTTTTACACTTACGCCATCTGGTAAAACCTCGAATCCAGTAATTCGATTTAAAATTACCAAACCGGCAAAACCTTCGTCGCGCACAATCATGTTGCTGCCATCACCTAAAACCAAAATTGGCAGGTTTGTTTGTTTAGCGAAATTGATAGCCTCCACAAGTTCATTTTTATTTTGCACGGAAACCACATTTTTAGCCGGCCCACCAAGCTGCATGGTTGTCAGAGTTGCCATTGGGATTTGATTTTGCATCTGCATGTAAACCATTATACTAATTACATAATGATTTATACGCTTTTTATACCGATTGCGCTGATTTTTGTACCTTGGTTGGTGGTAAGGTTTATTTTTACTACTGATAAAACTAAAAGTTTACCTTACTTAAAACACGCAGGTTTTTTGTGGACGGCGAGTGCGGCCTGGTTTTTGTCGCAGTGGCTGCCAAATATTCCAATTTCACCAGAGACTGATACATTTACAATGCACACCATGGGCGGTGTTGTGGCGGCAATTTTATTTGTTTACGTGTGCAAGGTTTACGAAATCCAGTTTAAATATTGGTGGCAAGCTTGGCTTTGCATGTATTTTTTTGTAAGTGGTTTAGGGGTTTTAAACGAGCTTTTTGAATTTTTTATAGATCGCACGGGTATTTTTGACGTAATCGGCGGTGATGAATGGTGGGATCTTCTGGCAAACACAATCGGTGGGTTTTTGGCGTACGGTACTTATGCCATTGTGAGGGTACTTAAAAGTCGTAATGGAGCTCGTGGGGTCAATGGGTTCAGACCAGGCTCTGACGCATAAATTATCTAAGCTTTACTCGGCTCAATCTCAATCTTGCGAACTTCTTTACTAAGATTGCGGCCATCTTGGTCGACCTCGTAAATCAAAATCTGGTCAAAAGTCATTTCAACGTCAGCGATACCTTCGTCGCTGATATTCTCAAGGTACTTAATGAGTGAGCGGATTGTGTTGCCGTGCGAAACCACTAGAACAGTATTTCCAGCTAAAAGCTGCGGTACTATTGCGTCTTTGTAAAACGGAACGGCTCGTTCATAAACCATTTTCATTGTTTCGCCGCCAGGAATCGGGTGTTCCCAGCCACGACGGATTCCGGTGAACATCTCGTCGCCTACGAGTTTTTGAACTTCCCATTTGTTTTTGCCGGTGTATTCGCCGTAGTGACGTTCGTTAAGCTGTGCGGTTGGCTTGTGTGCTGGCGCGTTTGGTTTTTCGGCCCCAGTTAGCAAGTGCTTTAGTGTTTGCTGTGTACGAACTTGTTCGCTTGTGTAGATAAAATCTGGATCTAAGTCTTTGATCAGTCCGCCAAGTTTTGCGGCGTCTTTTTGACCTTTTTCGGTAATATTAACATCAGTTTGGCCGGTCCATAGGCCTAAAGCGTTCCATTCGGATTCGGCGTGGCGAACTAAAATTAATTTACCTGAAGTTGTATTTGTCTGCGACATAATTCTTAAACCTTTGATTTAAACCTGGCGAGAGCTATTATAGATGCGATACCTAAAAAGAGGAATAGTAATATGCAGATTAAAACGATTATTGCCCGTCAAGTTTTTGACTCTCGAGGTAATCCTACCGTTGAAAGTGATGTTATTTTGCGCGACGGCAGCATGGGCCGAGCAATTGTTCCGTCTGGTGCATCGACTGGTGCCGGTGAAGCTTTAGAGCTGCGCGACGGCGAGAGCGCCTTTAGCGGCAAGGGCGTAGACAAAGCGATCAATAATGTAAACACTGTGATCGCAAATGCACTTGCTGGAATGGACGCTAACGACCAAAAAGCTGTCGATGCTAAATTGCTAGAACTTGACGGCACCGAAAACAAAAGTAAGTTAGGTGCAAACGCAACATTGGCTGTAAGTTTGGCGGTTGCAAAAGCGGCTGCGGCCAGCAAAAAAATGCCACTTTACCAACACATTGGCGACTTGGTCGGAAACACGACTTTTACTTTGCCTATGCCGATGCTAAATATTTTGAACGGTGGCAAACACGCCGAAGGTTCGACCGACATCCAAGAGTTTATGGTTATGCCGGTTGGAGCCGACAGCTTTGTAAAAGCTATGCAAATTTCTAGTGAGGTTTACCACGCGCTTGGTAAATTGCTCCATGAGAAAGGTTTTGCAACAACTGTAGGCGACGAAGGCGGCTATGCTCCATCTGTTAATGGCGGTACTAACGAAGCTCTAGAATTGATCGAAGCTGCTGTCGCAAAAGCGGGCTATAAATTAGGTAAAGACGTAGTTTTAGCCCTAGACGTGGCGGCAAGCGAGTTGGTTGACGACGGTGAATATAACTTTGAGCGCGAAGGCATTAAATACACAACCGAAGAGTTGATCGCAAAATACGAAGCGTTGGCCCAAAAATATCCACTAGTTTCGATCGAAGATGGATTGGGCGAAGCTGATTGGGACGGATGGAAGCTCATTACAGAAAAACTTGGCGACAAGCTACAGCTCGTAGGTGACGATCTTTTGGTTACCAACACAAAATTGCTTAAAAAAGCGATTGACGAAAAAGCTGCGAACGCGATTTTGATCAAGCCGAACCAGATTGGAACTTTGAGCGAGACAATCGAGGCAGTTCAAATGGCAAAAGCCGCTGGCTGGAACACGGTAATGTCTCATCGATCGGGCGAAACCGAGGACGCGACAATCGCGCATTTGGCGGTCGGTCTTAACACTGGTCAAATTAAAACTGGTTCATTTAGCCGATCCGATAGGGTTGCCAAATATAACGAGTTAATTCGTATCAGCGAACTACTAGAAAATCCGGTATTGGCTCAGCCGTTTAGTCAAAAATAATTTGATTTTGGATATATGTGGCGCTAGTATCTTCTGGCGCCACATGGCGTTTTACAAAAGTCATTTTATAAACTATAATACATCCGTTATATGCGGGTCCATAGCTCAGTTGGTTAGAGCATCTGCCTCTTAAGCAGAGTGTCCTGGGTTCAAGTCCCAGTGGACCCTCCAGATTTTATCAAGCTCCGATACAAGGAGTTTTTATTTGCAAAAAATTATATTTTATTCTAGTATATGCGTGTCGTGCTAGATCCGCCGACTCAAAGAGTTAGGCGGTCATCGTATCGTAGAGGAGTTGCAAGTCGCGTGACCTTGAAAAAGCTTCGCTGGGGGGTCCGAAAGATCACCCGAACTAGGAAGTTGGTGCCGAAGGCCCTCTGCTCGATGGCGGTCGTCGGTATGGTGCTCAGTGTGGTGGTGGGATACATCAACATGACTGAGCGCGTGAGCGAGTTCTTCTTTCGTCTTTCCGTGTACGGTTTCGTGACTTGTGTGGCCGTGGGACTCCTGTCCTTATTGTCGCTTACCTGCGACATCAACGAGCCGAACCGAGTGAAGCCTAAGAAGAGAGCTGTTACAACTCCGAACGAGTCCGTTGCAGCGGACAGACCTTCCACTCCCGATGCCCGCTGACGGCATGCGCCAGTGGTCGGTACCCGGTCAGGTTCTGCTCCGATTTGTGGGCGGACCTGACCGGTTAATCGAATTTATTATGGTTTAAAAATCAGCGAAACGACGAACATTGCCAAAGCCGCCAAAACAATTGCGCCACCTGCAGCTATGCCGGCATAAAAAGCGACCAACAATCCAACTACAACTGCGATCACCGCGACAATAATTGCGATAAAAATTGTCTGAACAAAGCTCCTAGCAAACCTACTAGCTGTTATAACCGGTATAACGATTAGCGCGCTAATTAATAATCCACCTACGATCCGTAAGCTTAAAACTACCATTACGGCTGTAATAGCCGCTAGAACATAGTTTAATGTCGCAACTTTAAAGCCGGCAATTTTGGCACTGTCTTCATCGAATGCGATATGCAGAAGCCCGCGATAGTTGAACGCTACTATCGAAAGTAAAGTTATAACAGCGATTGCTAACAGTATTAGATCGTTAGGGCTGGTTGTTGCAATACTGCCAAATAAGTAGGCGTTAAAGTCAACACGAGCGCCCTGAGCGAGGCCAGCTAAGACTACCGCTATTGCCAAACCACCACTCATTAGTATGGCTAAGCTGGTCTCGCCACTTATGCGTTTGTTTTGGCGCATGTATTCTAGCAGAAGAGCGCCGGCTACAGTTACGGGTATGGCTACCAAAACTGGGGTGCCACCGAGCAACAAGCCTGCTCCAATTCCGGCCAAGCTAACGTGCGCTAGGCTGTCGGCGATTAATGAGTAGCGACGAGCGACTAAAAAGCTACCTAAAACAGGAATGCTTACGGCGATCAGTAGTCCAGCTAAAAGCGCGCGTATCATAAAGCTATAATCAAAAATTTCAAGCATGCGAAACTCCGTGCTTATGATGAAGTAACTTATGTTTTTCGGCGTAAAGTTTACTCATGTATCGTTCGGCCTCAAACTTTTCAGGGGCGCCGTCGTATAAAATTGTCCGGTTCAAGCAAATTACGCGACTAACTTGCCGTAAAACCGCATCAATATCGTGCGAAACCATAACGATTCCTATTCCACTTTTGTGCAAATCTTGTAAAAGTTTATAAAAATTGGCCTGTGATTCCTCATCGATTCCAGTCGTGGGCTCGTCTAAAATTAGTAATTCGGGATTACTCGCCAAGGCCTTCGCAATTAAAATTCGTTGCTGTTGACCACCCGAAAGCTCGGCAAAATTCTTTTTGTGCAATTCTTGCAAACCGACGGTAATTAAGGCTTGCTGCCAGTTTTTTCCGCCCAAACCTACGACTTCTGCGACGCTGATTGGGATCTGTTGACTTTGTGCTGAGCCACGCTGAGGGATGTAGCTTATTGACCCTTTTTTAAGCGTGACCTTTCCGTAATTTGGTTTTATTAAACCCAAGATCGCTTTTAGTAGCGTGGTTTTTCCTGCGCCGTTTGGTCCGATTAACCCTACGAACTCGCCAGCGTGTAAGCAAAAAGAGACGTCGTTTATAACCTTTTCGCTAGCCATAACCACCGAGAGGTTGTCTACATCAACTAATTGTTTACTGGCATGCAAGGGCTTGTCTAAGATTGGCGAGGTTTTGCCGCTGGATACTGAGGTAGTTTTTGCCGTTTCGTTGATCTTCATCGGTTAATCCTTCGATCGGATCTAAAACTGCTGTTTTAGCGCCGGTTTCTCTTGCTATTGTATCAGCCAAGCGCGAGCTGATTAAATTTTCTAAAAATATATAACTCACATCTTGCTGCTTAACCACGTCGCTGATTTGGGCTAATTTTGCGGGACTTGGTTCTTCGTCGGGGCTGATACCGGCGATCGAAACGATGTTTAGGTTGTAGCGTTTTGCCAAGTAGTTAAATGACTCGTGCGAGGTTACAACTGTTCGGGTTTGGCAAGTGGCTAAGCCTTGGGTAAAATCTTGGTCGAGTTTGTCGAGTTCAGCTTTATAACTAGTGGCGTTTGTTAGGTAGTAATCTTGGTTGACAGGGTCAAAAGCGATAATTCCGGCTAAAATGTCATCGACCATTTGCTTGGCTAAGATCGGATCAAGCCAAAAATGCGGATCGTCTTGTCCGGAATCTGTTTGTAGAAGTGGGACATTGAGACTAGACCTTACTGCAATACCTTTGTAATCTGGTAAAAAACCACCAAGCCAAGGCTCGAAATTTACCCCGTTAAAAATGAAAACTTTGGAATTTTGAGTACTCGCTAAACTCTGCGGTGACGGCTCAAAGTCATGAGGTTCGGCTCCTGCTGGGGTTATATTTTGAACAGTGGCTTTACCTCCAGCGATCTGTTTAGCGAACTCGTACACTGGGTAGAAGGTCGCGGTGATTTGAGCGTTTGTTTGGCGGCTAATACTAAAAATAACTAGCGCAACAACAACGATTAACGTAGCTAAAAGCAGCAATTTGTAAATGATTTTCATATCTGAATGCTACGGTGCTAATTTGTTTTTTGCAAATCTGTCGCAAAATGTTTGTAAAATTGCTACATAACGCTTTAATGTTAAAATGACTGTAATAGGGGGATTTGTGGAAAAAGCTCAAGAAATCGCTTACTTTAAACAGACTTACAAGAAAACACTTGATAAAATTGACAAAAAGCTAAACCTAGTTAACGACCTAGTGGCCCCAACTTTTGCTGCCAACGATCCAATGCGGCTAGAGTCGCAGCGATTTATTGTCCAGGGTGGCAAGAGGTTGCGTCCAGCGCTAGCGCAGACGATCGCAGGTTCTTATGGATTTAACGATGTCTGGCCGAGCCTCGCGCTGGAAACGTTCCATAAGTATATTCTGACCCACGATGACATTATCGATCGCGACGAAATGCGCTATGGCAATCCGACGGTTCATACAAAAATGCAACAAATTTGCATTAATAAAACTGAAGCAGAGCATTTTGGTAATTCTCTTGCAATTGTGGCCGGTGATCTTATGGAATCGGCGACGTATAAGATCATCTTAACGTCTGAGCTCAGTGCCGATAAAAAAGTCGAACTTTGTAAATTAATGGCAGACGCCATGGATAACGTCGGTTGGGGCTGGTACGATCAGTTCTTAATGGATTACGAGGAACTTGATTCGTCAAACTTATCATTTGAGCGCATTGAAAAGTCGATTATATGGGTGACAGGTAAGTACAGTATTGAGCTGCCGATGAGATTTGGTTTTGCGCTGGCAGGCGAGAATACACCTAAGCAGCTTGAGGCCTTCACTAGTTCGGCTGGACTTTTATATCAGACGAAGGACGATATTATGGGGCTGTTCGGGAAAGTTGAGGATACAGGTAAATCAAACTTTGGGGACATATCTCAAGGCAAAAAAACGCTTCCAATGTGGCTTGCCTATGCAAACTCCGGCGATAGCGACAAGCGAACACTCGAACACTTAGTTGGCAATAAGAACTTAACTTCAGATGAAGCTCAGGTGGTTCGAGAAATCGTTAAAAGCAGCGGGGCTCTTAGCCGGTCCCAAGATATGATGCGTGAGTATCGTGACGCCTGTCTGAACATGGTCCAGGAAATGCACATAAAATCAGACCTTAAAAAGTTTTTGCGTGGTTTTGTGTATTATCTCGAAGATCGCGACCGCTAGTTACCCGCAAGCCATTTTATGGCGCTTTGTTCGTCGCGAAAGCCCTTAATTTTGGAGCTGAACTCAATGTGCATGGCCTCGAGCGAGGAAGTTAACATCCAGCCCATTTCGTCCCCCCGGAAAATAATCGCGACTTTTTTGAAGTGTTGGAGTTTCCAGAGCATTCCTAAACCCTTTGCTTGAACAGGAATACTTATATTTGCGCTGTCAACATCGCGAATGTCGTCGAGAAGTTTAGTAATTTGCTTTTCTTTAGCTAATTCAATTGCCGTGTCAACGGGGTCATGCAAGTCCTCAGTCTTGAGTTCGCCCCAAGTTTTTAAGTGGATAAAGTCGCCCTCTATTTTTGCCGAAAACTTTTTAGTAACATCCATATGAAATTGTTTATACTGTTAATGTTTTTATTATATACCGCAAGCGTACGATAGAATAGTCCTATGCAGTCCGATATTTTAGTAAAACTTTTAAATCAAACTTGGTCAAGTCCAGTGTTTGGTGACTCTTTCATCAATGTAAACCAAAAGGCAGTTATTGCGCAGATAAAACAAATAACTAACGGGGTAAAAAACGATTTAACAAAAATAATTGGCATGGGTATGCCCGAGCTCACTCAGGATCAAGTGAATGAGATCGTTGGGCAAATTGTTCCTAAGACTGTAAGTTTCTGCCCAGCTTTAACGGCAGGTGAGATTACCGATACTAAAAAACTACAGGCAGCAGCTACGGCGATTGGGGTAATGTACTGGGGCGACCAAACAATGGATCGTGGAGACATGTCAATGCCATTCGCGCTGAAACGTTTAGGTGGTCAAAATGTTGATGTGCCTGCCGAAATTAGGTATTTAGTAGAGGCAAGATTAGAGGCTTTACGGCAGATCGAAGCTCAAATTGCGTTTTTTGCCAAATCCGAAGATGTTGAAATAGTTCTAAGCTGTTTTGTTGAACAGGTGCTTGCAAATGAGGTGAAGCTTCACGAACTTAGTTTACGATATTTGCGCGCTCAGAATAAGGACAAGTTTATTACGTCAAACGCAAAAGAAATCGCAAGGCTTATGGTGGTTGATGCTGGTTTCCCAAGTGTTTCATCGTCGCTCTATGCGATTTATCGACATGAAAATGCGCGGTTAATTCCATTGTCGCAGTTGTATGCGGACATGCAAATTACTACATTGTTGCAAATTTGTAATGCTGTCGTTCGCGCGGCAGATGAGTTTGGTGACTGGAAGATGGATCGTGGGCATGATGCTAAATGGGGCATTTTTGTAATAAATTTATTTAATCAGGCCAACCATGCACTGATCAATGAATTTTTATCCCTAGCAGAGATTAAGCCAACTCTACAGATAACTGACGCATTTTTGAATTTTGCAGAGAATCGTGAGAAAAACGGCGCGTTTTTAATGAAAGTGTTTTTTGATCATATCAAAGAGCATATCAAAAATTTGCCTGAGCATACTGCAAAAAAGAATGAGCACTACATTTTACTATGTAAACGTGTGCTTGAGATAGGAAAGGTTAACGAACTTGGCGATATAGAGCTTTCTGAGAAATAAGCTTTGTCGCGAGATTAATTCGTGAGCTTTGCGCCAGCCGCTTGATACTTATCCCCCCAAGCCGCCATACTTTTTAAAATTGGAATTAGATCGGCCCCCTTTTGAGTGAGGGCGTATTCTACACGGGGCGGAACTTCAGGATAAGTGGTTTTTGTAAGAATTGCGTTTTCCTCAAGTTCGTCCAGGCGCTGAGATAGAGTTCGCGGACTAATACCTGTCAAATTTTGCAAAGTTGAAAATCGATGTGAGCCTTTCGAAAGAAGCAAAATTAAAAATGGCGTCCATTTGTTGCCCATTATGGCAGTGGCCGCTGCAACGCAGCCCGGGTGCTGTTCGATTTTAGAATTGGTGGCTTCAATTTGCATAGTGGCTATATTTTGTATAGTATTGAATATACTAACAAGCTTTCATAAGCATACCACAAGGAGAGGAAGATGAAAAATTACGCTGAGACAGTGTCGCAAGACGAAGTTGCGAGGACAAAACGCTCACTTGAAGCTAAAGGTTTTAAAGTAAAGATAGCCGAAGATAAGCAACAGGCAAAAGAGCTTGTTTTGCAGATGATTCCAAAAGGCGCAGAGGTGTTTACGTCAACTTCGGTGACCTTAGACCAGCTTGAATTGCCACAGGAACTAAACGGACCCGATTACACATCACTCAGGGGTAAATTTATGGAGCTCTATGGTCAAGATGACAAAAAGCATGATATGAAACGAATCGGTTCTGTGTCCGAATATACTGTCGGAAGTGTGAACGCGATAACAGAGCAGGGTGAGATTCTAATTACCTCGGCGACTGGTAGTCAAATCCCCAACTATGCTTATGGCGCAAGTAATTTAATTTTGGTAGTTGGTATAAATAAGATAGTTAAGGACATGAATCAGGCAATGGAGAGATTGGAAAAACACATTTTCCCGCTAGAGGATGTACGCTCGCAAAAGGCCTACGGGGTGCCGTCTTCTATTACGATGAATCTGATTTATCGTAAAGATCCAACAAATCGAGTCACTGTCATATTGGTTAACGAGTCGCTTGGTTATTAAAAATTTGGGCATCTTAGCAGAATAATGTCGTGAATGTTCTGTGGGCGAGCTCGGGGAAGTCCCGCGCTCGCCCACAACGAACTACTGCCAGTAAGGCGCGCTGGTTGTGACGATCTCGCGCCAAGGGCCGATCGGTACATCGTTATCGTCGACGAACCGCCAATCCACGACACCGAAGCCGGCGTCGATGTTCAGGCCCAGGGCCAAAGCCGTTGCAGGTGAGACGTCCAGGCCAGCCTTAAGTCCGAACTGAGTTTTGGGTCGCTGGTCAGTAGTACTGAATACGTACTCGCAGTCGTTCTCAGTCTCCGAACCCGTCTCAAACGGACCAGTTTCCTCGATCTGCGCGTACACAGTTTTGTCGTTGAGCGTGATCTGAACCCAGCGGTTCTTGAGCGCTGAGCCTTCTGGGCGATCAGTGCTCCACGGAATCTGGTTCTTGATGGCCATGAACCCCGAGGTTTCGCCGTTCTCGTTGAACTCGTTGCAGGGCAGGGACGCGTAGAACGGGTTCTCGCGCGGCTTGAAACCGGACGGCCAAGCACCATCGTGCTGGCGGCTGTCGGGGTCATCGACTCCGCCGAAGCAGTGCTTCCAGTCGCTGCAGTACGCAGTCTCTTCGTTCGTTTGCCAGTTGTTGTCCTCCGACTCTACCTCGCCGCCGTAGAAGATCGTGGCGATAATGTTGGTGTGGTCGGGGTATGTACTGGTTGGCGCGCTACTTGCTGCTTGAGTCGCGGTGGTCGTCGGAGCTGCGGCTTGCGCGGAAACATTCGTTTCCGGCTTAGCACCACAGGCTGCCAATACTATCGCCGACGCAATCAGCCCGATGGCTGCCGATCTGAATCTCATCGTGTCCCTCCTCGATTGATCAGAATGATAATTATACAATAATTTCTTAATTTTGGTACACCCGGAGAGATTCGAACTCCCGACCCTCTGTTCCGAAGACAGATGCTCTATCCACTGAGCTACGGGTGCGTACCAAAATATTATAGCAGATATGAGGTGGGTTTTGTAGTAAAATATACTTAATGATTAATGTCAAATTAAAACCTGGCCGCTATGTGGTGGCGGTATCGGGCGGCGTGGACTCGATGGTGCTGCTGGATATTTTGCGAAGACAGCCTGAGCTTGAGCTGTTAGTAGCGCATGTTAATCATGGTATTCGCAAAGATTCGCAGTATGATGAAGAGCTTGTTCGTAAAGTTTGTACTGATCTTAAACTAACTTTTAGGAGCACAAGGCTTAACTTAAAAGGTAACTCAAGCGAAGAGGTGGCTCGCAATTTACGTTATGCTTTTTTGCAACAATGTAGCAAAAAATTCAAAGCAGATGCGATCCTTGTGGCGCACCACAAGGACGATTTAGTTGAAACGGCACTCATTAACATAATCCGCGGTACGGGCTGGAGGGGCTTGGCACCATTTGTAGAGTCGCGAGTTTTACGTCCGTTACTCGATTTTACAAAGGATCAAATTATTGGATATGCTCGTAAAAACAATGTTGTATGGCGCGAAGACTCAACCAATAGTAATGAAGCTTATTTGCGAAACTATATAAGGTTAAGTCTAATTCCTGCGCTTAATCAAAAGTCTCAGACTTGGGATAAAATCATTTTGCAACAAATTCGCAAACAGCAATATTTATCAACTCAGATAGATGTTGAGCTTGAGATTCTGTCGCAGAAATCTAAAATAGAATCCGGGATTAGTCGTTACTGGCTAATCATGCTTCCAAAAAAAGTTGCGTACGAGCTTTTGCAGTTCTCATTCAAAAAGTATACGGGTAATTCGCTGCAACAAAAGTTGGCTGAATCAACATTGTTATTTGCCAAAGTGGCTAAGGCTGGTAAAGTAATTCTGTTGGGCAAAAAGTGGCAACTAGCTGCGACCAAAAAAGAAGTCCTACTGCAACAAATCTAGTATGATAAGATAAAATAATAAGCTATATATAGAGGTGACTGTGAAGCCAAAGAAACATAATCAATTGAAAATAATCCGTTTAACAGTTTTTTGGGTGCTGTTAATTGGTATAGGGGTGATTGTTTTTGCGTTTGCTAATCCGCAAAAAAGCCTTAATGAAGTTGCATTTAGTAATGTCATAGATCGTGCAAACAAAGGCGAGGTTTCTAAGATTGTAATTGAGGGCAATACTTTACTAGTTACTCCAGATGGCCAAGAACAACCGACTGAAAAGTCTTACAAAGAGGCGGGTAGCAGTATTTACGAGCAAGGCTTAAATAAAGATGCCGAAGTCGAAGTTACAGTCAAGCAGCCATCCGAAGTGGGTAGTACATTTTGGAACTTTGCAGGAATTATTTTGCCAATCTTGTTAATAGGTGGATTCTTGTTTTTTATTTTTAGGCAGGCGCAAGGGCAAAGTAACCAGGCTTTAGGATTTGGTCGGTCAAAAGCCCGCTTATACGGCAACGAAAAAGAAAAGATCTTGTTTAAAGAAATTGCTGGTAACGAAGAGGCTAAAGAAGACCTTGTTGAAGTCGTAGACTTTTTGAAGCATCCTAAAAAGTTCAAAGAGGTTGGCGCTAAAATTCCAAAAGGCGTTTTGTTGGTTGGTCCTCCGGGAACTGGTAAGACAATGCTTGCCCGTGCAGTCGCGGGTGAGGCTAACGTTCCGTTTTTTAGTATATCGGGTTCAGAATTTGTGGAAATGTTTGTGGGTGTTGGCGCGAGTCGTGTCCGCGATTTGTTTGCCAAAGCTAAAAAGAACGCTCCGTGCATTGTTTTTATAGATGAAATCGATGCAGTTGGACGGCGCCGCGGTAGTGGAATGGGCGGTGGTCACGATGAACGTGAACAAACCTTAAACCAAATTTTGGTTGAGATGGATGGTTTTGAACAAGATACAAATGTGATTGTTTTGGCTGCAACTAACCGATCTGACGTTTTGGATCCTGCACTACTTCGTCCAGGCCGTTTTGATCGTCGCGTACAAATCACTTTACCTGAGCGCAACGATCGCTTGGCGATTTTGAAAGTTCACTTTGCTAACAAGCCAACCGAAAAAGATGTCGACCTTGATGCTTTGGCTGCAAAGACAGCCGGTTCATCTGGTGCAGATTTAGCTAATATTGCTAACGAAGCTGCAATTGTGGCTGCTCGCCATAATCGCAAAACCGTTAACAACAGCGATATCACGGCTGCATTCGAGAAAGTTGCAATCGGTCCTGAGCGCAAGAACCGCATTATGAACGAAGCCGACAAAGAGCTAACTGCCTACCATGAGGCCGGTCATGCGCTTGTTGGTCACGTTTTACCTGACTCTGATGATGTTCACAAAGTTACTATCATTCCGCGCGGCGGAACTGGTGGCGTAACTTGGTTCTTGCCTCCAGAAGATCGTAAATATACTTCGATTGTAGAGTTTAAAGATATTTTGGCGCGTGCACTTGGTGGTCGTATTGCCGAAAAGGTAAAATACGGTGCTGACCGCGTAACAACTGGAGCCAGCAGTGACCTACGCAAAGCGACTGAAATTGCTCGGGATATGGTTATTGAACAGGGCATGGGTAAGGAGCTTCGTGATCAGGTTTTTCACGAAGACAACGGAGGAATGATGTTCGACCGAATGGTACACGAACGTCCGTACTCTGACGCAACGGCTCGAATGATTGACCAAGAAGTGGAAGCCTTGATGCGCGAAGCTGCAAAACGTGCTGACATTGTAATTAAAGCGAACCCTAAGCCACTCGAGCGTTTGGCTAAAGAATTGCTCGAAAAAGAAACTGTTGACGGTAAGGAAGTTAAGGAACTGTTAAAAGACGCTAAACTCCCGCCTGAAGCTAAATTGTACTAAGGCTTAAGACGAAAAAAGCTCCGGTGCGCCAAACCAGTGGTAAGGCGACCGGAGCTTTCGCGTTCAGATCGATCTGAGGTAGGAGGCAGCGTTCTCGATGGCTTGCTCGAGTTCGGTGGTGATCCAGTCGTAGTTGTAGAGTCGGTTCATCGTCGCCACGACCAGTTTGTGGCTGAGATCCCCATCCACTAGCAGGATTGTCAGAATTGCCAGCTCAGCCATCTGATCAGGCATAAGCGACTCCAGGGTACCCTGGGACAAAACGATCAACTCCTGGTGACGCTGGAGCATTTCGCGGGACCAGCCCCGGCTGCGAACCACCATCAGATTGCTCGAAATGACGGGGGCGGGTTTGCTCTCCATCTAATCTCCTGTCGCGAAAAAGCGCAAAGTTGGATGCGCAAAGTTAATCATAAAATGTAAATCCTAAGTAGTCAATATAATTGTTATCTTGCTGCTCTGTTATAATTAATCTAGTTCCATGATCAGGTCATTTAATGGTTAAAAACTTTCTATCGCGCGTAAATAGCCGTACAAGTATTGGTTTGGCAGCTTCGTTTTTGGCGGGGTCAACTTTAATTGCAAGCTTGCTGGGGCTCTATCGCGAGAAACTGTTGCTAAGCTACTATTTTGATACTTACCCACAAGCTATCGACGCATACAAAGTTGCCTTTACAATTCCAGATTTCATGTTTTTCATTTTGGTTTCTGGTGCCCTGAGTGTAACATTTATACCTGTTTTTAACGCCCGACTGGCGCACGGTAATAAGAAGTCGGCCTGGGAACTTTCTTCGAGTTTACTTAACCTACTAGCTATTATTACTTTTTTTGCCAGCATTCTGATAATTATTTTTGCCGAGCCGCTAGTGCAATATGTTTTGGCTCCGGGTTTCGACGAGAGTACTCGTGGTCTCGCTGTCTCGATGATGCGCGTTATCGCGATAAATCCATTCTTATTCTCTATTGCTAGTGTGCTTTCTAGCATGCAGCAGGCCGTCGGACGATTCTTTTTTTACGCCTTAGCGCCAGCGGTTTACAACATTGGAATCATTTTTGGAATTGTATTTTTAACTAACGGGATCAACATTTTTGGCTTGCAAGTTTTTGAAGGCGGAATTATGGGGGTGGCTCTTGGAGTTGTGATCGGCTCTATCCTGCAGCTCGCAGTCAGTAGTATTGGAATGGTTGGCATGAACTTTGAGTATAGCTTCAAGATTTTTTGGCGAAACTTGGGACTGCAACGAGTTTTAAGGCTTTTGCCACCGCGTTCAATTGACCAAGGCATAGATTACATCAACAACTTGGTCGAGATAAACTTGGCGTCGCGACTTGGACCAGGTAAAATTACGGCTTATCAGGTAGCAACAACCCTGCACATGCTGCCAATTAACTTAATTGGTGTGGCAATCGCAACTGCTGCCTTTCCTAAAATGACCCAACGAATTGCCAGTGGCGAAGAAGGACTATTTAAAAATGAGCTTCAGTCAGTTCTACGCGTGATTATTTGGCTGGCGCTACCGGTCGCTGCAATCACTTTCCTGGCTCGTGGCTACATTGTGGCTTTTGTGAAGGTTGGAGGCGACCCTGAGATCGCCGGTGTTTTAGGTGTCTTGGCGCTTGCAATCCTATTTAGGTCCGTTTACCACTTAGCATCGCGCAGTTTTTATGCTCAGCAGGACACCAAAACTCCTTTGTACATTTCGTTGGTCACGATAGCCTTAAATATAATCCTCTCAATAACCTTTGTGCTGCATTTAGGACTTAATATTTATGGTCTGGCAGCCGCTCAATCAATTACGGCCTTTGTAGAAGTTGTAATATTGTTTATAATAATGAGCCAGCGTATACCTAAATTGTTTGACAAGAGGTTAATTAACGCAGTTCTTCGGATGGTGTGCGCCACAGGTATAATGTTTATCGCAACCTATACTATGGTTAAGGCGTTCAATTTAAGCGAAATTGAACAAAGCTTCTTTGCACTTTTGCCGCCGTTTGCGCTAATCGTATCCGTAAGTTTTGCAATTTATTTACTACTTTGCCGAATTTTACGAATCGAAGAAGTCAAGCCAGTGCTTGAATACGCCAAGAAAATATTATTTTATAACCAATTCTGGTCCCGCAAAAAATGAACCAACAAAACATCCGAAATTTTTGTATTATTGCCCATATTGATCATGGGAAGTCTACCCTTGCCGATCGCTTGCTCGAGATAACCGGAACGGTAGAAAAGCGCGACATGAAAGCGCAGCTCCTAGATAAAATGGACTTAGAGCGCGAAAAAGGAATCACAATCAAACTTGCTCCAGTCCGGATGGACTACAAGAACTATCAGTTGAATCTGATCGACACCCCAGGGCACGTTGACTTTAGTTATGAGGTTTCAAGAAGCCTGGAGGCATGTGAGGGGGCGATTTTGGTCGTGGACGCCACTCAAGGCATGCAGGCACAAACTCTAGCTAATGTTTATTTGGCGATTGCGGCTGACCTTAAAATTATTCCGGTTTTAAACAAAATTGATCTGCCTGCTGCTGATGTTGAGCGAGTAGGCGCAGAAATTGTAAGTTTGCTCGGTTGTAAGTTTGAAGATATTTTGCAGATTTCGGCTAAAACTGGCATGGGAGTGCCTGAGCTTTTGGATAAAGTTGTCGAACAAGTTCCACCGCCAAAGGGCGAGCCAACTCAAGCGACTCGTGCACTAATTTTCGACAGCTACTACGATGATTATCGAGGCGTGATCTTGTATGTACGAGTTTTTGATGGAAAAATTGCAAAAAATTCGCAAATTAGCATGCTAGCTACCAAAAAGGCTGGTATTGCGCTGGAGGTTGGATCGCTAAGGCCAAACATGACTCCTTTAGGTAGTTTGCAAACTGGCGAAATTGGCTATATTGTTACTAACCTAAAAAGTACTAGAGAAGCTAAAGTGGGCGATACTGTGACGTTGGTTGGGTCTAACAATGTCAAGGCTTTGCCAGGCTATAAAGATGTGAAACCGTTTGTTTATGCAGGTTTCTTTCCCGAAAGTAACGAGCACTATCAGGAGCTTAAGGACGCGATTGAAAAATTGTCACTTAGTGATTCGGCGCTACAGTTTGAGCCAGAAAACTCTCCAGTTTTAGGTTTTGGTGTGCGAATTGGATTTTTGGGTCTTTTGCACATGGAAATCGTTAGGGAACGTCTAGAACGTGAATACAACTTGGAGCTTGTGGTAACAAACCCGTCCACCGATTACCAGATAACGCTTTTAAACAGCGAAGAAATCGATATTAAAAGTGCGACAGATTTACCTGATCCGGCTAAAATCCGTGAAATTCGCGAACCGTGGATTAAAGGCGAGATTGTGGCACCAACTCAGTTTGTTGGTCCGATTATCCAGTTAATCAATAGTAAGCGCGGTATCCAAAAAAATCAGAGTTATATTGAAGATCGCGCGCTTGTTAGTTTTGAAGCGCCGCTTGCGAATTTGCTGACTGATTTTTATGATCAGCTAAAGAGTATTACAAGTGGCTACGGGTCGTTTAATTACGAGCTCGATAATTATCGCGCAGAAGATTTAGTGAAATTGGATTTTTACGTTGCTGGCGAGCGTGTAGATGCCTTGAGTTTGATGGTTCATCGTAGTGAAGCGCAAAGCGTGGGGCGCGAGATTGTTACAAAACTCAAAGAAGTTATACCTAGGCAGCAGTTTGCTGTTGCGCTCCAGGCGGCGATTGGCGGCAAGTTTATTGCTCGCGAAGATGTTAGTGCATTCCGTAAAGATGTTACAACAGGCCTGTATGGCGGCGATGTGTCCCGCAAAAAGAAAGTTTTAGCCAAGCAAGCCAAAGGCAAAAAGCGCATGAAACGCTTCGGTAAGGTTGACATCCCTTCGGACGCTTTTACAGTTTTGCTCAAACGCGATTAGAGTGATTTTTGAGAGAGTTCGTAAAGCTTGTTCACGATTTCTTGTTGAACTTGTTCTGGTGGTTGATCACCTTTTACGCGAACGAGCATGTCTCGCTGCTCGTAATCTTGGATTACGGGCATGGTTTTTTCGCGAAACTCATTAAGTCTTGTTGCTAAAACCTCAGTGTTGTCGTCGCCACGGCCGCGATTTCCGCTTTTTTCGAATCGATCCAATACCGTTTCTTCTGTTATGTCTATATAAATTACGGCTTTGGTTGGATGGCCTGCTTCGGCCGCTGCGTCGCAAATTGGTTTTTGCTCGCCATCCCAGCGCCCGATTGAACTCAAGATGATTGGTTTACCGTCAAATTCATCGCGGCTAAAGTAGCGTGTTACGAGCGCTAAAAACTCGTCGGTTGGAGCAAGTTGCCCCTTGTCGTGAGACTCGCGCAAGTGCGCGGCTTCTTCTTGGGTCCGAATAATGTCGCCGCCGCCAATAATTTCTGTTCCCATCCAGGCGTTAATTAGTGAACATTGTACGTCTTTACCTGCGAACGGTCGGCCAAAAACATTTATGGAGCCGGTTCCCAGCCAGCGTAAAATCGCTTTTTGTTTTTCTTTTGTGCTAAGCGTTTCGTTTTTTTCCAAAATAAAAAACCTTTTTAGTTGACCTAAAGTATAACTTTATTTGGTATAAAAGCGCAACCTTAAAGTTGAATTAAGCGACGTCGTTGCACGAATATTGGCGGCTGGACTTGGGACAGAGTCGGTCGATGGGCTGTTTTAACGGCCCTTACAGGTTGTTGCGCTGTTGACCTGGCGAAGCCGTCGATTGAGCGCGCCAACTTAGGTCTAACAGCTTGGTGAACCGGAGCAGCGGGCCTTACTCGAGGAAGAGTCTGATGTGGATTAGCGTAGGTCTTTGGTGCGGGTTCTTTTATTTTAAACTCAGCAATACGTGTTTTGGGAGCTGATTTTTGCTTAGAGCCAAAAATCCATAACGAAGCTACTGCAACGTCATATAAAATAATTATCGGTACTGCAATTAGACACTGGTTTATTGGATCGATTGTGGGTGTTACGATCGCTGCCAAAACAAAACTTACTAAAATCACCCAATGTTGGTTGAGCAAAAGCTTTTTTGGCTTTAGCGGTTTTATGCGATCAATGAAAATTAAAATTATTGGTAGCTGAAACATAAGCGCCGCAATCGCCAAGTTTACAAGTACAAACGACAAGTAAGAGTCGGTCGTAATCAAGGCTTGAATATTATTGGTGCTAAATTCCATTAAAAATTTTAGTGAGGCCGGTAGGGCTATAAAATAGCTAAAAGTAATACCAAGGGCTAAAAGAAAGATCGAACAAAGAGTTAGGTAGAATATAAACAACTTTGCTTGATCGCGTAGAAGTGGCTTTAAAAAACTGAAAGCCTGAAAAAGTGCCATCGGGACCGCTAGCAGAGCGCCAACTAGCAAGCAAATCTTAAGCATAAGCTCAAGTCCGCCGCCCGGTTTTGTGTAATATAAAGTTTGGTTGAGGGGATGTATTAAGACCTGCAAAATATGGTCATAAAGGGCATAGCCAATCCCAGCCCCAATCAGCAAAAATACAACTACCCAAAAAACTCGGGTACGCAGTTCGGTTAAATGACTGAGTAAGGTTTTCTCTTCCATTTAGCTCCCACCGAGCTCCCTAAGACTTAACTTTTTGAAGTTTCTTTGCTGCTAGTTTTTGCGTCGTCGCCATTAAATCCCTTGCGAACTTCGCGTGCAGATTGACCAATGCTTTTTGCAAGCTCCGGAAGTTTACGTGCGCCAAAAATAAGCAACACGATAACCAAAATTATGATTAGCTCTGTTGTTCCTATCCCAAACATATGTCCCTCACTTATAAGTTTGAGTTAAGTATATCATGAACCAACCAACTAAACTAACTAGCCGCCGTATGCGCCAGAGCCAAAATTATTAGAGCTCGGCCTACCTGCAATGCGCTTTTCTATGTTGCCGAGATTGTTAAGCATGCCACTAATACCAGTTACGGTTAAAAATGCAAAACCCGCATACTGCAAAAACTGTTTTCGACTTATTTTTTTGTTTAAAAGTTCTCTCATATTTGTTTTTTATCTTTAACATAATTGTACTTAAACTAATTTTAAATTCAATACCTTAAGCGTTATAAAATCATGTAGAATGTTAATATGAATTTAGTCAAGGCGTTACTGGTTTTTGCTACTTTTGCCGTCTTAACGTTGGCGAGTCCGATCTTGGCTCAAAGTTACGGATCGGGTGACTACGGAGCCTGTTTGTATGGCGAAGGCTGTCCTTCGTCTGGCGGTGGGGAATCTGGCGGCGGCACCACAACTGTTGCAACTCCGGCCGGGCTACAGGTTTCGATAAATCTAACTAACGGCCAAACGATTCCGGCTACTGGCTACCAGGTAATCGTTACGCCGCTAAATGGCCAGGGATCCAGCTTTAAATATGTGGAATTTTTTGTCGATGGTAAATTGGCCGCAAGTATTGCGCCGGATCCTAACGGAACTGCGTATTGGTTTTGGGATGTCGTAAAATATCCCGGAACAACTCTAAAAGTTATTGTTTACGACCAAGATGGACAAGCGACAACGTATACTTTTACGGTTAAGATTGCCACGACTCCTACCGGCGTAACAAGCAAACCGACTCCAATACAAAAGGATTTAGGTTTTTTTGAACAAATCTTTGGCTATATAGCAGAAAACCCCTGGACTTGGGCTGTAGTGGTAGGTGTTCCGCTATCTATTTGGTGGATAACCCTTATTATTAGCCGACTGAGACACCGCACGCCTACTGGTTGGCAGTCTTGACTATAGAGTGCTAAGACAACTAAACTGTAAGTATGACCGAGCGACAAGCGCGGATTTTAAGCGCAATTATCGAACAATATGCCGAAGTGGCAGTTCCAGTAGGATCTGTTACTCTTGCAAAGCTTTTTAATGTAAGTTCGGCGACGCTGCGTTCAGAGATGTCTCAACTCGAGGAGCTTGGATTTATCACGCAGCCTCATACAAGCGCAGGCCGAATCCCGACTGATAAAGGTTATCGTTTTTACGTTAATCAAATTAGCGGAGCTCAGCAACAGCCGGATCGCAGTGTCAAAGCCATAGAGGCGCGGGTTTCTAACTATTCTTCTCACGCTGATCGAGCCATACGCAGCGCTGTAGATAGTTTGGTTGAACTTACGCACAATTTGGGCCTAGCCACAATCGGTGACCAGCTTTATATGAGCGGCATGGGTAATTTATTCGGTCAGCCGGAGTTTGCCAGCGGCCAACATGTTCGTCAGGTGGCAACCTTACTAGATAATCTTGAGCCATGGTTGCGAGAGACCGCGCCAAACGAGCCTTTGAATGTTTACATCGGAACAGAGAACCCAATTGGCAAAGCCAGCGGTTGCACACTTATTATTAGTCGTTTCCGTTCACCATACTCGGATAGCAGCTATATTGGGGTGCTCGGTCCAACAAGGCAAAGCTACGGTAGAGTTATGAACTTAGTGAGTCATGCCGGACGAATGTTAGAGGAGGTACTTTAGTGGAGATCTTTATTGCTGCGCTAATTGCGTTATCTTGCGTTGCCATTTACATGGTTTTTTCGCCAAACAGCGAGAGCTTTTTTGATCAACTTAAGAAAGGTAAGAAATGAAGAAAAACGATAGTCAAATACAAGAGCTGACAAATGATTTACAACGTGTACGCGCGGATTTTGAAAACTACCGCAAACGCATGGAGATCGAAAAACTGACCTATGCCGATGCTGCTAAAGCCGCGACCGTTTTAAAATTGTTGCCAGTTATCGACAATATCGACCGAGCTGTGGCGCATATTCCGGCTGAGCTTACTAATAACAAATGGGCGCAAGGTGTTGTGGGTCTTAATAAAAATCTGGAAAAGTCGCTAGATGAGCTAGGTCTAACGCGAATTAACGCCGAAGTTGGTGTTGATTTTAATCCTGAACTTCATGAAGCAATCAGCATGGAAGACGAAGGTGGCGATCACGAAGTTATCGCAGAAGAACTGCGCCCTGGTTATAAACTTGGCGAGAATGTAATCCGGCCAAGTATGGTGCGGGTTAAGAAATAATGAATCAGAACTCACATGATCAAGCTTGCTGGGCTACTTTAAATTTACTTTGCACATAAAATTGGTATATATTTTTATTATCCTACCAAGGAGGTGATTAATGTGGGTGTTTGTGGTGGTTGTAGCGGTCAGCGCACTGTGCCGTGTCAAGGACCGTGCAGTGGGACAGGGTTTATCCCTGGTACCAATATCCCGTGTCCGAAGTGCAACGGGAGTGCACGGATGACCTGTCCTTACTGCGCTGGCAAAAGTAGCTGATTTTAAGCTACTGCAGTAATGCATGTTAGGCCACTGTGACAAACACCGATCCTTAACGGATCTGCCATCGGCGGCTCTGCTATATTGGAGCTAAAGGCCGGTATGGCGGCGGTTGAGGATGTAAGGGGCCTTAATCGCTAACCTGGTGGTGTCGTGATTTGCGACGCCACCAGGTTTTTATAGTACTTATTTTATTTTTTAAGGTTTTGTCGTAATATTTTTTAAGTCCCTTTTGTGAGAGGGGGTGAAAAAATGCCCAACAAGAATTGCGGCAGATGCGGCGGTTCTGGATGGAGGCGATGCTCAAACCCTCAATGCCGAAGTGGCTGGGTGACCGGCCCTAACGGCGACAGCGCTCCGTGCGGCAAGTGCGGCGGCGCTGGCGGAGAAAGCTGCGGCTGCTAGTTGGCCATGGAGGCCGACAGGTGGTAGGTGGCATTTCTACCGTCAAACAACTGTCGGAATAGGTTGCTTTGCTGACTTCCAGACAGTGCAGTAGTTTAGTACTGCTGCGGGATCTCCTGCTGGCGCCAAGTTGGGTGTTGGCAGGAGATCTTAATACTCGATTTTATTTGAACAAAAGCGTATTTATGTTATAGTTTTGTTGCAAGAAAGACTTAGCACGTTCATATCCATCACCGAACTTCGAGGTGTGCAATGACCAAGTTCTCCGACCTGCTCTCCCAGATATGGGAAGCGCTCCCGACGATCTTCGACTTCTCGCGCGGCTACGACGTGGCCTTCGCCGGCAGCCTCGGCCTAACTCTCATCATGTGGGGCGTCTTCGCGATCTGCGCCGGCCTGAACATGCGTAACGGCTATGGCAACGCCCCGGTTTCCACCACCGGTAGCTTCGCCTTCAACATGCTCGGGCTGACCGCCCTGATGATCGCCGGCTACCTGATATGGGGTCGCTTCGGCGAGATCGTCATCGATGCGGTTGCCAGCGGATCGCCGGACATGGCCGTCCAGGCGCTGGGAACTTGCCTGGCCGCAGTTGTCGGCGCCATGTTCTGTCACATCTTCCTGACGAACAGCCTGGCGCGCATGTGATAACTGACGGGGCCCGATCTTTGGGTCGGGCCCCGGACGGTCTTTCTTGCAAGATCATTGAAATTATTAATTGGCACTCTTGACTAGTGAGTGCCAATTTTTTTATACTAAAATAGTTAGCAATCCATGCGAGAGATTGCTAAACTTGAACTAGATAGGTACGCGAATTTATAAGTAAGTAGGAGAAGTTATGGGAAAAATTATTGGAATCGACTTAGGTACAACTAACAGCGCGATGGCTTACTTGGTTGCAGGCAAGCCTGAGGTTATTACAAACGCCGAAGGAAATCGCACGACTCCTAGTGTGGTTGCGATCAATAAAAACGGCGAGCGCCTCGTAGGCCAAGTTGCTCAACGTCAACGCGTAACTAACGCAAAAAATACAATTTATGGTGTAAAGCGTTTGATCGGCCGCAAGTTTGACAGCGATGAAATTCAAAAAGACCTGCACCTAATGCCTTACGAAATCGTAAAAGCTGGCGACGGCGTAAAAGTAAAAATGGGCGACAAAGAATATAGCCCCGAAGAAGTTAGCGCCATGATTTTGGCAAAACTCAAAGCAGATGCCGAAGCCTTTTTGGGCGAAAAAGTTACCGAAGCCGTTATTACAGTTCCGGCCTACTTTGATGATAGCCAGCGCCAAGCTACAAAAGACGCTGGTAAAATTGCCGGCCTTGAGGTTAAACGTATTATTAACGAACCAACTGCTGCAGCCTTGGCTTATGGACTCGAGAAGAAAAAAGAAGAAAAAATTGCTGTATTCGACCTTGGTGGTGGTACGTTTGACGTCTCTATCTTGGAACTTGGCGACGGCGTATTTGAAGTTAAAAGCACTAACGGGGACACTCACTTAGGTGGTGAAGACTTTGACAACCGCATTATGAACTACTTTATGGAAGAGTTCAAAAAAGAGCACGGTGTTGACCTTAAGGGCGACAACGCAGCCATGCAGCGATTAAAAGACGAGGCCGAAAAAGCTAAAAAGGAACTTTCGAGCACAAACGAGACCGAGATTAACTTGCCGTTCTTGACTGCTGACGCCGATGGTCCAAAGCACTTTGAAACCAAATTAACTCGCGCAAAACTCGAAGAGCTAGTTGCCGACTTGATCGAAAAAACAGTTGCCCCCTGCGAAAAAGCCCTAAAAGACGCAGGATTGAGCGCGAGTGACATCAACGAGATTGTTCTTGTTGGTGGTATGACTCGTATGCCGGCAGTTGTTGAAAAAGTTAAAAAGATCTTTGGCAAAGAGCCGCTAAAAGGCGTTAACCCAGATGAAGTTGTAGCGATTGGTGCTGCGATTCAAGGTGGAGTTTTGGCCGGTGATGTAAAAGATGTGTTGCTTTTGGATGTAACTCCGTTGAGCCTTGGAATCGAAACCATGGGCAGCGTTACTACAAAATTAATCGAGCGCAACAGCACAATTCCTACGAGCAAGTCCGAGGTGTTTAGCACGGCTGCCGACAATCAGCCACAGGTAGAAATCCACGTTTTGCAAGGTGAGCGCGAGATGGCCGCTGATAACAAATCGCTTGGTAAGTTTGTACTAGATGGCATCGCGCCAGCGCCGCGTGGTGTTCCACAGATTGAAGTTACCTTTAACCTAGACGCCAACGGGATTTTGAACGTTACGGCGAAAGACAAAGGCACTGGTAAAGAACAAAGCATTACGATCCAAAACAGCGGTAACTTAAGCAAGGACGACATTGAAAAGGCGCAAAAAGAGGCCGAAGCTCACGCCGAAGAAGACAAAAAGAAGCGCGAAGCCGTAGACGCTAAAAACATGCTTGCGCAAACGATTTACCAAGCCGAAAAGTTGGTAGCAGACAATGCCGATAAAATTAGCGATGACGACAAAAAAACGATTGAAGAAGCTGTAACTGAGGCTAAAAAACACGAAAATTCGACCGACAAAGATGAGATCGAAAAAGCACAAAAAGATCTAAACGACAAGATCATGCCTATTGGTGCTAAAATGTACGAGAATGCGCAAAAAGAAGCGAAAACCGAGGAGCCATCCGAAGGTAAAAAAGATGAACCAGTTGAAGGTGAAGTTGTAGACGAGAAAAAATAATGACTAGCGCGACCCATTCGGTTAGTTGTAAGATTGCGATATATTCGCAAGATGGCTCAAAGGTTTTGGTGATGAAATACCCGCAGCTCGGAGCAAACGCTTACGGGCTGCCGGGTGGGCATTTGGAGCAAGGTGAAAACCCAGACGAAGCGGTTTTGCGCGAATTTAAAGAAGAAACTGGCGTAGACTACGACTTAAAAGTGCTACACGAAGATTTTTGGCTTCACGAAAACGGCAAAGTTGTTTTAGGATACATAGCGCACGCTGACTTCAATTTACCGTCGGCGCCTGATCCAAGCTTCGAAATCGCTCAGTGGCAAAAAATAGCCGACATTAAAAGTGGAGCCGTAAACGTTGGTTCATACAAAGATTTTGTAATTAGCAACGCCGGTTAAGGTAGAATAAAATTATGGCAGCACACGCTCACGTTCCAAAAAATGGCAAACACACTTTTTTAAATAAAATAGTGAACGTTATGGCTGTAGTAGGGCCTTTGTTTGGTTTACCGCAAGTTATTTCTATACATACAACACATCAGGTTGAGGGCTTGGCGCTTTGGTCTTGGATCGGTTTTTGCGCATACTCGATTGTGTTTTTGACATATGGTATTGTTTATAAACTGAGGCCGGTCATTTTAGCTCAAGTAATGTGGTTAACGGTCTATACGCTGATTATTGTTGGAATTTTACTGTACAATTAGGAGTTTTTGGTGAGTAAGCGCGATTATTACGAAATTTTAGGTATTACAAAGTCAGCCTCGGCTGATGAGATTAAAAAAGCTTTTCGTAAGGCTGCCGTTAAGTATCACCCTGACAAAGGTGGTGACGAAGTTAAATTTAAAGAAGCCAACGAAGCCTACGAAGTTTTAAGTAATCCCGAAAAACGCCAGAGGTATGATCAGTTTGGTCATGCTGGGGTTGGCGGGAACGCTGGCGGAGGCGGAGGAGGAAATCCATTCGGCGGCGCAGGTGGGTACCAATATCAAAATATTAACTTTGATGATTTGGGTCTGGGTGATATCTTTGGTCAGTTTTTTGGTGGTGGCTCGGGTGGCGGTGATCGACGACGCACCAGGCGCGGACAAGATTTAAGTGTAAATATAACGCTAACTTTTGAAGAAGCGATTTTCGGTGTAGAAAAGAAGATCGAGCTAAACACCGAAGATGTTTGTAAGCGTTGTAAGGGTGATGGTGCTGAGATCGGGTACAACTTACGCAACTGCACAACCTGCCATGGTAGCGGACAAATTAACCGAGCAATGAATACGATTTTTGGACAAATCCAGCAAACCACAGAATGTACCACCTGTAATGGGCGCGGTAAGATTCCTGAAAAAGCTTGCTCGGCTTGTAACGGTCGCGGAATTACCCGCGAAGATCAAGAGCTTAAGCTTAAAATCCCGGCCGGAATTGATGACGGCGCAACAATTCGCCTAAACGGTCGTGGTCAAGCAGTACAGGGTGGCGAAAAAGGCGATTTATACGTAAGTGTAAAAGTTAAGCCGCACAAAAAGTTCACCCGCGAGGGCAACTTAATTATTAGCAGCGAAAAGATCGACATGGTAACTGCTGCCTTAGGGGGTGAGGTTGAAGTTGACACCGTGGATGGCGAAATAACCATGAAAATCCCAGCAGGCACACAGGGCGGAACTGACTTTAAATTGCCACATCATGGCGCGCCAAACTTGCGCAGCGGAAACAGAGGCGATCACATTGTCACCATTTATGTTGAAACTCCAACAAAGCTAAGTAAAAAGCAAAAACAGCTGCTTGAGGAATTTAACGGGGCGAGCAAGCGCGGGTTCTTTTCTTAGCTACAGAGCGGGGGTCGGCAGGCGTATATTTTTAAGCTCAAGCTTTTCGTCGTATACTTAAAGTATGTCGATAATTGGCGCAAATCACTGGAACAGGCTAACCCATACTCAGCGCCGGGACAAGATTTTACGGTTTTATAAAACCAACAGCGCAGAGCTTGTGCATGAATTTTTAAGTATTGTCCGAGCTCAAAAAGGTTATGGAATTTATGCTAGCATCGGGCCTAATTATCAGTATGCGGTTTTTGGTCGCGATTCTGTCGTAGTCGCCGAAGACATACTCGAGGTAAATCAGGCGCTTGCCAAAGAGATTATTCTGCTTTTGGCCTTTTTACAGGGGCGCGAATTTAATTTGGTCAGCGAAGAAGAACAAGGCAAGATCCATCACGAATACAGATCTCTATATTTTAGCGGCAAACTTGTGCCTAAAGCCGCTCAGACAGCCTTTAAAAAACTAGCACCACATTGGGGCGGCACCGACAAGGACATGCTCTACTATGGTTCGTTTGACGCCACGCCACGGTTCGTGAGTTTAGTTCATAAATACTGCGAGCTTTATGGTCTGGAAATATTAGACTACAAAATAAGCTCAAGGATGGGCAACGATCAGATGACTTTACGTGAGTACGTTCGTCAGGCAACCTCTTGGTTTGTCGAAAAAATCACGGCGTCGTCGTGGAAGTTATTTGAATTTAGACGTATAAATCCCGAAGGGCTCTACAACCAGGCTTGGGCGGATTCGAGCTTGTCGTATTTGCACAAAGATGGAACGATTGCCAATAGCGATAGCGGCGTTGCAGCGATAGAGTTGCAAGGCCATGCGTATGATGCTCTCCGCGCAGCCGCTGAGCTCGTGGCACTCGATGGCGGCGAGGCTAACAGCTGGCGCCATTTAGCGAGTATAGTGCGCAACAACACGCTCGAGCGCATGTGGATGGACGATGAAAAGTACTTTGCAATGGGGTTGGATCGAAGTACTAACGGCAAGACCCGTTTTGTCAGCGCACTCTCTTCCAATTCGGCGCTTTTGCTTGGAAGTGGCATGCTCAGGTTAACGCCCCACTATCGAATGTGGTCTCATATAGAGGCGCTGGTAAAAAAGCTGTTTAGCGAAGAATTCATGACAATTGTTGGCCCGCGGATACGCTCGCTCAAGTATGCTGATCTTGTAAGCTACGCCGACTACCATGGTAGTTATGTGAGTTGGCCAAAGCATACACACGCGATTGCCCTAGGATTACGAAACCATGGTTTTTATAGACTAGCTAATTTATTAGACGACTGCGTCTTGCATGCGGTAGGTAAATCCGGTGAATTTTACGAGTTTTATTACGTAGATCGCTTAGGTAGACCAAAATACCACTACCGTCAGGAAAATCCTGATGAGCCCACTTTGCACGAATTCGCCGCCGCAGAGTTACCTGAGCAGGGACAAGCTTGGACGATCTCGGCAATTATTAATATCATAAATTACCGCCACTCCGAGCAGCCAATTCAACCAGTTTTAGGCGAAGTTAAAGCATTGGAAGACGAGATTCTACAACAGGAAAATGTAAAAAGTATAATCGAGCGCTTACCAAAAAAGTTAACTTGATTTTTAAAACTTGTTGCTGGTATACTTTTAGTAGCTTATCTTACTTAAGGTGTTCTTGGGCATTTTTGAAACAATGTGCTGTCTTGCACCGTATGTAAGAGGAGGGAGAAAATTAGAATGTCAAAACAACTACGTGTAGCAATGATAGCGCCGCCGTGGCTTCCGATTCCGCCTGCAGGTTATGGCGGGATTGAGAATGTCCTATATGCGCTTATTCCAGAACTTATGAAGCTGGGTGTTAAAATTGAGCTGTTCGCGACCGGCGACACAACTCTAAAAACCGATAAAAACCATTGGGTTTATAAAACTGGGCAGTATGAATATATACATAAACCTCAGTATGATTCTTTGCCAATTAGCGTGGCGCACATGTTGGAAGCTATTAACACCATCCGTGAGGATGGTGGTTTTGATGTAATCCATGACCACAATAACTTTTTAGGTCCGTTAGCTTTTGCTTTCGCCGACAAAAGTTTGCCGCCAGTCGTTCACACAATTCATGGCCCATGCTTTACGACCCCGGATCGTATTGCTATGGGAATCCCAGACAACATGCGAATGTGGCGAAGATTTGGTACGGCTAATGTACACTTTGTACCGATTTCGCAAGCCTTGGCCGACGCTGCTCCAAAAGAGTTAAAGCCACGCTTGCTGCCAGTTGTGCACAACATGATTAACGTTGAACAGTTTCCGTTTGTGCAAAAAAAGAGTGACTACTTTATTACACTCGCAAGATTCCATCCAGAGAAAGGTCAGGCGATCGCCGTTAAAGTCTGCCAAGACCTAGATTACAAGTTAAAAATGGCTGGTGCTGTTGCAGGGATTACATCCCCACGTAAACTAAGTATGGAGCTAGCGAATCCATTAAGCGATTTTAGAGGAACTGTGGACTTTCGGTATTACAGTGATCGGATTTTTCCACACGTCGCCGATAATATTGAATACGTTGGCGAAGTTGCAGGTGAACACAAACTTAGGTTTATAAGCAAGGCCAAAGCGCTTTTGTTCCCGATACAGTGGGACGAGCCATTTGGAATGGCCGCGATAGAGGCGTTAGCCTGCGGAACTCCGGTAGTTTCTATGGATCGCGGTGCGCTACCAGAAATAATCGATCACGGCGTAAATGGATTTTTGGCCAAAAATTATCGAGAGTTCAAAAAATACACACAAATGGTCGATCAGATTGATCCAGTCGCTTGCCGCGAGTCCGTAAAACGTAAGTTCTCGGCTGAGCTGGTGGCGAAGTGTTATGTGGAGCGCTATAGAACGGTAATTGCCCTAAATAAGGGTAAAACCCCACCTCCACCAGTCTGTTAATTGTAAAATACTATTGATAAAAAATTACTTAATCGTACAATATGCCACATGGACAAGCCGATTGTTGGAATTTTCCGAGAAAAACGCGATAATTACTTTGAATTTAAGGCGCCGCACTATCGACAGGCCTATATTGAGATTGGCTTAAAACTTGAACAAAAGGGGATTTATCCTGCGATTTTGGTTGGCCAAAGCACATATTTAGGTCAGGGAAAGTTCAGTAAACACTGGCATCCAGTAAAGGATGGCGATAACTTTGATTTTGAAGAGCGCGGTGAAATAACCGTTGATATGGTTTGGAATAAAGATCACTTTATTGATGACGGGAAGGTTCTAACGGTAAACACTCGCGAGCTCAATGAAATATGCTGGTCCAAAAATAAAACCTACGAGGTTTTGAGCGAGTTTCATCCTAAAACCTTAAACGTGCAAAGCGCACAAGAACTTAGAGACGCAATTGACTCTGTTCCAAGCGAAATGGTGGCAGTTAAGGAGATCGAGGGTAGTTCTGGTGATGGTGTTTTTGTGGGCTTAAAGCGCGATGCGTACAATACTAATCTAAAATTCCCGCTTATTGTTCAGGAATTTATAGAGACCAGCGCTGGTGTGCCTGGGATCACCGACAAACGTCATGATGTTAGAGTTGTGCTGGCCAACGGTCAACCCATTGCAGCGACGCTTAGGACTCCGCCCGAGGGTGGTTTTAAGTCTAACCTTGGATACGGGGGTGAAAATCGATTATTAAATATAAGTGATCTGCCAGATGATTTACTGCAGATTTGCTCCAATATTGATAAAGTTTTACAAAGGTATGGCAAATTTAGGCTGTATTCTGTAGACTTTGGACTGACGCCAAATGGTTGGCGAATGTTTGAGGCGAACGGCATGCCTGGAGTGATTGCGGTAAGTCGTGGCGAACAGGCGATTGAATATCAAGATAAGCTGACGGATTTTTTAAAGATGATCGGCGAACGGGTCAAAGGTAAAAAATGAATCGACCGATTTTAGGTAAGAGCGAAAAGATTAGCTTTCCAGAATTTGGCTTGACAGATGTTTTGGCTAAAGTTGATACCGGTGCATACACTTCGTCGTTAGATTGCGAGTTCGTAAAAGAGATCGAGAAAGATGGCAAAAAAGTCATCGAATTCGTACTTTTAAATACAAATCGCCCTGGTTATACTGGCAAAATATTTTATAGCGATGAGTATCTTTACACCGAAATCAAAAGTGCGAATGGTGTCCAGCTGCGCTATATGATCGTGACTGATCTTGTTTTGCACGAAAAAACATATTCAATCAGAATAAGTCTTAACGACAGATCAAAAATGATATATCCTGCCCTAATTGGGCGAAAATTAATTGCGTTAGGAGACTTTTTAGTGGATGTAAAAACCGGCGAAGGTCCAACCGACGACGAGGAGACGCGTGGATTATGAAAATCGGAATTCTATCACGAGAGCCTGAAAGCGTTGCAACAACGCGAATTTTTAATGAGGCAAAAAAACGTGGTCACGAAGTTGATATTATTAATTATACTGAATGTTATGGCACCGTTGAGCAAAGTAATCCGATTGTGCGGTACGAGGGTGAGGATTTAGGTGGTTATGATGCCATAATCCCGCGCATTGCGCAAAGTTATACCAAGTATGGTACGGCAATTGTGCGCCAGTTCGAGATGCAGGGTGTTTTTACAACTGCAAGCTCGATTGCCATCTCGCGATCCCGTGACAAACTGCGATCCATGCAGCTTTTGGCGCGAGCTGGGGTAGGTGTCCCAAAAACGCTTTTCGCCAGTGAGACCTCTGCCTTTGACGACGTGATTGCACAGCTAGGCGGCGCGCCGTTAATTGTTAAGGTTACGCGCGGTACTCAGGGAAACGGTGTGGTTTTGGCCGAGACCAACAAAGCCGCTAAGGCGGTAATGCAGGCATTTTATGTGGAAGGTGTGAACTTTTTGGTTCAGGAATTTGTAAAAGAATCTGCTGGCACAGATATTAGGGCTGTAGTAGTTGGAAATAGGGTTGTGGCGAGTTACATGCGTCAAAGTTTGGATGAAGATTTTCGTTCTAATATTCATCAAGGCGGAGTAGGCAAGCCAATTAAAATTACCGACGAAGAGCGCCATACTGCAATTAAAGCGGCGCGCGCAACCGGGCTACCAGTTTGCGGTGTAGATATGATGCGATCGGACCGTGGCCCATTAGTGCTTGAGGTGAATTCATCACCGGGACTTGAGGGCGTGGAACGCACAACCGGCCGCAATGTCGCCGAAAAAATAATTGAATATATTGAGCTAAACGCCAAACGACGCAGTAAAAAAGATCGCATTGGCGCCTAAGATCGTAAAATTGCTCAGCTGGTGTTAATATGTGCTTATGCCTGCTACAATTTTTTTAGCCGGGATAGGCGTAGCCTTATTTGCCTTAGCATTCTTAACTAAGCGCTCGTTTGGAGTCCTTGGTTTGGCACTTGCTGCCGGGTCACTGATTAGCGCAAATTTTGCAAATATCGTAACCACGCTGCTTGAATCCAACGGTGTTTCGGTTCAGTTTATTCCACTATCAACACTTGTGGAGTTACTTTTAGTAATCACGCCAGCGATTATTCTGTTGGTTAGCGGTCCAACTTACAGCGCAATGTGGATGCGAATAATTGGTTCATTAGCTTTTGCGGTCTTGGCGTTGGTGTTTTTGTTGCAGCCACTCGGTGAGGCTTTGAATCTGGATGGTCCATCGTTACAGACTTATCAGTGGTTTAGTTTAAATCAAAGCATTATAATTGTGATAGGTTTGATTTTGGCGGTTGCTGATACCTTATTTGTAAGAGGTAATAAACCAGCCAAGAAACACGGGCATTGACAAAAACAGATCAAAAATGGTAAAATTCTTCTGTTTTGTTAGTGCAAAACTACGCGGGACCATAGCTCAGCTGGTTAGAGCACCTGCCTTTTAAGCAGGGTGTCCTGGGTTCAAGTCCCAGTGGTCCCTCCAGAATTTATCAAAAAGCTCCTGTGCAGGGAGTTTTTTGTTGTCTAGAAAATGAGACAGTTTTTATCTTATAGCATATGATTTTATACTTCAGTCGTGTCTAAAAAGAAAATCCTGGTAACTGATAGCTTATTTATTTTCGACGAACACGTTAAACAGCTTAATGACGCTAATATATTTGTGGAGCGCTTAGATAAGTTGCGTGCCACCGAACAAGAGCTTATATCGGCTCTAAAGGGCAAAGATGGCTATATTTTGGGCGGTGACGAGCGTGTGAGCGATGGCGTTGTTAAAAGCTTTGACAATCTTAAGGTGATTTCGGTTGCCGCAACCGACTGGCGACAGTTCGTGCCTGGGTGGCGCGAGGCGCTCAGTATGGGCATAAAAATTACTAACGCGCCGCATATTAATGCCAAGGCAGTTGCGGAATGGTTATTAAGTACTGGTTTGGCGATGAACCGCGATCTGTTTGGATTAGGCAAAATGGGTGACAAAACTTTTAATACCGTAAAAGAAATCAGCGAGCTTAAAGTGGGAGTAATTGGCCTAGGGCACATTGGTTTGGAAGCTGCTCGGCTTTTTGATGCAATTGGCGCAAACGTAGTTTATTGGAGTAAAAGCGTCAAGAATGTGAAATTCAAAAAACAAAATCTTAACCAACTCTTAAAAACTAGCGATATCGTGTTGTTTTGTGTCTCGGCTGCTGCCGGTGAAGATTACGTTAATGCCGACAAACTGAAGATGTTAAAAAATGGTGCAATCGTAACGTCGTTGAACATTGCCGTGACAGATGAAGAAGCGCTTTTGGCGGAGCTAAAGAACGGCAGAATCAGAGGATTCTTAGATTGGACACCTAAAAATCCTGAGTTTCAAAAAATATCATTTAGCAATTTTTATTGCTCAAACTCCAGCTCGGCGTTTAACACTCATAGGGCAAATAAAATGACGAGCGACATTGTCACTAGGTCGATTATTAAAATTTTAAATAGCCAAGACGATGAATATGTAGTAAATTATTAAATTATGAAACACCTGTATCTTTCTAATCGCGATAAGAAAATTTCCGGCCTTTGCGGTGGAATCGCCGAATACCTAAACGTAGACTCAACAATCATTCGACTACTTTGGGTAATTGTTACAATCTTTACGGGTGTATTCCCGGGAGTGCTGGCTTATTTAATTGGCGTGGCTGTGGTGCCGCAAGCACCAGCAAAATAGCGATTACCCGCCAAGTGCGGGTTTTTGTTAATATTAAAGCATGTGCAGGAATATTAAGACCTTATATAATTTTGATCCGCCGGCAACCGATGACGAGGTTTTTGCGGCAGCTTTACAGTATGTTCGTAAAATATCCGGTTTCCACGAGCCGTCAGAGGTTAACAGAGAGGCTTTTGAAGATGCAGTTAAAGAAGTCGCACACGCGTCGCAGCATTTGCTGGATCACCTAAAAACCAAAGCCCACCCGCATAATCGCGAAGAAGAAGCTAAAAAAGCGCACGAGCGGGCTTTAAAGAGGTTTGGGGGTAGGTAATTTAACTTTAATGTGTGTCGCGCCGTTTGGGATGTCGGCGCCTTCTTGGACGTCACAAAAAATCTGTTTAGTTCGATTGTCGTTTTGATGCGACTTCATGAAGCGAACACCCGCTTGACCCGAGGAGCCGGCGCTGAATTTCAGGGATTCGCGCATTGAAATTTGCTGAGAAATAAGCTCGATCTTGGTTTTATCTAAAGTGCTGGCGCGGTCAACTTTGAGTTTACGGTCTTGAAGCTTCCATTTTTTGCGCATCACCGATAATAGGGCGTGAGGTCGGTCACAAATTACGGCGACCTGACCATGGGGTATGTATGTTAGAATTTGCGATATCAATTCTTCAATCATTTTAGATCTGTTAGCAACAACAATTACATCTGAACGCGGCCTCACGTACCCTCCTCGGTCTAGCAGTAGAATGAAATTTTTTACAGTTTGTGCTACTCTTGATATCTGTAGATAATATTTACAGCATTTACCAGTTGCTTAAGTAAATGATATATTCATAAAATAAGTCATGTCAATAACAAAGTTGTAGAATCTCATGCAGTACTTCAGAAATCATGAACTAGCTAAAAGATATAACGTCTCTCAAACTACTGTTGGCAAGTGGGTGGAAGCTGCAAAAAACGGCAAACTAGATTTATCAATGATTGAGGATTCGGGTAAGTCATTTATAGCTGCAACGAATAAGAACTCGAAAGTCATCGAGGAACTGTTGGAGGATAGGAAGAAGTACGTTAATAAGCTTAGCCACAAAATCGTAACGCCAAAACCTGAGTTTTATGCCCGTTTTTCTCCTGAGCAAGTCTTGGATATCGTAAAGTCTTTAAGCGTTAATAAAGAGTTGCCGTGGTCTTATAACTACCACGGGCAAGGCGCAGCGTATTGGGATAGACAAGTTAAGATTAGACTTAGCGAATACGGGTCGCTTCCTGAAAGCGCTCTCATGAAGATGACTAAAAGTTACATAGATTCGATCACGAATGGATATAAAATAAATGTTATTGATGTTGGACCTGGAAATGCAGAGCCGGTTCGAGAATTTATAGCTGATCTTATAAAAGAGGGCAGGATGGGGCGATACATTGCAATCGATTCCAGTCCAGAAATGCTGGTTTTGGCCGAGAAAAATTTGAAAAAATGGTTTGGCGTTGGATTTAATTTTGAAGGCGATATTCGCGATGTGACTTACGAAAGATTTAGTGAGGTAATTGCTAAGGATAAAAATGATAAGTCTGTAAATTTACTTTTATTTTTAGGAGGAACTCTTTGTAATTTCCAATCAATGAATGACGCATTGAGAGTACTGTACGGAAGCATGGGTCCAGATGACTATCTTATACATAGTCAGAAATTGGATACTATTAGGAATAGGAGTATTTTTAGCTTTGAGCGGAGCAGAGGTGAGAAAAAACTAGCCTCTAATTACAGGACTGTTGTCGACCTCTTGAATATTGATGACGACTCCTTATTTAATGTAGTAATGGGGTTTGATGAAAAGCTACAGCGCAGGTATCTTGGCGTAGAATTAAGAGTGTCGTTGACCATTGACTTTAAAATTGAAGCCTGCAATTTGACACAGTCTGTAGACTTTAAAAAAGGTGATGTAATAATGCTTTGGTACTATAAGCATCAATCAGCCGAAGAAGTAATTGATCAATTTAGCGATAATGGTTTTGATGTTATTCACTCTAGTCAGACGCAGGATAGGGAGTTTATGATAGTCGTCACTAGCTTGAAGCATGCTCGTTGAATTCGCTAAACAGATGTAAAAATGCTAAAATAACTATATGAAAATTCTAGACGGTCTTGAGTTGGCTGGTTATATTAAGGAGCGGCAGGCTCGGCAGGTGCGGGCGTTGCGGCAGTCGCAACAAATCTTTCCTAAGTTGGCGATTGTTCGCACTATTGACGATGCGCGGATCGCGGCTTATGTCCGGCTTAAAAAAGCTTACGGTAACGATATTTTAATTGATGTAGAGGAGCATTTTGTTCGGCAAGGCGAGGCTTTGGAGCTGATCAAAAAACTCAATGCGGCGAACGATGTGACTGCGATAATTATCCAGCTGCCGCTTGCTGATCCCGCTCAGACAGAAGAGCTTTTAAACGCGGTTGATCCTAAAAAGGATGTCGATGGCTTGGGCAAAAACGCAATTTTGCAACCTGCTACCGCACTTTCGATTATGTGGTTGCTAGATGGCTATAATATTGAACTTAGGGGTAGAAAGATTGTAATTGTTGGTCGTGGTCGTTTGGTTGGGGCTCCTCTTGAGAAAATGCTTAAAGAACTTAACTTGGATGTTACGGTTGTAACAAAAGAGACCTCTGGGAATGAACAAGTTATTCGCGACGCGGATATTTTAATTAGCGCAGCCGGTGCGCCAGGGCTTGTAAAATCTGACATGATTAAAATTGACGCCGTTGTGGTTGACGCGGGCGTGGCTACAGATAAAGGGAAGCTCGTAGGTGATATTGATCCGGCTGCACGTGAGCGTCATGATCTTACCATTACTCCCGAAAAGGGCGGCGTTGGGCCGTTAACGGTGTGTGCTTTGTTTGATAATGTGATCCGCGCAGCCTCCTTGAATTGACTTAACTAAGCAAAAGTTATATAAGTTCGGTATGAATATTTACCGACGGTACAGCGAAAGAACGCCGCTAAAAGAAGACCTCGAACATAAAGCTCAGAGGCGACGAAAGTTAGGAATGGCAGCGATTACTGCGGTAGTTTTAGTCGTAACAGGTCAAGGAATCGAAGCTGCGGGTGACGTGGTGGATTTACTAAAAAACACGTACATATGGCAAACCAACGGTTATGAGCCTGGTGAGCCAGTCATAAATCAGCCGCTTTTAGAGCCCGAAAACGGCGTAATGAACTAAGCTACGCCCAAAGCTTCTTTGACTTTTTGGGTAACCTGACTTGGAGTTAAATCAGCTTTAACAATGTAAGAATGAACATTTAAGTCTTTTAGTTCTTTCGGGGCCTCCTCTTCGCCGAGGTTTGTCAAAATTATAACCGGAATGGTTCTGCCCCAATCTGTTGCGCGAATTTTTGCCAAAGCTTGTTCGCCGGTCATTTCGGGCATTTTCAAATCTAATAAAATCATGTCGGGTTGCATTTCTTGGCAAAGGTCAACGCCCAGTTTGCCGTTAGACGCAACTTGAACGTCAAAACCTTCGCTCGCAAACTTCATTCGATACATTTGGGCGATCACATCGTCATCTTCGATAATTGCGATTTTCAGAGGCTTGTCGTTTTTCATAGTTATTTAATTATAACCTAAAAATCCCAAAAAATCATGAGCATAAGCGCATACACTTTGGATGTGTATTTATATAATAAATTCTAGATATTGCAATTTTTAGGAAGGTATGATATACCTAAAAACAGTCAAATCAATGACAGTTATGCTGAAATATGCCAAAAAAAGCAAGTATCTAAACGTCAAGTTTATTGAACGTCTAGAATACATTACCCCTTATTTTTTATTCGATCTTAAAAAAATCGACAGCAATTACAATGCGCTTAAAAAGCACCTAACTAACTTTACTATATCGACTGCCAATATTGCAAATGTAAAATTTACATCTTTTGCCGATCAAGAAGGAGTTAGATAATGAGTTACAATAGCAACTTAAATACGCAGACCCCAACGCCATTTATGCTTACAGACCTTGGGGTGATTCGAAACCACTGCCGAACTTTTAAACGGTTAATGCCAAAAATTGAACTTTCGTATGCAATGAAAGCCTATCCAGACGACCAAGTACTGCGCGTAGTGGGTGAAGAAGTATCTGGGTTTGACGCCGCATCTATTGGCGAAATTGATAAACTTTTAAATATTGGTGTAGACCCAGCTAGGATCGCCTTTAATAACCCTGTCAAATCGCAACAAAACATAGATGAAGCCGTACAAAAAGGCGTGGTTAAATTTACCTTTCAGTCTAGACAAGAGCTAGATAAACTTGCTAAAAGTGGCAAAAAGCTTGAAGTTTTTGCTCGGGTAAAAATGGATGATAGCCACAGTGTTGTTCCACTTTCGACTAAATTTGGTTGTGCGCCCGAAGATGTAACTGAACTTTTACAGTACGCCGAACGACTGGGATTGGCTGCTAAAGGTATTGCGTTTCATGTTGGCTCCCAACAAACTGGCCTAAACGAATGGACAAGCGCAATTAAAAACGGTATTCAAATCATTAGAAATGCACAAAAGAGCGGTGTAAAGGCCGATATGATCAATGTTGGTGGTGGCTTTCCGGCGCAGTACCACAAAGGTGATACGACTTTTAAGCAGGTTGCCGAACAAGTCAATGCTGCAATTGCTGACGCCGATGACATTAAATTTATCGCCGAGCCAGGACGTTATCTAGCGGCTGAATCTTCGATGATCATAACTAGTGTGATCGGTAAAGAAGAGCGCGGCGGTAAAACCTGGCTATTTTTAGATACCGGTATTTTCCAGGCCTTTGCAGGTGCTCTACGTTTTAAACCTTTCCCATACCCGCCATATTGCCAGGATAAAACAAGCGAATCGACCAAAGACTATGTTTTGACTGGCCCGACCTGCGACTCGCAAGACGTTTTTCCAGAAGAGATGACCCTGCCTGATAACGTTGGGGTTGGCGACAAAATATGTTTTCCAAATTCTGGTGCGTACACAGTAGTATACGGCTCGGATTTTAACGGTTTTAGTGTTCCCAAAAGGGTATTTATAGATTCGGAAAGGTAAAAATGGAAATAGTAACTCACGACCCAACAGATCAAGAATTTAAGCGGGTTGATGAAGCTGCAGATCCATTATCCCAGCTAGAGCGCGACGTTGAAAACAAAGAAATTGGAACGCCGATAGACTATGAAACTTACCGCGCATTTTGCGACGTGGCCAACGACGGTTTTAGGCGAATTGGGATTTTAGACCCAGAAGCTTATGAGTGGGCCGTTCGCGACAAACGCACAATTCTTTGTAACATCGATGGTCGTACAGTGCCGGCTTTGGTGCCGCTTGACTACGAGGCGCGCTATAACGATATCCGGACTAAGGAGATGGTCGGAAAGCATGAGGTGATGTTGTTAACGATCCCGATAGATACTGTTGCCGAAGCAAATTTTTCGTTGCCACAAATTTTAGAAGGTCAGGGTTTGCGCGGTGATTTTGGGATTTTGGTTGAACAACTCCACGAAGGATCGGAGGCTGATATTGAGTTTAAGCGCCAAGAACTAGCTAGGCAGTTCGCCTTTTTTGGCGATCTACAGGTTTATGAATTTACTGATCCGCGCATCGATAAACCAGATAACAAAACATCCTGGATGGCCGTTTACGACTTTAGTTTTAAGTCAGAACGCGAGTATATGGGTGAAAAAACTGGACTTAAACCCGTTGATGCTCTAACAGAAGCCTGGAAGGCTTACAAAGCCGAGAAGAGTTTACCTGACGAGCCGTCACAAGATTCCAACGCAACCTATCTTTTTACGGCGCGTGAACTTATGGAGAACCAAAGGTTACTCAACGACCTGTGGGCGATCTCGGAGGTGGGTTTCGGCGAAGTCTTAGGTGCGTACCACCCAATTTCGATGGAAGTTACAAAAAGCTTTTTTCAAGCGCACGTTACCAGCGACGAAGTTTTAACGTCTGTAAAATTTGTTAATGGTAAGGCGGTTTGTTTTGGATTTTTAGCGCCAAACATGGAATATAACGACTGGATGGATTGCGACTCGACAGTATTGAAGGAGTCGATTCAGGGTGCAAAAGAAAACGGCAAGCAAGTCGCTCATTTCTTTGAGCTGATAAGTGGTGGTGAAGCGGGTTTAGCGCTTTCGTCGAGTATTATCGACTTATTCTTGGAGCTTGCAAGTCGCACAGAATATCCAGATTGGCATGTGATTTTTGAATCAACGAACTTGTCCGATATGTATATTCCACGAATCGCTGAGCTCTTGATCCGACGATCGCAAAACGTTTTGTTGACTCAACCAGTAAAAAAGGCAGCCCAGCTCGATTACTGGTGTCTTGCTGCTTAATTGATGTACAATTAAAGCATGAGCTTATTTTGTCGTACTGGGCAGCAATGGACGGTTTAGTCTTTACTTTGCTGCTGTTGTATTTTATTGAGGTCATAGGCTTTTTTGTAATTGCCGGCTTGGTTATATTGCGCAAAAGAACCTCGCTTTATGTTGGGTTCTTTTTGTTTTCGCTTTTTGTGGGAATTTGGCAGTCTATGCAGTTTTTGTCGCAGGTTGTCTCAGCTAATCATGCGGCTGCTGTCGCGTTTTTGCAGACCTCGATTGTTTTTGCTGGCCCGATGGCAGCATTCTTTTTGATTTTTGCTAGGCTTTATACAGGTCAAAAACCCAAGTATTTACTGTATGTAAGCATCGGAACTCTAACCGGTTTGATAACGCTTTTATCCGATAACGTGCAGAATGTCGAAATTGATTATTTGGGGATTGGCGTTCCTAAGCTTGACTTGTGGTATGGACTGCTGATCGGTTTTGGCGCTTTTTGCATAACATCGGGAGTAGTTAAAATTATTTTGCATTTAAAGCATGCAAAAAATCAAAATGATCGTCGGCGCGATATAACTCTAATTACTGTGATGGCAAGTGTCGGTGCTTTAGTCACATTTTCGAGTTTTTACACATCCGACTTTTCCGCGAGTATAATCGCGCAACATTTAATTCCGGCTGCGGTTTTGGCTGCAATGTTCTCGTTTTTCTACGTGATTTATCGCGGCTTGTTTGATATTCATTTTTTTGTGATTCGTGCTTTATCATATTTGATAACAGTTTTTATCTTGACAGTGTTTGTGATAACTCCAATTGTGTTAGGTTTAAGTTATGTTGCCAATGTTAAATTGACTTTTGGTCAAGTAATAATTTTGGCACTTGGCACGGTCTTACTACTTTACTTGTTACTTTTGATTAGACGCGTTTTTGACAAAGTAACAAAGCGTGTGTTTTTCAGGGATATATATAGCTCGCAAGATGTCATTGACAGCCTGAGCGGCGCATTAGCACGCACAATCGATCTTGATCTGATAATTCAAAAGAGTTCAAACATTTTAACGCGGGCACTAAAACCGACTTTTGTTAGATTTATTTTAAACAACGTACATTCGGGCGAGGATCAGGAATTGCTTAACACTATCCAGGAATTCTCGTTTCCTAAAACGAACTGTATCTTATTCGATGATTACTCGGATTCTAAGCTGCCGCGAGTAATAAAAGAAAACAAGGTTGATGCAGTTGTGCGTTTAAGATCAACCAGCGCTGTAATTGGCTATATTGTTTTGGGACACAAAGAGTCTGGTCAAACATACACGACGCGCGACACAAGGCTTCTGAGCACTGTATCGCAGGAGTTAGCTATTGCCTTGCAGAATGCGTTGCATTTTGAGGAGATCCAAAACTTTAACCTAAAACTTAAACAAGAAGTCGAAGACGCTACGGCTCAGCTTCGTGAAACCAATAAAAAGCTGCGTAAGCTTGACGAAATTAAAGATGAGTTTATCAGCATGGCCTCGCACCAGCTTCGAACGCCGCTCACGAGCGCCAAGGGGTACATTAGCATGGTTTTAGAAGGCGATGTGGGTAGGGTGACTCCACAGCAACGTGAGTTGTTGGAACAGGCTTTTAGCAGTACTCAGCGTATGGTTTATTTGATCGGTGATTTTTTAAATGTTTCACGCCTGCAAACTGGTAAGTTTATAATTGAATGGAAGTTATCTAATTTGGCGGATATTGTCGAGCAAGAGGTCAAACAGCTGCGCGAAACCGCGAAGCGCCGCGACATTGAGTTAATTTACGACAAGCCACAAAACTTCCCTGAGATTTACTTGGACGAGACTAAAATCCACCAGGTAATCATGAACTTTATAGACAACGCTATTTTTTACACCCGACCTCAAGGCAAAGTCGAGGTCAGGTTATCCGCGCTACCCGAAGGCTATAAACTAGAAGTAAAAGACAACGGAATCGGTGTCCCCGAAGCTGAACGCCACAAATTATTTAGTAAGTTCTTTAGAGCTGATAATGCCAAAAAAGCTCGGCCAGATGGCACTGGAATCGGTCTGTTTATGGCTAAAAAAGTAGTTAACGCACTGGGCGGTAGTTTAATTTTTGACTCTAAAGTAGGCAAGGGGAGTACGTTTGGGTTTTTGCTGCCGAGTAGTTTGAAAGAAAAACCCAGTTCAATTATTCAGACTGATCAGAATTAATTTCCCTCCACCGTTTGATCTCGTCTTGGGTTGGCTTTGATAAACTTACGTCAATCTTAATACTACTAAGTAATAAATCTAAAGTTCTACTGTTAAGTAATTCAATTATTTTATCTTTATCAAATCCGTGCTTGTAGTTTTTGGCCCATACGGCAATGTGATTTTTTATCTGTTTGTATTTAGGGTGTAGTTTTTTTTGAGTTATAGATTCACGGGCTAGTTTTAAAACTTCTTTTTTGCTGAAGGTTTTAGATATTAAATACCCTGCAGTAACTGTAGTCGATTCTTTTTCTTGTAGAGTGTCGCTCATTTTGCAGTAGGCGTATGTTTTCTTACGAAGCTCTCGACTGATCGTGTCTGCTAAAATCACCGACAGCCTTGTGAAAATTGCAAGATTCTCATCGTTTTGTCCATAAGCTGTCTTAGGTAATTTAATTTTAATCCGCAATCCATTAAAGTTTTCAAGCGCAGGAATAAACTTGTAGTAGTCTAAATTTTCATGATCAGCGTCCTGAGGGTCTTTAAAGTTACTTGTTTTTTGCCAGTCGTTGTTGTAAAGCTTATTCAAGGCATCCTTCAAGGCGTCGATTTCAAAATTAATTCTGCATGCATCCTCTGCTTCAACCTCTTTTATTGCTGCAGTAATTTGGACGTCCTCGGGTGGCTGTAGGTTTTTTAAGGATTCCTTAAAAACACTAATTGTGTTGTCGTCGTAAAAAACAAACGACAGCTTAATTAAGTGGCCACTAAATGTGTTGGCAAAGATAAAGAAGTCAATGTCTGGTACGAACCCTTTTTTAGCTAAAGTATCCTCAAGGTTTGCAATGACAATATGCTCATATAAATGAGCTATATCCCAGTTGTGGGGTTTGTAGTTTTTTGTAAAAAATATTGTCTTCATTTTGTGATTGCCTCACGCCCTCTTCGAAGGGCGTGAGGACTTTGTCTTGCTGATCGGGCCTGATGAAGCTACCTGCGCTTCTTCTTGGCCTTACCCTTGCCGTGGCTCATCTTGCTGGAGCCAAGGCCCAGTAGGTGGTCGATGAACGTACCGCCACCGTGACCACCAGCGCCGTTGCCTCGACCGCCGCCGCTACTTCCGCGACGGGGCTGACCAGACTGACCTCGCCCGTCCATGTGGGGTTGGCTTTGTCCGGCGCCGAATTGCTTCGACTTTGCCACCGAGTTCTCCCTCGGGTATCGAAATTAAGACTACTTTCTGTAGCCCAATATATTATGAACTGTAACAACCAAATTTTCAATTAATAATGCGAATAAACTCGTAAATCAAATACCCAAAAATAACAATCCCACCCGCAATCATAGCGATTAGTTTTACGCGCTTTTTGTTCTCGTGCCACCATTCACCCAGCGGCGACCGCACTACGGCAGTAACTCGAGTGATGTTAGGTTTAGAAGCAGCTGCATCTGCACCGGAATACTTTCTATCACGCTTCTTATTTTTACGACTCATATGTTTATTATACAACTAAAACCGCCCCATTCACAGGGGCGGCCGTAGTTGCTTAGAGCGGTCAGTTATTATCGCTTAAAGATTTTGTCTAGTAGGTTTTTGCGGCTTGCGCGGTAGTACATACCAGCACCAGCTACGCTACCAAGGCCTAGAGCGCTCATTGCGATTTCGGCAGGACCGGTTTTAACGATCTCTTTTGGTAGGATTTCCTTACAGGCGTCATCACCCTTAGGGATTCCGGGCTTACATTCCTCTACAGGAGGCTGACATTCAGGCGCGTTTGGGGTATCCTCGCAGGTATACTCACGAAGCTCGATCTCGACCTGACATTGTTTGCTTTGCACACCGTTGGCTACGCTAAAGTCTAGCTTGGCTTTAATAACTTTTTTACCAGTTAGCTTTGCGTCGTATTCGTGCTCAACTTTTACTAAGATTTTGCCAGTTTCAACAGCAGGTTTGATGTTGTTTGCAGCTTGGCCGTCACCAAAGTCAAAGTCGACTTTGTTTAGTTTTGCGCCGTCTTTAGCGGTAGCTTGTAGTTCAAACAAGTATTTGCGTTTGCCGCTAATTAATTTAGCGCTTAGAGTGTCGCAGGCGTATACAGGAACTTTTTCTTCTTCGACAGTTACTTCGGTAACACAGTACTCACTAGTAAAGGTTTTAGTTTTGTTGCCTGGCAAAGTTACGGTAACTGTAACTTTTACAGTGTATTTACCAGCCTTGGTGTAGCTGTGTTGGTAGGCGAACATCTCGCTCTTGTTAGTAACTTCTTTTTTATTACCGTCACCAAAGTCGTACTCAACTTTTGTGATGTTAGCATTGTTTTTTTCGTAGGTGTCAGTTTTAAACTTGAATGTGTTGCGATTGATCTTGTCGGCAGACAAAGATTTACATTTGTATTCAGGTTTAACGTTTTTACCCCAAACTGGGTTACCACAGCTGTTCATTGCAGCGAATTCTACTTCACCGTCGTCGTTGAACAAAATGAACACTGGGATTTTTTGAGTTGTAGGAGCAAAGCCAACTTCTAATATGCTCTTGTAGTAAGTTTCGGTGCCAACTTTAATTGCGACACGACGTGGGTCTTGGCGGTCTTGGCGACCAAGGCTCCATGCGTTAGTCATGTAAACGGTGTTACCGTCCATTGAAGTCACGCGACCATCGCGCCATGCCCAGCCTTGAACGCCTTGGCTAACATAACGATCTAAGTCGGCTTGGCTTAAACCGCCATTTGCAACGCTACTGTTAAAGTTATGTGCGTAAAGGTTTTTTAAGTCCTTAGTGGCGTTAGTGTTGTACTTACTCTTAAATTCGTTAAGGTTTTGAAAACCACACCAAATAATAGAGTTGTCGTCACAGTCTTGCGGAAGAGCGTGAACAACGCTTTGAGTTAATGTATTGTAACCAAGCAATCCAGCAACGGCCATAGTTAGGCCTAACGCAAACATCTTTGGTTTAAACAATTTTTTAATAAAATTCACCTTGAACACCTCGTTTAAGATTTGTTTTATAGTAACATTAAACCTTAATAATGTCAACTATGCTAATGAGTAAAATCATGTTTTTCCACAGATTTTCATCTGTTAATGAGGTATAATAAAAATTGTGAAAAAAGACTTGACGAACTTTGCTAAGATAATTTCTACCCCTGTTAGGGCTGGGTTTCCTAACCCGGCAGAAGATGCGCGTGGCGTGGCTCTCGATCTTAACGATTTGATTGTCAAGAATCCAATCAGCACTTTTTATGTAAGGGTCGAAGGAGACTCGATGGTAGGCGCCGGAATTAACGGGGGTGATATCGTGGTTATCGACAAATCTTTAAATCCAAAAAATGGCGATATTGTAATAGCGGCTGTAGATGGTGAGTTTACTTTAAAACACCTTAAAACCGAAGGCAGAACCAAAGCCTGGTTGATTGCTGCCAATCCAGACTACCCACCAATTTCGCTACACGAAGCCGCGGAGGCTAGTATATGGGGTGTTGTAACCTACGTAATTCATAAAACGCGAGTATAATTAAATTATGAATTTACAAGATCTTATTAAAAGTTATGTTCTACAAGGCCAAGTTACGCAGTTAGCGACCATTCAAGATGGCAAGCCTTGGGTCTGTACGGTTCTTTTTGACGCTGATGAAAACTTAAACCTATATTGGGTGAGCGATACAGATTGCCGACATAGCCAAGAGATTTCAAACAACCCTCAAGCGGCTGCTGCAGTGGCCATAAAGACGGATTGGCCGGTTGTTGGCTTGCAATTTGAAGGCGTGGCTGGGACGGTCGACGACGACGCGGAACTTGAGCGCGCCTTAAAAAGCTATGCAAAAAAACATGATCGTGATGAAAAGTTTGTATCCAGCGTGATCGACGGGTCGTCTGGTAAAAAAGTCTATCGTTTAATGCCAGATCATATACAGCTGTTCAGTCCTAAAGATTTTCCAGATGAGCCGAAACAAGAATGGCGGCTGTAAAACCGATTTACGCTCTAGTTGATTGCAATAACTTTTTTGTAAGTTGTGAGCGCGTTTTTAGACCAGATTTATGGAATAAGCCGGTCTGCGTTTTAAGTAATAACGATGGCTGCATAGTCGCGCGTAGCAACGAGGTTAAAGCTATGGGCGTAAAAATGGGCGCGCCGTATTTTGAAATGCGTGATATTTTGACTCGTAATAACGTTACGCTTTTTTCGGGGAACTTTGCGCTTTATGGAGATTTTTCGCAGCGTGTTGTGCAGATTTTAAAGCAAGAATCTCCTAACATTGAAGTTTATTCGGTGGATGAATCTTTTTTGGAAATTTCGGGTTTGCCGATTAAAGATTACTCGGAGTGGGGTCGGCAGCTTAGCGCTAGAGTTTTTAAAAATATTGGAATTCCAGTATCTGTCGGAATCGCGCCGAGCAAAACGCTGGCCAAAGCGGCGGCTGATTTTGCCAAAAAGAACCCAGACGTGCAAGGCGCCTTTAGTGTGGCTGGTAACGATAGCGAGCGCGAACGGCTTTTAAGATGGCTGCCGGTTGGTGATGTTTGGGGTGTTGGCTGGCGAACGGCGCCAAAATTGATAGGACGAGGTATTCGCACCGCTTACGATTTAAGCAAGGCCGATCTAACATGGGCGCAGAATCAGCTGAGTATTAGGGGAGTCAAAACAGTTCGTGAACTCCGTGGCGAAAGCTGCATAAGTTTAGATGTGAACGATGAGTTGCAAAAGACCATGACTCGGAGTCGAAGCTTTGGACACACGATACGTAATTATTTTGAGCTCGAAGCAGCGATTGCTACTTTTACGGCTCAGGCAGCGGCAAAATTGCGTGATAAAAAAGAGATCGCTGGCTCAATTACAGTCTTTTTGTACGGATCGAAACACGCCGAAGTTCGCAGCGGTGGCTCCCTTGAAGTTAAATTGATGCCGCCCACCAATCACACTGGCCAACTTATAAACTCCGCTCTGCAAGGGCTACAAAAAGTTTATGATCAAGATTTTGGATATAAAAAAGCCGGCGTGACTCTAACCAACCTGTTGCCTGAAAGCGCACGCCAGCTTGAGTTGGGTGCCGATACCAAAAAATTAGACAAGCATATAAAACTCATGCAAACCGTCGATTTAATAAATAGATCGGTCGGGGCGCGGTTGGTTCGCCATGCTAGTGAGGACCCAATGCGAACTTACTGGTTTAGTCGAAAGCAGCTAAAAAGCCCGGCCTATACAACAAGTTGGTCGGAATTACCAGTTATTAAACGCTAAGTTGTGTTGGGACCGGCCATCGTTTGCATAAACTTATCTTGCTTTTTTATAAGAAATGTTGTATAAAATATTTCTGGGAAACTAGTCAACCGGAGGTAGAAATGCACTGGGTTGTTCGAGCGGTTCTGACGGGGTCTATGCCACCGTTGAGTTCCGTCGAAAAGTCGGAGTACATCGAGAACTTCAACGCGATTGCCGATCGGGTCACCAAGGTGACGTTGATCGAAGAGCAGAAGTCGGTGTACGCGCAGCGTAAGGCCTCGGGGCTCGACAACGCGCAGAAGAACGCGGCCGTCATGGCGAACATCGCTGTGGTTGCGGCGGGCATCATCGCCCTAATCAATGCCGACGTCAGTCTGGCGTCAATGGCGCTGGTCGCCACCTCGCTCGTCTTCATGATCCTCGCTGTGGTGATCTCGTACGTGATGTTCGCGCCCAAGTCCAAGAACTGGAAGCGTGCAAGTCGCAACGAGAACACCCGCCGGACATCGCTCAAGCGAGTCCAAGCGGCCGCCAATGGCGATGATGCTCTTCTGGAGTACATATACCTCGAGGCGGTCGAAGGCGAGCATCACTGGAACTACCTGCTGCTACTGGAGCGCCGCGAGTTCGGGCTGATCTGCGTGCTGAGCGCGCTCGGCCTGATCCTGTCCGCGCTCAGCCTGCTCTTCTGAGCGGGCGTTTCCCACAGACTCCGGTCCTGCGCAAGTGTGCGGGGCCGGAGTTAGGAAGAACTTATTTTGACAAAGAACATCATTTATTAGAAAATATTTCAGCACCAAATAGAAGGAGGTGCTGGATGAGGAAAATCCTCATCGGACTAGCCGTGCTTAGCCTGGCGCTGAGCGGCTGTGCTATCCGCGACGAGGTCAACGAGACCACGGCCGAGATTCAGGCTGAGAACAGCCGGCAGGAACATCTGGCTCTGCTCGACAGTCTGATGTCTGGCAAGGGTTGGTACGGTTCCGGTCTCGACGCCAACGGTCGCGAGATCGCCCACGAGGAGCAGGCGGACGGCTCGTTCGCTTATCTGGTGGAGGTCGGTCACAACAACCGCTTTTGCCAGCCGGTGTTCATGATGGTGAGAAAGGCGACGGCCACAACCGAGACGAAGTTGGAGCCCAAGAACTGGGGTTTCAAGATCGTTCGACTTCAGCCGGAGCCGAAGACTCAACACTTGCCCACACTGGATCCGGTCGACGGCGAGATCCTGGCCAAGGACCTGCCTGCTGAGTGGAGGGTGATGGACCTGGATGCTGCGACCTACAAGAAGCAGCTCGAGGTGATCACCGCCAATCCGCAGGGCGAGTCGCAGGAGCGGATCGCTAACCTCTGCAAGTCCAAGCGGTAAGTGTCGGGTTAGCCCGGCCGTACCCATGGCGGGGGAGTCGCTTCAGTGCGACTCCCCCAGGAAAGAACTCATATTATAATTCGCTAATGCTTCTTTTTAGCTTGTCTTTCGAGTACCCATTTCATTGATGGGCTTAACGGTTTGTCGGTCCGGTGGATACATCCCACCCAGCAACAGGGGCGACGCTTGCCTTCAGAGAGCTCATTTATTGTTCTCTCAACGTGGTTTTTGCGTGTGTCGGCTTGTTTGACCGTTGTAACCCAACAAATCCATTCATTGCGGGCAAGGGGGGTGATATTTTCCCAGGCTTGAAGTGACTTCGGGCGGGCTAGCAGCGCCGCGCGTAAGTCTGTCGACAATTTATGAACAGTTCCGCCGGAGATTTTTATGGCCATAAGTTTATTTTACAGCAAATTTGGTCCGGTTCGACAAGCTACGCGGTGGCGCTTGATTTCACCTCAGCGATTCGGGCGCGCACGGTATTTTGTAGGTGCGCAATAGCTTGCTCCTTGTTTTTGCGAGCATCTGTAATTATGTCAGGTGAATTTTTTAATTCGCTATGTGTATCACTCCAAAGCATCATCTCAACCATCGTTGGAATCAAGTCGATGCCACGCTCAGTTAAGATGTAAGTTTGTTTGGTTTTGCTTTTGCGCTCGGCGTCAAACTGTTTTTCAATAATTCCTGCATGCTCTAACATTTTTAATCGTTGTGCCAAAATGTTTGTGGCGATTTTTTCGTTGGATTCAAGCATTTCTTTGTAGGTCAACTTCCCCGAAAAAACCATGTCACGGACAATTAGTAAGCTCCACTTGTCGCCAAGTGTTTCCAAAGCAAAATTTAACGGACAGTCTGAACGAAGGCTTTGCAACATAACGTGATTTTAGCAAATTAACTTGCATTTTGCAAGTTTATAATGTAACCTGCAATACATAAGCTAAAAAAGTAGGAATTTTTATGGCAAAAAATACAGATCGTGCCGCGCTCACGACGCAAATTTTAATGCGAAAGGTAAGTTGTGAATAAAAAAGTAATTTTGTTTTTGGCATGTTTAGCGCAATTTATTGTAATTGTAGACCTTGCCATTGTTAACGTTGCTCTACCGACAATAGGCCAACAGATGTCGTTAACTTCAAGTGCACTGCAATGGATTGTAGTTGCTTACGGTCTATTTTTTGGTGGCTTTTTATTAATGGGCGGTCGCTTAGGCGATGTTCTGGGTCGCCGCAAAGTACTTTTGAGCGGTCTTACCTTGTTTACAGCAGCGTCTTTGGTGGCTGGATTTGCGGACTCTGCCCTTGTCTTGATTGCGGCCCGTGCTGTGCAAGGTCTGGGTGCGGCATTAATTGCGCCGTCAGCTTTAGGTATTCTAGCCTCGACGTTTGCCGAAGGTAAAGAACGCGCTAAAGCCTTGGGTGTTTTTGGTGCTGTTGGTGGCGCAGCCGGATCTGTTGGAGTTGTAGCAAGCGGTTTATTAACCGATGGTCCAGGTTGGCAGTGGATATTTTTTATCAACATCCCGCTTGGTGCTTTGTTGATTGCCTTAGCTTTGAAAAACTTACCCAAAGAGACACGTACTAAAAACGAACGCATCGATGTACTCGGTGCCGCGTCTGTTACAGGTGGACTTCTGGCCTTTATTTACGGATTAAACCATGCCGTCGAAGCCGGATGGACTTCGCCGCTGACTCTGGGTGCATTTGCAGTAGCCATCTTATTGTTTGTAGTTTTTTGGCGCAGTGAATCTCGCTCGAGTGACCCGCTTGTACCGTTTGCCGCGCTTAAAAATCGAACGTCGTCTGCTTCGTTACTGATCGGGCTGTTCACGTTCGGAGCGCTGTTTGCGTTCATATATATGACCTCGCTTTATATGCAGCAACAGCTCCACTTTTCGCCAACGCAAACTGGTGTAGCTTGGTTAGTAATGTCGGTGTCCTCGTTTGCGGCATCTATTTTTACTGGAGCTAAATTGCTTGGCCGGCTTTCTATTAAACAACTCTTATTTATAAGCTTGTCAGCAATGGTTGTAGGTGTGCTTTGGATTTTACGCGCACCGGCTGAACCTATGTTTATGCTAGATATCGTGCCTACACTTTTACTTATGGGAATTGGTGGTGGTATGGCGATCCCAGCCATTCAGGTTGGGGCACTGACTGGTGTCGAGCCTAAGCGTGTCGGCCTGATATCGGGCTTGGCCGAAACTACTCGTGAGCTTGGCGCCGTCGTCATTATCGCCGGTGTTACAACTGCGATTGTTATGCAAGATGCTTTACTGGCAGGATTTCGAGCTGGTTTTGCGGTAATTGCAAGTGCTGCGATTTTGGCGATCGTGATCGCTGCAGTCGTGTTCAGAAAAAAGTAATCTAAAAAATAACTAAATCAAAAAGACTTTCTGCAGTGGAAAGTCTTTTTGATTTTACTAACTAAAGATCCTTCGCCATTTCTGGTAGGCGCTTTCTTCGGTGGTTTGCGACGCGCTCCCTAGTTGAGCATCGGCTGGAACAGTATTTTCGGCCACCACCTTTCCCTAGGTCGATAAACGGTTTGCCGCAAATACAAATTCCGCAGACATTACGCTGCTTTTCGGCGAGTAAGATGGCAAGCGCGAATGCCGACGATGCCGCAAACCATTCTGCCCATGGCGCGTGATCGTTACTGTCGATGTGCAAGTGCCAGGGAGTTGCAGAATGAGCGCTTAGTCTAGGTTGGTGTGCGTAATCTCGGAGTAATTCATTTATTAAGTTGACTGCAAAGTCGGTCTTTTGAGTAATAAATATGGCGTATAGTCGTTTCGATGCGGCTTTTAATTCAATTAAATCGGTTTTAGTGATCTTGGGATTGGTCTCGCCGTAAACTTTGAGTATTTGCTCAACATCTCTTTCTGTTGAATGTGGCTGAACATGCAAAATATAAACCATATCAGCGGCGCGTTTCGCTGCGTGCGCGGTGGGTCCTAAAGAAAACTGATTTGCTTTTTCCATCGCCTCAGTATACTATTATGTAACATGAAAAAGCAACAAATACGTTACACATTAAAACACTACCTCCTAGGCGCTATTTCGGCTCGACTTGGCGACGAGATGACCGGTCAGGCGATCTTACTGCTTGGAATTTCGTTAGGCTCAGCAGCACTAGGCTCAACATTGCTTGCTGGGCTCACGTTTTCGGCTGCAATCGGAGGCCCTTTACTCGGTGCGGTTCTTGATCGCAGTGAGCGACCAGGGCGGACGTTGGCTCTTTCGCTAGGCTTGTATGCGGTCGGAATTGGGTTAATCGCTTGGTCGATTGGTCATGTTCCGGCTACAATATCGTTCGCGCTTGCTCTGTTGGCTGGTATTTTTATGCCTGCGATTTCGGGAGGGTGGTCTTCGCGACTAAAGTCCTTTAATCCTAAAGAGCACATGACGCGTGTTAGTGCCATAGACGCCGCCACTTTTAATATAGTTGGGCTGGCTGGCCCAGCTTTGGCGGGTATTATCGCTGGATGGCTTGGCGCGAGTTGGGCTGTGGCTGTGATCATTGCGCTACTAGTTGCCGCATTGCCCATGGCTTGGATTTTGCCTAAACACAAGATCGAATTCGAAAAACGAACATCATTTTTACAAGATGTTCTGTCTGGTTTAAAAATCATTGTTACTAATCGAGCTTTGTTTAGGGTTACACTTTTGTCGGTAATTTCTTACATGGGTATTGGTATGTTGTGGGTAATTTGTCCGTTAATTGGCTTGACTCAAACCGGAAGTGTTGGCTTTGGTGGAATTATGATGTCTGTGCTTTCGGTCGGGGCTCTAATCGCGACATCTCTTTATGCTAAGTGGCCGACGAAGTATAGTGCAGATTCTGTTGCGCTGACGACTACGATAATTTTGGCTACTGCTCTTTTGCTATTGGCTTTCGCGGGCAATGTTTTTGTGGTTTTGGCGGCCATGTTTGTTGCGGGCTTGGCCGACGGTCCTCAGCTAGCCGCGGTGTTTTCTGTACGTCATCGTGAGGCGCCGGAGCAGTTTAGGAGCCAAGTATTCACAACGGGCGCCAGTTTAAAAATTACTGCCGCCGCGGTAGGTGCACTTGTTGCCGGATATTTGGCCGAGCAATCGATTGTAGTGTCTGCGGTTCTAGCGGCAGGCGTTCAATTGTTGGCGGCGCTTTCGTACATTTTGGTTCGCAAGGCTAGACATTAGAGCCACGTAATTGGGATCGTTAGGAATTTCGAAACATATATCCATGCTTCGAGCAATGAGGGAAGAGCTAAGATTTCGACCATAAGCTTCGAAGAAATCGCCACAAACTCAGTAATGCGCGTTTTATACGGATGTAATCCTATCGGATTTAAATCACCAACGACAGTTTTAAAGGAGCCAAATTACAGGTACCATCAAAAAGTTGTGTAGTTTAGGCTAACAAAACACCTCCATCTACTACAACTTGTGACCCAGTCATATAAGATGACATATCTGAGGCTAAGAACAAGGCTACCTTTCCGATTTCGTCTGGCTCGCCAAATCGCTTCATTGGAATTTTTGCCGTAAAAGCCTCCATCCCGGGTGCTACTTTACCGTTTTTAGCGCCTGTCCCGGGTGTGATTATGCCGCCAGGTGCAATCGCATTAACACTAATGTTGTGCGGCGCGAGCTCTAATGCTACGTTTTTTGTGAATCCCCAGACTCCATGTTTTGATGCGTCGTAAGGGGCTAGGCCGATCATAGATGGATGAAGTGCGTCGATTGAAGTAATGTTGATAATTTTGCCAGCTAATCCCTTAGCGATCATATGTTTGCTAACAATTTTTGTTGTCATAAAGACGCTTCTTAGGTTGACGCTCATAATTCGGTCAAATTCTTCGGTGTTGAGCTCCGACATCGGCTTGATGGGGTAAATGCCGGCGTTATTAACGAGAATGTCGATCTTACCAAAAGCTGCGATTGTCATCTGACACATGTTATCTATGTCCTGTTCTTTGGCGACGTCCGCTAGCGTGTAGCTTATTTTCCAGCCTTTGGGGTCGAGCTTGCTTTTGGCTTCATCTAGGTTAGCCTGATTGACATCGGCAATCATTACATTGGCGCCAGCCTCGGCTAAACGGTAAGCTATTCCAAAGCCAATGCCTACGCCTGCGCCTGTTACAACTGCACTTTTACCATTTAAGTTTAAAAGCTCAGTTTTCATTTTTAAGATCCTTAAAAATATTTTTATCACCAGCGTTGTGACCTTTGTAATGCGCTAGCCGTGCGGTAAGGAGTTTAATACTGATCACTTGGTAAGATCCGGCCCTTATTTTTGCAAGAGGCGGCAACCAGTCTGCTGAGTTTGCGTAAATCTTAGACATTTCTCTCATAACCTGATCGATTATTCTGACATCATTTACTACTGAGACATCACCGCTGAGCTGCAAGCTACTATTGTCCGACGAGTCAACGATAGTTACCGAGACCATAGGGTTTTCTTGTATATTCTTGAATTTTTGAGTCTCGGTTTTTGTAATAAAGTAAAGCTGGTCGATTGATTTAGCGTAAATATAAATTGCTGCACCGAACGGCCTACTGCTTTTGCCTGTAGTGCCCAAAACGGCTACAGGGTGGTCCTTTATGTAGTTTACAATTTCCTGCTGGGTGGGCATTTCAATCTCCTTTGTTGCAAATGGGCGTCTAAAATTAGTTTATTACATTATGTTACTGCGGGCTAATTTTGACGGTTATTACCGCGAGACTGAAATAGTTGCACCGTTTTCAGCGTCTGGTGCGGCGACGGTTACGATATCGTTAGAGTCCACTGCAACAGTGTATCCGGTATTGTCTGTGGTGCCGCCGCTAGGATCGAGTGGGATATCTTTTATGTAATTTGCGAGTGGTGTTGCTAAATTGTCGCAGGTTCCGCATGTCCCTATGTCGGTTACTGCTTGACCAGCCGTTAGGCCCGTTGGTAGTGTTCCGTCATTATCAACGATGTATTCATGAATCGCCGTCAAAACTGTATTAACGTCACTCCATCGCCTAGAGTTTCGAGAATCAGCAAAACGTCGGGCTGGATCGTACGAGACTAGAGCTATAGAAGCTAGAATTCCGATAACCGTTATAACTATTAATAATTCTAGAATTGTAAAACCTTTTTTACTTTTCATCTTTAATCTCCTTTTACTTTAAACAAAATGTGCTTGGGCTATTTTTTCATGGCCCCTCCTGCCAGTCTAGGATGTTGACCGTAGTGTTCCGTTCGGCTATAACATGTAGGTTTTTGGTGTAATCTTGATAACTCCCTGCAACTTTAAAGTCCCATATATTGCCAGTGTGTGAGTTAAGAGTGATCGTACAGGTTGTTGTGGGCGTTATGATGTTTGCCGGAAGTGAATTATTTGCGCGCAGATACAATAAAACATCTTCGGTGCAACCTTCGACGGCACTTAGGGTTTTGTAAGAAACCGCCATGGTTCGTGATGATTGCAGGCTATTTATAGACGAAGCAGTCAACGTTATTGTGATTATTGTTAAAATCGCAGTTAAAACTATAACGCTAATTATTGCAACGTAACCCTTTTGCATTATTCGGCCCTCACTTCGCTGGCAGAAGTTAGTGTTTGGCTCGCCTTAAATTCACTGCGATCGCCGGTTAACTCACCACCAATTGTGAACTTGATGTTGTTTGAGTTGCCGTGGCTTAAGTTTTCAAAGCTCAAGGTAGCATTAACATCCTGTGGTGTTAAATTGCATGGGTTGGTTGCCGGGCAGGGGGCGGAACTTCCCCATCCGATTCGTACACGGCCAGAGCTTAAGTCTATTACTGTTGGGTTGCGGGCTGCGTCGAGCGAAGCCAAAGAGACCGAGGTCGGGGTAACTGAATTTATTGCGCTTGCGGCTCTAATTTCGAGCTCAATTCGACTGCTTGCAAACCGCAAAGAATTGCTAAGCTTTTGTTGAGTTTGGCTTTTACTGCTAGTGTAGATAGCATCCCAGCCAAAAATAACCGCCGACAGAACCAAAATGCTGACTAACCCCACGTAAAGAATTACTTCGATAAATGTAAAACCTGATTTTTTCATTGTGGCCCCGCTACGATTAATTCTGCAGAATTATCATCAGTAACGGCGTAAAGACGATCTTGGCCTGCGGAATAACTTACGCCATTGATATCGGCGCTAGTGTTGAGTGAGCCGAGTAGAACTGGCGTGGTTAAAGCTGTGTGGTTGATAACCTGGAGCTCCATAGTGTTTTCGTCGGTTGCAGCAAACAAGTAGTTGTTACTGTTAAAAAGTTCTAAGTCGTTAACGCTAGCTTGCGCGTTAAAAGTGCTGATCTGCACTGGTGAGGCTGGCGTTGTTACATCGATGTAGTGAACTAGGCCGCCTACCCGGCCAATAATTGCCGTATTAGAAAAGCTTGTGACCGATAGCGCATCGACGTTTCCTGAGGCGTCAAACGAGCTGGTTAAGCTGGGAGTGGTCGGAGTTGTTACGTTTATAATTTGCAACTCGGCGTTATTACCAGAGGTTGCAGCGTAAGCGTAGGTTTGGTCTGGTTTTACGAAGATGTCGTTGACTGAATTGGTTCCTAGGCTTAAAGTGCCCAGTAACGTAGGCGAAGAAGGCGTAGTTATATCGATTGTCAAGAAGCTGCCCGCTCTACCAAGGTAGGCGATATTGCCAACTGCATATACGCTAAGGCCATTAGCGTTTCCGGATGCGTTAAAACTACCAATTAAAGATGGGCTTGCGGGGTTGGAAATGTCAACAATCTGGAGCTCCTGAGAGTTAGAGCTAGAGCTTACTAGCGCAGTCGAGCCAATTACATAAAGGTTTGTCGGTGCGTTGCTTAAAGTTAAGCTGCCGACAACGCTTGGGCTTGCGGGGTTGCTAATGTCCACTGCATAAAAGTTTGTTCCACTACTGGCTATAACGAAAGCATAGTTGCCCTTAACCTGAACCTTTAGGCCATTATTGTTACCACTTAAATTAAGACTCCCAACTTGCTGAGGCGTGGCCCACCCGCTGGTGATTGCCTTTGCGAAGTTAGTTAAGTACGTGATGAACGAAACCGAATTAGTTCGTGTTGGTGAAAAGTTCCAGGTGACGGTTGAGGTTACTTTAAATAAGTCTGGGTCTGCTGTTCCGCCGCTGTCAACTATTTCGTTGCCGCTCCCGCGCTGACCAGGAGTAAGATTTACCTGGCGCGTGAACTTGCCAATAGCTTGACTAGTTCCTGCAAATTCCCAAAAGCCGTTCGTGGTGGTTAGGCCGTGGTCGCCCGGGGTGAGGTTGTTCCAATTTTGAGCACGAATTGATCTTGTAGCTTCGATCGCCTCCTGTGATAAGTCTTTAGCTACTCCCAGCTCTTGCTCGAGTCGGTTGACGGATAAGCTGTGTAATATTGCGGTGGTACCACCCGCAAAAGCCACTGTAAATATTCCTATAGCGACGATTACCTCGATAATACTAAATCCAAAAATGCGCCGCATCAATTATCCTCTAGTGTGCCTACCGGGCTTAAGGTTAGGTTGATCGAACGATTATCGCCGCTAACTGTTAATGATAACGTTTGCGATGGTTCGCCGCGTGGGCTATTGAAGCTTACGTCGCTAAGGCCCGTAACATTCACGCTTTGCGGAATCGAAAAATCCTCACTAAAAGCAGGCGAAGAGCAACTGCTGCTATAAAGTCTGATGGTACTGGAAGTCTGGCAAACACCCCATGGCCCGCTACCCTTATTTGACATGGCATATGACTGAGCTTTAAGGAGGTAGCTTTTTAATATCCCAACTGTCGATATAAATTGCTGTTGTCTGAGTGAATTTGCCGCAAATGGCGCGGTTGCTGTCGCCAGTATGGCAATAAGCGCGATAACCAAAATTACTTCTAAAAAACTCACACCTTTCATATTGATAAACTATAAGTTAGGTTGTAAATCGGGCTAAGTAGCGCGATCGCGAACAACCCCACGCTGACCCCCAAAATAAGAATAAGTACAGGCTCAATGGTTGTGGATATGTTTCTTATCGAATCGTTGACTTCTTCGCGGTAAAAACTTGATAGATATATGAGGTTTTCGTCGAGATTACCACTCTTTTCGCCTACCACAATCATTCTGGTTACTAGTGGTGGGTAAAGATTATGGTTGTCAATTTTAGCTATACTTTTACTGATCGAGGTTCCAGATTTTAGGAGTTTAGCGATTTTCTCGAGACTATCACGATATTCTTTGTTAGTTAGGGTTGGTGCTGTTGTCTCTATGGATGTGGCAACAGGTAGGCCACTCTTAAGAAGTGTGCCAAGGTTTCGTGAAAGTCGCTCTAACTGAGATGATCTAACAACGTCGCGGATGATCGGCAGGTTTAGTAGTGTACTTTGCCACCACGGGGAAAGAATAGTGCGAGCTAAAATTACGAATAGAGAAACCAGGACAATTAAACCGATAATTATAGAAATGCCGTAGTCGCTCAAAAAGCCTAAGAAATTTAGTAAAAATTTGGTCGAGGTTGGAACCGATTCGAACGCCTGCGAGAATTCGATCAATCGCGGAAAAACAATAACGCTCACGATAATTCCAACGACGACAAGAGTTACCAGTATGATTGCTGGATAAATCAGAGCCCCTCCGATTCGTGTTTTTAGCCGATATTCGTTCTCGAGTTGCTGCGCTAAAAAAGCTAAGTTCTCGTTAAGTGACCCCGTTGCTTCACCCGAGGCAACAACGCTTGTGTAAAAGTCATCGAAGATTTTAGGGTACTTTTTTATTGATTTGGTCAGTGTTTGCCCGTTGTTGATGCTATCGGCTATGCCGCCGAGTGCGATTTTAAGCTGTTTTGATTTTGTTTGCTCTTGCAGAGTTTTTAGAGAATCAACCGGCGAAATTCCACTTTTTAGCATTAAAGATAAGTGTCTTGTAACCAACATTTTTTCTTTTAACAGATTCCGCGTGCCAAAAAGTTCGTTCACATTACTTCCTTTATGATCCCCAAAATTTCGTCCAAACTAGTAATACCCTGTCTAACTTTATTCAGGCCATCTTCTATAAGTGGTTGCATCCCATTTTTTATGGCGAGATCGCGAATGACCTGAGTGTCTTTTTTGTCGGTAATAGCTTTACGAATTTCTTTGTTAGTTTCGAGTACTTCAAAAATTCCTGTCCGACCGCGGTATCCTGTATTAAAACAAACTGAGCAACCCTTACCTTTATATGCGCTAAGCTCGGAGATGCTTGAACCAAAGTACTTTTCAATTTCCTTTTTTTCATCGGCAGTAATCTCGTGTGTTACTCGACAATTTCGACATAGACTACGGACTAATCTTTGTGCAACGATTGAATTCAGCGCGCTCGCTACCAAATAAGCCTCAACACCCATTTCTGACATGCGCGCGGGAACTGTCGCTGCATCGTTTGTATGGAAAGTGGACATCACGAGATGACCGGTAAGTGCAGCGTTTATTGCGATGTCGGCTGTTTCTTGATCTCGGACTTCGCCGACTAGAATAACATTAGGGTCTTGGCGAATTATTGAGCGTAATCCTTTTGCAAAAGTTAGACCTGCTGCCGGATTAACTTGGATTTGGCGGATTCTTTCGATCTGGTATTCCACTGGATCCTCGATTGTCATTATGTTGAGCTCCGGCTTGTTTATGAGCTTCAAAATTGCATACATTGTGGTTGTTTTGCCGCAGCCGGTCGGACCGGATGCTAAAAGCATTCCTCGCGATTTTGAGTAAGCTGACTTAATTTTTTGTAGATTGGCCGCCGAAATACCGAGTTCGTGAATTGAGAGCTCGTGAATATTTTCAGACAAAAGCCGTAGCACAATGTTTTCGCCACGAGTTGTTGGCACTATAGACACTCGAATGTCGATTTGTTTTTCATCGGCCAGAAAGGGTATGCTACCATCTTGCGGGCTAAAATGCTCGTCTATTTTTAAATTAGATATGACCTTAATGCGTGTTATGACCTGGTCGAATAAATTAGCCGAGATGGTCGTTACGTCATGCAAAATTCCATCGACGCGGAATCTTATTAAGGTTGAATTCTCGCTAGGTTCAATATGAATGTCCGATGCTTTGCTTCGATAGGCGTAGAGTATTAGTAGGTCTACCAGCTCGATAATATTAGGCCTAGCATCGGAGGGTCTTACCTCGGCCTGCGCTATGCTTGTTGCTAGCTCGGTTAAAAGATTACCTAAGTAATTCAACAGCGCATCAACAATGTCATTATCGGTGGCATAATAGAGTTCAATTGGTAAATTACTCTTTTGCTTGATCCAATCGATCGTGGCCGGTTCTTGCAAGGGGGAGGATGTGGCGACTTTTAGTTTGGTCCCGTTTTTTGCAAACGCGATTAGTTTATGCTTTTGGGCGAAATCCTCAGGTACTATCTGTAGCACATCAAGTGGTAAGGATATTTGTGAAAGCTGCACGAATGGTAGCTTGTAAAGGTCGGCGACAATTTGACCCAAGATTACGTCGTCTACCAGCCCTTGATCGGAGATGACTTTTGCTAATGTTTGGCCGCTTTGCTTCGCAAGTGAATATGACTCTTGTAACGACTGAGCCTCCACAATGCCAGACTTTCTCAAGAAATCCAAAAGAGATGTGTCGATATCAATGTTCTTCATCGTCCTTACCATTCAAAAGCGAGATAGCCTTACTAACGACTTTTGTCAGTGAAACGTGTGACTTTACCAAGTAATCTTTTGCGCCCAGACTTTTGGCTCGCCGAATGTCTTCTGGTTGACTCAAATTTGAAAGCACAAGAACCAGCTTGTTTTTATCACGAACACTTTCTAGCACGTCCCAGCCATCTAAATTCGGCATTAAAATGTCTAAAATAATGAGATCGAAGCTATTTGACTCGATCAGAGGAATAGCTTCAACGCCGTCAAGAGCGACTGTCGCTAGAAAACCGTCGGCTTCAAATCGCTGTTTTAAAGCTTTGGCGAGAGCCTCTTCATCTTCAATTATTAAAACGCTAAACTGTTTTTTCATCTTGCAATCCTTTCTTGCGCATTCCAGTTAGAGGTATAGATACATAAAATGTTGTACCAGGATGTTTAGGTGAGCCAGACTCTGAAGGTGATGTGTACCAAATTTTTCCGCCCGCTTCTTCTATAAGGCGTTTTGCATCAAACAAACCTAAACCAACGCCACGCGGGTCGGCGAGCCTAGCTTCTTCTGATCTAAAGAATTTAGTAAACATCTGTTCTCGATATCGTGGTGAGATTCCAAATCCTGTGTCTTCGACGGTGCAAATAACGTTTTTTGCTTGGTCGAGCGAGTGTGATATATTAACTGATCCACCAGGCGGGGTGTAGGTAATTGCATTAGAAACCAATGTGCGATACACAGTTCCAAGGATATTAGGATCAACTTTAATTACGGGTATTTCATCATGTGACTCACGTATGTAAACTCCTTTTTTGTTTGCTTCATTCTTGAAATACTCTACGGCGCTGTGCATGATTTTGACCACATCTCCAGGTACGGGATCGATCGCAAAAGTGTTGAGTTCGATTCGCGAGGCATAGAGTAGCTCATCGGTTGTCTCAATTGCCTTGAGTGTGGCAACCTCGGCCTCGAGTAAGTAGCTTTTCTGCTCGTCGTTCAGCGTTGGGTCATGTGAAAGACTCTCGACGTACCAACGAATAACTGTTAGTGGAGTTTGAAGTTGGTGCCCAGCGAGCGAAATAAATTGGGTCTTAGCATCGTCAAGCTCTTTTTGCTTTGTCATGTCGGAGTGCACCTCGACGAAAAATTCAACCTCCTTGTGGTCATCTAATACCGGAAAAATCATCGCTCGGCTGTAAAAAATGCTGCCATCTTTACGCTTGTTTTTGAACTCACCTATAAAAGGCTTTTTTTGCAATTTTATAGTCTGCCATAGCTTTTTATAAAACGACTTTGGCATAAGACCGCCCCAAAGTTCTTTTGAGCCAACTTTTTTACCGACAACTTCGTTAAGTGGGAATCCAGTTAGTTCCTCGACGGCTTTATTGGCGTAAAAAACCGTACCGTCAACATCAGTCATAGTAATATGATCTGATGAGTTATCGGTTGCTAGTTTAAATATTTGCGGGTTAATATTTTTCGTTCCAATAACTTAATAAGTTAGTATAAGCATATTGTAACATTAAATAAACTAACATAAATTTTATTTTTTAATCGATATTTCGATACAATTAATATAATGAAACCGTTTCCGGCACTTACAACTCGCGAGTTACCAGAGGCGCCACGATGGACTAAAGCTATAGGTGTTGGTGTTGTGGCACTGGGCTTGGCGATAGGAACAGGGGAGCTTATACTCTGGCCAACTCTTGTAGTTAAATTTGGACCGAATATTTTATGGGGCGCGTTTATTGGTCTTACTCTACAGTTATTTATAAATTATGAGGTCGCTCGTCATACGCTGGCAACTGGCGAAAGTTTTTTTACCTCGTCGGCACGTTTGTTTAAGTGGTTTGCGCCCTTTTGGCTAGTAGCTGCATTTTTTTTGTATATCTGGCCAGGGTGGGCAAGCGCGCTGGGAACAATCTTGAATGCTCTGATGGGATTTGGAAATCCTGTTCTGTGGGCTTGGGCAACTCTTATCTTGGTGCTGCTTATGACTTTGGTTGGCAGGCAAGCCTATCACACACTTGAAGTATCTATGAAAATTATTGTCCCAGCTTTTTTTATTCTTTTGCTTTTTGTTAGTTTCAATAATCTTAGCCTAAACGACGTCGCACAGGGTGTTAAAGGTTTGTTTAGTATTGGTTGGATTCCAGCCGGTATAGATGTGAGTTTGTTTTTTAGTGCAATTGTTTTTGCTGGAACTGGCGGAATGCTTAATTTGTGTGTTTCGTTGTGGTATCGCGATAAGCAGGTGGGGATGGCAGCTTATAGCTCGCCGATAAAAAATCCCCTAACCTCGCAGGAACAAACACAAGATGTTAGCGGCCACACTTTTGAGGCTAAAGGCCAAAACCTTGCCCATTGGAAAAAATGGCTAAGCTACGTTCGCGGTGAGCAAGTTATAATTTTTTGGTTGCTAGGGCTTATAACGCTTTTTTTACTTAGCATTAACGCCTATGCCGTGCTTGCGCCGAGGGGAATTGTGCCCGAAGGTGCCGATGTTGCAATTGCTCAGGCAGCAATATTTGGCGAAACCTGGGGTGACGTGGGCGTAAAAGCATTTTTGATTATGGCTTTTTTGATGTTATTTTCGGTGATGTGGACCATAATAAACGCTTTTACACGCATAATTAGCGATGTTATTTTTGTTAATTCGCATGTGGGCCCGCTCCAGCGCATGTTTAGTAAGTTCAAAAATATAAGTCAAAGCAAACTTTACTATTTGTTGGTTGTCTTGTTGGTTATTATTCAGGCGGCGCTTGTACCATTTAGCCAGCCGCTGCCTTATCTGGTGCTAACATCGGTGCTTGGCGGTATGGTGATGGCTATATATGTGCCCGTAATTTTGGTTTTAAACAATCGTCACCTTGCGCAGTCACTGCGGCCTAAACTTTTTAGCAACTTTATTTTGGTTATTGCTGCCCTAACTTATACGGTATTTTCGATCATTGTATTGTTGTCGCTATTTGGAGTGATGTAGTGTTTAAAGCTACGAACAGATTCATAGGGCTATTTATTTGATGAAGATTAGGCTAATCTATAACCGTAACACGAGGAATTAAATGCGAAAAATTATAGCAACAATATCGTTAAGCGTTGACGGTTACTTTTGTGGCCCGAATGGCGAGATCGACTGGTTTGTATTAGATAAAGAATTTGACGATCACTCACTAGAAGTTTTGGACACGGTTGATACATTTTTGTTTGGTCGTACAACTTACGAAGGTATGGCGAACTATTGGCCAACACAGGGAGATAAGTATAATCCAGAAGTTGCTAAACGAATGAATGGCTATGCGAAGATTGCGGTTTCTGACAAGCCGATCGATCTAAGCTGGAACAATTCGCAACAACTCCAGGGTGATTTAATCGAAGAAGTCACGAAATTAAAACAGCAAGAGGGCGCAAATATTTGCATTTACGGAAGCGGCGACATTGTGCGTCAGCTAACCGATGCAGGTTTAATTGATGAATACAACTTACTAATTGACCCGGTTATTCTTGGCGATGGCAAAACCTTGTTTAAAGGAGTGAAACATAGAACGGCTTTAAATCTTAACGAAGTCCGACAGTTCAAGTCTGGCGTAGTTTTGCATAATTATACATTGCAAAAGTAGCTAAAAACATAATGCGATGCTCGTGTTATTTTGCTTGTAAAACTTCTAGAGTATACAAAATTTCACTCGCGTGAGTTGCGGGTGTGACTTTGGGAAATTCATGCACGATTTGACCATCAGGGTTGATAATAAAAGTTTTTCGCAACGTTCCAACATGTCCTAAAAAACCTTTGCCCCACGCGCCGTAGGCCTTAATGGTGCTTTTGGCGGGGTCGCTTAAAAGCGTAAATGGTAACTTGTAGTTTTTAATAAAATTAGCGTGACTTTCGACCGAATCTTTAGAGATGCCGATCACAACGGCATCTTTTGCTATTAGCGACTCATTAGCGTCACGAAATGAACATGCCTCGGCAGTGCATCCCGGAGTTTGGTCTTTAGGGTAAAAGTACAGAACTACCCATTTGCCGGCAAAATCCGTCAGCGTTTTGACGTTGCCGTTTTGATCTTTTAGCGAAAAGTTTGGAGCTTGCTTCATAAGTATACTTTATCATTTAGTGAGTTAAACTTAAATTCGGCCAGCTATTGAGGCTAAAACTAAAAGTATTGACATGGGCGTGACGGTAAACTACAGTTTTTATTTGTGCGTTGTACATACACACATCGCACGTACCCACGAATCCCGCAAAGGGGGTGAATGAATGAACTTCGACGAGGAGTACGAGGTCCCGGCCACGCAGGAGATCGGTGGCGTGGTGGAAATCACGCTCGGCTCGGCCGGCAACGACAAGAAGGACGACACCCAGTACTGGGTGTGACGTCCGAACCTCGAGGCCAGGCTTGCGCCTGGCCTCGAGGCCCCATCTACTCAAAGGAGTAATATGCAATGGGTTGCAGGGTTCTGGCCTCGACGAGACGCCATGAACAAACCTGTGGTTTTCCCAAAAAACTCACATGCCCACAATATGCTGTGGAATGTTGGGTACGAATGTACCGAGTTCCGTCGATTTAGCTCTGGTTCCACAACCGTCACGGTTGTAGGATCATGTCTGGCTACAGACGTCGAACTCAACGCCGCACTCCCAGCCGCCGATTCCGAGCGCTGGGAGATTTTTGCACAGTGGCCAGGTTCGTACATTGCCGTTGTGCAAAGAGCGCATGAAGCAGTAGTGATTACTGATCTTGCTGGGGCGAAACCGGTCTTCTGGGTAAAAACCGACTCTGGATGGTGGTGGTCGACAGCAGCGACACCTTTGGCGGCGTTGATGCGGTCAAAGGTTAACATTCGAGCACTTCTTACGCCTCTGATGGTGGCAGGAGTAGATGCGTGGGGCGGAGAAACGCCTTACGAGAAGGTGATGGTAGTTAAGCCGGGTTCGGTTCTTCGCCTGTCACATGACGGGCCGAAGGTCGAAACTTGGTATAAGCCAACGGTATTGTCGTTCGCCGAAGGGCAGCACAATTTCCGCGCCGCTCTCACTGATTCAGTCGGTCGGCGAGCAGCCCTAGGTGACATCTCTAGCGATTTGTCGGGAGGTATCGACTCAAGCCTTATTGCGCTGCTCGCAAGCCGCTTGACGGTTGTTCACGGAGCGACCTATGTTGATCCGTGGCAAAGAAACGATGACGCCGATTATGCTCGGCGCGTCGCAGGGTTCGGCGGAATCAGGCAAATTCTTGTCGAAGGCGACCAAACAACCACTCACTACAGCGATCTCGATGAAGCGCCATTTACGGATACACCGTCGGCCGATGGGGTCTTGTTCGGCTACAACCGAGCAAAGCTTCAAGCTGTGAAGGCGGCGGGTTCTCGACACCATCTAACCGGAGCTGCGGGTGATTGCATGCTTTTGTCTCCCTACCCATGGGTGGCGGAGCTGTATAAGCACCAGCGGCTTCAGGCTCTCCGTTGGGCGCGCCAAGAAGCTCGGCGTCGTTTGACGTCAAGTCGGCGATTCATCCTCGCAACGCGTCGACTGGCTACAACATCATTTGCCAATGAAGCCGCAAGGCTGGCAGGCGGAGTTGAGGTGGCCGAAAAGACGGCATGGTCTTCAGTCTGCTGGCTTAAGTGGATGGAGTCCGCCATCTGGCTAACCGAACAAGGTCGCTCGATGTTGTGTGGTCGTCTCGAGGAGATATCCTACGAGTTGGATCCGCCCGAGAATCCTGGCGCGAATCTCGATTGGCAAAGTCTTAGGGCTACGGCGATCGAGCGCACGACCGCGGTTGAGTTTGCGCGTTCCATTGGAATCACGCTCCACAATCCGTTTTTCGACACTCAGGTGATTGATGCTTGCCTGTCGATTCCGGGATATGAGCGTGCTCCCCTGGACACGTTTAAGCCGCTAGCAACGCTGGGCTTTATGGCAGAGTTGCCGGAGTTTTTGCGCCAGCGTCGCACTAAGGGCGACTTTGCCGGCACGATGCTTCACGGTATTCTGTTTAACCAGCACTGGCTGAAGCGCATGATCGAAAGTTCGGCTCTGGTAGAAATGGGGTTGATCGACAGAGATCAGCTACGTCAAAGTGTTCAATCTGCGATTTACGGATTTGACACTCAGCTGCGCGGGATTCACCACCTGACTACGATCGAAATGTGGTTGAGGTCCCGCGATCTGCGTCCTACTGTTTGGTGGGAGATGCTGTGAAGCTTTCTCAGGATGCATACCCTGTGTTCGACAAGCTTACGGGATCGGCGTACGTTCTCCTGCTCAGGACTGGCAAGTGGCGTTTTTTTAATCCGTCGGCCGGAAAGCTGTTAAAGCAACTAGCCGACGGTGTAGATCTGGAAACGGCTCTACGAAACGTCGCCGCAGGATACAGGAGGCCGGTTGACGTCGATGTCTTAAGGATCGACATGGAGCCCGTACTTCGGGCAATGATCGACCTCGGAATCCTAGAGGAGAACGAGTGACAGTTAATATGCTGCCGCCAGATAGTTCTGGCAGTGGGCTGAGCCTTGGCTACAAAGTCCTGGGTTTTCTGAGCCTTCTTTTGGCGGTCACTTCACTTCGAGTTCTGTCCTTGGCGACGTTGGTTACCACCTTGATCAAGGTGAAGCCTGATCGTGCAGCCAGCTCAAGGCAGGCAGAGGACTACATCCGCGCTATTCAGTGGGCAGGTAATTTCTACTTCGGTAGAGTTGCCTGCCTAGAAAGAGCTGTCGGTGTCGCAATCCTCGCGGCCATGGTCCGCAGGCGGGTTACAAGTTGCATTGGTGCTCGCTTTCGACCCAACGAGTTCCATGCTTGGACTGAGGTCGACGGCACTCCGGTCATGGAGATCGAAAGTGCCGATTGGCCCTACCAAGCCGCGGTAAGGTTTTAGGGTACGGTCTGCATGGCATCCAGCTATGCAGACCACTAACGATATTATTAAACTGCATCAGAGTACTGGGATGCCAGTTACCAAAACTCTAACGAAAGTGACGCCACGCGTTGTTTAGTCAGTTGGGAGAAGTAAAGCCACATCTTTGTTTTATTAAGTTAACAAATATATTTGATTATCCTGCAACTTTCTGAGATGATGTAATTATAACTAAGGGGAGGTTCTATGGTCTTAAGCTCAGTTCGCAAAATAAGCAGATTTTTTATTGGACTTTTGGTTTCGGCTTTAATGGTTTTACCAGCGGTCGGCGTTCAAGCAGCTGCACCAGGCAGTTTATATAGCTACACTCTTGATGGCGCGTCAGCGACAGTGACGAATAATGCCGCAGCTAACACCAACGTAAACCTTAACTTACTCGGTGATTGGTCGCAAACTAGCTTTGGGGTCAAGTTCGAGGGCAACACAACTAATAAGCAGTCTGTAGGCTATGCTAAACCAGCTAGCGGCAGTACCATTAACGTTCCTGCTTCGCAAGCATTCGGCGGAAGTGTCTTGTTTAAGTACCAGGCACCAACAAGCGGAACGTGCTTTGCAGACTCGCCAAACATCACACAAATTGGCAAATATGGCGCGGGTCTTACGCAGTTTAAATTTCAAATAAGTAATTGTGGCAAGAGTCAAACTGCAGTGTTTCCCCAGTGTCGTGTTGCGGGAAGTAGTGGCGCGAACAATCCAGTAATGGGAACTCAATCCCTGATCGATGGCTACGATTATATTTTGCAGTGTATAAAATCTCCAGATCCAGCTAGCGGGAGCGCAAGTTTGCAAATGAACTTGACTAAAATTGACCCAGTAAATGGTAATGTGACCTACACAAACAATTTTGCGATTAACAAAACTGGAACACTTAATTCCACTCAGTATTTAAGTGTTGCCAATCAATACCCACTTAAGTCGCAGGCAAACAACACTGATCAATTTAACGGTGAAGTTTCGAAAGTTGCTTATTGCACCGGCGCAACTGTAGCCGACGCACAAATTTGTTTGGATACAGAAGTACCTCTACAGTAAGTTAAGTAATTGTCATATCGTTTGTATTACAATAAACATATGACACCAAAAGAAACTGGCGGTAGATATCACTCACTCTATATTATTCTTTTTATAGCATTGTGTGTGGCTCTACTCGCCAGTGCGGTCTTGGCTTGGTATTACGCGCAGGATTTGACAAAATCACCCGTTGCCGATTCTTCGGTTAGTAACCAATCGTTTACCTTTGCGGCTGCAGGCGATTTTGATAGCGCGCCTGCTTTTGTCGACGTACTTAAGCAGATAAAAGCGAGTGACGCTAACTTCACTCTTGGTCTGGGCGACCTAAGTTATGGCAATGTTATCGAGCGAGAGTGGTGCGATAAAGTTCACGAAACACTCGGAGCTACGCATGCTTTTGAGTTGGTATTTGGTAATCATGACGATGTTTCGGGTAGTAAGGCAGGGCTTATGGCGGCATGCTTGCCTAACCGCATGCCTGATATGGTGGGCGACTACGGAAGCAAGTACTACTTTGACTATAAAGGTTTGGCGCGAATCATCGGAATTACGCCCGACATTACACTTTACGGGCAAACAAACCAATATGATCAGGGGTCAGAGCAGTATAAATGGCTGTCTGATCGTATTGACGAAGCGCAGAAGCAACAGCTTTGGGTGGTTGTTTCAATGCACAAAAACTGCCTGACGATTGGTGTTAAAGACTGCGAAATAGGCCAAGACCTATTTAATATGCTATTACAAAAACGCGTTGATATTATTTTACAGGGTCACGAACATGGTTATATGCGCAGTAAACAGCTACGCGTGGGTGAAGATTGCACTAGCCCTACCGTGGGATTCAAACCTAATTGTTTAGCGAGTGATTCAAACGACCTATACAACAAAGGTGATGGTTCAGTACTGGTAATCACCGGAACAGGAGGAGTAGAACCGCGTGACGCTCAGCTTGACAGCCCACTAGCTCCTTATTTTGCCAGTGTGCACGTTAAAAACGCCAACCCAGTATACGGTCCAACGATTTTTTATGTGACTCCCGTCGCGATAACGGCGCAGCTGATAGATACGGCCGGGAATGTTCAGGACTCATTTAGGATAGAACGCTGATCATTGACTTTATCGGCATATGAATTGACGTGATCTAACGAGGTCCAAGTGGAGCCCATTCCGAGTTCTTTTCAAGCTTGATCTAAACTACACCCCAGGACTACGAGCAGAGGTAGCGCATTTGCAGGTCGTAGTCTTCCGGCTTTACCTCAGTTAGGCCACCACTTACATATCCACTTCAGGATCGGCTTGTTTTTAGCTCGCTCCAAAACGCCTCACTCGCATCAAATTGCTTAACGGAGGAACAAAAAACCTCCGCTAATGAGTTACTGGACGTCGTAAGAAATACGAACCGTGCCAGCCTGAGTTTTTATTTTCCTGATTGTCTCACGCCCTATGTCTTTTAGTGCAGCAACATGCGTCCCGCCACATGGCACGCCAAAATCACCATATAACACAACTCGGCTCGGCTTATCTTTTGGTAGATACTCCGGCACATGTCGGCAAAGTTTTGCCATTTCCTCTTTATTGACGAAACGTATTTCAGTGGTAATACCGCGGCTCAGGATTTCGGCAATCTTTTGCGATAACTTTTCCATTACATCTTCCTTGGCCTCGTTGCCCAAGTCACCTTGGTATTCAACGTACGCACCCTGTGGAAAGTGATAGCCTTTGCCCGGAACCCAGTCGTAGCCGAGTTCGTTTACCGCCATATCTAAAACGTGTCCGCCAGAGTGAACTCGAGTATTTAGTTCACGGCGATCTTTATCTACCGCGCACTCCACGTCTTCGCCTTGCATGAACGGATAGCCTTCAAAACGCCCGATGTGTAGTACGAGTCCCTCGGCAAAGCGCACCTCCTCAACGGTAAATGTGGAATCTGGGCTTGAAATTGTGCCGGTATCGTAGGGTTGCCCGCCGCCTTGCGGGTAAAAAACCGTTTGGTCTAGGTAGACGATTGTCTTTCCATCCTTTTCTTCAACCTTTTCAACGTATGCCGTACAAGCAAGTTGTTGCATATTTTCTAAATAAAGTAGTTTCGTGTGATTCATCATATTCCTTTTTAACTTAAATAGAATTGACAGATTCAGTCATAATTATATCCTAAAGATATCCTGCTGCGCCGTGATTAATTTTACTGTATACAGCATCGTAAATTTCGTTTGCTTCTTGGTTTGTTAGCGATCTTTCCAGATGCCTAAGCGTAATGCGTACTAGTACATTTTTTTGATCTGGCTTGCAGCCTAGTCGTTCACGGGCAATTTGCGGCAGATCCTTGTAGAGAGTTTCGTTTAATACTTCAACACTTTCAAGAATATTTACTTTGTCTCCTAGGGCTTGACGAATATCCTCGTTTATATCTTCTTCTACATGCTTCGCTGGAATGCTATATGACATGTCACGCGTAATCGCCGGTTGGTGTGATACTTCGGTATATTTTTCAAGGTCTTTCATTTGAACAGCGATCGCAGGGTTTGTAGAGCGAAGATAGCGAATGTCTGGGATATCTTTGAGCGTCATAACCAAGCGGTCGAGTCCAATACCCATAGCCCAGCCAGAATGTTTGGCCGGATCAAGCCCAGCATCATTGAGTATTTGATCGTTGATTAAGCCGCACTCTAAGATCTCGATATCTTGGTCGCCTAGCACGGCGTTTACTTCTACGCCCTGCTTTGTGTAGGGGTGTGGGCTGTCGATAATACGCAGTTTCCAGTCTGGGGCCGCGATTTCGGCGATTCTCCTGACCGTTTCAAGTAGATCTTCTTTAACAATTGTGGGTTTTCGGCTAATACGCCAAATGTCTAATTGATGGAGCACGCCCAAGTGCTTTTTGTCGGTAACATCACGGCGGTACGCAAGGCCAGGTAGTAAAATCACAACATCTTGCCAGTCGTTTCGCGCGGCGAGCTGCTTTAGCAGTGCTGGCGCATGTGCAGTGGTGTGGGTGCGCAAAAGGTGTTCTTGGTCGACGTAGTGTGTGTAGGTGGATGAGCGGCTTATGTTGTCTTTAGGGACAAGCAGGGCATCGTAGTTGTCTGCGGCCAATACGATCGGATTATCGCGGTGGACAATTGTCTCGCTCATTGGATGTGCTGCTCGCACGCTATCTTCGATTTTTTGGTATAGCAAGGCGACCGCGTGTGGCTCGCCGGCTTGTGTTAGGTCTGGAATTGCTAAATAGCTTTTTAGCGCTTCTTTGCTGAGTGGTTTTATATACATTTTCATTGTAATTCCTTGTTTTGTTAAATAAAAAAGCCCCTTTCGGGGGCTGCTTGGTTCATGTTGGTAAAATGCTAGCGGGTAAAGTTAGCTAAGCCCCCGTGGGTGGAGCTTGTAAAGAAAACGGCCTGGTTTTGGACTTGGTAAATCACATTGTCTATTATATCATCGTTATTTCATTATACAAATAGCTCATCCTGCATTGGAAGCTTTGACTCTTGAACTATAGGCCATAAACGAAAAGAGATCACCCAAAAGATTTAGCGTTTAACAAAGCGAGCAAACAGCAGTCTCTCATAAAAATAGGTTTGAGCTTACTTGGAGCAGCATTGATACCCAAAAGGAATCGAACCCTAAAAATAACTGATATGACGCAACAAAAAAGCTCCAATAAAATAAATTATGGAACTTTTCGTATCTGTTGATAAATTTGGTGAGCTCACTGGATAAAAAATGGAACACTATCTACCCAAGTTTAATTTTGCTTTACCAAAAATCAATACTGCTCGGAATAGACCTAGACTAACAGCTTCTGCAATTCTTCAAAAACAAAAGGTACTTCGAATATTCCATCTTCAGAGCCAAAGTGCCCTTTGTCGTGCAGTACAATACCTTTCGCCTGCAACTTATTTTTAAACAAATCCATTTGATCAAGTTTTATAAAAGGATCGTTATCAGAATGTATCGCTACAAATTTGTCACAGTGTTCTCGTATATTCGTCCAATCCAGCTCGTGATCAAAGAAGGTATCATGCTGGCCTTTGTATTCGCTAAATTTTTCGCCAAATCCGGCGATCATAATAACGCCGCCAACCTTTTCGTTTTCGGAAAGAGTTTCGAGATATCGAAGAATAGTAATGCAACCAAGACTGTGGCCAATAAGGTAAGTATTAGTAGTTGGACGGCCTACGGTTTGCATGAGTTTCTCTGTCCATTCACTAGCAGCCGGATGTTCCGGGTTTGGCATGGCCGGAACATCAACATTCCATGCACCTGTGGCTTCAAGCTCTTTCTTAAGCCAAGGCTTCCAGTTGCTCTCGGGTTTGCTCTTCCAGCCGTGTACAATAATTGCGTGATTCATGGATTTATTATAGCAATAGCCAAAGCGGCTCAGGTGGCTCCCTACGGGAATCAAACTCAATTTTACAGAGGTGGTACAAACAAAAATGTCCCAGGCTTTATTTTCTGGAACATATTTATACCTGTTGTCTAAAATGGTGAACTCGCTGGATAAAAGATGGAACACTATTTTGAGCAGCACCCATATGCTCTACGTAAAGCTTATTAAGTTAGGCCTCGAGCTGAAGTAAGCCTCTTCCATTTTTGCTAGAATAATTAAAGATTGGAACCAAGATGATAAAAAAACATGTTGAGATATATGCAAAATATGCCGGCCTGGCCACAGTTTGTTTTGAGTGGTTGGCAGTCATACTCTTTTTTCTAATTAGGCCAGCGGATTTTAATGGCCAAAACCCCATAAGCTACTTTGCTTCATTGCCAGAGACACGAGCAATTTTTAGTGTCTGTTTGACCATAGCTGCTGTAAGTTTTTGGATATTTACAAGATTTCATTTGCCCAAGCACTATGCTGTTCCGGTGCGACTCTTTGCCGCGTCTATGTTGGGTTACGCTTTGCTAGCACTTGTGCCATACGACCCTAACAATGTTGCTAGTGATATAATCCACAGAATCTTAGCTCTATTTTTCTCTGTGACATTCCTCGCCGGAATTTATCTTGTCGGAAAAAATAACCGCGATGCTCAGGTGCGCTGGGTGTCATACATAGCCGCGGCTTTGAGCGGAATTATACTAATAATGTTTTTAGCTTTTCCAAAAAGTCCGATTCTATTAGTACTAGAGGCACTCAGCGCTTTTATAGGGCAAGCTTGGATTGTATGGATTTCGTTTCATAGTTTTGCAAAAGCAAGAACTGTACAAACGAAGTGATGTAATAATTGCAATGGCGACCTCACTGGATAAAAGATGGAACTCATTTATTCCTGGTCTCTATTAGGCCGTTGGTCTTAAATAACACAGATGACTTGCCGAATGCCTATTTTGCGTAGTGAGAAAGTGTTACGCCCACTGCATGGTGGACTATTGGCGATAATGAGACAAGCGCTTTTTAGCGCTTAGCCTCATATCGATCAAAACCATACTCCAAAAAGCCTTCGCCGCTCGTAAGATTTGGTAGTCCTTGTTGCAAATCATGTACCTGAGCAGACGGAATATCCCCTGTAATCACATACATTTGGCCTTGTACTTTCGTATCTTTAGGGACGGCGCGAAGTTTTGCCAGAGCTGACAAGACGCCAGCAATCGATTCGCTCGGGATTTCAAGCTTAAAGTGACAAATTGGCTCACAAATTACCGTGCCCGCTTGCTCCAGAGCCACACGTAAGACCACTGGAGTTAGCTTACGAAAATGAGCCGCCGTTGTTCTAGGCGTGTCGCTGATTGGCTTGGCTGTTCCGTCCCCTGTGTAGTAACTGCAGTCAGTCATGGTAACAATACAGTCGGTAACCTCTAGATCATACAACCCTTGCTGGAGGGTATCTTTAATATATTGTGTCATGTGCGCTACGAAGTTACCGGTGTTTTTGTAAATATATAGCGGGATGTAATGGTCTACGCCAAGTCGGAATATAACCCCCGAACCTGGTATTCCTGGCTCAATGCTTAGTCCCACCGTGGCCGAAGTAGGATTGCGCTCTTCTTGCAAGAATTCGGCCGCGTGGCCACTGCCTATTGGCCGCTCGATACAAATTGGCTGTGTCCGCTCAAATTGTGCGGCAACGCCAAAGTCATGTGCAAGCGTGGCGGCAATTACCTCCTTTTGCACTTCGCCATAGAGCGAGACGTATAACTTTTGGGTGCTTTGCCGAAGGTTAATGAGCGGATCTTGCTCGGCAAGCTGCTTGAGCGCAGCATGCAGCTTGGGCTGTTGGCCGGTATTTTTTGCGACTACTGCCGCTTCTAGCGTTGGGGCCACGAATGAAAAGCCACTATTGCGAACGTCGCCTATTGTGTCGCCAACTTGTGCGTTTTCTAAGCCCCACACTTTGCCAATCTCGCCGGCTCTTATACTCGAAGCCTGGGCGCGGCCAAAAACTTGCAACGCACTCACTTTGCCGTATGCCAGCTTTTCGCGCGCCTTGATTGCACCTGAAAAGAGGCGCAGGTAAGCAATTTTCTCACCCCGCGGCCCGCGCTCAATCTTGAAGATAGTACCGGAGGTAGTATTACTATAGGTTAGTGAGATCGGCAATATTAGAGGTAAGGCTCGCATCAAATCCTCGACTCCAGCGCCTGTGATTGCCGACCCAAAGAACACAGGGGTTGCGTTGGAAGGCTGGCATTGTGGCTTGAGTTTAAAGCTGGCATTGGGCTGGCCGATATTTTCTACCATGCCCATTGGTACAATCTTCAGCGCTAATTTGGTTGCAATTACATCGAGCAAATCAGAATATCGAGCACCCACACGGTCAATCTTATTCACAAAAATGACAGTCGGGATTTTTAATTTTTGCAAGGCTACCGTCAAAATGCGCGTCTGCGGTTGCACTCCCTCGACGGCCGAAATGACCAACACTACGCCGTCAAGCACACTTAAAACGCGCTCGACCTCGGCAATAAAGTCCGGGTGTCCGGGTGTGTCGATTAAGTTAACGCGAGTTTCGCCAATGTCAAACGAGGCCACGGCGGATTTTATCGTGATGCCGCGCTGACGCTCAAGTACGAGCGAATCCGTTTGAGTATTGCCCGCGTCTACACTGCCGACATTTTTAATAACCCCAGCAGCATAAAGCAGCCGCTCAGTTAAACTTGTTTTACCGGCGTCTACATGAGCCAGTATTCCTAGATTTAGATATTTCATTTAAAGAATGTGCTTTCGTGTTGAGTTTGTAGTTGTGAGTTAAGATGGTCTTTTGAAACATAGAATCTCCTGTTTGTTGATTATTTTGAAACTAATTATTTGTATTAAACTTTATATCTGCCGCTAAGTCCGGCCGGTACTTTGCCATAAAGTCGCGTTCGTTCGGCATCCAAATATTGAGCCACAACCAGTCGTGATTATTGGCAATTGAAATATCGCGCGACATGCCACGTTTTGTGGCAACTTCGAGCGGGCAATCTACCCATATTTTATAGCCGTAAAACCTCAATATATCTGGGTGAAACATGCTTAATCCTTCGACAATGAGGTATTGGGATCTTGGCACAACACGCCACTCTCCAAGCCGGTCGTTTTTCCAGTCGTAGACTTGGTGACTAATTTTGCAAAGCTGGTTCAAGCACTTGTTTTTGCAAGCGCGGGCGATCGTAGCTATTCCAATCTTCTGTGCGATGTCGGCAACGGCTGATAATAAAGTCGTCAGCAGCGATTACTTCGGCATTGCCAAGTTTTTCTTTGAGCTTCGCTGCCAGCGTTGACTTACCCGAGCCGCCGTAGCCAGAAATAGCGATGATGATCGGACAATTTTTGTGTTGTTTTAGTTTTTGTATAGCAGTTACAATTTCTTGCATATTTTTCTCCAAAAAGAAACGAGCGCCTTATGCGAAAGCTAGTAGCTTAAGCGGCGCTCGTTTCTTTATAGATTAAATATGTTTAGACACAACAAAAAACAGTGCTTAAGCGACTAGTTTAAAAGTTGTGTTCCTGCCATGTATTAAATCTTTCCTTTTATTGTATTAAAGCATAAACATGTAATGTTAGTCAAGCTGGCACTCCTAAAAGGAATCGAAACATTCTCCAGAGGTAGTTTACTAAACAAAAAACTCCACGATTTAATATGGAGTTTTTTGTCATCTGTAGAGTTTCCAAAGAAGATGAGAATGATGTCTTGGTGACCTCACTGGATAAAAGATGGAACACTATTTACCCAGGTTTTCTATTAATCTTCGAAAGGCTAAAGCGGGTTGGAATCTATTTAAGAAAACAGGATGTTCTCTTACGTAAAAGCTTTGTTGTTCATTAAATTAAAATGCCCAGTCTACACTGGGCACCATTTTTGCGTCGTGACAGACGTGTCGCCAACGTTGCGCATGTAGATCCGTGGTCATTGTCGTACAATGGATATCAGATTTACAAGGCAGGATGGAGACATATGACAAAAATCTTTACCGAACAAGAAAACCAATCATGGGCACAAAAACTACCTGGCAAAATGACAAGTGCCTGTATTGCACTACGCTCATCGGACAAAGTACTCATGGTGAAGGCGAGCTACAAAGACCACTGGACATTTCCAAGCGGCATCGTTGACCCAGGCGAATCACCTAAAGCAGCTGCTATCCGCGAGACACTCGAAGAGGTTGGGCTAACGGTTCCATCTGACGATTGTCAGCTTTTGACCGTTATCTACACAGCTGCCGCCCACGAGGCTGATCGTGACCGATTCAATTTCGCATTCGTTTCAGATGCTTTCGATGAGAACATCGATTTATCTGTTCCGAATGACGAGATTGAGAAGGCTGAGTGGGTGAACTTCAACAAAGTGGCCGAACGATCTGGCGGCAAAGGTAGCTACGCTAACTTTCAGCGACTACTGCTTGCTGCCGACAATTCGGAGCCTTACGTCGAAGTCCACCCCGCAGCGAACTAGATCACTAGATTTCTACTAGCCGTGCCAACTCATCCCAGAAGAATTTGTAGTAGGCCGGTTCGTAGTGCACCGGGTTGAGGCCCCATGGATGAGAAGCCGACCCTACGAAGAGCTGCTGAGGGTAGACGATCTGTCGACAGCCGGACTCAGCCTTGAACATATCGTCGACGCCAGCCCAGCGTTCATTCTTCGCACTGAGTCGCTCCGGCCCCGCAAAGCTTCCGTCCCCACCTGACTGGTAGCCAGAGTAGCTGAGCGCAAACCGAGCGGAGTTCAGAACAAGTACGGCGTTGGGCAGCTGGCGACTGTCCTTGCTGGAAGCGTTCATGCTACACTTTCTTTGAGTGGTTTTCGATTGTAAATGTTCTATAAGCCGCCGAATTACATAGAAATAAAGGCGAAACACCTTCTATCTTAAATAAACTTCAGCGGCCTACTACAAACAGGTTGGCATTTTTGATTCTGATGACGAAGTAATCGATGGTTAATATTCCAAGTATTTAACCGTAACCTGGCAGGTCGGAGCCATTGCGTCCATCCGTACCCCGGTTGCTCCAGTGAGTCTTCAAAATAACAGAGTTAAACAAAAAAGCCCCACAAAATAAATTATGGAACTCTTTCGTATCTGTTGATAATTTTGGTGATCCCAAGGGGAATCGAACCCCTGTTGCCGGGATGAAAACCCGGTGTCCTAACCGCTAGACGATGGGACCGTAACGGTATTAACAGATGTAAATTATAACAAAATAATGATAATTGTAAAGCCCTAAAACGGTGAACGCCCCGGTAGCGTGACAGGTTCGTCACACTTCCGGGGCGTCTTCCGCAGAGCACTTACATGTTGCGGGCGCGAGCCATCAGGCTCGCTTTGTTACTTGGCCGGCGCCTTCGGGTCGGGGATGGTGATCCCCAGCCCGGCTCCCCCGAGGGAGAGCAGGCCGTCCGGCAGGGCGTTCAGCGCGTCGATCTGTGCGCAGCTCGGGCACGTGTTGTACCCGCGCTGGCGCGCCTCGTTCGCGTCGGCGTCCAGCACGGCCTTGGCCTTGGCCGCCTGCGCGGCGTTGGCGTCGGCCCAGGCGGCCAGCGTCTTGTCGATGCTCGTCTGAACCTTGTCGCTGATGACCAGTTCGACGCTGTTGAACACGACCTTGATCTCGCCGACCCAGCCGCCGAGCTTGGCCAGCTCTTCCTCGAGCCGCTTCTGCACGGCCGTCTGGATCTTCTCCCGGTTCGACGTCGCCTCAGGCGTCATCGCATCCGGGTTGATCACCTCCACGGGAGTCTGACCAGGCTTGACCTCGGTGGTGGTCTGCGGCTTGACCAGCTTGCACTTCGGGTTGAGCGCAGTGCAGTCGTACTTGACGATCTCGTCGCGGATGGCCGCGTCCGAGGCCTTGATCAGCACCGCGTCCAGGAAGGCGCGCCACCCCTTGAGCTCGTCGTACGAGTCGGACGGGAAGTAGAACTCCCCGTCGGCGCCCCGGTACTTGCGCGAGCCGTAGCTCGCGTCGAACTCCTTCAGCTTCTCGGCGTCACCCGTGATCGTGATCAGCATCTGCCCCTTGATGCCGACGTCGATGCCGTCGCGCGTGGGGAAGGCGTTGTAGTTCACGCCGGGCTCGTCGGTCTTGTATGCGCCGACGAAGTCGATGGGCTGCGGGGAACTGGGGTAGTACCGGACCTTCGACCACCAGCCGGTCCACTTGATGTTGGAGCCGGATCCGATGGTCATGAAGGGCTTACGGTCGTCGAACGGGCCGCCGTTGCGGACGACCGCGATCTGGCCGCTCTCGGTACTGGTGTAGCTGTCGAGAACGCCGACGAAGCCGACGCTACCGATCAGCGCGAGGAGGACGAAGAAGCCCTTCGTGGGCCCCGATCGCTCTCTCAGCCAGTCGATCATGGCAAACTCCCAGTTGTGCATGAGCAATACGGTTGCTCACCCGGAGAAGATTAAAATCCCCTCATAAAAAAGCCAGAAAGCCCTGGCCGTCTTAAGAAGAGATTTTTGTCTTCAGCGATCTAAAATATACAACTTTTTTTACTAAACGTCAACTATTTTGTATATTGTGCACTTCTCCTTTTAAGCTCGATCTGTTATCCTATAGGTCGATGAACAAGATTAAATCTTTTAAAAGGGCAAAAATTTTAGCTACGGTCGGCCCGGCTAGTGACAGTTATGAGACTATCCTAGACATGATCAAAGCAGGCGTTAACGGCTTTAGGCTTAACTTTAGCCATGGAACTCACGAGGAACGTGACATCCAGATCCCACTTATTCGCAAAGCGAGCCGAGAAGTTGGTAAGCCGGTTGCGATTTTGCAAGATTTACAAGGTCCAAAAATTCGTTTAGGCGATTTTGAGGGCGAGATCGCTGTTAAAAATGGCGAGATCTGGACTTTGGTTTATAAGCAAGACCTTAAAAGCGACAAAGAACTGCCTGTTCAGTTCGACTTAAGCCAAAAATGCAAGCCAGGCGAGCGTGTTTACATTTTTGATGGCAAAGTTAAAACAATCATTACAGCCGTAAACCCATCCCGCGTAACTGTAAAAGTCGAAAATGACGGAATTTTAATGCAGCGCAAGGGCATTAACTTGCCAGACACCGATTTTGGTGGTGATGTTATTACCGAAAAAGACATGCGCGATATTGATTATGGTGCCGACAAAGATATCGACTATGTGGCAATGAGCTTTGTGCAGACGGCAGAAGACGTCTTGAAACTTAAGAGCTTGCTCGCTGAGCGTGGTTCTCGCGCTAAAGTTGTTTCTAAAGTCGAGACTCAAGCGGCAATCCGCGAAGAAAACCTAGAAGCTATTGTTATGGCTAGCGACGCAGTCATGGTCGCGCGTGGTGACTTGGCGGTAGAAACCAGCCCAGAGATCGTGCCAATTGTACAGCGCCAAATTTTGCAACTAGCGCAAAAACACGGCAAAATCAGCATTGTTGCCACACAAATGATGGCCAGCATGCAAAATAACCCAGAACCAACCCGCGCCGAAGTTAGTGACGTTGCCAACGCGGTTATTACTGGCGCTGATTGCGTAATGCTTAGCGACGAAACCGCAAATGGAAAATACCCAGTAGAAACCGTGGCCACAATGAAGCGCGTGATTATGTACACCCAAGACCACGCCCCAGTACGACCATTGTTTTACAGTGAAGACAATCACAACACTCAAGATGCGATCAGCTCCGCTGCGATCACATTGGCTCACCAAATTGGTGCAACTGCGATAGTTTGCGAAACAAAATCTGGTGCAACTGCACTCAGTATTGCTGCTCATCGCCCAAGTATGCCAATTATTTCGGTCACCTCTGACGCTCGCGTAGCTCAGCAGCTTTGCCTGATGTATGCAAACAAGAGCTTCTTGCGACCAGATGGCGAAACTGCCGGATTAACCCAAGCTCAAGACTTGGTTAAAAAAGGTACTTTACACAAAGGCGATAAAGTTGTTCTAGTTAGCGGTCGCCAACCAGGTTTAATTGGTGGAACCGACACGATAAAAGTTAGAGTTTTAGAGTAGCTTTATTACTAATAAGTTCTGAAACGAGGGAGCTGTGGCGCGAGGCCATGCTCCCCCAGTTTCGTTCGTTCAGCAACCGCCGACTGTGTTGAGTGGGACGCGGAGCTGATCGGCGTACCACCGTCGAGTGTGTGGCCGAGTGTATGGCACGGTCGGAGTCTGAAGTTCCTGACGCTGCGACTGCGTGAGTGTGGTCAGGTAGTTCATCAGAATCCGATTGGAGTGCGAGTTGTTGGGCAGCCGGCGGGCGAACAACTGTTCGCACCAGGCATCCCACATCACTCGGTTGATCAGGTACACGTTCTTGTGCGAGCCGTTGATGACCCCGTTGGTCAGTTCGCGAACAGTTCCGCGAGCGATGATGACGCCGAGCACCAGCGCGATGACTGACGTGATCGCCCAGAACGCAGTGCGCCCGTTACCGGTGATCTCGAACAGCTTCACGATACAGAAGATGATGATCTGAAAGATCAGCATCGAGAGGCCCGGCACCCAGCCGTGGTTGTTGTAAGCCCAGGCCTTGAGCGAGCGGGGCTTGCGGCTGATAGCCACATACGTGTTCATGTGCTTCCGATCTGCTCGTAGACGAACAAAACTTGCCATACTATATCATAATTTTATTAAAATGTACATAAGTTCAGACTTCCAACTGCCAGCACGGGGCGGCAGTTGGGTAGTCCTCGTTCTGGTCAGACGTTCTTGGCTGGGAAGGCGTAGCTGAGTAGGTTCTGCAGGGCGTTGTTCCGGTCTTCGCTGGTGCTTTCGGCCGTGTTGACCGACCACCAGAAGCCGGCATTCTGCGCCAGAATGCGCTCTGCCGTGAGCACATCGATCGGACCGACCTCGGTGGCCCGAGCCCGCATCATTTGGAGCCACAGCTTGTGTAGATCCCGGCGGATGATCGTGATGCCTGCGACCCGGTTACGGCTGATGACGTCTTCTGCGACGACCGTCATCCCGAAGCCCATGAACATCACGGTGAAGATCGCGACGACCAAGACGGCCAAGTACTCAAGGAGCGAGTACGCGTCTCCCGCGTTTGCGCGCTTGATCAGCCCATTCGTGATCAGGCCGAACACAAGAACGCCCCATGTCATCAGATGCGCGAAGCGGTGGTTGAACACCCACTTCATCACGCTGAGGCGGTCGCCGATTGCGATACGATCGCCCTCTCGCCAAAAGACATTTTTCACTTGCCCTCCTCCAATTCTCGGAGTTGACTCTTGTGGAACGAGTCTACGGCCAGTAATTATACAACTTAATTAAAACTTGTCAAAATGAATTAACCGCCTGCTTATGCTTAAATACAAGTATGACTTTTGATAAAAAAACCATAAAAGACGTGCCGCTGCACGGAAAGACTATTCTAGTTCGCGCCGACTACAATGTGCCGCTGACTAAAAATGGCGAAATTAGTGACGATTACAGATTACGTGAATCGCTCCCAACCCTAAAATACCTGATTAAAGCTGGCTGCAAAATAATTATTTGCTCGCATTTAGGACGACCCGAAGGCAAAGTCGACCCAAAATTCAGCCTAGAGCCTGTAGCTGAGCGGCTTAGTGAACTTCTAAAAGAACCTGTTGGTTTTGTGCCCGAATGCGTGGGCGACAAGGTCAAAGTTGCGGTTAAGCACTTAAGGACTGGCGGGGTTTTACTACTCGAAAACTTACGCTTCCATCCTCAAGAAGAACAAAATGATCCGGAGTTTGCCAAAAAACTATCTACAAGTTGCGGTGCTGATTATTTTGTTCAGGATGGATTTGGAGTAGTCCATCGAGCTCATGCCAGCACAGATGTGATTACTCAATTTTTGCCAAGCGTCGCGGGTTTATTGCTGCAAAAAGAGGTGACCACGATCACGCATGTTGTGCAAAACCCCAAACAGCCTGTTGTTGCTGTGGTCGGTGGAGCAAAAATTGCTGACAAAATTAAGGTTCTTGAAAGGTTTATTCAAATCGCCGACCACATAATTATTGGCGGTGCTATGGCAAACACGTTTTTAAAGTATAAAGGTTTGCCGATTGGGCAGAGTGTTTACGATGACGGTGAAGATGCGTTAATCTCTAAACTATATACCCAAGCTCGTAAAAAAGTCGGCGACAAAGTTGATGAATTTTTAGTTCTACCCACCGATGTTGCGGTGGCAACTGAGATTGGCCCGGCTAAGCGACGCACTACAGTAAGTGTTCATGACGTGACGGAGGATGAATACATTTTGGATATGGGTTCAAAAAGTACCGAAGCCATGTTGGCGATTGTAAAAAATGCCGGCACCGTAATTTGGAGCGGGACCTTAGGTGTGGCTGAATATGAAGCCTTTGCGTATGCTTCGGCAAAATTGGCGCATGCCTTGGCCGTTCAAAAACATAGTACGTTTAGCTTAATCGGCGGTGGCGACACAGTGGACTTTGTTTTAGGCTGGGATAGTCAAAAGGGCGACAGTTTCGGGTTGGTTTCCACTGGGGGAAGCGCTAGTCTTGAGCTGATGGCGGGAGAGACTCTTCCGGGCGTGGCCGCTCTAATGGATCGCTAATTTTCATGGCGGCTGCAATGGCACAAAAACCACGAGCGCGACAGACGTAATTTTCTTCTATGCGTTCCAGTTTGCAAAACCGACTTTCACTTGCGCCCAAGATCTCTGGTGGACAAACTGGCAGTTCTTTTTCTCCGCGACCATCGTATTGTTTCATAAGTTAATTATTAGCGCTTTTTTGTATAAATCATAGTGCTTGTGCTAAGCTATTAAAAAAGCCATAGGGCATCATGCGCAAGAAACTTATAGTAGCAAACTGGAAAATGAAATTTACAGTTGGGGAATCCAGCCTATTTTTGAATAAGCTCCAAGAAAAAGTCGTGGCTAACCGTAATGTCGAAGTTGTGATTTGTCCTAATGTTTTAACTTTGCAATCGCTTTCATTACAGATAGATCGACGCAAATTTAAACTTGGGGCGCAGAATTGCTACTACAAGGACGAGGGTGCATTTACTGGTGAAGTTTCTGCCAGTATGCTACGCGGGATTGCAAACTATATAATTATTGGTCATTCCGAACGTCGACATATTTTTTGTGAGACCGACAAACTTATTACACAAAAAGTCCAGGCAGTTTTGCGTAGCGGCCTAAAGCCGATTTTATGCGTTGGCGAAACTAAAAACGAGCGAATCGCAGGCGAAACAGCCCACACCTTACACGCTCAGGTCACGGCGGGTTTGGCAAACGTTACGTCCGAAGAAATCAAAGATGTGGTAATTGCATATGAACCAGTTTGGGCGATTGGAACCGGTGATTTTGCCAAATCCGAAGACGCCATGACCGCGGCAAAATATATCAGGCGACAAGTCGAAGGATTGTTTGGTAAAAAAGCGGCCGAAGAAATTCAGATTTTATACGGGGGTAGCGTAGATACAGATAACGCTGGATCGTACTTGGCGGCCGAAGATGTAGACGGTTTACTGGTGGGCGGAGCGAGCTTAAAGGCTGATGCTTTTGCTACAATAATAGGTAAAGCAAACGAAATAGCAACGGCATAAGGTGGTAACGAGTGGCTAACGACTTAGATTTAGACGAATTACATGAGGCAGTCAGTGCCTTGATGGATCAATCAAAGGAAAAGCGAGCAGCTAAGCCCGCCGAGCCGGCTGCTGTGCTCGACCCAGCCGAGAACGTGACGGTTAAAACGGCGCCACCGACAGTTGCGCCTGAGCCGAAGTCCGAACCAGAACCGATTGCCGACAAAATAGAGGTAAAGCGACCATTGCCGAACTTATCTATTAATCGTCCTAGGGGTAGAGCGATGGACGTGATCAGCCCTAAACCGGCTACTCCACCGCCGACAAAAATTAAGCGGCAAGGTGTGACTTTGCAACCAACTCAGGACGTAAAGCCTGAGCCACCTAAGGAAATTGTTAAAGCTGAGCCGGAAACGCCAAAGCCAGAGTCGGTTCCAGCTGAGCACGCGCGACCTGAAACGCCAGCTTTAAACTATCAAAAACCTGCCGAAACTGAATGGCCCGATCCATTGGATGTGCACGGCTTTAAAGATGAGCTCGAGCCAAAAACAGATTCAGCGCCAACAATGACCGAGGACACTCAAACAAAACCTGACCAAATTGCGCAAACGTCACCTTTTTTGAATACCAAAGTCGAAAAACGACCCCTCGGTGCCTATTCGTCAGAAGACGCTCCGATCGAGGTTGAACCAGAAGAAACTCCCCAGCCCGAACAACAAGATAACTGGTCTTTTGGTGATTTACCACAAAATCAACCCGATGTCAGGTCCGAGCAGCAACCCGAAGCGCCGCCAATTGATTCTCTCGATCAAACTCAAGAAACTGACCTGGATGAAATGCGTCAGGCGACAATTCCACAGCAGTACAAAACTACACAAAAAGAACACAGTAGTGATAGCCGCCCAGTTTTTGATACAAAAGATTATCACCCGCCAATCCAAGCGGCACATGCTGCACATAGAAGTAATTCAGCAATGGGCTGGGTACTAATTTTAGTTTTTGCACTAATTTTGATAGCTGCACTGATTTTTGCGTTTTACATGATGACGGGCAGCCTGGATTTTTCGGTTTTGTTTAAATAAGGTTTTAGCGTTCACTACAATACTGTGCCACGCAATTTGAACTCTGTATAAAGCTAAAATTTTGACACTAAATCAATTTTGTAGTATGGTTTTGTCTTAGTCGCTGCCATATGGTTGGCAGTAACTAGCTTCCGGAGGGAAGAATGACCGCTCAGACGCGAGACTTCGCCGAGATCAGCGACAAGCAGATCTTGGAGGAGGCGATGGAGTCCGGCGAGACGATCTTCAACGATCTGTTCTGGCGGGACCTTCTCAACAGCGAGACGGTGTGCATCACGGTCGCGCTGGTCGACGCCCTCGGCAACTACACCTGGCTGGGCAGTCAGGTCTTCGGCGACAAGGTTCAGTGGGACGAGAGCAAGTTCAACAGCTCGCCCGACGACAACTTCTGGGCCTACGCCGGCGGCAAGGCGATCACCTCGGCGGTGCTTCGCAAGAACACCCGCGAGGCTCGCGAAGCCGGCGACCCGCTCCCCGTGGGTGGCCTCGACTGGAACGGCGGCGTCTTCCGCGCAGTGACGTTCGGTTCGGGTGACCAGAGCCGGCACGTCGCCGTCGCGGTCGGAACGTGTGGTGTTCAGGGTGACTTCGACGAGGTCATCTCGGCGGCGGTCGTCAACACCTTCTGCGCCGTGTGGTTGCAGCGCGAAGCTGCCCGCGCCGCGCAGAAGTAACGCCCGCAAGAAGCCCGCAAGAGGTAAACTCTTTGCACCGCTTCTTGCGGGCTTCGTACATTGAGCTTATTTTAATTTTTTAACTAGTTCATCAAGTTTGATAGTAGCGTCGTCAGATGTATTGATCGTGATCAATTTATCTAAACCGATCGGGATGTGCTGGGCGGAACGTGAGTAATCGTCGATACGGTCAAAATCTCGGTGGCCAGGATGCCGCTCGCCAGTCTTGACTCGCTCAATAAACCGCTGTCTCGAAAGCTCGTATGGTACCTTGCAATAAATCTCGATAATTTCTACATCTGGGAAGTCTTCGACAATTTTTTTAATCTGTTTACCGGCAAAGTCTGGGTTAAAAGCGTTTTCAATAATTAAAGAACGTCCGCTTTTTAAAATCCCTCTGGCAAGTTCGATTAAAAAATCAGCCGACAAAGAACCAAGCAATTTTGACCACTCCACATCATCAATCCCAAGTCTGTCAAATAAAAACTCTTTTATGTCATCCTTTGAAATTAGCATAATCTTTGTTTGTGCAGACAAGTTTCGCGATAACGTCGTTTTACCAGATCCTGGGGCACCGTTGACAATAATTAGTTTGTTCATGCGGTTATTATATCTAATTTCGATAGACTTTAGACAATTTGCAATTTTCGTTAAAAAAGTTTATATTATGGTCACTCTTACGCAAGAGACAACGGAGGTGTTTGTGACCGCCACGACTCCCACTCAACAAAGGTGGAAGCTTGACAAGGAGCTGCGCGAGGGCCCGATGTTCGTTCTCGTCGACGGCGAACCGTTCAAGGTTCTGAGTTCGCTCCGGAACAGCAAGCTGTATGTCGGGACCTTCATCGACGAATCCTATGCAGGTTTGCTGATGAAGTTCAATCCCGAGACCAAGGCCGTGACTACGATCGATGCTAACGCCGGGCTTCAGGCACTCTACATGAACAGGCTGGCGATCCCTGACTTCGTATCGCACTTGGTCAGGGCGGTTCAATGTAGTGGCCGAGACTACCGAACAGTCAGCGATGAGATCGCGCGGTCCCTATACGGGGCTGGCTTAACGGCCGAGATGACGGTTGCTCAGTGGTCGGCGTGTGCGCCGGAGAACGCCATCGATCACATCCGGGCTGACATCGACTGGATCTGGGTCCAGGCTCGGGCACACAGTCGATGGATGACGCTCCAGATCACACTGGCCGTACTCGCCAAGCTACAGCTCGATAAGCGAAGGCCGGCCGGGGACGGCCAGTAGTACCTGCCCGCGAAAAGCCCGCAAGGAGCAATCCTCGCGCCGTGCTTCTCGCGGGCTTTTCATATGTTGTCATAAACACCTAGCGGCAAAACGCTAACACTTGTTACAATAAAGCAGTGAGCGAAGCCGAACTACTCTTAAAAGACCTGAATCCAGAACAACGAAAAGCTGCTGAGACAACCGAGGGGCCAGTACTTATTTTAGCCGGCGCAGGATCTGGCAAAACTAAAACCTTAACACACAGAATCGCTTATTTAATTGCCAGCGGTAAGGCTAAGCCAAGCCAGATTTTAGCCGTAACTTTTACCAACAAAGCCGCTAAAGAAATGCGCGAACGATTGGCGCACTTACTTGGCGCCAACGGAAATGATCGTGCGTTCATGCCATTTATGGGGACGTTTCACAGTATTTGTGTACGACTTTTACGTTTTGACGGCGAACATATTCAGATTCCAAAAAATTACGTAATTTTTGATGAGGGTGACCGTCAGAGCGCAGTAAAGCAAGCACTTAAAAAGCTTGGGGTAAGCGAAAAACAATACAGCTCAAATTCGGTCGCCGGTTTAATCAGTAGTGCCAAGAACGAACTTTTAAATCCGGCCGATTACGCAGCCCAAGCCCGTTTACCTCTACAAAAGGTTGCCGCTGACGCTTACGCGATTTATGAGCGAGTGAAAAAAGAAGCCTCTGCACTGGACTTTGATGATCTAATAGGTGAAACTGTAAAACTTTTAAAAACAGTGCCAGAGGTAAAAGATAAGTGGCGAAAACAATTCAAGTATGTTTTGATCGACGAGTATCAAGATACAAACGCAGCGCAGTACAACTTGGTAAAAATGTTAGTAAACGATCAACAAAACCTCTGTGTAGTGGGCGATGACTGGCAAAGTATTTATAGCTGGCGCGGCGCTGATTTTAAAAATATTTTAAATTTTGAACATGACTACCCTAAGAGTTTAGTCGTAAAACTCGAAGAAAACTATCGCAGCACCAAAAGTATTTTGGACGCGGCGCATAACGTAATTACAAAAAATACTCAACGCTCAAATAAGGCGTTATGGACAAAGGCAGGCGAGGGCAGCCCTGTTAGTATTCAGTATGTAAGCAACGAGCATTATGAAGGCGAGGTTGTTGTCAGTAAGATTAAAAGTGCTGTTGCTATGCGTGCCAGGCGCTTTAAAGATTTTGCAGTTTTATACCGAACCAATGCGCAATCACGCAGCATAGAAGAAAGTTTTATACGTTACGGAATCCCATATAGGATTGTGGGTGGTGTGCGATTCTATGACCGCAAAGAAATAAAAGACATAATCGCGTTTATGCGATTAATTTACCAGCCAGCTGACCGCGCTAGTTTTTTGAGAATTGTAAACGTGCCTTCGCGCGGATTAGGCAATATTTCGGTTCAACGATTTTTAGATTGGAAATCTGCCCGACTTGTTGACGACAGAACCAACATAATCAGTGCGCTTGAAGCCTGCGAAACGGCGCTTGGGATAACTGCTAAAGCTAAAAAATCGTTTGCTGATTTGGGCGAAATGCTGGCCCGATTAAAAGAAGCATCCGAAACTATGAGCTTGCCTGATTTTATTGAAAAGATTATTCAACGTGTCGACTATATGAACTACCTCGACGACGGCACGCCTCAGGCGGAAGATCGCCAAGAAAACGTTAAAGAGTTAATCTCGGTAGCTCGCGAGTATGCAGATTTGGGATTGGCTGGGTTTTTAGAAGAAGTTGCCTTAATTAGTGACCTTGATGTGATTCAGGCCGACCAGGATGCGGTTTTGCTCATGACTATGCATGCTGCAAAAGGATTGGAATTTCCGTGCGTGTTTATGGTGGGCATGGAAGAAAGCATTTTCCCAAGCGCTCGGTCGCTTTATGACCAGGATGACCTGGAGGAAGAGCGCAGGCTTTGCTATGTAGGAATGACTCGGGCGCGAGAGGAACTTGTTTTGACCTGCGCAAGTAGCCGCATGATCTATGGATCGACTCAGCATAATCCACCGTCACGCTTTTTGGCCGACATTGACGGCAAGGCTGAAACGCATCAAGCAACAGCCTTCGGGTTTAATGGTCCGACCGATTATGGTAATGAGCCTCGGTATGTGCCTGACGATCTAGATTTGGCGGTTGGTGATAAAGTTAAGCACCGCGTTTTTGGTCAGGGGATAATAACCGAGATTGACGGTTCTAATGTGGCGGTTAGCTTTGCCGGTCGCGGTATGAAACGTTTAAATGTTGAGTTCGCGCCACTAGAGAAACTTTGATAATTTTGGTGCTCTCTGAGCACCGGCGCTCCCGACGGGAGGCTAGTGCTCAGAGTGTGCTCAGCTGGAGGCCTTGGTTTTGCGCTTGTGGCTGAAGTAGCCGAAGATCCCTGCGATGGCCAGCCCGATCGAGATGATCCAGCAGGCGCTCAGCGCCAGCTTCAGTCGGGTATCGTAGACGTTGTAGTAGATCGTCTGGATGAGGACGCCGATGGCGAGTGTGACGCAGGCCATCCAGAACTTGGTGGGCCATGTGACGCGCTTGTCGTCGATTGCGGGCCGTCCACTGTTGAACAGCATCATCCCGAACGCCACCATGAGCCATGCCGCCATCCAGCCGTTCAGACTGTTGGCTTTGGGCAGCATCCTGTCGGTCGCTGCCAGCTGCTGCTCGACCTCGATGAAGTCGATGGCCGCGGAGGCCGTACCGCAGATAGGAATAGCGAGCATGAGCGTTACGATGATGTTCGTTGCGGTCGGCGAGACCGGGAGCCAGCTCGCCAGTCTCCAGATGCCGACGGCGACGAGAATCGCCGCCATCCACTTTCCGGTTGGCGGGTCGTACAAGGCATACGTCACCGGGTCGGTCCCGATACTCGCAATTGCGTTGAACACAGCTACCTCCAGTAGCTAGTCGTTTGACTGGTTGAATTTATACACTATTGTAAGAAAAAAGCAAGATTCAACAGGGGTAATGTATTGACTATTTTATATAAATATGGTATAGTCTCTTTTAGACTTATTTGCAAGCATCTGCTTAGCAAAAAGTTGACGAGGAGAGGAATTTGACATGAGCTGCATCGCCAACCCCATGTGGGGCGGAGAAGTCGTGCTCGGCATGCCGAATGGAGCCCTGTGGGCTTTCGCGGTACTGCTGCCGGTCATCGCGGCCGCGCTCGGGCTCGCCTGCCTGATCTTGCACGAGAACGGCGACAACGCCGCTATCGTCGGCGTGATCAGCAGCGTCTTCGCGCCCGTCGCGGCCTACTGCACGTTCATGCTCGACACCGAGCTGATCTCGCGCATCGGCAGCGACCCCACGGCCACCGGGATCGGCATCATCGCCCAGATCGTAGCCATGGGCTTCGGTCTAGTGATGGGCCTGATCGCCACATTCGACAACTGACGGCGCACGGCGCCCTGCTCACCCTACTTGGGGAAGCAGGGCGCCAAAGCCTCAGTCCTCTCCTTTAGCTGTCGATATTTTTACTAGTATCCTGATGAGTCCATATTTAGGACGAAACAGCTAACTACTTGAAATTTTACTAATTTTATGGTATAAATACACAGTTGTTCAGCAAACCAGCTGATACGACAAAACGTACTGCATTGCCTGAGGAGGCTTGCAATGTCCCTGTTCCGACGCGGCCAGCACTGCTGCTGCCAGCCAGCTTTCGCCACCATCATCGGCTTCGGGAGAATCCCGATGACGAACGGTGGCCACAGCCACGACTGCACCTGCACGCACGGTCGCTGCATCGGTCCGGTCCGGATCGTCCACACCGCCGCCAACTGCACCTGCATCGACGGCGAGTGCGACAAGACGGACTACGACCGCATCCAGCAGATGATCGACGCCGCCACGGCGCCGCTCACCATCCAGATCACCACGCTCACCAGTCGCCTCGACGAGGCCGGCCGGCGGATCGAGGACCTGGAGGCGCGGCCCATCGCCGGCATCACCGAGGTCGTGGGCGAGCGTCGCTCGTTCGTTACCCGGTGGACCCTGGTCGGAGCCATCATCGGCTTCGCTCTGGCGGTCATCGGGGCGCTCAGCGTCCCCGAGGGCATCTACCACCTGCTCGGCAACAAGACCTGGTTCTACACCCAGAGCTTCCTGTTCTGGATGGAGATCATCATCGGTACGACGTTCATCGTCGCCGGACTCGGGTTCTTCTTCGGAATGGCCCGCAGTGCCGACGCCGTTCCGACGTACCGTGAGGTCACCCGCACGGACGGTGGTTCGCTGTGAACCGTCGCCGTGTAGCGCTCGTTGGGTTGCTGGCGATTCCGCTGGCGTGCCTGGCGTTCGTGCTTTCGAACTCGGTGGTGATGGTCACCGGACCGGCTTCGGTTCCGGTGGCGATCGCGCCGAGTCCCTCTGTCGTCCCGTCCCCGGCCGTAGTGCCGCCGGACGACTACTGCCTGGTTAAGGCTCCGCCCGAGTATCTGGGCGAGTACACACCAGACAACGACTTCGGCTACCCTGCGGTTACCGATTGGGAGCGCAAGCACCCCAAGAAGTTCCTGCAGAACCCCGACAGTCTGCCCGACACGCTCACCGACCTGAAGATCCGCTGGTGCGGAGTCGATGGCGAGGGCGTGAGAGGCGGGGATCCGCTGCTTCAGAACGCACACTTCAGTGTGCCGGACGACAGCGACCCCAACCGCCCCTTCAACGAGGCCAGCTGGCGTGCCACCACGGACGCCAACGTGAACCGCGTGAAGTGGGACCAGGCCGAGCTCAAGCTCGCGCCCGCGGGAGACTACTATGTCATGTACATGGTGGAATCCCGCAAGACCGGCAAGCTGGAAGTGCGAATCAGCCTCCAGTGGAAGCCGGACACCCTGGTGCTTATGCTGCCGATCGCGAGAGCGGACGGCACAGGCACCGAAACGCTGATGTTGCGACTGGAGTGTGGGTTCCAACCCATGTTCGAGAAGCGCAGCAGCGTCCCCCGGTGGCTGCAGAAGTTCCTGAACTGACGCCGCCACCAAGCGCGGGCCGCACCTGGACAAGTTCCCAGGTGCGGCCCCGCCGCAACACCTTTGCCTCAGTAGGGCATTTTTTTATATCAAAAAATTGTGTCATAATTGAAGTATGTTTAAAAGCAAAGACTCCAAAAAGAAAGTCGACAAAGTAAAAACCAGTAAATTCGAAGCTGTTGGCCGCATCGCTCACAAGGCGGCATCCCCATTCATGAAGTTCTATTTGCGCGATACACATGTTCGTGTGCGCGTTGTAATTATCAACGATCACAAAGAGGTTTTGTTGGTTCGTAGCTGGTTTAGTCATCAAAATTGGAGCTTACCAGGTGGCGGAATTAAGATTACAGAATCACCAGTAGAAGCCGGCGTGCGCGAGGTCTACGAAGAAACTGGTCTGCGGATAGCAGTGGATCATTTGCAAGATTTGGGAACGTTTAAAAATCCAAATCCGCAAGCTGGTTATACCGTCGCATGTTTTAAAGTTGACATTCCAAAGCGGCCGCCAAAAATCGCGCACCATCGCCGCCTAGAGATGTTGGATGTGGCATGGTTTGATCTTGATACATTGCCAAAGAACCGCGCACCATCTGTAGACTTAGCTCTTGATTTGGCTAGTAAATAGCGAAAATTTTACTACAATTTGCCGTTGACTTTTGTCTGACATAAGCATTATGCTTAAGGAAGTTTACTTTAAAAACACAAAAAGGCAAAAAAATGAGTGAGGGTTTCGACGTACTACCGATAGTAGTTGTTTTGGCGTTAGTTGCATTTGGGGCAGCTCTAGCCATAATAGACAAAAAATATGCAAGGTTAAGCACCGACTGGAACGAGTTTAAAAAACGCTAAATCGGTCAAAGTTTGTTATAATAGTTCGCAGCACTACTTATGCGAATTATTGAGTTTACAAAATTCAAGAGTTTTTGGTGGGCTGCAGCACTTTTTATGGTGCTTTTGGCAGGCGTATTTGCATTGAATTCTGGTAAAACCCATGCCGAAAACGAGCGTGTTATTACTATTTATCATGACGGCGCAGAACAAACGATCGTAACAGATGCTCCAAACGTAGAAGAGGCTCTAAAACGGAGTGGAATTTCACTTGGAACTAGCGATTTTGTTGAACCGGCATTAAACACGCAGTTTGAAGCACCTGCTTACAATATAAATATTTACCGTGCTCGGCCTATATTAATAGAAGATGGCGGCCAAAAACATTACGTTAGTAGCCCATTTTCTAGCCCCGAAAAAATCGCTGAGGCAGCCGGACTTAAATTACACGATGAAGACATAGCCGAGCTTACCCGAAGCAACGATTTAGTTGGTGATGGCGTTGGTCTAAAATTAACTATCCATCGTGCCACGCATGTTGTTTTAGTACTCTATGGCATGCAAAAAGATGTATATACTCAGTCGGCAACTGTGGGTGCGTTCTTGCAAGAAAAAGGCATAAAGCTTGGCGCCGAAGATGGAACTAGCTCTAGCCTACAGACCCTAATTACGGCCGACTTTAAAATAGAAGTTTGGCGTAATGGGGTGCAAACTATAACCGAAGAACAAGAGGTTAAATTTGCTACCGAGACAATCCGCGACACAAGCAAGCCAGTTGGATTTAAAGAAGTTAAAGAGCCGGGCAAAAATGGTAAAAAACTCGTCACATACGAAGTTGAACTACGTAACGGTGTCGAGCTAAGCCGAAAAGAAATTCAAAGCGTAGTGACCGAGGAGTCTAAAAAACAGGTAGAGGTTATTGGTGTCCAGCTTGGATTCACTGGCGCTTTCCAGGAAGCCCTTGCAAAACTTCGTTCTTGTGAGGCTGGCGGTAACTATGATCGTAATAGTGGAAACGGCTACTACGGCGCATATCAGTACGACATCTCTACTTGGGCTAATTGGCAAGGCTACGCACGCCCCGATCTTGCGCCGGCCGAGGTTCAGGATGCTAAGGCGTACGAGACTTATATGAGACGCGGTTGGCAGCCATGGCCATCGTGCACCTCTAAACTTGGTTTACAAGATATTTATCGTTAGTATAAAAACATGACTTATAAATACGATGGTTTTAATTACGTTATTCGCTTAAATAAAGATGAGCGTTTGAGTGAAGCTCTTAAGGAGTTTTTGCAAAAAACCGAGGTTGATGGCGCTTGGATTTTAGGTATTGGTGGTGCTCAAGAGGCGACATTAGGCTTTTACAGTTTAAAAACTAAGCAGTACAACTGGCGAACATTTAGTGACTTAATGGAAGTCACTAGCTTACAGGGTAATATAGCAGTTGACGAGGATGGCGAACCGGTTTTTCATATGCACGGGACTTTCGCTGGCGAAGACTTCAATAGCTTTGGTGGCCATGTTAAAGATTTGATTGTGGGCGGGACTCTGGAAATTTTTGTTCATCGAACCGATGACATGCCTCTGAGCCGCAAGCACGATACTGAGGTTGGCTTGGATTTATTGGACTTGTAATGAATGTAGTTAATCTTGATCAGGCTGCCCAGCTGTTAAAAAGCGGTAAAATTGGAGTTATCCCAACCGATACTGTCTATGGACTAGTTGCTCTAGCGGCAAACGAACTGGCGGTTGCGCGAATTTACAAGGTAAAAAATCGTGTTAACAAACCCGGCCCCACAATTGCAGCTAGTGTTGATCAGTTGCGCGACCTAGGTTTGCTTGAGTCTGATCTTATAAAAGCTGCTAAATTTTGGCCCAATCCAATTAGTATTGTTTTAAAGCCTGGTGCAAACTTGGCTTATTTAAGTCAGGGCTTGCCAGATTTACCGTTTAGGGTAGTCGCCAATACAAAAACTAGCGAATTTTTGCAAAAAACTGGTGCTCTAGCCACTACAAGTGCCAATGCGCCAGGCGAACCAGCCGCCGAAAATTTGCAACAAGCAGTAGACTATTTTGGTGATGCAGTTGATTTTTATGTAGATGGCGGTGAAATTAGTAACGCTTTGCCGTCGACAATCATTGGATTTGATGGTGAAAATGTTAAAATTTATCGAGAAGGCGCTGTAACTAAACAAAAAATAGAAAGTTTAAAAAATGCCAACTCCTAAAAAATCCCTGGGCCAACACTGGCTTTTCGACAGTAAGAGTCTAGGCGCAATTTGCGACGCAGCTGAGATTACTCCAGATGACACAATTTTAGAAATTGGCCCGGGTCTGGGGCCGCTTACAATAGAACTTACTCAGCGTGCAAAAAACGTTATAGCCGTGGAATTTGATGAACAATTAGCTCGCGAGTTACCGTCTCGGGTGCCGGCTGCTAACTTAAAAGTGATTCACGAAGATATTTTAAAGTTCAATTTAAATAATTTGCCTCAAAACTACAAGGTTGTGGCGAATGTGCCTTATTACATCACTAGCAGTCTAGTTCGATATTTATTAGAATCTAAAAATCCGCCAAAAACTACTGTAATGTTAATTCAAAAAGAAGTGGCAGAGCGAATCTGTGCTAAACCCGGAGACATGAGTATTTTAGCGATTAGCGCTCAGCTTTATGCTGAAACTGATTTGGGGGTTTTGGTCACGGCCGATAAATTTGATCCACCGCCAAAAGTGGATTCTCAGGTGGTAATTTTGAATAAACGCGAAAAACCACTGTTTAAAGATCTGGATGTTAAAAAGTTTTTTAGAATCGTTCGTGCTGGTTTTGGCGAAAAACGAAAAACGCTCCGCAACAGTTTAAGCGGGGGGTTGCAGCTTGATAAAACCAAAGTAGAAACGTTGTTAGATAAGTCTGGGATTGCGCAAACGACGCGAGCACAGCAACTTAGTCTAGAAGATTGGCATAAACTCTACATTGGGTTGTAGTAGGTTCGCCGCCCAGAGTCGAAAGCCCTGGGCGGCGAACGGTGGTCGTTTTAGCTGCTTACATCTTCTCCCTGTTCATCCTGCCTGGCATCATTGCCAGAGATATCGGTCTCACCCTCGTCATCGGCAACTCCGGCCATCAGGGCTCGAATATCACCAACTCGGAAACGGTGGTGTCCACCCGGAGTTCTTTTTGAGCTAAGTCTTCCTGCCTTTACCCATCTGGGCACGGTTTTCGGATCAACCCGGAATAATGCTGCAACCTCCCCTGAGGTGAGTAGCTGGTCGTCTGGATCGATCAGTTCGCGTGGCACATGGCTCCTTACGTCGTTTGTGAAATATATAATAAAATAAAATTATGAGTTATGCAATATGTTCTTGTTAGGATCATGTTTTTGAAGTAATATTGGTTCATCATGTTATCGATGCAAATTATGGTTCGGTTTTAGCAGGCGTACAAAACTTGTATCTTATTAATTTTTTTGAGAACCAATTATGATTGCATCTGTAAAAATAACCGAAAAATCTTTTGGGGCAACCCAACTTTATAAAAACTTAAACTTTAGTATTCAAAAAGGCGAAAAGCTGGCGATTATTGGCCGCAACGGAGTGGGCAAGTCTACGCTTTTTAATATAATGGACGGCAAAGATGGCGATTTTGTTGGAGATTTAATTTACAAAAAAGGCATAAAAATTGCCACGACTCGCCAAGAGCATCACGATGTGGATGATTTAACGGCGGTGGCATATATTTTGCAGGAATTGCCAGAATACTCGCGCCTAAAACATATAATCGAAACTTATCCGGCGCACATGGGCGACAATGAAGCGAAAATCACTAAATTTACTGAGGCGCTTGAACGTTTTGGCGAACTCGGTTTTTATCACGTAGAAGATGAAGTACGCACAACCTTGGCGGATTACCAGATTGGCGATAAAGCCGACATGCCACTTAAAACTCTTTCGGGCGGTCAGCGCCGTTTTGTGGAGTTGGTAAAACTTACGCACGCACGCGCCGATCTGTTATTGATCGACGAGCCAACCAACCACATGGACTACATTGCAAAAGAGCGTTTTATAAAATGGTTTAAAAACGCGCCTCAAGCCGTGGTTGTAATTTCGCACGATCGCGATATTTTGCAAACTGTGGATCAGATCATCGAGTTAACAGACGGCCTATCGTTAAAATTTGTAGGTAACTATGACGCTTATTTGCGTCAAAATGCGACCACAACGGTTAGCCAGCTTAACGATTACGAAACCGCTCTTAGAACAATCGAGAATTTAAACAAGCAAATTCAATCGGTTCGTGCCAAAAAAGCTAGCACAAGTAAAACGCCAAACCCATTCATACCGTTAGAGCGACGTTTGGTTAAGGAACGTGACGAACTAAAAGTTAATTTGCAAAAGCCTAATTTTTGGGTTGATCAAGAATCGCTTGCAGGCATGCAGGATAAAGTTAGCGAGAGGTACCATAAATATAAAGCTAAAAATATTTCGCTTAACACAAAATCAATTTTGGCGAGCAAAGCAAATTATTTGGTCAGCGCTCTTGATCTTTCGCTGGGTTACAGCGAACCGCTTTTTACGGATGTAAACTTTACGATTTCGCCTGGTGATCGATTAGAGATTAGAGGACGCAATGGTGCCGGTAAATCCACGATTATTAATGCAATTATGGAGTTTGCGGCTGGCAATATCCCTGAAACTCTTAAAGCCGGTGAAATAAAAGTTGATAAAAAATGTAAGATCGGCCGCTATGAACAAGAAATTAGCGGGAAGTTGCTTGATTTAAATTTGGTTCAGGCGATCGAACAGATTTATCGCGACTTTGGATTGAGTATAACTGATCAAGAGATCATGCGACTAATGAGTAACTATTTGTTCGATCCGCAGCTCGATAAAGAAAAAGAAGTTTCTAAACTCTCGGGCGGTCAAAAAGCGCGGCTGCAGCTGATTAGGTTGTTTGCAAATAACCCAGATTTGCTAATTTTGGACGAGCCGACCAACCATTTAGATTTACCGAGTATCGAGGAATTAGAAAACGCCCTGTTAAAATTCGGTGGCGCGATCTTGTATGTCTCGCACGATAGTTATTTTACAAAAAAATTGGCTGGGCAAGTTGTGAAAATCGGCAGGTAAACCTAATGCTCACTATTAGTTATATCCTAATTATGATATAATGAGTGTAAATGACACACAGTTTTGCTCAATTTTCGATGATGTACATGATGCGCTAGCGCGCGAATGATTTTTTATACCCCAAATTTTGTTATCATCTTAAATAAGGACTATCACTGTGAATAAATTCTATATTACAACCGCAATTCCATATGTTAACGCCGCGCCACACATTGGGCATGGACTTGATTTTACTTTGGCGGATGTTCTAGCCAGATTCCATCGTCAGCTTGGTGCAGACGTGTTTTTTGAAGTAGGTGTGGATGAACATGGCACGAAAATTGCTCAAAAAGCGCATGAATTCGGCAAAACCCCACAGCAGTATGTGGACGAAATCGTTCCGCTTTGGCAGGATTTTTATAAAAAATTAAACATAACACCGACCGGGTTTATTCGTACAACCAGCCCCGAACACGAGAAAGCTTCTCAGTTAATTTGGACGCAACTGGCTAAGTATATTTATAGAGGTAAGTACGAAGGCTGGTACTGCGTTGGCTGTGAAAGTTTTGTAACAGATCAGCAAGCGGCCGAGAACAACGGTGTTTGCCCAGATCACCAAAAGCCATACGAGCGACTAAGCGAGGAAAACTATTATTTTAAACTCAGTGCATTTGGCGAGCAACTTCGCCAAGGTATAGTTGCCGGTGAAGTTAAAATTGTACCAAGCTTTAGAAAGCACGAAATTTTAAACTTAATCGAAAAAGGTCTACAAGATATTAGTATTAGTCGTCCAAAAACGCAGCTAGCCTGGGGAATACCAGTGCCGGGTGATGACACCCAGGTAATGTACGTATGGTTCGAGGCCGTACTGAATTATCTGTCGGTTTTAGGTTACCCGAATGCTGACAACTTTAAGAAGTTCTGGCCAGCTGATGTTTGGGTGGGCGGAAAGGACATCTTGCGGTTCCATGGTGCGATTTTGCCTGCAATGCTAATTGGGCTGGATTTACCATTGCCAAAAACCTTGTTGGTACACGGTCACGTTTTAGCAGGTAATACTAAAATGAGCAAAACTTTAGGCAACGTAGTAAGTCCGATCGAGGTAATCGATACTTACGGGGCTGACGCTTTTAGGTATTTCTTTTTGCGCCATATCCCAACAGTTGACGATGGCGATTTTACGTGGGAAAAATTTGAAAACGCCTACAATAACGAGCTAGGTAACGAACTTGGTAACTTGGTGCAACGCGTTGCAAGTATGATCAACAGATATCAAAATGGTGTGATTGGAGCATTACCGCCGTCCAAGCACGACACCAAGGCATTTTATGATGAGGTGAACGAGTTCAGATTTGATCGAGCGTTAGACGCAATCTGGGTAATGGTTCGCAATTTGAACATCTACTTAGAGGAAGTTAAGCCTTGGCAACTCGCAAAAAACCCTGAACAGGCGGATCATCTTCAAGAAGTTTTGGCATACTCTGCTGCTAGTTTGATTCAGATTGCAGATTTGTTACTACCGTTTTTGCCAACGACCGCCGAGGCAATTAAGCATGTGTTCGAAGGCGGGCAGGTTACTCCATATCAAGGTGTTTTATTTCCTAAGATTTACAAACATACAGTTGATCCGCGAGCTCAACAACCGGCAAAATAATGCAATTTGTCGATACGCATTGTCATATCCACGAACCAGGTTATAAGCTGGATACTTCTGAAGTTGAAAAAAACGCTGCAAAAGACGGGGTGACGCGGTTTATTTGTGTCGGAACTGATGTGATAACGAGTAGGCAGGCGGTCGAATTCGTAAAAAACCGGCCTAACGCCTGGGCGAGCGTGGGCTTGCATCCGCATGATGCGAAGAGTGAGGATTCGATTTCGGATTTAGGCGAGATTGTTGCGATAGCCAAACATGTTGCGCCGAACAAGATTGTCGCTATAGGCGAATGTGGCCTGGATTACTTTTACGAAAACTCTCCAAAAGCTGATCAAATAAGAATCCTGCGCCAACAGATTGAGCTAGCTCAAAAATACAATCTACCCATAATATTCCATGTTCGTGAAGCTTTTGACGATTTTTGGCCAATTTTTGACAGCTATAAGGGCCTGCGTGGAGTTCTGCACAGTTTTACCGATAATCAAGCGAACTTAGATAAGGCAATCGAGCGAGGCTTGTTTATTGGCGTGAACGGAATCGCAACGTTTGCAAAAGACCCAAACCAACTGCAGGTTTATAAAAATATTCCGTTGGGTAAAATGCTGCTCGAAACAGATGCGCCGTTCTTGACTCCTAACCCATTTCGTGGTACAGTGAACGAGCCCGCGAAAGTTAAGGTTGTGGCAGAATTTTTAGCGAAACTTCGCGGCGAATCTATACAACAAATTGCCGATTCCACAACCAAAAACGCACAAAATCTTTTTAGTCTAACAAAATAAACATCCAAAAATAAAAATCTAACTTTAAGGATGTTTTATGAATGAGCAACGAATAAATTTTGGCGAAGTTACCCCGAGAACCCCCGAAGTTTTTGCCGAGACTGACCCTTTTAAGCTAAGCCAAATGGCCAACGAGCAAGCTGCAGAAATCCTTGGAATTGAAGATGCGCTAGACAATGCACATGCTCAATATCCGGAATCTAAAACAGGTGAACTTGACGGTGCTCATTTATACATTGGCCAAGTTGGCCGAAACCTTGCAGAGGTACGCAACCAGCTTGCATCGAGGTAAACATGTCTAAATTTTTACAAAGCATTAAAACGTTTATAACCGGTCAGCAATCGGCGGGCTATACTCGTTTAACAATGCGTGATCTTATCAGAATGGAGTCTGCAATTGGCTCCAAACTTTTTGGCCCTGTCCCCAAAGGTCATCGGCGCGAATTTTTTTGCTTGGACGAACATGCGTGGGTTTGGTATGAAGAGTGGAAAGATCCAGCTACAAAAAAGAAAGTTAGCGTAACTACTCGCTACGAAATACATAATAACGGTATTTTAAAAGTGCAAGATGGTCAGCCTTACCAGATTGTTAAGGGCGAAGAATTGCGCAACCTGGTGACCGCAATACAACTTTACTACGAACAAGTTGCTCGGCACGTTTACAAATTCGATGCCGCAACTGGCCAACCCTTGCCTCACCAACCTGCTAAAATATAGTTAATGAACAAGCAAGTTTATTTAGATTACGCAGCGGCGACCCCGCTTGACGGACGAGTTTTTAAGGCCATGGAGCCCTATTTTACAGATTTATTTTATAATCCATCAAGCTCGTATATAGCCGCAAAACAGGTTAAGTCAGATCTGGAAACTGCTCGCGCTAGAGTTGCGCACTGGCTTGGCGCAAAAAATGCCGAAGTGATTTTTACTGCGGGCGCAACTGAATCTATAAATTTGGCTATAAATGGTGTAATGCGTCAATTTGCAGACGCACAGCTTATTGCAAGCTCAATCGAGCATGAGGCAGTTTTGGCAACCGCTCGGCAGTACGACTATATTTTAACGCCCGTCAAGCCAGACGGCGTGATCGATCTTGACGTTTTAAAGCAAAACATTACAGATAAAACTGTTTTAATCAGCGTTGGCTATGCAAACAATGAACTGGGCGTAATTCAACCGTTGGGCGAAGTTGCGCAGATTATTAAGGAGATTCGCCGCTTACGGCAACTTAAGAACAACAAATTACCGCTTTATTTACACACCGATGCCAGCCAGGCTGCTTGCTATTTGGACTTACATGCAAGTCGTTTGGGCGCTGATCTAATCACTCTTAACGGAGGTAAAATGTATGGCCCAAAGCAAACTGGCGTGCTTTTTGTAAGAGCTGGTGTAACTTTACAACCACAAGTTTACGGTGGCGGTCAGGAGATGGGTGTGCGGTCTGGCACAGAGAATGTTACCGGCGCAATCGGTTTGGCGGCGGCTTTGGATTTCGCTCAATCTGAACGAAAAGAGGCTATCGCTAAAGCCGGTGCCCTGCGCGATGAACTGCAGCGCCGAATAGTCGAGCTGCGCCCAGATGCAATTATTAACGGAAATCAAAAAAAGCGCTTGCCAAATATTTTGAACGTAAGCTTGCCTGGCGCTGATGGCGAGCGACTCTTAATGGAACTTGATGAGCTTGGGGTGATGATTAGTACCGGATCTGCCTGTGCGGCAAATAAGCAAACCGCCTCACACGTTTTGCAAGCGCTGGGGTGTGACGAGCAAACCGTGCAAGGAAGTCTGCGTTTTTCGGTTGGGCGGCGAACTTCTAAAGCAGATATAAATCGTGCGATTAAAGCGCTAGCGTCTGTATTGTAAAAAACTTATTTTAATTGTATAATAACCAAGCTAATTTGTTTGAGATGGGCTGTAAGACGTGGGTTTACACCTCGTCTCAAACAGGTTGAGGTGAGAGAGCTGAGAGGCTTCGTGCAATGGAAGGTAGAATCCCCGACGGCCCCGAGGCCGTACTCGAGGGTGTGATCGCGGGTCGTAGAGCTGCAGGTCGCAAGTCCAAGATGACCGGCACGGGATGTCTCATCACTGTCGTCATCGTGGGCTTTCTGGTGGCCTGCTGCTGTGGCGCACCGAACTTCCCACTGTTCTTCAGTGGGACGGCCGTCGTCACGGTCTGCGACAAGGACCCAAAGCAGGACCAGTACCGGGTCAGTGTCAGTGACGGGGTCACCCGCGAGGTCTACGTGGTAGAGGACATGCACCTCCCGATCGTGGCCTGGCGCACTGACGCCGCCGACCTATATTACCGCCTCGACAAGGGCAAGGTGTACGAGATCACGTACCGCGGTATCCGCTGGACGCCGGGATCGCGGTTCCGCAACATCGAGACCGCAACCCACCTGCCCAACGCAGTCCCCAAGGGCTGCTGAACCCAAGAAGCGCGGCTCGGCCTGGATGTTCATTCGGGCCGAGCCCGCCCTTGGACGTGCTTACATGAATGTAGTTCATGCTGATGAGTCCAAAAGGACGAAAAGCTAAAAAGTATGAGAAAATAGAAGTAATGAAATTAATTTTTACGATTGCAATCATTGCATTGGGTTTGTGGGCGGCGGTTACCGGTGTGAATAATCTTTTGACTGTAGATGATCTTAAGGAGTGTAGCGGCCCGAGTTCAACTAATACTACGTGTGCTCCCGCCGATGCGATCGTAGCGATCAGCGGTGGCGATACGCCGGCCCGCGTCGCCGAGGCCATTAAACTCTACAAAGCTGGTTGGGCTAATGAATTAGTTTTTTCCGGCGCAGCTCTAGATGCCCAGAGCCCATCAAACGCCGAAGCCATGAAAGAGCAGGCTGTGACAGCTGGTGTTCCTGCGAGTGCAATTCTGTTAGAAGAAAACGCATTTGATACAACAGAGAATGCACTGCATACAAGCGTAATTTTAAGCGGCGCAGACCGTGTTATAGTTGTGACTTCACCTTACCACCAGCGGCGGGCGGGACTTGAATTTAAACGCTTTTTAGGGCAAAATGTTCAAGTTGTTAACCATCCTACTCCATATGACCGACTATGGCCGGATTATTGGTGGACGACTATGGCCGGTTGGTGGCTGGCAATGGCTGAAAGCGCAAAAACTTTAATTGTAATGATAAAAGCATGAATATTTATGTAGGAATGAGCGGTGGCGTTGATAGTTCGCTGGCTGCGGCTTTGTTAAAAGAACAGGGTCACACAGTAACTGGCGTTTACATGAAAAACTGGACGCAAGATTTGCCCGGAATGAAATGCCCATGGGCCGATGATTTAGCCGACGCAAAACGCGTCGCTGTTCAGCTTGGAATTGATTTTAAAGTTTTTGATTTTCAAAAAGAATATCGCCAGCAAGTTGTAGATTACATGATTGCCGAATATAAAGCTGGTCGCACACCAAACCCCGACATTATGTGCAACCAAGAGATTAAGTTTAAGATTTTTTTAAAAACTGCGCTAGAAGATGGTGCCGATGCAATTGCAACCGGGCATTATTCGCGCGTAAAAGACGGCCAACTTTTGGTGGCGGCTGATAGTGCTAAAGACCAGACTTACTTTTTATACCGTGTTACCAAAGACGCCTTACTTAAAACATTCTTCCCGGTTGGCGAACTCACGAAACCCGAGGTACGCGCAGAAGCCGAAAAGCGTGGTTTAGTCACCGCTGGTAAAAAAGATAGCCAGGGTATTTGCTTTGTCGGCGAAGTTGGTATTAAAGACTTTTTAAGCCAGTATGTTACAGCCGAACCCGGCGATGTGATTGATAAAAAAACCGGCAAAATAATTGGCCAACACGAGGGCGCAATTTTTTACACAATCGGTCAGCGCCACGGGCTGGGGATCGGCGGCGGCTTGCCATATTATGTAACAAGCAAAGATATTGCCAAAAACGAGGTTTATGTTACCACAGATATCAACGACGCTGCTTTATGGCTAAATAAAGTTGAGCTCAATCAACCGCACTGGATTGATGAAAAGCCAAAAGTTGGTCATGAATATCAGGTTAGAACACGTTATCGTGCGCCACTCGTAACGGCGAAGATTACGAGAATCAGCGACAAAATCACCGAGCTTGAACTTAAGGATACGGCTAGGGCAATTACCGCTGGTCAATCAGTTGTAGTCTATAGTGGTGACAAAGTTTTGGGCGGCGGAATCGTAGCCTAAAAACTTTAGCGTAAGCGTGTTACAATTGGCCTATGCAATCAGGCCAGCATCACACGGTTGGAGTGAATAAGCCCGATAAAAAACTCAGGCCCTGGATTTATATTGGAATTCTAGTTTTAACAGCGCTTGCTGTAGCGTTTGCAATTTGGTGGTCGGTACAGCAAACACCGGAGCAAATGGTGCAATCTGAACCTCCGATTGAGCAGGCTGTTCAAGATCAGCCCTTGGTTGTTCCAAAAATTGCTACCGAGGTTGTTTTAGGCGGGCGTGAACATATTTGGGATATTGGGTTTTTGCCCACTAAAGAAATGATTTTTACTGAACGCGGTGGTAAAATTAGCGCCTTTGTTGACGGCCAGGTTAGGGAACTTGCTAATGTAGACGATGTAAAAGTTGGTGGCGAAGGCGGCTTGTTAGGTTTGGCGATCGACCCTGATTTTGCTAATAACCGACTAATTTACACCTGTTACGACAGTACCTCGGGCGACGTTAGAGTTGTTAAATTTAAAATTAACGACCAACTAAATGGTCTGCAAGGTAAGACAGACGTTGTTACTGGAATCCCAGCGAACCCGAGCGGACGGCATTCTGGCTGCAGAGTTGCCTTTGGACTTGACGGATATTTATGGGTGGCCACTGGCGACGCTGCAATGAACGGAACAATCCCTCAAGATCCTGAGAGCCTGGGTGGAAAAATTTTACGTGTTGATCGTGAGGGTAATGCTGCGCCTGGCAATTTAGGTGGAGAATTTGATGCGAGAATTTTTTCTTACGGCCATCGCAATTCGCAAGGTTTAGCATTTTTTAGCGAGCCAATAAATGGCATCCAAGGTATAAGTGTCGAGCACGGGAGCTACCAAGATGACGAACTAAACCCTCTTTTGCCGGGTAACTTTGGTTGGTCTCCAGGCGCTGGCTACAACGAGCTTGGCGTGCCAATGACTGATAAGAGTCGGTTTACGGATGCCGTAAGTGCAATCTGGAGTTCCGGCGAGACTACAATTGCGCCTTCCGGTGCAGCAATCTTGCAAGGGCAAAATTGGGGTTTATGGCAGGGACGCGTTGCTGTATCGGTTCTAAAGGATAAACACGTGCGCCTTTTTGAGCTTGATAAAGACTTAAAGCTAGTTAGCGAGCTTGAGTTATTTAAAAACGAATTTGGGCGACTACGCGCGGCCACTCTGGGGCCAGATAACGCGCTTTATATTAGCACCAGCAACGGCAACGACGACAAGATCATTAGGGTTTTTACAACTGATTAAATTAAGTATGTGATATACTAACTTTGTAAGCATAAACATAATCGAGGGAAGTTATGGATCCGCAACAAAATCCTGGTGCAACACCAACAGAAGGCACGCAACCAACAACAGCTCCAACTCCGCCAAGCGGTGACACTGGCGCAACTCCACCAGCTCCAACAGAGGGCGGTAATTGGGAACAGCCCGCCGGTGGCACTCCAACTGCAGGCGGCACAACACCTCCGCCTGCTGGCGGTGAGGCGACTCCTCCAGCCCCAGATGCAGGTGGCACTCCACCAGTAGCCGGTCAGTAAGTCGGTGAACCAAAAAAGGGGTCGAGTTCTTTCGGCCTCTTTTTATATCTGTTATAATGGCATCAAATATGAACGCACAACAAATTCGCAATAAATACATAGAGTTTTACAAGCAACGTGATCACAAAATTATTCCGCGTGCTCTTTTAGTGCCGCAAAACGACCCAACTACGCTTTTTACGGGTAGCGGCATGCAGCCAATGGTGCCGTATTTGTTGGGCGAAGAACACCCCGAAGGCAAGCGAATTGCCGACAGCCAAACCTGTTTGCGTGTGCAAGACATCGAAGAGGTTGGTGATCCGCGCCACACAACCTTTTTTGAAATGCTCGGTAACTGGAGTTTGGGCGACTATTTTAAAAAAGAACAACTACCGTGGATTTTCGAATTTATGGTGGATGTCGTCGGGCTTGACCCAAACAAAATTTATGTAACTGCGTTTATAGGTGACAAAGAATTTAATGTTCCTAAAGACACCGAGTCGGGCGAAATCTGGAAGAGCTTATTTAAGTCCAAAGGAATTGAGGCTGGCGAAGTCGATTCTGGCTCCGAGGCTAACGCCGCTAAAGTTGGGATGCCGGCTGGTGCGCGAATTTTTTACTATGACGACAAAAAGAACTGGTGGTGGCGTGGTAGCATGATCAAAAATATGACCGTTGGAGAACCAGGCGGTCCGTCGACCGAGCTATTTTACGAGTTCGATTTTATCGAGCATGACACAAGCTACGGCGAAAAGTGTCATCCTAACTGCGATTGTGGCCGCTTTGTAGAGATTGGCAACAATGTACTAATGGAATATGTACGAACTGAAAAGGGTATTGAGCCATTGCCATCTAAAAATATTGACTTTGGTGGTGGCTTGGAACGTATTGCCCAAGCAGCAATTAACAGCCCAGACATGTTTAAAGTAAGCCTTTTGTGGCCGATCGTAGAAAAACTTGAGGAAATCAGCGGCAAAAAATACGAAAATCACACCAATGCGATGCGCGTAATTGCCGATCACTTGCGTGGTGCGGCGTTTTTGGCAGTAGATGGAGTGACACCAAGCAATAAAGAACAAGGCTACGTTATGCGTCGTTTAATGCGCCGTGCGATTCGTTTTGCGTTTGAACTTGGCGTCGAGCAAAACTTTATGCAACAAATTGTTCCGGTGATCGCCGAAATATACGAAAAAGATTTCCCTGAAGTGGCGAAGAATCGCGATCACGTGGTTGAGGTTTTGGCGCGCGAAGAAAAAGTGTTCCGTCAGACCCTGAGGAACGGACTAAAAGTTTTTGAAAAACTTACAACCAAAGAAGTCGTTCCGAGCTCTGCGCATATTGGACTAGACGCTCGAGTTGATGGTGATACTCAGATAGGCAAAGTAAAGATAAGGTTGCTTAGGGGTGAAGATATATTTTTATTGTACGATACGTATGGTTTTCCAGTTGAGCTTAGTGTCGAAGAAGCATTTAAGCAAGAAGTTGAAGTTCCCGAAAACTGGCGCGAAGACTTTGAAAAACATATGCAAGAACAACGTGCTCGCAGCCAAACTGCCAGCAAAGGCGTGTTTAAGGGTGGTTTGGGTGGTCAGCAATTAATCCATAAAAAATATCACACTGCGACTCACTTGCTTTACCAGGCTTTGCGCGATGTTTTAGGTAAGCACGTGATCCAGCGGGGCAGTAATATTACTGAAGAACGGTTACGTTTTGACTTTAGTCACCCAGAAAAGGTAACTCCAGAACAGCTAAAACAAGCCGAAGACATTGTTAATGAGCAAATTGGCAAAGACTTAAAAATATCATGGGCCGAATATCCAACTACCGAAGCAACCGGGCCTTTGGGTGCTTTGGGGCAGTTTGGCGATCGCTACGGCGAGACTGTTAAGGTCTACAAAATGATCGCCGATGGCGCCGAAAAACCTTTTAGCTTTGAGATCTGTGGCGGTCCGCATGTTGATCATACTTTGCAGTTGTTCGAAGATGGTAAACGATTTAAGATCTTAAAAGAAGAAGCAAGCAGCGCCGGTGTGCGTCGAATAAAAGCAGTTTTGCAATAATTATAAAACAGCCCCAGAGAGTATCTGGGGCTTTCGCCGCCCATGACGCTATAGTCAGGGCGGCGCGTCTTTTGGCTGTGAGATGCATGATCGCACTTATAGCCTGATGGTCGTCTTCTTAGGGCGAGGGAAGATCAATGTGATCCAGCTCGCCATTCGGCAGAATGAATGGAGTCGACAACGAGAACTATCGCTTGGTGTGGTGGCGTCCCTTGCTGGGACTGCCGGACAGGAGTCCGTAAGCCGCAACGGCGATCAACACAAAGGTCGAAGTCACGCCGAAGAACATGAAGTTTTGAGCACTCTCGTCGTTCTGCGTAAGCGTGCAGGCCATGCTCCCACCATATCCTACGGCCGCACACGTCATCGAAACAATCAACGAGATGTACCAAAGCCAAGTCTTAAACTCCACAGCTTCCTCCAAGGCTGCGATCCAATTAGACTTCTATATTATACCACAAGCACTATAAAATTCAAGGTATTGAGGGATGCGAGCGGCGAAATAGAACGCCGGCCCGCACCCCTGCTACTCACGAGGCGAGGGAGGAGAAAAAGTCTCCGAAGCCCTCGGCGATGTCGATGAGCGTTCCGAACACCGACTTGACCACGTTGGCAGCACCGCTCGGGTTGTTGACAACCCAGGCAATTCCCAGGATCAGCAAGATCCACGGCAGGAACTTTTTAAACTTGGCCACGATGAGCCTTTCTCGAGAGGTGATCTATTAATATCACAACTAAGCTTTTGCGGCAACTGTTCAATTAACAAATCAGCTTATGCTATACTTACCTGTAGATGATTTTTAGTAAGCTCAAAAACGTCATTCCGGGTAGCGGTAACGGAGGGGATCAACACCTCGTAGCGTTAGATATTGGAACAGGATTTATTAAAGCACTTATCGCCAAAGTTGATGGCGACGATTTACGAATCATAGGCATGGGTCGCGAGAAGCAAGGTTTGAGCGACATGCACGCGGGAGCGATCGCAGATATCGGCGCCGTTGTGCGTAATTGCGAAAAAGCTCTAAACGACGCCGAAAATCAGGCCGGCTTGCAGGCAAAACGTGTGGTAATTGGAATTGCCGGCGAACTTGTAAAAGGGATGACTAGCACGATTCGCTATAAGCGGCCTCAGCCAAATATGCCGCTGGACATGCGTGAAATGGAATTTATCATCGAAAAGGTTCAGGAACGCGCGCAAGCTAAAGCGCAAAAACAGATTGCCTGGGAGACCGGCAACGACGATGTCGAGATTAAACTGGTTAACAGTGCAATTGTGAGCATACACATCGATGGGTATAAAGTTTCTAACCCAATTGGTTTTCAGGGTAAAGATGTAGCTATTCAAATTTACACAGCTTTTGCGCCAATGGTTCATATTGGAGCGCTGGAACGAACTGCTCAAGAATTAGATTTAGATTTAATTGCAGTGGCCGCGGAGCCTTTTGCGGTTAGTCGCAGTGTTCTAGGAACTGATGCAAGTACAAATTTTACGGCAGTTTTAGCCGACGTAGGCGCTGGAACGACCGATATTGCCGTTGTTAACGACGGTGGCGTCGAAGGCACGAAAATGTTTGGAATCGGCGGCCGCAGCTTTACGCGCACAATTGCTACTGACCTTGATTTGCCTTACGATGATGCCGAAAAATTGAAACTTCACATTGAGGAGCCTAATTTAAAAGCGGACATTAAGAGCAAGGTTGAAGATTCCATTGATAAGACTTTGGATGTTTGGATTAACGGAGTAGAGCTTGCGCTTAGTGAGTTCGATGCGATTGATCATTTGCCGAATCGTATATTACTTTGTGGTGGCGGATCATCACTAAAAAAACTTGTGACGGCACTTGAGACTCGTGATTGGTATAAAGAGTTGCCATTTACTCGTAAGCCCAGTATTCATCACATAAAACCAACCGACGTGGCCGGAATTATTGACGAAACGGGCAATGTAAACGATCATACATACATAACCGCAATGGGTTTGCTCCGAGTAGGATATGATACGATTGTAGGCAGTGCCGGCCCCGAGGGCGTAAAAGAAACATTTAACAGAATTTTAAGGGTATAACGTGCAAAAAGATGTAATTTACATCGACACAGAAGACGACGTAACCGCCATAATTGGCAAAGTTAAGGCCACTAAAAATAAGATTGTCGCGCTAGTTCCGCCAAAACGAATCGGCGTTTTGCAGAGTGCCGTTAACTTGAAATTGTTGCAAAAAGCGGCGGCAGGTTCACAAAAACACATCGTGTTAATTACTAACGAACACAGTTTGGTTGCGCTTGCGGCTGGTTTGAGTATGCCTGTGGCAAAAAATCTGCAATCTAAGCCCGAAATTCCAAAAATTGATCTTTTGAACGACACCGAAGAAGAAGTTATTGATGGAGAATCGATCCCAGTTGGCGATTTTGCCAGTAAGATTGGTTTGGCTGCGGCGGTTAAAAAAGATAAATCGGCGGCAGATGAAATTAGTGAAAAAGTGGATATCGGTGAAGTCGCGGTAGAAGCGGTTAAAGAGGGAAAGGGCAAGGTTAAGTCTGCGGTTCCAAACTTTAACACCTTTCGTAAAAGATTCTTTTTGATAGGTGGTGGTGTTTTGGTTTTGATTTTGTTCATGGTGTGGGCATTTGTGTTTGCGCCACGCGCCACAGTTACAATTACTGCGAGAACTACTGCTGTCAACATAGATAAAAATTTAAAGCTCGACCCATCAATTCAGGCAAGTGATACAAACGCGTTATTACTAAAATCAACCGAACAATCTGTTAAAAAAACAGTAGCGGTTGAATTCGATGCCACGGGCACCAAAGAAATTGGCAATAAATCCAGCGGCACTATAACAATCCGGAACTGCGATTTTTCGGATGACACGGTAATTCCTTCCGGAACAAAGTTCACCGCCACGGGTGGGCAGGTTTTCGTGAGCACCCAATCTGTAACCGTGCCGGACTTCACAGGGCCTTCTAGTTCGTGTACACAGGCAGGATCTGAATCTGGTAAGGCGACCGTTTCGGTTGAGGCTACGGCCGTTGGTCCAGACTACAACATTGCTGCACAAGCCTACTCGATTAGTGGTTACTCTAACAAAGTTGATGGCGTGGGATCGGCCATGACTGGTGGGACAAAAGAAACTGTGAAAGTTGTTTCGCAACAAGATGTAGACAAGGCGCGTGAGCAGTTGCCAAAGCCAGATGACAATGCGGCTAAAGTTGAATTAAAACAATTATTTACTGCTGATCAAATTGTGATCAATGAGAGTTTTGAAACATCGAAAGCTCCCGAGGTTGTTGCTCCAAATGTTGGTGAACAGGCAACTCGAGCCAAACTTAGCCAGGAAACCACTTATAAGCTTACCGGAGTCCAGCGCACAGATGTTGATGCAATTCTAAAACAAACTGTGGACGCTGTTTTGCAAAGTAAGTCCGATCAACAAGCGTATAGCTATGGTCAAGACACGATTGTATTTCAAACTTTCCAACGCATCGACGACCATACAGTAATGTCACGAATGGTCACGACAGCTTACATTGGCCCTAGAATTGACACAAACCAGCTGGCGCAACAGCTAGAGGGTAAGCGCTACGGTGAGATACAGGAGATTGTTAACCTAATTCCAGGTGTAGAAAATGTAGAAATTAATCTATCGCCATTCTGGGTTACTAAGGCGCCTAAAGCTGAAAAAATAGATATTAAATTTAGCGTAGAGAACTAGAGTGTATATTGCTTTCGACGTAGGTGAAAAACGCATTGGTGTCGCATTGGCCGATCCGGCAATTAAAGTTACTTGGCCTCTAAAAACCGTTGATGTCACCGAAAATATAAAGCAGGTTTTACAGGACTTAGTGAACGACAGCAGTGTTAGTGATATTGTGGTTGGTCGGCCGTTAAATCAGTCCGGCCAGACTACGCGGCAGACAGAAAAAGTTGAAGAATTTGTTCAGGACAACCTAGTCGATCTTGGCCTACCAATTCACTGGCAAGAGGAATCACTAACGTCTGTTTTGGCCGAAGAACGTCTGACTAAATCTAAAAAGAGCTTTCAAAAACATGAAATCGACGCTGAAGCTGCCGCAATTATTTTACAAGATTACCTGGAGACCTTGCATTGAACGATATTAGGCGATCTCCCAAGCAAATAAAAAAGGCTGATATTTTACCAGCGCCTAGATCATATGAGGCACCCGAAAGTCAACGATCATCTAGTTCTAAAAAACAGGCTGAATCTATCTTGGGAAATCTTGATTTGCCTAGAGTTGAGCCCGTTAAACCTACCGAAAAGCGCAAATTAATAAATTGGATAGCAGGCACAATCCTGCTTGGCATATTACTAAGTATGGTAGCGGCCGCGTTTGGTTATTTTTGGTATCAAGAAGCATTAAAACCTAAAACTCAGGACTATGTTCAGGTCGAAGTTGAAATACCACAAGGCGCTTCGATAGATCAAAGTTCAGCAATTTTGCAAAATTCAGGCGTTGTTAAAAGCTCTCTGGCTACCCAGCTTTACATGACATTTACTGGTAAAACTAGTGTAAAAGCCGGGCATTATTTATTGTCACCTAACCAATCGGTTGCCGAAGTCGTTGACTGGTTAAATGAAGGGCGTGTTGACACGATTGAGATTACCATTTTACCGGGTAAAACCCTCGCTGACATTAAAGCCTTATTCTTAACTTACGGTTATTCTCAGCAAGATATCGACGCTGCCTTTGCGAAAAACTATCAGTTCGATCTTTTCGAAGGCAAGCCAGCCGATGCTAATCTCGAGGGTTATATTTATCCTGACACGTATTTTGCTTTATCGGGCGACTCCGTAGAAGACGTGCTAAGTAGTGCATTTGCTGAATTTGATGCGCTTATTAAGCAAAATAACTTAAAAGAGCAACTTGCGCGGCAAGGTCTTAATCTTTATCAAGGCATAACGTTGGGTTCGATTGTCTACAAAGAAGTTAATGGTCCAGAAGATCAACGCAAAGTGGCTCAAGTATTTTTAAAGCGTATGTCCGAGGGTATGCCTTTAGGATCTGATGTAACTTTTATTTACGGCGCTAAGCTTTTGGGTGTAGCGCCAACTCCAACACTTAATTCACTTTATAACACTCGTATTGTATTAGGTTTGCCACCGGGACCGATAAGTAATTTTACGATTGGCGCGCTCGAGGCCGTAGCCAATCCCGCTAACACCGAGTATTTATATTTTGTCGCCGGCGATGATGGCATTACGCGCTTTTCTTATACAAATGAAGAACATGAGCAAAATGTAAACTTGTACTGTCGAGTTTTGTGCGAGCTTGAGTAGTTAACTATATTACGTAATATATTGACACTTTAGGCAATAACGACTAGAATTGATATATGCACTTGAGGTAGGGTGGGATACCTAAAACCTTAAGGCTCTTCCGTAGCCCCAAAAGCGAGTAAATTACAAATTAGTAATTAAAGGCGGCCGCACGGAAGTGAATCCTGGCAACAGGCATTCCGGAGAAGCATATTATTACCCAACGTGTACGAGAAAAATTCTCGAACATATTACCAAAACGTGATTCGACTTTCGTAGTCGATAGTGATGGTAATTTGGTAACACCAGAGACGCGCAACAGCTCTCGCAATAAAAAATTGAATATTGCTCTGCTCAGTTCCCATGTAGCAGTTGTACTTGGTATTATCGGTCTAATTGGCCTTAACTATCGCGCGCCCGTCGAAGCGGGCAGTTCTTCACAAGCACGTTCGTTCGGTGTGTTAGACGAAGCCGCTGCTCCTTCAGTTGACCAAATTGTGGCAGCGGACGTTGCTACGGCCGTTGCTCAGGTAGCTAAACTGCCTGTGGAGTCTAACGTTCAAAGCCTGTCTATTTCGCTTGCTGGTAAAACCGAGCTTGCGCAAACCGAGTCTGACTATGTAACTAAACCTCAGATCGTGCAAACCGAAACAGGCCGAGCACCGATCACTACTTACGTTACTGTGGATGGCGACAATGTTAATTCGGTGGCCGCTAAATTTGGAATCTCAGAAGATACAGTTCGTTGGGCTAACAACCTAACTTCCGACGCCTTGACCTCTGGTAAAGAGTTGAAAATTGCTGGCACAACGGGTGTAGTTTACACTGTTAAAGCAGGTGACGCTGTCGACGGCTTAGCATCAAAGTACCAAAGTGACAAAGATCGAATCGTCTCTTATAACGACCTCGAGCTAAGTGGTTTGATCGTGGGCTCTCAAATTGTCTTGCCTGGTGGTGTGTTGCCTGAAAACGAGCGTCCCGGTTATGTTGCTCCGCGCACTTCCGGAAGTGTTAACGTAGCTTACGTGGCCGTTCAGCCTACAGTTTACGCAGGAAATAAGTACGCCTATGGGTACTGTACTTGGTATGCATACAACAGGCGTGCGGAACTGGGTCAACCAATTGGTAGTAACTGGGGCAACGCCGCTACTTGGGCAACTTACGCGCGCGCTGGCGGATTCCGAGTTGACAAAACTCCTGAACCAGGAGCTGTATTCCAGACTGCTGCAGGATGGTATGGATTTGGTCACGTTGGTATCGTCGAGCGTGTAAACGGCGACGGAAGCTTTGTGACTAGTGAGATGAACTATGGTGGTTGGAACCGAATTTCTAGTCGAACAATTTCTGCTGCTGAAGCTGGCCAGTACAACTACATCCACTAGTCCTATCGCAAACTAATTCATAAGATGTTATAATTAGCAAAATGTTTGTTGATAAAGTTTTAGTTAAGGTGATTGCGGGCAATGGCGGAAACGGCGTTGTTAGTTGGCGCAAAGAAAAATTCATTGATCGCGGCGGCCCAGATGGCGGCGATGGCGGGAGAGGTGGTGATGTTATTTTTGTTGCCGATCCTAACGAAAATACTCTTGTATCTTTTAGGTTTAAACAAGAACTTAAAGCGCAAAATGGTGTAAACGGTGCTCATCGCAATCAGCATGGCCGCAATGGTGACGATTTATTTGTTAAAGTACCTGTCGGAACACAAGTTTGGCAAGACGATAAAATTATTGCCGACTTAGTTGCCAACGGTCAGCAAGTTGTCATTGCTAAGGGTGGTGATGGCGGTTTTGGCAACGCTCACTTTAAATCGTCGGTGCGACGTGCCCCAAAAGTTGCGGAAGTCGGTGAGCAGGGTGAGGAAAAAGATCTTACGTTAGAGCTTAAAATTTTAGCCGATGTTGGTTTACTTGGTTTTCCTAACGCAGGAAAATCAACGTTTTTATCCGTTATTAGCAATGCAAAGCCTGAAATCGGCGATTATGCTTTTACAACGTTAACTCCAAACCTAGGTGTCGCGGTTATCGATAATTCTAGTTTGTTGGTGGCGGATATTCCTGGATTGATCGAAGGTGCAAGCCAAGGCAAAGGTTTGGGTGATGCTTTTTTGCGACATGTCGAGAGAACCGAAGTTCTGATCCATCTAATTGATATTTACGAAGATGATGTTGCAAAAGCATATCAAACTATAAATGCTGAGCTCGTGGCTTACAATAAACAGATGTCGAAACGTCCGCAGATTGTGGCTTTGACTAAAATTGAAGGTTTGCCGCAAGACGGAATTGACCAAAAAATCGCCGAACTTAAAAAAGTAGTGCCGAAAGGAACGCAGATTTTTGCGATTTCGTCGCAGGCGCACATTGGTGTGACCGAACTTTTACGAGCTGCACAAAAATTAGTCACAAAGGTTAAGTCTAAAGCGGCTAAAAATCCTGCTAAAACAGACGAATTACCAACTATTAGCCTTGGTGAACAGCAAAAGGAGAATGCCTGGAAAGTTACTAAAAAAGAAGGCTACTTTGTGGTTGTGGGTAATAAAATTGAAAAGTTTGCAGCTAGAACCAACTTCGACACGGAGCCTGGTCTGCGCAGATTACGTGACATTATGAAAAAAATGGGCATAATGCATGAGCTTGAACGACAAGGTGTGAAACACGGTGATAAAATTGTAATTGGTCGCCGAACTGATTATAGTTTGACGTTTTAATACGTGCTTAGCTGGTTCACCTTTTTTAGGCAGTTGATGTTACACTTATTCCAATGAGCAATTTCTTTTTTTACGATCTAGAGACCTCCGGTTTTGACCCCAAAAGTCAGCGTATTATGCAATTTGCTGGGCAGCGGACTGACGAAAATCTAAGTCCAATTGGCGAGCCGGTTAACGTTTTGGTTAAGCTGACAGACGAAATCTTGCCTGACCCTCAGGCTGTTTTAATCACTGGGATCACGCCGCAGCAGACTTTGCAAGATGGCTACACGGAAGCTGATTTTTTGAAATTATTACATGATCAAGTTTTTTTGCCGGATACTATAATTTTAGGCTTTAACAGTGTTAGATTCGACGACGAATTTATGCGGTATACACTTTATCGCAATTTTTATGACCCTTACGAGTGGGCATGGCAGGATGGTCGAAGTCGTTGGGATATGTTAGACGTCGTGCGAATGACTCGTGCGCTGCGGCCAGAGGGCATAAACTGGCCGGTCACCGAAGACGGCCAAGCAATAAATAAGCTTGAATTATTATCGAGCCACAATGGGCTAGATCACGAAAAAGCTCACGACGCTCTAAGTGACGTCCTTGCATTAATCGCTGTGGCAAGACTAATTAAGCAAAAACAGCCTAAACTTTTTGAGTATTTATTAAAAATGCGCAGTAAAAAAGAAGTTGCCAATTTGGTTAACTTAGATGATCCGCAGCCGTTTATTTATACTTCTGGGCGCTTACCTAAGGGTACCGGCCATACCACGATAGCCTATCCGTTAGCTCCAGGGGGCACGCCGGGTACTGTGATTGTTTATGATTTGCGTCACGACCCCACAGACTGGGATGAAATGAGCGTAGCTGAACTGCAAGAAGTACGATTCGCTAACTACGAAAAACGCCAAATGGAAGGTTTTGTCCCGTTGCCAGCAAAGGAACTTAATTACGGAAAGTGCCCAGCGGTCGCTCCTGTCGGAGTGCTGGATGAAGCCGCCCGCGACCGTATTAAGATTGACATGAAACTGGTTCAGCAAAACCTGAATAAACTTAAAAGAAGTGGCTTGGCCGATAAACTGCGTGAGGTCTTTGCTCGCGGTGAGTTTGCTAAAACATCAGATGTGGACGCGCGTTTATATGATGGTTTTGTGGGCGATAAAGATAAAATTAAAATGGCTGCGGTCCGGGCGGCCGATGAAAAAATACTAGCCGATTTTAATCCTGATTTTACCGATGAACGTCTAAGTGACTTGCTTCTACGCTATAAAGCGCGTAATTTTGCTAAAAGCTTGGCCGAACACGAGCAAGCAAGCTGGGAATCTTACCGCAAAGAACGCCTGCAACGAGATTTGCCTGTGTTCGCGCAGAACCTGCAGACTCTAGGCTCACAAGCTCAAACTACAAACTCACACTTTTTGCTCAGCGAACTTCAGCTTTGGGCCGAAAGCATTGCACCGGCTGACTAACGCTTTTTTATGTGTTTTTTGTACCAGGCTAGGATTACCTGAAATTTTTGGATAAACAGCTCTTTAACCTGCCTTGCAGATGTAAACTCGGTTGCTAAAATTGCAAAACCTAAAAATATTGCCGCCCAACCCGGACCAGGTAGAGCGAGCATGGCAACGCCGGCAACAACTGTTAACCAGCCGGCCACAAACACGAAAATTTTACGCACTGACTGCGGTATTTTTTTCCAGTTCTGCTCTAGCAAGTTTTTCATTTAATTGTATTATAACTTAATTATCAAAATTTTGTGAGTCTGGGCATTGGGCCAGCGCCTCTCGACGCTGGCCCGCCCACCGAATGGTCAGATCGCAATGCCCTCCGCGGTGATGTGCTCTTCCCAGTTCTGGTTAGGGCGAGGCAAAGAGAAGACCAGTTTCCATCCTTCGAAGCTGCTGGGAGGGCAAACGGTAATATGATCGCACACGATTTTTCCGTGTAGGGAAACTGCTACGGCCTCGACCTGCTCAGCGGTGAACTCGTTGCCGTACAGACTGAGAGTACGCCACCAGTTGCGGGGATACCGCGATACCGCGTATTCAACGTAATCGAGCGTGCCAGTGTACGGCATCTCGGTTCCGAAGTAGTGACGCAGGGAATCGATTTGAGCATTTAAGTTGGCGCGAGCTACCTTGGCGACACGGATTACACATCCGTCGGCGGAAATCTCGGGCAGAAACCGATTTTGCTCAATTAGCCACTCTACGAATGCTCCCATTCTTAGTGTGGCGATATTCTCGCGGAACGTCACCACAACGTACCTGTAGTTTACTGTGATCTTGACTGCCTTGGGCGGTTCGCTGTTCTCTGTCACAGCTACTCCATTCTTTGGGCAAACATATTTTAAGACTTAAGTTATATTTTGTCAAAAATGCGAGCAATATGGCTGTATGCAGTCAAGCCTAACCTATCTAAATACTTAATTTTGATGTATAATTTTTGGGTTATGTCAGGAAGTTTAACGGTTCGTGGCGCGCGCGAACATAACTTAAAAAATGTTAGTGTAAGTATTCCGCGCGATAAATTAGTTGTAATTACGGGCTTATCTGGATCAGGTAAGTCTAGCCTTGCTTTTGACACGATTTACGCCGAAGGGCAGCGGCGTTACGTCGAAAGTTTAAGCAGTTATGCCAGACAATTCTTGGGGCTAATGGAAAAACCTGATGTTGACCAAATTGACGGCTTAAGCCCGGCTATCAGCATTGACCAAAAATCCACAAGCCGAAACCCCCGCTCAACAGTTGCAACTGTTACCGAGATCTACGACTACTTGCGTTTATTGTTTGCGCGAATAGGCACCCCGCATTGTCCGGTTTGCGCCAAAGAGGTTACACGTCGCAGTCCGCAGCAAATTGTGGACGAAATTGTTGGAACCGTTGAGGGTGCGCGATTAATTATTTTAGCTCCGATAATTGTGGATAAAAAAGGTGAGTTTGCTCACATCCCAGATCAGTATCAGCGAGCAGGCTTTGCGCGCGTTCGCGTGGATGGAATTATTTATGCGCTCGATGAGTTTCCGACGCTAGATAAAAAGAAGAAGCACACAATCGAGATCGTGGTGGATCGAGTAGTTAATAATGCTGATAACAAGGGGCGAATTACTCAGTCCGTCGAGCAGTCACTCGAAGTTGCCGAGGGTGTGGTTAAAGTTTTAAATGCAGATGATGAAACTGAGCGAACTTACAGCGAGCGATATGCTTGTGTTGACCACCCAGAGGTTGAGATTCCGGAGCTCGCGCCGCGATTATTCAGCTTTAACTCGCCACATGGAGCTTGCCCGGTTTGCACTGGCTTGGGTAATAGGCTTGAAGTTGATCCCGATTTAATCTTAAATCCAAGTTTAACGATTGCCGAAGGTGCGATTCGCCCTTGGAACCGAATCAGGATCGACACTTGGTATATGAAACAAGTTGCGGCAATGGCCGAAGCGAACGGTTTTTCGATCCAAGTTCCTGTGCGTGAATTAACCGTAGATCAGTTAAATAAAATTCTATACGGAACAGGTAGTCAAAAATATAGGATTTCGCTCACGAGTGGTCGCAGCTTTGAGTCGACTTTTGAAGGAATTATTCCAAATCTCGAACGTCGTCATAAAGAAACCGAAAGTGAATTTATGCGTCGCGACATCGAGCGCTTTATGCGCGAGCGCAAATGTCACGCTTGCGGTGGCGCACGATTAAAACCCGAGGCTTTAGCCGTAACTGTGCAAAACCTAAACATAATGGATGTTTGTGGTTTAAGTGTGGCTGATGGCTTGGAACTTTTTGATAAGGGCCTAAAGTTTACCGAACAAGAACTATTTATTGCTAAGCAAATTTTGCGAGAAGTTAGTTCCCGGTTAGGGTTTTTGAATGACGTTGGCCTAGGTTACATTGAACTTGCCCGCAGTGCCAACACTTTAAGCGGTGGTGAAGCGCAGAGAATCCGTTTGGCGACTCAGATTGGATCAGGACTGCAGGGTGTGCTTTACGTTTTGGACGAGCCATCAATTGGTTTGCATCAGCGCGACAACGATCGATTAATCGCAACTCTTAAGCATTTGCGCGATTTAGGCAACTCGGTGATTGTGGTTGAACATGACGAAGACACAATTCGTGCCGCCGACTATTTACTCGACATTGGCCCAGGTGCTGGTGTTCACGGTGGGCAAATCGTATCCGAAGGTACGCCGGCCGAGGTTGCTGCCGACAAGAACAGCTTAACGGGCGCGTATTTAAGTGGTCGCGAAAAAATCGCAGTGCCAAAACGTCGCCGAATTAGCAATGGCAAAGAATTGGCTATTAAAGGTGCGCGCGAGCACAACTTAAAAAACATCGATGTTAAAATTCCGCTGGGTGTTTTAACAGTTGTTTCAGGCGTTTCAGGGTCTGGTAAATCTACATTAGTTAATGACATTCTAGCTAAAGAACTTGCTCATCGCTTGCACCGGGCCAACGAAGTTGCTGGCAAGCATGACGCAATCGACGGAATTGAGAGTTTAGATAAAGTTATTACTATTGACCAGTCGGCTATTGGTCGCACGCCGCGCAGTAACCCGGCAACCTACACCGGTGTATTTACGCCAATTCGCGAACTTTTTGCTAGCACGCCAGAGGCGAATATTCGTGGCTACAAATCGGGCCGCTTTAGTTTTAACGTAAAAGGCGGACGCTGCGAAAATTGCCAAGGTGATGGTGTAATTAAAATTGAAATGCACTTTTTGCCGGACGTCTACGTAACCTGCGAGGTCTGCAAGGGTAAACGCTATAACCGCGAGGCACTAGAAATCCATTTTAAAGGCAAAACTATTGCCGACGTACTCGAGATGACGGTAGAACAGGCGGCAGAATTTTTTGTTAACGTGCCTGTAATTGCTAAAAAAATGCAAACCTTAAACGAAGTGGGTTTGGGTTATATTAAACTGGGTCAACCGGCAACAACTTTAAGTGGTGGTGAGGCACAGCGTATTAAGCTTGCCAGTGAGCTGAGTCGCCGCGCAACCGGCCGGACTTTATATATTTTAGATGAGCCAACAACTGGCCTACATAGTGCTGACGTTAAAAAGTTACTTCATGTGTTGCAGGCATTGGTAAACGCCGGCAACAGTATGGTGATTATTGAACACAACCTAGATGTCATTAAAAGCGCTGACAACGTGATCGACATGGGTCCAGAAGGCGGCGAGGGCGGTGGAACTGTAGTTGCTCAGGGCACGCCCGAAGACATTGCTAAAAACTCGAAATCTTACACCGGTAAATACCTTGCACCGTTGCTCTAGAGCCGTGTTATCTGGAAGCTAGCCAAGTAAATAATCAACTTTCGTATTGGCGATCTTATCTACGAAATTTTGTAGGTCTAGATTGTTCATTTTAAGAAGCCCTGTAACATAAACCTTGCTAAGGTTATTTTCAATCGTCTGTCGCCACGCCAGAGGCACGTCAACGCTAAAATACGGCTTATTGGTGATAACTATTGGTTTTTTGTAATCGAACGCCAGTAAGATGCTCTCAGCCATTCTAAGATCGATTAGTCCGCCAATCTCGTTACTAACAACATGGAAAGAGCTATGTTTGATTGATTCAAATAGATCATTGATCATTTGCTCTTCGGTGATTTTTGCAGGGTCGTAAGTTAGGGTACTGTCTATTTTTAAATTAAGTCTGTTTTGGATTGGGAATTTTACATCAACGCCAACTAGCTTAAGGCGATCCTTAAGCCTGAATAACATTACTGTCGCCCCCCTATTTTGTCCGATTACTTGACTTGATTTGGGCATGGAATTTCTTTGTTATACTGTATATACATATAACATACGCATATTATGTTTGTAAAGTTGCTATAAGGCGTGATTGGTATGCAAATAAGATGTAGTATAGAATTGGGGTTTATATGTCCGAGCTAGTCCATCCGAAAGATCTGCATGATTCTCCGTTCCATGTTCAAGAAGCCGCGTACACCAAGAATGCTGGGCGACTAAAGTATGACGCTGAGCGCGTAATTAAAAACACCAAGGTACCGAAGGGCGCAAAAATTCCAAAAATTTTAGGCTGGTCGGGACCAGCCAGGTCTGGTACAACTGCACTTTTATTTTTGATGGGCGGCCATGCGCAAGTTGACCGCTTGTATTTTCAGCCGCAAAAATCAATCATGCGCCAGGCTGATGTGAAGTTTGAGCTTTTTGAAACTGATAATTTTGTATGTATGAAAGAAGTTTTTGGTCAGTTTTATAGCGCTGAAAATTACGATCCAATTGATCTTCTGCTAAAAGCTGGCGTACCTGAGGCGAACATAGCGTGGATCTCATTATTACGTGATCCCATGCAATGTATGGCTTCTTGGTACCATAAAGATCCACGAATTCTAAAGGCTGCGCAAGATCATACTTTGGACATTTATCAAAAATACCAAGGTCGAGTAAAAATGGTTCCGTTTGTATACGAGCTCTTGCGCGGCAACGAATTAAAAACAATTAAGGCTTTGTTGAGGGCTGTTGGTCTTGACGACGAAATCGACCTTAAGTTTAACATTAGAGAAATTGGCAAAAAGTTAGTGCCGTTTCAGGCAGGTGATGAATCGTTTTATAAAGTTCACGTTCAGGCGATTTTTGAACGCGAGAATTTTACATTTGGCCAAAATAACTATTCCATGAATCCAGAAACAATACTGAAAGTTAAAAAAATCTGCCTACCTGCTTATGAGGATTTTTATAGGCACTCTAAAAAGGTACTGATGTTGTAAAGAGCTTGAGCTTGAAAAAATCGACCTAAGATGGTATTACTTAATAAAGTTATTTTAAGGAATTCCAATGATAGTTCATCTGATAGGCTCTCGTTATCAAGTTGATAAAAACATTAACCATTTGCGAATTTTAGTCGACGCGATCCATGATGGCGCGCATACGCTTGCTTGGGATTGGGTTGAACCAACTTTTGCAAACGTAAAGCGCGGCGGGAAAAACGAAATTGACTGGCACGCGGTCTACAAAGAATCTATGGAAGCAATCAACAAGGCTGACGTTATTATCGCCGATGCGACCATTCGTGGGTTTGGAATTGGCTATCAGGTTGCCGTTGCGGTTCAAATGAAAAAACCGGTTTTGGTTTTGCGCCACGAAGAAATTGACGATTCGCTGTTTGCTAGCGGCATTGATACGGGGGTTTCTTATAAATCTTTTAAATCTGCGGCCAACCTCAAAAATATAATCAAAGAATTTCTAGAAGAAAACGACATCAAGTTAAAAGACATGCGCTTCAACTTCTTTATCGATCGTCCGATTTACAACTATTTGCGCTGGGCATCCTTTAAAACTGGTAAAACCAAGGCCGAAATCCTACGTGATTTAGTTAGTAAAGAGATCGAAAAACAAACCCTAAACTAAAGCAAATCGCTTATATTCTTTTGCGAAATCACGCGAACTAATGTCTTTTGTGCTGCGTTCAAATTGTATGCAGGCGTGGTTCTCCGGGCTTTTAAGAAAGTTCTTAAGATGGTTGGCGTAGTATGCTTGCGTGGGTCAAAAATTATAAACTTATCTTGGCATTCTCTTAAGATTTGCTTAATGTCTGGCGCAACAGTGTTTGCGTACCGAGGCTCATTAAGTAGCATGATAGGTTTGTTTTTGCGTATCGCATAAAGCATACCTTTTGCTGTATTTTCGCCTATGTGACCTTTTGCCGTACCTAATTCGTTGCAAACAAAGTGCAGGTCGCAGGTTGCTATCGATCTTAAAAAGTCTAGTTCAACTTGCTTTAGGGTTGCTGCGAGCGGGTGAAACCCATAGCTCTTGCCATCGTCGCCGATTACGAAGTTATCGCCCATTGGTTGGCGCACGTCAACTCCGGCCGCCACCAGTTTGTTCTTTACCTCGAAAAGGGCGTGATTCTCGGGCCGGTAAGGGCCACCTAATTGTGTATTTATGTCCATTTTAAAAATCCGTTTATGACTGGAATACTTACAGGCACAAAGTTTTTTATACCACGAGCTGGGGAACTAAAAAAAGTCTTGATTTTTGAGGATAAATAAGTTTAACCAACTTAGTTATCTGTTTTACTTGATTTTATTTTCAATTTTTTTAGTAAAATTTCGCGACTGTCTTTGTCTTTTAAAATGTGATAAATAGGCGAAGCGACTGTAACTAAGACAGCTAATGCGATTATTGGCAAGACTAATGCGTCAACGTTAATACCTTTGGAATCTAAAAAAGCACCGCCATAAAAACCGAACAAGGTTAAACTGGTCGTCCAAAGTGCACCGCCAATTACGTTATATGTTAAAAATGTTGAGTATTTCATTTGGGCGATGCCGGCAACGGTTGGGGCAAAAGTTCTAACCAGCGGTGTAAAGCGAGCTAGAATAATCGTAATTGGACCGTATTTTTCGTAAAATTTTTCGGCTCGCTCTAGGTTTTTGTGGCTAAAAAATAACGAATCAGGCTTTTTGAAAAGTCTGCGACCAAAGCGATATCCAATAGAATATCCTACGCTATCGCCAATTACTGCCGCAAAAAACAGAATACTGATTAAACCGACCAAGTTTATTTGAACGACGCCTTGCGATGCTAAAAATCCAACTGTAAAAAGCAACGTGTCGCCTGGCAAGAAAAATCCAATCAAAAGTCCGGACTCGGCAAAAATTATTGCGGCGATTCCAAGAACGCCGATCGTGCGTAAAATTTCTTCAATGTCTAAATCATGCAACATGAGTTTATTCTAACATGCTATACTTTATAGGTAAGCAATTTGGTGGAGAAGGACGGAATATGGGTGAAAAAGTAGTTCTTGAAGTTAAACAGCGGAAACTTGTAGGTAAGAAAGTTTCTAAATTGCGAAAAGAAGGCTTAGTGCCTGGTGTTATTTATGGCGAACATCTTAAATCTAAAGCCGTTGAAGCTAGTTACATTGATGTTCAAAAAGTTTGGCGAGTTGCTGGCCGTCGACAGCCGATTGAAGTAAGCGTTGACGGTGCAAAGCACTTGGCGATGATTAAGTCTGCTGATATTGATCCTGTTAAGCATAGGATTCGCCATTTGGGTATTCACGTAGTTAATAAAAATGAAAAGGTCGAGACCGAGGTTCCTGTCAAGATCAAACTTGATGAAGGTAACGAAACTACTCCCGCCGAGCGAGCCGGCTTAGTGGTCCTGACTGCACTCGAGAAAGTTGAGATTGAAGCGCTACCGAATGATTTACCTGAAGCAATTTATGTTAATGGTGAAGTTTTGGCAGAAGAAGGCCAGCATGTTTCAGTTAGTGATTTAATTGTTCCAAAGGGTGTCAAGGTTTTAACCGACCCAGAGATTGTGATTGCTACGGTTTATGAACCGAGTGCGATTGCTGCTCAAAACGAAGAAACTGCCGGCGCGGGCGAAAGTCCTGCTGAAGTCGAATCCGAGAACGGTTCGGCTGAGCCGGAGGCTGAATCTAAAAAAGAAGAAAAGTAAACAAAGAAATCACCTCATAAAACTGGGGTGATTTTTTGTTTGGATAAATTTGGATGGGTGGCGACTGTGGAGGAACAGTCGCCGCACCACCTCTCATCTTGCTTGTCTTGCTCGTTCTTGTTACGGCTCAGGCCGCCGGCGCCGCGTGGGCGTCAGGGCTTGATGTTCACGCAGATCTTGCCGATCTCCGTGCCGTACGACATGAACTGGAAGCACGCGCTGCCGGTCCGGGCCTTGCCGCTGATCGACGACCACCAGTGGCGGTAGCCCCAGGTGCGACCGTAGCCGCGGTAGGTGATCGCGCTCAGGTAGGCGGTGCCGTTGGTGTCGTAGAACGTCGTGCGCTCGGTCGGGTACTCCACGAAGAGCCCGTGCCAGCTGCCGCTGGTGCTGTTGACCTGCAGCCCGCTCCCGCTGACCGAGATGCAGTACTGGCCGGTGGGCACGGTGTAGCCCTGGATCCGGATCGAGCTGGTCAGCGCGCAGCGGGTGACGTCGGCGTGGGCCGGCGCAGCAGCGACGACCGACAGACCGATCATCAGACCGATCGCGGTCATCAGGACGCCGAAGCGTCGGAACATCGTCCTCATAGCGGTTAACCCTTCAGACGGCGCAATTTGCGCAGATGGGTGGTGCATGCCGCAGGTAGCGGCTCGAACTATTTTAAACTTATTCTGTTAAATAAGTCAACTTTATTCTTCTATAAACCCACCTGATTGATGCGCCCAGAGATTAGCATAAACGCCTTTTTGTTCGATTAGCTTTTTGTGGCTGCCTTGTTCTACGATCTTTCCGTTGTCCAAAACTATGATCCTATCCATTTTTTGTACAGTGCTTAACCGGTGAGCAATCACAATTGCTGTTCGATCATTCATTAACTTCCAAAGTGCATCCTGGATCAAGACCTCGCTTTCGCTGTCCAGTGCGCTGGTCGCTTCGTCTAGAACTAAAATAGGCGCATCTTTTAACATTGCGCGTGCAATTGCTATTCGTTGACGCTGTCCGCCGCTTAATTTAACTCCGCGTTCCCCAACTAAAGTGTCGTAGCCGTCCTTTAGTCCTTCTATGAACTCATGAGCATTAGCTCGGCGGGCAGCCTTTTCGATATCTGCTTTAGATGCGCTAGGTCTGCCGTAAGCAATGTTCTCGCGGATAGAGCGATGGAACAACAAAGGCTCCTGTGGTACATATGCAATTTGCGACCTAAGATCATCTTGTGTGATTTTAGCGATATTTTGTCCATCGATTAAAATTTCGCCGCCATTAACATCTGCAAAACGTAAAAGCAAGCGAGTTAAGCTGGTTTTACCAGATCCACTGTGACCAACCAAGCCGATTTTTTCGCCTGGTTCAATCTGTAAGTTTAAATCATCGAATAATTTGTCTGATCCTTCGTGGTTAAAATCAACGTTGTTTATGCTGATTTTACCTTTAGTTACTTTTAGTTTTTCTGGCGCTTCCAAGTCTTCAACTTCGGGTTTTTGGTCTAAAATTTTAATCATCGCTTCACTGTCGCCAAAAGCACGGTTGTAGTTTCGCATGCCGGTATGGCAAAAGTCCCACAAGTTTCTGATTACAATACCAGTAAAGTTTAAAACCAAAAATACGGTTGCAATTTGCGCATCAAATAAAGCCACGCTTAATATTGCCGCTAAAAAGGCCACAATGTTAAGTGTTGAGGTTATTGTGCTAAAAAATGCATCACGCTTAATTACCGCGCTCATCACATCCATTGTCGAATTCAGGCTGTCTTCGGCTGCGGCAGCGTAACGTTTGATTTCTTTTTGGCTAGAGGCAAAGCTTTTAACGGCCATTATGTTGGTTATTGCATCGGCTAGAAATCCGGTTTGCTTATTTTGTTTTTTTGCCTCTATGCTGGTTAGTTTACGCACATTTTTTGTTAAAAATATACAGGCATACACGAAGATAACTGAAAAAACAAAGAGCGCTAAAACGTAAACTGGTACAACCGGCAGTAAGAATATTGCCGTAAAAACAATACTCAACACCAGCTGGCCGACGGTGAAAAGCGTGGTGTCGGTAAAACGCACGTATGATCCTGCCAGTTTTCCAACCTGGCTTACAAGCGAACCACCAAAATTATTTGCGTGAAAGTTGGCACTCATTTTTATTAAGTGATTAAAAACCTCTATGTTGATATCGCGCAAAACCTTAGCTTCTAAGCGCCAAATTAAAGCAATAACCACTCGCCAGGCAACAACTCCACCTAATACACTCACAATTGCGTACAAAATTATGCTTGAGCCAAAACTTCCCCAAAGATTGTTAGCGTCAAATTGACCCGTGCTTAAACGATCAAGCGCGCCGGCTGCAATTAATGAAGGGAAAAACTGCAACGAAATTGTTACAGGCATTGCAATTAAAAGCGCGATCACGAACTTGGGATATTTCCATGCATGGCGCCAAAAATATTTAATAGTGCTTTGTGTTGTGTCCATTTTTTGCCTCGTTAAAAATACCAAAATTGGTTTATTTTTGTGTTAAAAATGCGTGACTAAGTTCTTCCGTTTCGAAGGACGATCTAACGACCAGAGGACATTCCACCTAAAATGTCGTAATCCATCAATTATAATGTATAATATATGTCGATGCAAAAAGTTTTACTTTATTACAAATTTGCGCCCCTCTCTGATCCGCAGGCAGTAATGTTTTGGCAGCGGGCTTTATGTGAACGCCTCAACCTAAAAGGTCGTATTTTGATTTCTAAACATGGGATCAACGGCACTGTCGGCGGCGAAATTGATGATCTAAAAGCCTATATTAAAGAAACCAAAGCTTTTACAGGCTTCAAAGGCACTGTGTTTAAATGGTCCGACGGCGGTAGAGAAGACTTTCCACGCTTAAGCGTTAAAGTTCGCGACGAAATTGTAACTTTTGGAGCTCCAGACGAGCTTAAAGTCGACGAGAAAGGTGTAGTGGGTGGCGGCAAGCACTTAAAGCCCGAGCAAGTTCACGAACTTATTAAAGAACGTGGCGATGAAGTAGTGTTTTTTGACGGTCGCAATGCATATGAAGCTGCAGTTGGTAAATTTAAAAACGCAGTGGTGCCCGACACTCGCACCACTCGCGACTTTTTAAACGATCTGGAAAGCGACAAATATAACGACATCAAAGATAAGCCGGTAGTAACCTACTGTACGGGTGGTATACGATGTGAGGTTTTGAGCTCGCTAATGAAAAACCGTGGGTTTAAAGAGGTTTATCAAATCGACGGCGGGATTGCAAAGTACGGCGAGACTTTCAAGGATGAGGGCCTGTGGGAAGGTAGTATGTACGTTTTTGATAAGCGTATGGGTATAAAGTTTAGCGACAAAGCTAAGGATATTGGTGTTTGCATACATTGCCAAGGTAAAACCAGTAACTATGAAAACTGTGCTTATATGCCGTGTAACAACTTAGTTTTGATTTGCGAAGACTGTAAAACTTCAGATTTAACCTGCTCGCAAGAATGCGCTAAAAGTTTAAACGCCGTACAACAAAACGTGCAATCCGCATAAGATCAACAGATGCGCTGGGTAGAACCAGTAAAACCACCATTTAGAGATTTTTATTCCTTGTTTTCCGTTGTAACAGTACATAAGTGGCAAAGCGATTATACTGTAGAGTTGGATCAATCCTACCTGAAGCGGAACCATAAGTGCATTAAACATTGAAGTTCCAACAAATAAAAAGCCGCCCAAAATCGGCTTGAATAGAATCACGAAGCATGACGCGATCATCCAGATTCCGTATGCACCGTAGTCTATGTTTGTCAGAGTTGCAAAAGCACCAGCCAAAAGAATTATTATAATTTTTACAAGTATATTCTTGTATCGTTGCGTCAAATAAAGCGCGCCTAGCCCAAGTGCCAGTAAAAAGAAAATATTCAAGTTGGCGATATTGTTGCCAGTTAAATAGCTCGCCAGGCTATATGGAATCTGCGAGATTAGCGCAAATACCATTAGCCTAAGCAGGTAATTTTTAACGCTACTGGTTTTTAGGAGTCCTTGAGCAAGTAGGAACGCAAAAAGCGGTAACGCTAGCCGACCGATTTCGCGTAGCCATAGTTGGTCTGGAAAAATTAAAAAGCCAATATGGTCAACTAGCATCGTTACGACAGCGATTACTTTTAAAGTGAATGCGTCGATAATTTTAGAGTTGCCAAATATGTTAATCTGTTTCATTAAAACCTTTGCCCCATTATAATATCGTTATGACCGACAAGCTTCAACAAAAATTAAAATCTTTGCCGCTATCCGCTGGCGTGTATTTTCATAAAAACGCCAAGGGTCAGATTATATATGTTGGAAAAGCCGCTGTACTTAAAAATCGCGTGCGTCAGTACTTTCAGAAAACTCGTGATCAAGATGCAAAAACTAAAGTTTTAGTAAGTGAAATTGCGGACACCGACTGGATTACGACTGAGTCCGAAATTGATGCGCTGTTTTTAGAAAGTGAAATGGTTAAACGGTATAAGCCGCGCTACAACATTTTGTTGCAAGACGACAAATCGCAGCTGTTTGTGCGGATTAATATGCGTGACGCCTACCCATTCATCAGTTTTACTCGTCAGCCAATGGATGACGGCGCTGAATATTTTGGCCCATACTATAATGGCTTTGCTGTTAAAAAAGCATTGCGATTTTTACGAAAAGTGTTTCCATATTCAACTCACGCAACTATGCCAAAACGACTTTGCTTGCAATACCATTTAGGCTTGTGTCCTGGAGTAGAAGAGCAAAAAATAAGTTCTACCGATTATAAAAAGACGCTTCGAAGTCTAATCTTGTATCTAAAAGGTGAGCGCGTAAAACTTGTAAATCAGCTGGAATCCGAGATGAATGTGGCTGCAAAACATCACAACTTCGAGCTGGCGGCAACACGACGTAACCAAATTTACAATTTAAAAGAGCTACAAAAACAAATCTTGTTTAGTGATCGTGAATTTATGGATATAAGTAAAGATCAGGCGTTGGCTGGTTTGGATCAGATTCTAAGCCTAAAGGGCGCGCCCCATAGAATCGAAGGTTACGACATCAGTCACATGAGTGGAACAAATAATGTAGCCAGCATGGTGGTGGCGACTAATGGTTTGGCCGATAAGGCCGAGTACCGCAAGTTTAAAATGCGGCTTCCTGGCAACAACGATTTTGCCCATATGCACGAAACAATAAGTCGCAGGTTTAGCGGGCGTCATTTAGATTGGCCAAAGCCTGATTTGATTTTGATTGACGGAGGTAAAGGGCAGTTGGCGAGTGCGATCCAAGCTTTGCAGGAGCGGGGAATTCAGATCCCGGTAATTGGTCTTGCCAAACGCTTAGAGGAGATTGTTATAAGTAAGAATGGTTCGAATGTCACCCTTGATTTGCAAAATTATCCGGACGCATTTTTAAGTGAGTTCGAAGACTTTTATGTGGTTTTATTGCCCAAAGATTCACATATTATTAAGTTGTTGCAGCGCCTGCGCGATGAATCTCATAGGTTTGCCGTGAGTTACCATACTGTTTTAAAGCGAGCAAAGCAGACCGAAAGTGAAGTCGACAGTATTCCGGGGATTGGACCGGCAACTCGTAAAAAACTTATTTTATCATTCGGAAGCTTGCGTGCAGCCAAACAAGCCAGTAAGCAAAAACTCGTTGCGGTTCTAGGTAAAAGTAAGGCCGAGATTTTTTATAAATATGTGGCCGGCGATATTGCTAATGCTAACAAAACGTAGTTAAATTGGATTAACTAAGGATAGATTCTATGGAAGATTTATATAGCTCTCAACCTCAACAACCAATACCAACTCCTACGCCGTCGCCTGCGCCTCAGATTGGCGGCGGATCTAACTCAAAAATGGTTTGGACGATCATTTTGGCTGTACTTTTGTTGGCTGCAGTTGGTTTTGCTGGTTGGCAATGGTACACAGGTTCTAAAAAGAATCAAGAGATCAGCGATTTACAGGCTTCTAACACGCAGTTGCAGTCACAGGTTTCAACACTTGAGCAGCAAGTTGAATCTGACCAAGGCGGAGCTGCTGCCGCTCCAAGCGATACCGATAAAATTTTGGCGGCCGTCGATGCTTATACGCGTGCTCCCATCGCAGCAAATGGCAAAGTTTTTAAATACACGGTTGCCGAAAACAATGGAACTTTTGCAAAAGTCAACGTAGAAGTTGAAGGCGACCAAGGTTACACTTTAGCCTTAAAGAAAATTGATAACGCCTGGACTGTAGTCGTGTCCAGTAAAGACTCCCCGACACAGGCTGACCTTGATGCCTACGGGGTTCCTGCTGGCTACATTACAGTTAGCTAGTGCTGTGTTATACTTAAAATTAACGATATGCAAAAACAATTCTTATTATTTTTGCTGCGCTGGTTGCTAAACAGCTTCTCCCTTTGGGTGGCCGCAAGCTTGTTAACTGGTGTAGAATATGATCCTGGCGAAGTTCTTTTAACATTCTTGCTAGCAGGAGTAGTCTTGACGATTATAAATGCGGTGATCCGGCCGATCTTGCTAATCTTATCGTTGCCAGCAATTGTTTTGAGCCTTGGCTTATTCATGCTTATTGTTAATGGTGTGTTGATCTGGTTGGTTGGTCTAATTGTTCCTGGACTCGAAATTAGTTTCTGGGAGTCGATAATTGCTGGTATAATTGTAAGCGTATTGAACTTTGTGTTTACCCTTTTAGTTGACTACGATTGGGAAAGCTCAAAAAGAAAAGGCAAAAGATGAATATTATAAATTACGTCACAATTGTTTCGGCCGTTTTAATGATATTGGCTATTTTGTTGCAACAACGTGGTGCCAGTTTAGGTGCGGGCTTTGGTAGTTCGGGGGAACTTTTTACGACTCGCCGAGGAGTAGATAAGAGTCTTTTTGACACGACAATTGTTTTGGCAGTTATTTTTGTTGGATCACTGGTTGTAGGTTTATTAATAATTTAGGGGGCAAATGTTACGCGCGCCGCTTAATCAGCTTCAAGAGATGACGCCAAGCAAGCGTACTATTAAAGGTCATTTAAGACGGGTTGAGCGCGTTACCCTGCGTCACGCGCACCGGTTTATTGTGCAGCGCGCCGCAAACCTACGTGACGTAAGTCGTAAGGCGACTGCCTGGATTATTTTGATTTTGATGTTCATTGGAGTTACGGTTTGGCAGCAAACTGTGACAGCGAAAACTTATACAGCCGATATCCCTAGCTCTGGCGGAGTTTACTCCGAAGGTGTTTTTGGTACCCTCGATAACTTAAACCCAATTTTAGCTAGCTCGGCGGCTGAAAGATCAGGCTCACGTTTATTATTCGCACAATTGGTAACCTACAACGAACAGGGTAACTTGGTTGGCGAACTCGCACGAACTTGGCACTCGACTGACGACGGAAAAACTTACATTGTCACGTTGCGCGATGATGCGCTTTGGCAGGACGGTACTCCGATTACCGCCGACGACGTTTTATTTACCTTTAATCTGATAAAAAACGCCGATACGCGCTCCCCACTTTATAGTAGCTGGCGAAACATTGTAGTAGAGAAGGTAGACGACAAAAATATTAGATTTATATTGCCCAATCCTCTCGCATCTTTCGAGAATTCATTAACGGTGGGAATCTTGCCGATGCAGGCGTTAAAAGATTTACTACCGTCGGAGCTTAGAACTGCCGATTTTAATCTTAGACCAACAATGGCTAGTGGTCCGTTTGTGTTTCAGGACTCAAACGTCATCGAGCCTGGCGTACATGAACTTTTGCGCTTAAAGGCAAATCCCAATTATTTTTTGGGAAAACCAAGCTTGGACGGATTCAACCTGCATGCTTACCAGGATCGTGACGTTATGACGACGGCATTTAGGACGCACGAGGTTGCAAGTATCAGCGATGCAAATGCTGAGCAAATTAAAGCTTTGCAGGGTGTGGATTTTGTTGAGACAAACTCACCGCTTTATCACGGCACCTTCGCATTTTTAAAGAATGATTCAACAATTTTGTCTGATATTAGAGTACGGCGTGCCCTGCAGGCTGCGACTGATCAACAAAAGATTCTTGATTTACTACAAGGACGACCTCAATCTCTTAGTGGTCCACTTTTGCCAGGTCAGCTGGGGTATAGGGCAGACTATGGTCAGCCGGGCTACGATTTGGCACGAGCTAACCAATTACTTGATGAAGCCGGCTGGGTAAAAGGTCCGGATGGGATAAGAAGCAAAGATGGTCGACCACTAGTTTTGCGAATAGTTACGACGAGTAGTGGTGATTTTCCGGCTATCGCTCAGGCAATAATGAATCAGTGGCAAGAGCTTGGAATTACATTTGACTCGCAAATTGTACGCTCCGAAGATATTCAAGAAAATGTAATTGCCCCTCGTAGTTACGATGTTCTAATTTACGAGATTGCAATTGGTCGCGACCCTGATGTTTTTGCATTTTGGGACACTAGTCAGGCGACCGAACGCGGCTTTAACTTGTCGGATTATAAGTCTGGTCGCGCCGACGAAGCCCTGCAATCAGCAAGGATTCGTTTAGATGCGGCGTTGCGAGCTGCCAAGTATCAGTCATTTGTAAGCATATGGACGACAGACGCCGCGGCCGTTGCGTTGTTTAGACCAACATTAACATATGTGCAAAGCGAAAACGCTGTAACCTTTTTACCACACCCTATGGTTGACCAAACAGATCGCTATTACAATGTTCGATATTGGGCGCCAACCCGAGTCCCTGGTAATCCAACCCGATAGCGTGATAATATTTTTACGTAATGAGGTAGGGTATGAGTAAGCTTAAATTTTCAGATGCACCAACTTTAAAAGAGGTTCAACAATATACCCTAGACATGGAACGCGAACGCGGATTCGCTGATGAGCATGTTTCGGGCAAATGTTTGTTACTTGTAGAAGAAGTGGGTGAGTTAGTGAAAGCGATTCGTAAGTCACATTTTGGAATCGCTCAAGATGTAAATAAAAAGTATGAACACGATGTCGAAGGCGAAATTGCCGACATTTTGATTGTGTTAAATTGCATTGCCAATAAACTTGGGGTCGATGTAGAACAGGCACTACGCGACAAAGAAGAGAAAAATAAAAAGCGCGTTTGGAAATAGCGTGGTAAAATAAACATAAATACAATAAGTTTTGTGAGGGTATAAGTGAATAAGGTTGCAAATTATCTGCAAGAACATATCGTTGGTGAAGTTTTAGCAGCTAACGAAGTGCGCAAATATTTTTCTACTGACGGTGGTGTTTTCGAGGTAATGCCTGCGCTGGTGGTTTATCCTAAGAATGTTCAGGATGTGCGCAAAGTCGCTCGCTTTAGTTGGCAATTGGCCGAAAAAGGTCACAACTTACCGATTACAGCTCGTGGTCGAGGTAGCGACCAAGGTGGAGCGGCGATTGGTCGAGGTGTAATTATGGTCTTTCCTGCCCACATGAACCGTCTACTGGAACTCGATAATAAGCGAAAACTTGCCAGGATCCAACCGGGTATGAACTATCGTGCCTTTCAGGAGTCAATGCATAGCCATTCTTTGTTTTTGCCGCCGTATCCGAGTTCAATCGACTACGCAACTTTGGGTGGCGCAATCGCTAACAATACCGCTGGTGAAAAAACCGTAAAGTATGGATCGATCCGAAATTACGTAGAAAACTTGGAAGTGGTTTTGGCTAACGGAGAAGTTATTCAAACCGGGCGAATTAATAAAAAAGAACTCGAAAAGCGCAAAGGTTTAACAACTTTTGAGGGTGAGATTTATCGTCAGCTAGATGGTTTAATTACTGATAACTGGGAATTGATCCAGACACACTTGGGTTCGCCAAAAGTTAGTAAAAATTCCGCTGGCTACGCTCTGGGGCAAGTAAAGCTTAAAGACGGTTCCATTGATTTGACACCGCTTTTTGTTGGTTCGCAAGGGACGCTCGGAATTGTTACGGAGGCGATTTTGCGCCTAGAACAGTACACGCCCGAGACTACTTTATTTAAAATTAATCTGGAAAACTTAGAGCAAGCGGTGGCGGTGGTTCAAAGTATTATGCGGCTTGAGCCGAGCGCTCTTGAGGTAGTGGATAGCAATTTACTAGGGTTCCTCGATAAGGTGAGTCCTAATAGACTAAAAGGTCTGGTTGAAAAACCTTTCCCATCACTTGTTCTGCTCGCTGAGTTCGACGACGTAAATAGCCGTGCGCAAGCTAAAAAATCTAAAAAAGTCCAAAAATGGCTCCAGCAACAACAGATGAGCTTTGTGGTTACGCAAGACGCAGAAGAGCAGCAACGGTTATGGTCAATCCGGCATTCCGCTGCAGCGGTTATTTGGCATGTAGAAGGTAATAAAAAGGCTTTGCCAATCATCGAAGACGGAGTGGTTCCGCGCGAAAAGTTTGGTGAGTTTGTAAAAAATATTTACGATTTGTTCCAAAAATACGGACTACAAGTTGCAATATGGGGTCACGCAGGCGATGCAAATCTGCACTTACAGCCATTTTTAGACTTGAGTTTAATTGGTGACCGTCAAAAGGTGTTCAAGATTATGGAAGAGTACTACGACATGGTTTTAAAGATGGGCGGAAGCACTTGTGGAGAACATAACGACGGTCGTTTACGTGCGCCGTTTTTGCCAAAAGTTTATGGCGCCGAGGTTTACGAATTGTTCCGGCAGGTTAAACGAATTTTCGATCCGTATAACATACTGAACCCGGGAGTAAAAATTGACGTAAACTTAAAAGATTTAGTACCAATTTTACGTCACGAATATTCGATGGAACATTTGGCGGATCATTTGCCGCGATCGTAAAAAATGCATTTTTGGTGTAATATTTTTTAGGCACTTAACTAAGGTGGTCGTTTGGTGAAAGATTTGAGCGCTCTGGCAGACGCTCTTCGGGTTGTCTACGGGCTTGGCTCTGAGGAGGCGGCTAGTTGGGCGACTAAGGTTGATGTCTCGCTCGAGGATGTCATTAACCGGCGAGTTGACCCTGCGGAAGTGGAACTAAGAGCTCGTGTTGTAATGCAGAACCCACTGGCAGTGGCGCTAGTGAGACTGCGCAAAGAAGCAAAACTTTCTGCCGAGGAGGTGGTTGATAAGGCCTCATGGTCACGAAGCAAGCTGGCGAACATTGAAAAAGGCGCCGTAAAAGTTAGCAAAAATGACTTGGAGTTCTTGCTCAAGCTGTATGGCGCCTCAGCAGAGTTAATGATTGAACTTGAGGAACTTCGCTCTGAGCTTAAAGCGGCCTCCAAGATCGGTTAGGTGCTAGCCCCACGTTGTGGGGCTTTAGCATATCTGTAAACTTGATTTTCATCTGTTAAAAAGGTATGCTTACTTAGGTTCCGCGCGAGTGGTGGAATGGTAGACACGCTACCTTGAGGTGGTAGTGGGAGCAATCCTGTGGAGGTTCAAGTCCTCTCTCGCGCACCAAACAGTTCTTGTGCAAACCAAGCCGGACGAGCGATTCGTCCGGCTTTTGCGTTTTCGACAGATACGCGAAGACCTTTTCTTGCTGGCCAGAACCCGGCACAGCAGGATGCGACACCGTCGCAACCTGCGGCTGACCACCGTTCATCTCACCTTCCGCCTCACGCTCGGCTCGCTCCTCGGCGATGTCGCCGCAGCGGCGACGCTCTTCTCGGCGTCGACCATCTCCCGCGTCAGCCGATCCATCTCGGTCTTGAGCATGTCCAGCGGCACAGCGCCGGCGTAGTGGGCGTTGAGCAGCTTCTCGCGGTCCTCGCTGATCTCCGGAACGGGACATTCGAGCTCCTGCCGACCGGAACCGGCGGAGTCAGTTCGGCAGTAATCAGCGGCGATGGCTCAACCATCTCCAATCTCAGCCAAGCGCTAATCGTTGGCTAATTTGGCGCCGGTGCCACATTGACACCCAGCGAAACCCACTCTTTTGTGCCGATGTCTGGATAAGAAGGATCTTGCGCCATGTCTTGATAATCCAGGACGAGTCGCATCATTAAACCATCACGAAAGGCAAAGACTGGACAGATTCCTAGCCGTCTGGCCGTACAACGCTCAACGTCTTCCGGAGAGTCGCCTGGAGCCATCCGATAGCCAAGCGTATTAAGGGTGTTCAGCAGAAAGGCTGCTCCATCTTTTGGCTCAAGTGGCACGTACCACTCCTGGTCATAACTAGGGCAAGTTATATCTATACAAAACAGAGGTTGCCCAACATGTACACCCTGGATTACTTCTCGTCCGGTGTATATCGCCCCTGCAGGTTTTAGAACTTCATCTTGCAGTCGGCCCATTTCATGTTGCACTTCCGAAAACTTACTTTGAATCACTTGCTCAGCCATAACAAGGCCAAACCCGAGAAGCCCCAAAGAGAGGAACAAAACGATCAAGGTTCTACGAATATAACGATTAGCGGTTGTTTGCATATGCATTAACATAATGCATATCGATCATTAGTTCAAGACTAGGAATTCATCACTCAAGGAAGAGGTACGCAAGTGAAGACAACGCATCGATTGGCGCCGCGCCTACGTTATTTGATTCTGCTATCAGTTTTAGCAGGATTAGTACTACCAAGCTGGATAGGAGTACCGCCAACCAGTGCCGCCGAGGTTCCCGGCTGCATGAACGGAGGCTTCCTGGTGGTTTTCCTGCGAGGAACCAACGGAACTCTTAACCGTTCAGGCGAGTACGAACGATTTACCTCAGGATTGACTAGTTCATTCGGCGATACTGCTAGGGTCGTAGAAATCGGCGACCAAGATGGAAATGGGCAGATCGATGTGCCGGGTTATAGCTACCCGGCGATCGGCCTACTTAGCCTGCCGGATTACGTAACCAGCGTGGCACTGGGCGTTAAGGAATTGACTGAACTCCTCAACTATCGAGCAGCCACCCTGAAATTATATAAATTCAAGTCTCTGCGTCGACCAGCCCACGCGGTCTGCGGGGCTGATCGACGACAGCGACGTCAGTAAACGCCGGTTCGCAGTGGGAACTGCTCGGCGAGCATCATGAAGGTGGACGGGTAGTCGGTCATGGCCTGCGCGGTCAGAACGACCCTGATGTGCGAGGGCTTGTTCGGCCGTCGCACCCACTCGACGCTCACACACAGGCCGGTGGCCATCATGCGCGTCACGGTGGCGGGGATATATTGCTGGCCGGATTCCCCGAAGTTGAGGAATCCGTGCGTGATCTTGAACGAGTCGCCCAGGCCGGGCAGGAATCTGCCGGTTGGGGTGATGTCAATCGTGTCCCTGTCGGGCTCACCCGCGAACTCGTTGTAAGTCGTGTCCTCCGGGTTCGCGGCACGCTGGAAGTAGCTGAACGTGATTCGATCCGGCGTGCTTACCGATCGGTCCATGTCCAGCAGGCTGAGCGTGGCCTCGATCATGTTGTTCACGTCGATTGTGAACTGAGCGTTGTTGCCGCTTGTCACGACCACGGTTCCACGTTCGACGAGCCGACGGACGATCCGCCGCCGTCGGGGTGTTGCCTCTGCATTGTACAGCGTCACGTTGAAGCTGCGGCCTCGTAGTGAGTGGGTGATCTCGGCAATTGCTCTGGCGTCGTCTTGTCCGTAGCGCAGTTGAACTGTGCCGGGGCGGACGATTGCGCGCTCTCCCATTTTTCCCTCCATGGGCTTGACGTCGAATATACCATAACACCTTTTACATCATCGTACAAACCTAAACTATTTACTTTTTTTGTTTTTGGTTTTATAATATTTAAATCAGCCACTTTCGTGAAGGATGTGACATGAGTACCTCGCGTCACCGCAAGGGTATTGTCGTGACTCGCACGCCGCGAACCTTCCCTGTTCCGGCCGCCGACGCGTTCATCGGTACCGTCGGTACCCGCGCCAACAACGTCTCGATCTGGGAGCAGGTCGTCGCGAACATGCTGGTGATCCAGCAGCGCGCACGCTACATGGTCACCTGGACCGAGGAGCAGGGCAAGAACATCAGCATGCGCTGGTGGATCGGCGACCAGGAGGTCTGTGCCCGGGCCTACAAGACCGTCTTGCACGACCGCTTCTGCAACTACAACGACTGCCCGGGCTGCTACATCTACTGGGACCTGCGCCTTGAGCGGTTCGGCCCTAGCGGCCAGATCGCGGCGCAGTCCATGCCCGCGCTGCTCTACGGTGAGTGGCGCCAGGAGAGCTGGTCCGAGTTCCTCGACCGCCTCAACACCCAGCTCGACGCGGCCACGCGCGCCAACAACGGCCGCCGCTGATCTAAACTCCGCTGACCCTTCGTGAGCAAGCATTCCGCTGGCCCAAGGGTCGGCGGAGTGTTTTGCTATAAGGGGCTTTTTTTATAGCCAATAAAGTGTTATACTACATAAGTTCTTAAGGGTTGTTAGCTCAGCTGGCTAGAGCATCTCGTTTACACCGAGAGGGTCGGGGGTTCGAATCCCTCACAACCCACCATAGAAAAAAGTCACCGGTAAAATGGTGACTTTTTTCTATGGTTGCGATTATTGAGTTTTTTTACCAGAGTGATTTGCAAATGCAGGCAGGCGCTCACCGCGCCTGCCTGCAGAGTCTACCTGCTCCGCACCCTGAGTTCGTGTAGAATCAGGACGCCGGTGACGAAGGCCGCCGCGAAGCACGCAAGCTCGAACATGCCAACCAGTACACCTGATGACAGGCGAAGTTGGTAGGCGCCCTGAGCCGCCGTGGTGGTCGGACCTATGATACATAGCAGCATCACCGACCCAGTCCTTGCGTTGAAGTCTTCGGCTGAGCGTAGGTAGAGTAGCCACCAGGTAATGACTGTGGCTACTAGTGTGCACGCGATTGTCGCGGCCCAGTTGACGGGTCTGCTGACGCTCGAAATTACGGCAGCGCTGCCGCCGATTCCGATGATTGCGAGCGCAAGGCTCAGCCACGCGGACGCGGCTTCGCGGATGGCGCGGAGGCTGAGGATGACGAGCATGATCGATATGATCAGTCCAAACCAGCCGCCGTTGACAACAGGCGTTGATGGCACGATGCCCTCCTGTGGTGTGTTTTGTCAAAATCACTCTGGAAGGTGCAAACCCAAAGCAATTTTGGATGCCAAGATACTATACAATAATTATTAAATTAATTCAATATGCTGCAGTGGTGCACAAGATGCTATACTTAGCGCATCAAGGAGTAGTATGGATACATTTGTGGTTTTTTGGTTAGTGGTTTTGGGCGCGGTTTTACTTAGTGGCATTAAAGTTGTCAATCAATACGAACGCGGCGTGGTTTTAACTCTGGGTAAGTTTACAGGAATTCGTTCACCTGGCTTACGGTTGGTTATTCCAGTTTTTCAGCGAATGATCCGCGTTGATGTGCGTTCGTTGCCGGTTGATGTGCCTCGCCAAGAAGTAATCACCAAAGATAACGTAACCATCAACGTTGACGCTGTGGTTTATTTTAAAGTTCTAGATGCAGCCAAAGCTGTGCTTGAAATTAACAACTATATTTATGCAACTTCGCAGTTTGCCCAAGCTGCTCTGCGCGACGTAGTCGGTAACGTTGAATTAGATGCACTCTTGAGTAAACGCGAAGAAATCAGCCAAGAAATTAAAGCAATTGTAGATTCCGAAACAAACAAATGGGGGATCGACGTTGAGAATGTTAAGATCCAAAACATCGAATTACCTCAAGATATGAAACGCGCAATGGCAAAGCAAGCCGAAGCTGAACGTGAGCGTCGTGCTGTGATAATTACCGCGGCCGCTGAAAAGTCTGCTGCTCAAGAAGTCTCGGAGGCTGCCGAAATGCTCAGCAAAATCCCGGGTGGAATAAGTTTGCGAACTCTGCAGACCCTAGAGAAGATTGCGAGCGAGCCATCGCAAAAGACTTTGATCGTGCTGCCAACAGACCTCGGCAGCGTGGTTAGCAGTTTTATTAAAAAACAATAGTCGCTATTTTTCCAATAAGGCTTCGAGTTTTTTGGTGGTGTTCCAGTTGCGGATTGTAATATTTTGGTAAATCGGCATACCTATTAACCGTCCCAGGTAGCTTTGCGTTGCTCGGGCTTCGACGCGACTGTGAAAAACTACCCCCTCAGCGCCTGGCCATGCTTCGTCCACATCTTGTCTGATTGGGATTTCTTTCATGGCTTGTTGAGTTGTTAGTGGCCCTTTTAAAAATAAAACATAGTATCTAAAGTTGGCTGGATCGGTACCGAAACTTTTTGGAGCGCTCGCTACAATTTTTTTAAGTTGGTCGGCTGATCTGACCACAACGCTGGCGTTGTAATTAAAGTTGGTTGACAGCATTTCTTCTAGTTTTTTAGATAAATCGTCGGCACTTTGGTTGGGCGCTTCAAAGATTACATTGCCGCTTTGAATGTAAGTCGAAACGTTCTCGTAGCCGTGGTGCTCAAAGCAAAACTTAAGCTCGGCCATTTTTATAATGTTTTTCCCGCCAACATTGATGCCGCGTAAAAGTGCTAAATATTTTTGTGTTGCCATACATGGATTTTAGCAACAGCAAGCAATTGATAAAAGACTAGAATTTAGTTATAATACATCAGTCGTGGCTCTTTAGCTCAGTTGGTAGAGCAGAGGCCTGAAGAGCCTTGTGTCCCCAGTTCGAGTCTGGGAGGAGCCACCACGAAATTATTATGATAAAAGTTCCAGGAGACTGGAGCTTTTTTATGAGGAAAAAATGGCGGAGATCCCAAATCTTAATAGCGTAGGTAAAGATTTTAAAGTTTTTCTTGATCAAGATGACACTTTGGCGCCTTCGAACGCGTTTAGCAGATTGTACGAAGTTATTGGTGCATCAGAGAGGCTAGAGGCTGAGCGTGAACATCAGCGCAAAGCCAGTCGTGAGGCGGCAAAAAGTGGGGGAACTTTGATTGTTCCGCCGTATGATATCGTAGAGCATCTAGGCCCGAACCCGGACCCATCTTATGGCGTCGAGATTCCTTACAATCTATCACCTCAAGATATTATGGCGATGGCGCTACGGGCTCGCGAAAGTCAACCAAATCCGCTTTTTCCAGATGCACGGAGACTGCTGGCGCGCCTAGCAATTATCGGGATCACTCCGACAATCCTAACTTATGGTGACGATTTTACGCAGCGCCTAAAAGCCGCCTTGAACGGCTTAGATATCTACCCGATTGAGGTTGTTAATAAACTAAAACCAGAATATCTGGCCGATGTTGAAGGGCTGGGAATTCTTGTCGAAGATCGCATTAAGCACTTGCCAAAAATCGGTGAGAGCCAAATAGCTGGAGTTTTATATGATCGAAACGGCAACCATCCGGATTTTGAGGGTGTGATAATTAAAAGCCATGACGAACTTTTTAGATAATTTATCCCTTCGTCAATTCCCTGACGAACCAAGAAGGCGAAACTGTTAAAGTCAACCGTGTTCAAACGCTAAAATTAGATAATAATAAATCCAGTCGCTAGCTGGATTTATTATCGATTGTTGTTACTGAGCTGGAACTGATTCAACCGATCGAGCTAACTCTTCTAAGGCTGGCCCGTACTGGTTCATGATCTCGATGTTGGCTTGAGTCGGCTCTGTGCACGGTGCGTCCGTTGGTTGCCAGAGGTAGTAATAGTCGCCGATTTTTATTGCAGACGAGTTTTCTTCGATTTTAGATCCAAACCAATTGTAATCGTAACCGGCAACTCCGCGAACTAATTGACCAGTGCTGCCGTCAGCTTTACAATCTCCGTTAGTTTTTTCTAGGTAGACCGCAGTAGTCAAGTAAAGTTTGTTGTCGCTTACTGTGTATAGTGTATCGGCCGTGGCTGCAGTTGGCTTAAGCCGCACACCCCATTCACTCACAACGATGTAGCCTTCGTTTGGATCTTGCGAACTTTGCGTTTGTTGAGTCGGAGTATCTGCTTGGGGGTTCGTGCTAGGCGATTGTTTATTGCTGTTGTAAATATAAATTCCTCCCATTATAATCGCCGCAACGACTATAATACCGATAATAATCTCGATTACCCCAAAGCCAGACACGTTTTGTTTTTGCATAGAATTCCTTGATTTAAGTTAATTGTACATTAGTTGTACGTAGATTTTGGCAAAAAGTTTCAAAATATATGTATTTTGGACAAATTTATTCAGCGAATTTAGTTGCCACTTAGCACCCTTGTAAAAAGTGCCAAACTTGGGTAAAATATTAAATTGTTACGCGGGTGTAGCTCAGTTGTTAGAGCGCTGCCTTGCCAAGGCAGAGGCCACGAGTTAGAGTCTCGTCACCCGCACCATTTGGACATTTTTAGACACTTCGGTGTCTTTTTTTGTTGTCGCTAAGGTGATGAGGGGGCTTATTTTGGGGGTGTAAACATTTTTATCGGCGTCCATGTAAAAACCAGCGGGAAATATGATTTGTTTACACTTTTCACGGTTCTCCTCTGTTATGGTCATGAAGTTGTCACCCATATTACTGGCGAAGTTAAAGGCAAACTTAAGGAACTTATCTTTATCTGTGTCCATCTTTTGCTCTAGGGAATGTAATTCTTCTTTTAATTCTTCAACCTGCGTTTTCATTTTCTCTATGTTCGCAAGTATCTCAGGCTTGATTTTGATGTTTGACGGGTCTATGGCTGCTATAGCACGATTGTCTATATCATCACTCAGTGCCTTTATTTTCTGGCCGATACGAACGCTGTCCTGTCTAGCTTGGGCTTCTTTCTTTTTCCAGACAACATCAAGTGCTTCTATAAAATCTTTGGCCCCATCTTCATTTATGGGGTTGTCCTTAAAGAGCTGAGCAACTTTTGGATGCAACTCGGCACGAGTAAGGTAAAATCCACACGAACGACAACGGTACTTCTCATAGATTAAGTTAGGATTTTTGCCATTGCCATGGTCGTATCCAACGAACTTGCCTTTGTTTTTTAATTCCAGGCAGGTGTCGTGCAAAGTTATGCGATTAAGAGGAAATTTCGGATTGCCATTTTTGCGTGGACCCGTCTGAGTCTTCTTTTTCGCATCGAATATTCTTAGCAATTCCTCGTGTTGCTCAAACGTAATCAGTGGCTCGTGCTCACCATTCTCATTGCGAACCTTAACCTGTTTGTTAATCTCAACAATTCCAGCGTAGAAGGGATCAGTTGCTATCTTACGAAACTTATCCATCTTCAATGGTGAACGCTCTAATGTATAGTCGCTTTTGTTCAATTCGATGAGCCCCTCTGTCGGCGTTACAACGTGCTCCGCCATACGAACAAACACCTCACGTAATGCAATACCTCTGACAGGGTGGACATCTGGTACACCCTTGTTAGTGCCACGCATGTAACCAGCCTTCGGGTGGAATGGATAACGGCCATCTTTCAGAGCGGTTGTTTGGCCTGATATTGACTTGTGTATACGTTCTTCGTTACTGCCTTCTGCTTTATATGCTTCCAGCATTAAAAGCAATGTATTAGCAGCAGTATCCGTCTTAAGATTTGGCTGTGAAGCAAAAACAACCTCTACGCCTTGTTGCTTGAAAAGAACTAAAAAATATCCGATTTCAAGTATTGAACGCATAAAACGGTCAAGTTCGTCAATGATTACAAACTTTATACGTTTATCTTTCTTGCATAGGTTGAGCATTTCTTCTAGGTCTTTACGGTCAACATTTGAGCCTTTTTTACTACTAACGCTCCCCGACCATACTTTGATAATTTCTACCCCTAGCTCTTTGGCTGCTGCATATACTGAGCTCTCCTGTCTAGGTAAGCTATTATTTAACAGTTGCTCTATGCTGGATACACGACAGTTCGCTATTGCGAATACTTTTTTAGTCATTTTCGTTCCCCTCGATACCCGTTTTATTTGCTGGTATTGGACAATTCTCATTATATATTTTATAAATAAGTTCTGCTAGTTCCATAGCGTCTCTTTTCCTCTGCTGTAAAGGAGTTAATTGTGGGGTGTCTGTTGTTTCGTTTTGATTTTTTTGTATTTGCCCTGAGACATTTTGGGCTTCTTTTTTCGAGATAGCTAAATCGCCACTCGTGTTCATAGAAGTAAGCATTAAAAAATCCAATACTATACTTACCTCGTTGAACGGACGAGGGGTTTAATATTGGTTTAATGCAGTTCGCCTCTAAAAAATGTGTTTACTTCACGCCGCCTATCGTTGCTGTTTCGCCGAATGACGTCGCAATCCCGAAAATCTGGCCAGAAAAAATCCGTAATGTCGCACATAAAGTCCAAGAAGCAAAAGATGAACGGTTATTTATACCCCCCTGGAGGCTCTCCAGAATCGGCTGGAGATGTTTTAGGACAAAAGATGGGTAAAGTATCGTCCCAAGGTTACAATGGTTGGTTTGACTGACAAATATACGGGCTTAGGAGCCTAGCGCAATGGGGAGTGGTCGCACCAACGGTCACTCCTACGGAGGGAGCAACGGAGGCAAATGTGTCTTCTGTGAGCAGCCAACCGTCTCAAAGCCATTACGTTCAGCCAAGGACATCCTAGCTTGTTTGGAATTCTTCAGGGACAAAAATCAAGAATGGCTCGTAAGCCTTAGTCTGGATGGAGCTGGCAATCTGATTCTGCGCCGTATTGTCACTATTGGGCTATTGGATATGAACTTAGCCCATCCAAGAGAAGTATTCGCAGGGCCACTGACAGATAGAGCAGCGTCGATTATTATTGCTCATAACCATTGTAGTGGTATCTGTGAGCCATCTAGCCAGGACATTCAGACAACCCAGCAGTTGGCGGCAGCGGGTGTATTGCTTGGCATACCGCTGGTTGAGCATCTGATCGTTACAAAGACAGGGTATTTCAGCTTTCGGGAGCAAGGTTTGATTGACAGAGCTATTCACCAAGCTAACAGGTAAGGTATTATTAGAGCATGAAAATATTTATTATCAGCCCCAACGCCGAAAGAATGTTTACCGAAGAGCACCGTAACGCCCTTAATGCTGTTGGTGGTGTAACCGTCTTTGGTGAGATAAAGCCCTTTGATCAACTTACAGAGTTATATGATGGTGACGAACCGCGTATTGTAGCTGTTGACCCAGATTTTAGCGATTGGAAGTTTCCGAACGAGGTTATAGATAAAATACCCAGTCTAAAGGCGATCGTATTACAGACCACATCCTTTAGCTGGTTGGACATACAGTATGCCGCGAAGAAAGGTATACCTGTCGTCAATTTGCGGGGCTTTTCTAGTATTGCCGTCGCTGAGTGGGTCGTGATGCTCACGCTTGCTTTGGCTCGACGCTTACCAGTCGTAGTGAAAGATGGCTGGAAGCTTGACTACGAAAAACATCGTGGCTTTGAATTGCGTGGTAAAAAGGCAGGTGTGATTGGTCTTGGGCGCATCGGTACGGCGGTAGCCGAGAATCTAAAGGGTCTCGGCATGAACGTGCAGTATTGGTCGAGAAACAGTGAAGACGAGCGTTTTGATAAGGTGGAGCTTGATGAGCTAATGCGTAGCTCGGATGTTATTGTATCGGCCGTAGCTCACAATGATGAGACAGAAGGCTTGCTGAGCGATGAGGCGGTTAGATGCATGAAGCCAACGGCATTGTTGATAGACATCACTCACCCTATCTACAGCACCGAACTTGTTTTGCAACTAGCTGCTGATGGTAAGATTGGTGGCTATGCGTTCGAGGACGAGAAGAACGCTTTCGGGCATTATGCTGGTAACGTGTGGAACGGTCCAGCACTCGGCTGGTGTACGAACGAGAGCATGAGTAAGAACGCTCAGCAATGGGTCGAGGCTATAGTTACTGCGGCTGGGGGTGAGTATCCAACGCGGGTAAATTAACACCTATGAATGACTACCTAAGGCAAGCTGTAAATCTATCCCGTAAATCATTTGAGGCCGGTGAGTTTCCGGCTGGTGCGATACTTGTTACTGAAGCTGGTAATGTGTACGAAAGCGACCCGTCTTTGCCGCATTATCACGGCGAGTGCATGGTTATAGATAAAGCTATTAGGGCCGAAGGCTACCCGCTTACTGGTGCAGTTATGTATGGCTCTATGGAATCTTGCCTGATGTGTTCGGCGAAAATGTATTGGGCTGGTATTACCGAAGTGCATTTTGTTATCCCTAAGGAAAAGACCAACACACTCTATGCTTATGAGGACGATCTACCCATGCAAGGCCGCATTAAGCAGTTCAACACACCGATTACGGCCACACAAGACAGCGGCTTGCTTGATGAGGCACTAGGGCTGTACGAGGCTTGGGTTAAGAAGATTGAAAATAAGTAAACATGCCAGCGCGTAAGTACCTTAGCCCCGAAGACCTACACGAAAACAAAATAGTCTACCTCTCGCCGGGCCACGCACCCGGTATGGTTACGACAATCGGCCCAGCCGGTAATGTGAATGTAGCAACCTTTGAGCAAACTATGATTGTTTCGTACCGCCCACCCCGCGTAATGATCGCTATCTCGCCCAAGTGCGACACACACAAGAACATTCAGGACGGTAGCGATTGCGTGGTTGGTTTTCCGCGCCCGGAGTATATCCAAGTTGCGTATGATGGTGGGGTCAAAACTCCCCGTGACATATCGGAGCTTGATGTAATTGAAAACATTTCCACCTTTGCGTCTAAGCTGGTTACTCCGCCCTCACTTGACCAATGCTGGATTAACATGGAGTGCAAGCTCAAAAGCATAACACCCGCTGGCGACCATGACCTTGTACTGCTCGATGTAGTTAGCGTTGCGTTAGACGAAGATGTATGGCGTGATGACAAGGTGGAGCGCCGAAATAATTTGCCAGCCGTATACTACACAACGTCCGGGCATTTTTTCGTGCCGGGCGAACGTATGCACGTCAGTCTAAGCGAAGATTTGAAGAAGTACGATAACGGCGATTAGGTAGTAAAATGTAGCTATGGAAACGCAGCTAGACATTACCGAAAATACCGTACTTCGCATGATTAGTGAGCCAAACCTCGGAACGGATGCAACCGGCCACTTCAGGAAACATGACGACATAGCGGCGGAGCTGGGCGAAACCAACGAGTCCCTCCAACCAATTATCGACAAGTTATTGGCCCAAAAACTTATACGTACCGTTAATGATAAGTTCGAGCAGATACACAGACACGCTCTTGAATATACCGCTTACCAGATCACGGAGTTAGGCAAAAGCCACATGCAACAAAACAGCCACCCCGTACCAACTATTTATAGCAACATCAACGGCTCGAACATTGCCCACAATTCATCAAATGTTACGCAGACGATTTCAGCAAGCAACATGCCGCCTGATATACAGGAAAAGATTAAAGAGTTCGACGCAGCCGTGAAGCAAAAAGACGCCTCAGCCATGAAACGGATATTTGGCTACATTGCAGATAAAACCGTTGACGTGGCAATCGCATTAGTAACGGGGACATTGGTGCGTTAGCATGGACGACTTAACCAAGAAGACGGATGACGAGCTGCGGGATATTATGCGTACAAGCATTGCGAACTCGTATGTTCCGCAGTCTATACACAATAGAGCAAAACAGGAGCTAGAGTTCAGGATGCAGCAAAGACCAACCTACAACCTGACTAATTCCAATCTATCCATTAACTCCACGAATGTTAGCCAGTCTACTGAAGTAATCAATGAGCCGAAACAGGGTTCAACAGAGTAGCCTATACCTGTAAAATATAGGCATGTCCGACGTGCTGCATATTTTTGATATAGATAAGCAATTAGCAAGGCTAAAACATGCCAACACACAAGGAAGCAGTTTGGCCAATAGTATTCAGGCGTGGTCTAAAGCAAGTTTAAGCACTACGCCCATAATAAATTCGGACAGAAAAGGTTGGGCGTTACGATTGGACGTTGCCAAGCCACCACCCTTTGATGATTGGAGCCTTATTTTAAGTGATGCCACCAATCAACTCAGAAGTGCATTGGATAATCTCGTGTTCTCTGTGCTTACGCCACTACCTAGCTCTGGTGCGGCTAAAAACGAGAAGCTAATCAAGTTTCCGATTGCGTCATCGGCTAAAGAATGGAAGAGCGCTAAAGTCTCAATAGAGCATTTGCCAGTTGAGTACCGTGATCGTATTGAACAATGGCAGCCATTTCAAAGACTCAGCAAGGGCGGAAATCTGGAAGAGGACGGCTTGGTATGGTTACAGCGGTTAAGCAACGTCGATAAGCACGCCTTACAAGTTGAGCCATTGATAAGCACCTCTGAGATGAATCACGAGTTTGCTCTTGAGTTTGTAACCCTAGAGGACGCAGGTATCAGCTTGCCGCCCCAAGTCGAAGTGATTAACCCTAAATTTGAAGACGGGGCATTACTCATGCGGCAGTTGACGGCGGGAAAAATTCAGTCAGTTAAGGGCAATTACCATGTTAAGGCACGGGTTCTGGTTAATCTTGAGGGCGGTCAGTACGGTATTACTGAGCTTCTGGCGAACATCTGGGAATATACGGCCGTAACTATGCAATATGTAACTGGCATTGCCGATGACGAATGGAAGCGTTGGTATTCAAGCGTTACGTAGGGTCTGGGTTATCGGCCAAAGACCTTTTTGGTCGCTCGTTGTAATATTGGCACTCTCTAGCTTGAAGTGCTAATGCTAGAGTATAATGTGCATGGAGCTACTCCGCTAGGACTTTGACATACCGAAGATTGTGAACACAGGCCAGGCAGACTGCAAATAGCAGTTAGCTGGTATGTCGGCCAGTTTAATCAGGAAACAAACATATGGCAAAGCCAGCGTTTAGACCTGGACAAACAGCTCTCAAATCGGGACAGTACGAGCGGATCAACCGTGTCGGCAACCCGACTGGGAAAGAGGTGACGGTTACGCGGGGTGAACCCCTGCCGCCAACACCAAAAAAAGGCCAGACTTTTCGCTTAGTTGATCCGACTAAGCACTGACCTTTTTAAGCACTAGGAGTAGCTTCACTAAGTATCATAGCATAAGCATTATCCGTAAGTGTGAATACCACCACTCACTTGATTAGTAAAAACTTCTGGTAGGGTACTTCTAAGATCGTCCTCCATCGGTTGTATTCTTCTCTGATAAAGTGAAAACTTTTTTCCACTTGCTGCACCATAAATGAACCAACATAGACGGATATAACCGTCTTTTTGTTATGTTACAATCAGTCTAATGAACATTCATTTTATATGTCGAGGCAATGTCCTAAGGAGCCTTATAGCCGAGACGTATTTGAGGTCTTTAGGTGTTGATGGGGTCGAAGTTATATCTAGTGGTACAAACGTTAATTGGAGCGATCCTCAGGAACGGGAGTATTTTGCCAATACGCTATCCGTCCTAGGCGGACATGGAATTAAACCATACGCAAAATCGAACGCAGAACAATTAACCCAAGAACGTATAGATAGCTGCCATGACATTATTGTTTTGATGAATCAAAGGGTTGTTGATGAAGCGACAAAAATCGTCCAACTGCCGGACAACTTTTTTAACTGGGATATTATTGATATTGGTGAGGGTCATCGCACTAATGTCGACAGCCATAAATTATATGAAGAAGAGATATATCAAGAGATTACGCATAAAGTCGATTCTTTAATAGAAAGTATGAATTATAACTCTATCGACGACGATTTAGTTAGTTCGCAGTAATTACAAACGGACAAATCTTAACGTGGTCGCGCAGCTGGTCGATACCGCTTAATAGCTTATCCTTGGATATCTTGATAATCTTACCGTCCCAAGGGTCGAAGACCTCATAAAATTTTTCAGTAGCTTTTGTAACCATCATAAAATGAGGAAGGTGCGTCCAGCCATCGGTAATGTTGTTATCAACATAAACAATAAAAGGTGCGGTTAAAGAGTTGAGGAGTTTATCGTCATTCTTTTTGTGGAGCATATTAATGCGTGGATTGTTAACCCATTTCTTTAATTTCCCAAGGTAGAAGTTATTATCTACGTAGATTGTTGCCGATTTGTCTTTATAACGGTCAAGGAAAGCTAAAAGGCATCCAAATGTATAATTTTCACGGAGGCGGAAAAGTCCTTCACTAAGAATGCTCTGTTCTTTCTCGCGAGTTGGCTCAATATCAAATAGGTACATCAAATCAACGACCAAACAGCCTTGATACTTTGTTGTTTATAATCCATGTTTAGCATTGTAGGTTTTTATATATTTATTAACAAGACTTAGTAGGGATATTATGAGCGCTTTTTTATGATAGGTATCCAGGTAAGTTAGCAAATTCTGTAGCTCTACTCCAAAAGATCATTCGGACGCTTCGGCGTCCTTTTCATTTAACTTAAGTGCTAAAATTGAAGTGGGCATAACTTAAAAATAGGAGTATACATGGCTAAATATGTTGATGGGTTCGTTCTTGTAATTCCTAAGGGCAAGCAAGCTGAATATGAAGAAATGGCTAAAATGGGCCGTGATTCCTGGATGAAGCATGGGGCGCTTCAGTATTTTGAGTGCAGAGGTGAAGATCTTAAACAGCAAGAAATGAATGGTCAGAAATCTCGAGCTTTTAAAGAGATGGCGGGTGCAAATGATGATGAAAATGTTTGGTTTTCTTTTATTGTTTTTAAATCCAAAGAGCACCGTGACGAAGTAAACAAAAAAGTCATGGACGAAATGGGCGAAACTTACAAAGACCAGGCGGATTTTGAAATGCCTAACGATATGACAAAAATGGCTTACGGAGGTTTTGAAGTGATGGTTGAGGGTTAGCTCGGGAGTATTGCGGAACCAACAACGCTTGGTTGCTTTTAGGCAAAAGTATATATTGGAAGTATGACCACAAAATTCGCTACTTCAAAACTGGAGCATGATATGACTTACACTTGCCCAATGCACCCAGAAATTCAGCAAAAGAATCCAGGTTTATGTCCTGAGTGCGGAATGAATTTGGTTCCCGCAAAAAAGACCGTTGTTAATAAGCATGATGTGGTCGACAAACACGCCGGTCATTCCCCGAATATGTTTAAGCAAAAGTTTTTGCTGAGTTTGATCTTGACGATTCCTACCGTAGTGTTTTCTACGTCGGTGCAAAGTTGGTTTGGTTATAGCTGGACTTTTTGGGGTAGTGGCTACATTCCAGCAATCTTCGGCGCGATTATCTTTTTTTACGGCGGACTTATATTTCTGAAAGGCGCTAAGGTAGAGTTGGCTGCTCGGCGACCTGGTATGATGACGCTTATTTCCATGGCAATCACCGTGGCTTTTGGCTATAGTTTAGCATCAACACTTGGGCTTGTGTCGGGGGTAGATTTTTGGTGGGAATTGGCTACGCTGGTAACTATCATGCTACTCGGCCACTGGTTGGAGATGGCTTCGGTAATGGGTGCGCAAGGGGCACTTAAAGAGCTCGCTAAATTGCTTCCGGATGAGGCCGAACTGATTATTGACGGTAAGTCCAAAAAAGTTCCTATTAGTGAACTAAGCGTTGGCGATGTGCTACTGGTGCGGCCTGGGTCGCAGATTCCGGTTGATGGTGTAGTGGTCAAGGGTGAGTCCGATGTAAACGAGGCAATGTTAACTGGCGAATCTAAACCTGTTAAAAAAACAGTTAAAGAACAAGTGATTGGCGGTACGACCAACGGCAGTGGTTCGCTGACGGTGCGAGTCACTAAGGTCGGCGATAGCACAGTGCTCGCAGGCATTATGAAGCTAGTAGCTGATGCACAGGCTAGTAAGTCGCACACTCAAATATTAGCCGACCGAGCGGCATTTTATCTGACGTTTGCTGCCATTGCAGCGGCTCTTGTTACTGGAGTGGCGTGGACGATTGCTGGGCAATCTGCCGAGTTTATTTTGGAGCGTATCGTAACTGTTCTTGTGATCGCCTGTCCGCACGCCTTGGGTTTGGCGGTGCCATTAGTCACGGCTATATCGACTACCTTGGCAGCGCGCAATGGTCTGCTCGTTCGTCAGCGTGAGGCTCTTGAAGCTGCTCGCAATGTAGATGTGATTTTGTTTGATAAAACAGGAACATTAACAAAGGGTGAACAAGGTGTAGTCGATGTTGTTACTATCGAAAAAGAGACGGAACTGTTGATGCTAGCGGCGGTAGTCGAAGCTGACTCGGAGCACTCCATCGCACGCGCTATTGTTGCCTCGGCCAAGGAGCGCAAAATACCTATCCACCAAGCAACCGACTTTTCGGCTCTGCCAGGCCGCGGTGCGAAAGCTAACGTTAACGGCAAAGCTACATATGTTGGCGGCCCGCGCTTAATAAAAGAACTAAACGTAGTTTTGCCAGATACTTTAGGCCAAGCTGCAAGAGAAGCATCTCAGCAAGGCAAAACCGTAGTTTACGTAATTCAGAATAAGCGCGTACTCGGAGTTGTAATGCTCGCTGACGTAATCCGCGACGAATCGCGAGAGGCTGTAGCTGCTTTGCAACGTATGGGCAAGCGAGTAGCCATGCTAACTGGTGATTCCAAAGGTGTGGCGTCGTGGGTCGCCAGTGAACTAGGTATTACTGAATACTTTGCCGAGGTTCTGCCAGATAGTAAGGTTGAAACGGTTAAACGCCTACAGGCAGACGGCAGTCTAGTGGCAATGGTTGGCGACGGGGTGAATGATGCTCCAGCATTGACCAGGGCAGATATAGGCATCGCAATTGGCGCCGGTACCGATGTTGCAATCGAGTCTGCGGGTATTGTTTTGGCATCTAGCGATCCGCGTGGCGTAGCCAAAATACTTATATTGTCCAAATCTACTTATCGTAAAATGCTTCAGAACCTATTGTGGGCGGCCGGCTACAACGTAATCGCTATTCCATTGGCTGCGGGCGTTGCGGCAACACTAGGTTTTGTACTATCACCAGCGCTTGGAGCTGTCTTGATGTCACTGTCTACTATTATCGTAGCGAGCAATGCCCAACTACTACGAAACCTAGATCTCAATAGAGGGTTACGCTAGCATCAGGAATAAGGAGTTTTAATGAAGCGATTTGAGAATAAAAAAGTGTTAATCACTGGTGGAAGCCGCGGTTTAGGTGCTGCAACAGCCAAAAGGTTCGCCCAAGAGGGTGCCGATATCGTTATCAATTACACTGAACAAAAAGAGGCTGCCGAAGCTGTCGCGCATGAAATTAAATCCTTGGGCGGCAAGGTTATATTGATTCAGGCAGATGTAGGCAACGAGCACAGTGTTAAAGCAATGGCGGCTAAGGTTGTCGAGCAAGTTGGTTCTGTTGATATTTTGGTGAATAACGCTGGGATAGTTTTTGATGTGCCATTTGACCAAAAAAGTACAGATCAGTGGCGTCGTACAATGGATGTTAATCTGAACGGGGTTTACTATTGTACAAAATATTTCATGTCACACATCAGTCGAGGCGGCAGTATTGTGAATGTCGCGTCGACCAACGGTATCGACACATATCACCCCGATTCGATTGACTATGACGTTAGTAAGGCAGGAGTCATAATGTTCACTAAAGCTATGGCCCGTGATTTAGCGCCAGACATTAGAATTAACTGTGTTGCGCCGGGCTGGTTCGATACTGATATAAATGCTGATTTGCCCGAGGATTATGTAAAAAAAGAGTCAGAAAAAATTGCAATGGGAAGGTTTGGTGATCCCAACGAAATAGCCAGCGTTGTTGCATTTTTAGCAAGTGAAGATGCCAGCTTTATGACCGGTTCGGTTGTTGTAGTCGACGGTGGTTATGGAGGAGCCGTTTAAACTCGGTCGAAAGTGCCCAGCAATCTGGGGATCGTTGCAGAAGGTCAAGTGGTATTATATTACCTTGACAGTCATAGTAAAACGATATACACTGTATCTCATGATACATAAAACACTTTCTTCGGACTTGCTTCGCGGCCATACGGATACGATTATCCTAAAGCTGCTTTTGCAGGGCGATAAATACGGCTACGAGATTACAAAGTTGGTCAGCGATCTCAGTGATCATCTTTATGAACTTAAAGAGGCAACCATGTACTCCAGCTTAAAACGACTCGAAAACGATGGGCAGATAATCTCTTATTGGGGTGACGAAACACAAGGTGGGCGACGCAAATATTATCGGATTACAAATCGAGGCCGCGATCTTTATCAAACTAATAAACAAAACTGGGATTTTTCTAAAGAAATTTTAGAAAAGTTGCTTTAAGGAGATTATATGGAAGACAAACTAAAGAATTTTTTAAATGAAGCTTTTAAGCCCTACGGCGATTTTCCGGCGCGCAAAGACGTCGAACAGGAGCTTCTTGCCAACTTGAATGAACGTTATAAGGACTATAAGGCACAAGGTAGGACCGATGAAGTTGCCTACAATTTAACGGTTGAATCACTTGGTGACGTTGCTGAAATCATGGAGCAAATTGAGCACGAAAAAGATGGCAAAACGATTCGCGAGACGATCGTAGACGTTGTTAAGAGCGCATTTGGTGACGGCGATCAAAGATTCCACGCAACATCTCTAATCGAAACCGACCTATCCGAAACTAGCTTGCCAAGCACGGATTTTAGCGCCAGCGCGTTAATGAAGACTAAGTTTGATAAAGCGGATTTGCGGAATTCCAAATTCAAAGCCGCTGCATTAAAAGGTGCAAGTTTTATTGGCGCAAACTTGAGCGGGGCAACTTTTAATACTGCCGATTTACAGGACACCGACTTTAGCGGAGCTAACTTAACGAATGCGAAAATTGTCAGTTGCAATTTAAAAGGCTCGTCATTTAAGGACGCGATTTTAGATGGTACCGAATTTAAAACGACTGACCTAGAAAACATGCCTTTTGACGGACTCAAGTTTAACGGCACGAAATTTGTTTCGGCTGGCCTTAGGAATGCCACATTCAATAGAGCTATTTTGCAGGATGTTTCTTTTAAGCACACCAAGGTCAAACAGATAAACTTTAGTGGTGCAACAATGGATAAAGTGACCTACGCTTTGCTAAAAGGCGTTAATGCTGATCTGCAAAACGTAACTGTTAGATAATTTTGGGGGATGTGCCCGGGACCTGCGACGAATCGCTTGTCCCGGGCACGCACTTACTGTGGTTTCGCGCAGTCGCCGACCGGGCGGGTGGTGTGAGCGGCCATGGCTGCACCTCGGTTGATCGCCTTGATCGACTCGGGCGTCAGCTTTTGGTACCGCTTGAGATCGTCGGTCAGCTCAGCCAGCTTCGCAGCTTCCTTGACCGTGATCCAGGCCGCGGCACAGTTCGCCGCAGGGGCGAACTCCCACTTGATCATCCCGGCTTGCAGGACCAGCTGGAACCAGATCACACTGCCGGGCAGTTTGATGGTATCCAGTTCGGTTCGAGTGGTCACCAGGTAGAGCGTCTTGTCATTCTCGGTGATGCACTCACCGAGGAATGGCATGTCACCGGTGATCGTGGTCACGACCGTGCCGTTCACGCAGGTCTGCGTGTCGTTGAGGTTCATAAACCTGATCTCGAACTTGAGGTCCAGGTAGGTCTTGGCGACCTCGAGTACCTCGACGGCCGAGACGTTGTTGCCACCCAGCTTCATGTCACTGGGCGGAACCTCGCCCCCACTTCCGCCGCCGTTGACACTGGCCGAAGCCGTAGGCTTGGCGGTGCTCGGCGTGACGTTGGGCGTGCAGCCGGTCGCCAGAACGACGACCGCAGCTACTGCCAGCCCGAGCGCAGGCCACTTCGGTGCTACGTTCACCAGTCCTCCTTAAAGGCTTGGGACTATTGGCCGATCACTCGACCGGCCGTCCACTGATGTACTGGAGCGAAATTATAACATATAATCTTTATCTTGTAAATAAAAAATACGCTGTGCAGTTCACAAATTTGTAATTTTTTACTTTGCATCGGCTAGCTCAATGGCTTGTTGTGAACTGCCCCACGAAAGAATCACGCCATTGCCACCGTGGCCGTAGTTGTGGATTATTTTTTTGTCGTCAATTTGCTCACATTCAACTCGCGGTCCGCCAGATCGTATTGGTCTAAAACCCGACATAGCTCCAATAATATTTTGTTTTTTTAAGGTGCCCGTTGTTAAACTAAACGGATGGCCGGCATGCTCTAGTGCCTGTGCTATTCCGTTAAAAACGTATTCTTTCTCGGCGGAAGTTATCGTTAAATCAAAGTTGTCCTTTATGTAAGAGGCGCCGATGTAGGTCTCATTTTTGCGCGGCGCAATTATGTGATCGTCAAATGATAGTACGTGATTTAAACCCTGGGTTGGCTTTAGGCGGAGAATCACACCTTTTACAGGCATTAAAGATTCATCGCTAAAGATTGACGCACCACAGCCGAGGCAGTTAAAAACCGTACTTTGGGGTAAGTTTAAGATCTGTCGCTTGTTTACGAATGTTTTTTGTCTTAGTTTGCCACCCATGGCTACAAATTTTTTGCCGAGTCGCGGCAAGTAAGCAAGAGGATTAATCATTATGGTTTCGAAACTGAGCATATGGGTATAGCCAAGTGGTAAGTTCGCACGCTTAGTGATTTTAAGGTTAGGTAATACGTCAAAAAAGTATGATGGCACAAAGCCGCTTCTCGCCAGTTCATAGTTTTGAATTTTTGTAATGTCATGAGCCGGGTTGGATATTTCGCTAAATCTTTTGTGTGAATACAAGAACCATTTTTTTAGAGTTTTTTCAAAGCTGTGGTCAATACCGTCGCCAAGCCAAATTGGATAAAATTGTGCTCCTGCAACATGACTGACTAAGTTGGTAAAATCACTGGCATAAATTGTTACGTCTGCTTTCGGAAATTTTTCGAGCAACAGTACGCCGGTTGTAAGTCCAATAACCCCCGACCCTAAAATTGCAAAGTTTCTACCTTTCATTTTAATGAAAACACAAGCTCTAAAAATATATTGTCGGTCATATCTTGTCGCTTTGTTGTTGTAAAAGTTAGCGTTTGGTCGAGTTTAAAACCGTGTTTTTTAAAATATTCAGCTTGAACGTTGGCTAGGGGCCAGCTTTCTGCATTGCGGTTGGCAATATCGGTACTGTCTATGATCAGTTTGCCGTCGCTTGTCAACATGCTTTTAAGGGCCGTCGCAATTTTAGTCAATGGATATTCGTTTTTAAACCAAGTAAAAGGAAGGCTAGTGTAGATGTAGTTGTACTTGTCGGATTCGGCTTTAGTAAAGTCACCTAAAATTACGTTGCTGTTTTTGGCTTCACGAACTGCGATATTGTATTGATGCGAGTCTATCTCTATTCCGTCGCATGACCCACCGATCTGAGTAATAACGCGCGGTATAGTCCCAACGCCGCAGGCCGGATCGATTCCGCGCAAGCCACCGTGATTTAAGCCGAGTTTTTTTGCGGTGATTTTGATAACCTCATCCGGAACAATAAAAAGCGGATTTGATTTTGTGTCTTTTGGAATATGTGCCTTGCCTTCGATAATATACATGGGATACATAGACTATAGATAGAACGCAAGGCCATGTTAAACTGTCTCTGATGTCTGACAACAACGACAAAATAGTTAGAATGATGAAGCAGTACGGTTTGTCCAGTGCCGAAGCTGTTATTTACATCGAACTTTTGAGCGGCCCATCAACTCATTTAAAGTTGAGCCGAAGAACAGGAATTACAAGAAGTCGTGTTTATCACGTTGTAGAACTTTTAGAGAAACGTGGTCTAGCGGTTAAGTTTATGGATGACACAGGCTCTTTTGTTAAGGCTAGCGATCCTAACAATTTTGAAATTGAACTGACCGCGCAAGAGCAGAAGCTAAAAGAGCGACGAGAGTTGCTGAATGAACTTATCCCAGAGTTATTGTCGGTTCAAAAAAATGATTCAGGATTGTTTTCGGTCAAGGCTTATGAAGGCGAATCCGGGTTTAGGCAAATGGCCTGGCACGAACTAAAGGCAAAAAATGAAATTCTATGTTTTGGCTACGCCGAAGTAGAAGTGTTAATTAATGACCACCGATGGTCGGAGTTGCATCGCCAAATGACAGTTGAGGCTGGATACAAGATTCGTGAGATTGTAAATTATGATTCTAAGAGTAGTATTAGATCTTTCACTGCCAACGACGAGTATTTAAAGAGGTACGAGTGTAGGGCAATTCCTAAAGAGACGGTATCGTTGAGTAATCAGATTGTAATTTACAATAACGTTGTTAATACTTATCACTGGCGTGAAGGTGTGCAGATTGGTGTTGAAATAATCAGTGATAGTTATTCTCAAACTATGAGGGCGGTTTTTGAGCAGTTCTGGGGTTTGGCTGAGCCGGTGGAGATCACTAAAGAATAATCTGTTCAGATCGGGTAATGATCTGTATAATTGTATTGCATGGCACGTTGGCCGAGGAGTTAGGCAAGGGTCTGCAAAACCCTGTACACCGGTGCGACTCCGGTACGTGCCTCCAGGTGATAATTTTAATTGCGGTTTCGCGTTGGCGTCCCGCCACTATACGGGTTTCGTATAGTGGCGGGACGTTTTTCAGTTTCGGCTCCGGCTGGCGGTTGGGGCCTGCGTGCTGCTGGTCGAGACCGACGGCAGCGTGAGCGGCGACTTGAGCAGGCTGTTGCTGAACGTCAGCCACTCATTGCGGAAGAGCTTCTTCGCTTCCGACAGATCCTTGTCGGGGTAGTAGGTCGCGAAGTAGTCCTCGAACATCGCCTCCTCGGCCGAGCTCGTCTTGAGCCGGCCGCCCGTGAACTGGTTCAGCAGGTACCCGAGCCCGAAGTTCGTCTTGTCCGTCTTGTTGGACGCGTCGAACTTCTTGGTCAGGTCGACCTGGATCCACTCGCTCTTGCCGATCGGCTCACCGTCCCACTCAGAGCCCTCGCAGGCGTTCGAGCCGGGAACGTGCGCGCAGTACGCATGAACCTCGTCCACACCGTTCTGGTCGACGTCGGTCGACCAGAGGAAGGTGCGGGTGGTGTCGTTGGTCGGCTGCACGCCACAGGCGGCGACCCCCATGCTGAGGATGGCCGCGAAGGCGACCACCAGCGCCTTGAGCCGGTTGCTGATCGGAGACACTTGGTGTCCTCGTTTCGTAATTGAGGTCCCGCGACTTTAGCGGGACGCACGCAAATATAAATTCTAACATATTTTTATAAAATTACAACTTTTAAATTTTTCCTCGAGGAGGTATAATATGCGGCTAAGGGCGAGTGGCGGAATTGGTATACGCGACGGACTTAAAATCCGTTGGCTGAATAAGCCTTGAGGGTTCAAGTCCCTCCTCGCCCACCATGAACTTATTAAGGCTAAAATGTCGGAAAAATCTAAAGAATCAACTAAAAATTTAAACGGCGTAAAAGGCTGGCTAGCATTATTTATTGTGGCGATGGGGATTGGGATTATCGTTAATCTCCTTTCTTTAACCGAATACTCTGGTGCTTTTGCTGACATTAAAAGTATTCAAAGTGAAATGCCAGAATTTGTTAATGCGATGATTCCGGCACTTTGGTTTGAAGTTATTCAAAATATAATTCTAATCGCCAGCGCTGCTGCCGTTATAACTTTAATAATTATGCGAAAGTCTGTTGCTAAAATTGGTGCGATCGCACTTATTTCGGGCGCATTTATATTCGTTCTAGCTGATTATATTTGGGTAGCGTTGATTTTCTCTCAGAACAATCTTGATCTAGGTCTAATCGAGAGCTCAGGCAGTGACGTTGTAAGAAGTTTGATTACAGCAGCCATTTGGATTCCGTATTTCACTGCCTCTAAACGGGTAAAAGCGACTTTGGTCAAATAACTATAAAGTGCTGCCTTTTAGTGCTACAATACTACTGTAAATAAGGACTTTTTTATGACTTTGACTTGGATTTTGATTATAGTTGCGGTTATTTTAGTGATCGTTGTGATTGCAATATACAACGGTTTAGTTAAGCTTAAGATTCGCACCGAGGAAGCCTGGAGCGATATTACAGTTCAACTTAAGAGGCGAATGGATTTAATTCCAAACCTTGTTAATGCTGTAAAAGGTTACGCAAAGCACGAAAAAGAAGTTTTTGAAAACGTAACAAAAGCGCGCGCAGACGTACTGGGTGCTAATGGCGTAAAAGAGACGGCCAAAGCTGAAAATCAATTTGAGCAGACTTTAAAAAGTTTGTTTGCAGTCGCGGAAAACTATCCACAACTTCGCGCTACCGAAAACTTTCAAAAGCTTCAGGATGAGCTAACTGACACCGAAGACAAAATCATGGCGTCGCGACGCTTTTATAATGGTGCAGTACGCGAGCTAAACACTAAAACCGACACTTTTCCTAGCAATATGATTGCCAACGCATTTGGTTTTAAAAAGCGCGACTTTTTTGAAGTAGAAAACATGGCCGACGTGGAAAAGCCTGTCGAAGTTAAACTGTAGTTAAAAATGTATTCTGCAATTGCCGCTAACAAGCGAAAAACTATTTTTATAATGCTGCTTTTTATTTTTATAATTGCAGTTTTGGGCGTTATCTTTAGTTATCTTTATGGTGATTTAAGTATTTTTTACATGTGTTTAGTTGGGGCTGTGATTTATAGTGCAATCCAGTATTTCGCGGGCTCTAGCTTAGCGCTTGCCATGACCGGCGCGAGGCAGATTAAAAAATCAGACGATCCACGACTTTTTAGGGTAGTAGAGAACTTAAGTATTTCTACTGGAATGCCCATGCCCAAGGTCTATATTATTGATGATCCTGGGCTTAATGCTTTTGCGACGGGACGTGATCCTAAAAACGCTTCGGTCGCGGTAACTAGCGGGTTGCTTGCGGTCATGAACAAGTCAGAGCTTGAGGCTGTAATGGCACACGAGCTAGGTCATGTTCAAAATTATGATATTAGAGTAATGATGATCGTCTTTGCATTGGTTGCGGCAATAGGTTTTATCGCCGATATGTTAATTAGGTTTACTTGGTTCGGCGACCGCGATCGAAATGTTCATCCAATTGTGTTAATTGTCGGCCTGGCGGCTGCAGTAATCGCACCGTTTGTAGCCTTTATGGTTCAGCTCGCAGTTTCGCGCAGACGAGAGTTTTTGGCCGATAGCACGGCAGCACTTACGACTCGCTACCCTGACGCCTTGGCGGATGCTCTGCAAAAAATTCACGATCACGGGTCGGTTTTAAAGAGTCAAAATTCATCTACAGCGCATTTCTTTTTTGCTAATCCGTTAAAGCCAGGTATGTTTGCTAAATTTTTTAGCACGCATCCGCCGGTCGGTGAACGAATTGCGCGTCTAAGGGCAATGAGTGATAAGCTATAAATATGGTCAAAAAAACTAAGCAAATTACAAAAGCCAATTCCAAACCGCTACCAAAAATCAGCCAGCATATTAAACAGACTTTCGGATTTTTGTGGCAAGAAAAAAAGCTCTTTGGAGTTATTGCATTATCTTATGCTTTGATCTTCTATTTGTTTGCGGGCGGGGTTACACAAGCAAGCTTTTTGCAATTTAAGCAAGCTGCAACTTCTTTACTGAGCAATCAGGTAGATGGTGTGAGTGTGTCAACAATGCTACTATTGGCGACAGTTTCGGGTGAAGGTCAAAACGGTAGCGGCGAACTTTATACATTTATCGGTTTCGCCGCCTTTTTGGTTTTTTTCTTAATTATCATCTGGACTGCCCGTGCGCGCATGGCAGGTATTGCAATTAGGATTCGTGATTCGTTTTATAGCTCAACAGGTCCACTAATTCAGACGATCATAGTATTTTTAGTAATTGGGATCCAATTTTTACCTGCTGCCGTAGGATTGTATGTAATATTGTTATCGCAAGCTGGAATTTGGGCGCAGAATGCTCTTGAAAGCGCGATAACATATGGTCTGGGGATCTTACTTTTTGCCGTAACACTATACTATTTAGTCAGCTCAAGCATCGCTTCTATGATAGTTGCCGCTCCACAGACCTCACCGCTAGGAGCACTAAAAGCTGCTCGCGAACTTGTGCACGGTCGCCGATGGAACATATTTTTACGCCTCTTTGTTTTGATCGTGGTGCTAATTGTTATATGGGCAGTGATTTTGCCGGCAGCGCTTTTGCTTGCCTACAATCTGCAAATCGACTGGCTGCCAATTGTTCCAATAACCTTACAACTGCTTAATGCATTTAGCTTAGTTTTTGCAACAGTTTACATTTATAGACTTTATCGCTCCCTTATATGAACAAAACACAAGCATCTGATCGAATTCATAAACTTCGGGATCTCATAAACGAGTATCGATACGAGTATCACGTAAACAACCGCTCAATTATGAGCGAGGCAGCCGCAGATGGTTTAAAGCACGAGCTTGCTGAACTAGAAGGTGAATTTCCGGATCTTGTAACGCCTGATTCACCAACTCAGCGCGTGGCCGGCGAGCCGCTGCCACAATTTGTTAGTGCAGAGCACAAGTATCCGATGCTCAGTTTGAATGACGTTTTTGATCAAGGGGAGGTATCGGCCTGGGAGGCTAGAATCCAAAAATTAGTTCCTGGTCAAAAATTAGAATACTTTGCTGATATTAAAATGGACGGTTTAGCGTGCTCGCTGGTTTACCAAAACGGCATTTTAGTTAGGGCGCTAACCAGGGGCAATGGACGAGTCGGCGAGGATGTAACCGCAAACTTAAGAACGCTTGAATCCGTTCCGTTAAAACTTAATAAATCCGCTCAAACAACTACTTTTGAGCAAGGTTACACAGAAGTTCGGGGCGAAATCGTCATGTATAAATCTGACTTTGAGGCTCTTAACGAACAGCGTGCAAAAGCTGGATTGCCACTTTTTGCCAATCCACGAAACTTGGCCGCGGGTACCGTGCGTCAACTCGATCCAAAGTTAGTTGTCGGGCGCCCACTTAAATTTAGAGCTTGGGATCTAAGACGCGATGATTCTAGTGAGGTTCCTACCAATGAGTTTTGCTACGAAATATTAGCTAAACTTGGTTTTTTGGTTAACGATCAGGCCGAGCTTGTAGGCAGCGTGACGGACGTAATGAAGTTTGCTAAAAAATGGGAAGAAAAACGCCTAAGACTGCCGTTTAATACAGACGGCTTGGTGGTAAAAGTAAACGACCGCGCGGTTTTTGAAAAACTTGGGGTAGTGGGTAAAGCTCCTCGCGGAGCAGTCGCTTATAAATATCCAGCCGAGCAGGCAACCACAAAGGTTAAGGACATTTTTGTGAGCATTGGTCGAACTGGCGCGGCAACGCCGGTGGCAGTTTTAGAACCTGTAGTCGTCGCTGGATCAACAGTGCAAATGGCAACTTTGCATAACGAGGGCGAAGTTAAACGCAAGGATGTAAGGGTTGGAGATACTGTAATTATTCACAAGGCTGGCGATATCATCCCTGAGGTAGTAGAGGTTTTAAAAACGCTCCGTACCGGTAAGGAACAACCTTTTGAAATGCCAAAAAAATGTCCGGAATGTGGTAGTGACCTAAAAAAAGAAGATGCCGAAGCTGTGTGGCGCTGCCTAAATTACGCCTGTCCAGCTCGAGTTCACAACCAGATCCAACATTACACCAGTAAATCAGCTTTAGATATTGAGGGTATGGGCGAAAAGAACGTTTTGGCTCTCCTGGATGCAAATTTGATTCGCGACCCGGCAGATTTATATACATTGACCAAGGATCAGTTGCTGAAGCTTGATAGGTTTGCAGAGATTTCGGCTAGCAAATTAATTGACGCGATTGCCGTAAAAAAGCATCCGAGCCTGAGCCATTTTATTTATGCTCTAGGAATAAGGCACGTTGGCGCGCAGACTGCGGTAGATTTAAGCAATAAATTTGGTAACCTAGATAGCTTAAGCAGCGCAACGATTGATGAGCTGAGACAAGTTGAAGGTGTTGGTGAGGTTGTGGCCGAGAGTATTATGACGTGGTTTGCAAGCGCCCAGAACCAGCAGTTGTTGGCGAAGTTTGCAAACGCTGGCGTAGAACCGATGGAAGTAAAACGCGTGAACGGTGGTAAACTTCAGGGATTGGGTTTCGTGGTTTCTGGAACTCTGGAAACCATGGAGCGCGAACAAGCAGGCGACAAGATTCGACAGCTTGGCGGAACTTTTCAGTCGTCTGTTGGAAAAAACACAGACTATTTGGTTTTAGGTGAAAATCCCGGTGCCTCTAAAGTCGCTAAAGCCGAAAAGCTGGGAACGCGAATTATCGACGAAAAAATGCTGCTAAAAATGCTACAATAGTGCTTATGGAAAAGCGCAAATTTAGTATGGGTGGTATGTTTTGCTTTTCGCCTCCAGTAATGATTGCAACTTTTTTTATCGAGATTATCCTGGCTTTAGCGGTTATCTGGAAATATAAACTTAATCCAATCAGCAGGCTTGTAGTTTTAATACTTCTGTTTTTAGCCATTTTCCAGGTGGCAGAATTTATGATTTGCGAAGCTTGGGGTTTTGGTTCGCTGGCTTGGTCACGCGTTGGACACGTTGCGATTACTATGCTGCCACCTCTGGGGATTCACTTAGCTTACGAAATTGCTGGCGCCAAAAAGCGCGCGCTTCTTTTGCCAGCTTATCTTACGGCTGGTGCTTTTGTCGTCTTCTTTTTGTTTGTGGGCGGATCGCTTGAGACTGCTGCTTGCTTAGGTAATTACGTAATCTTTGAAATGGCAAAAAGTGCAGTTTGGCTTTACGTACTTTATTATTACGGATGGCTTTTTGCCACAATATGGCTGTGCAATAAACTTATCGAGCAGACTAAAAAGGTTAAAACCAAACATGCGTTATACGGATTGGCTGCGGGTTACGCCGCTTTTATTTTACCCACGGCCACAGTTAACTTAATTGATCCTAGTACAGTTGCTGGCATACCGTCGATAATGTGTGGATTTGCCGTTTTACTTGCACTGGCTTTAGTGTTTTGGGTTTTACCCAAAAGCCAGGCAAAAGCTTAATTTAGCTTTCGCGTGGCGCGTTTTTCGCTTTTGCTCCATTTTGCTTGCACCATAAGCGTAATAATGATTAAATAAATACAAGCTGGTGCGCTAAGAGGTTCTTGGCGCGATAGGCAAAATAAAAATGTAGCAAAAAGAGCCTCGGGTGGGCGCGCATCGAAGCGAAACTGTCTGTGTATGCAGGCAGTTTATTTTTGTGTGGCAATCTGTTAGAATTCAATTTGTATCTGGGGCATTGGCGCAGTTGGCTAGCGCGCTTCCATGGCATGGAAGAGGTCAAGGGTTCGAATCCCTTATGCTCCACCAGAATTTATTTATCAAAAACTCGCCGCAAAAGCCTACTAGCGCTATACTATTAAATGATGAAACAGCTTGTAACTAACTTATTGGAACTTCAAGCCAAGCGCCTTTTAAAAAAGTTTAAACCTAAGGTTGTGGCGGTTGTCGGTAGTGTTGGTAAAACCAGTACTAAACTTAATATTGCCACTGTTTTAAGCGAGCGCTACAAAGTTTTGGCGCACTATGGTAGTTACAACGTGCCTGCTTCGGTGCCGCTGAGTATGTTTAATTTAAAGGCGCCTGCAAATGCAAAAAGTCCTTTTGCTTGGATTAAAATCTTATCTCAAATGCAGAAGATTTTAAGTAGTGATTATTCGTTCGATGTTTTAGTTTTAGAACTCGGGACCGACCATCCTGGTGAAATAGCTTATTTTAAACGCTATCTAAATCCGGATGTTTCAGTGGTTACCGCAGTTTCGCCGGAACATATGGCTGGCTTCGGCACCCTAGATGCCGTAGCTAAAGAAGAGCTGGCGGTGACTGAGTATTCAAAATTAACACTTATAAATCGCGATGACATCGATGGTTCTTTTGCAAAGTTAATCCCGGATGGTACAAATTTGGATACATACGGCACTAGTGGCGTGGCCGAGTATCGATTTGAAACCGATGAATTTGTTCCGGGCAAAGGCTTTACTGGTAAGTTTATCTCGCCGGAATTCAAGGAGCTAAAGGTTGTTTTAGGCGTTGTTGGTGAGCATAATGTTCGAACCGTTGTTGCGGCCGGAACGGTTGGGATAAAACTGGGCTTAAGCGCCGAGCAAGTTGTAGACGGGATGAAAAAGGTCAAACCTGTTATGGGGCGAATGAACCTGCTAAAAGGTCTCGAGAACACCACAATTATCGATGACACATATAATTCCAGTCCACTGGCGGCTGTTGCTGCGCTGCAAACTTTGTATCAATTCCAAACGCCGCAACGCATTGCAATTTTAGGTTCAATGAACGAGCTCGGCGACTATTCTAAACAAGCGCACGAAGAAGTTGCGAGTGCGTGCGATCCGGCCTCTCTGGATTGGGTTGTGACAATTGGCCAAGAAGCTAAAACTTACATGACCCCAATTTTGCAAAAAAAAGGTTGCAGGGTCGAAAACTTTACGAGTCCATACGATGCCGGAAATTTTGTCCATAAAATAATGCAGCCAAAAGCGGTGATTTTAGCAAAAGGCTCGCAAAATGGTGTGTTTGCCGAAGAAGCCGTAAAAATGCTGCTTCATTCAACTACCGAAGAAGAACAGCTTGTACGCCAAGACCCGGACTGGATGGCGATTAAACAGCAGCAGTTTGGTGAAAAATGATCAAAGTGCTCCTAGATTTAGTCTAGCGAAACGGTTATAAAACAGTAGGTAATCTGTTATAATGTGGCTAATATGCGAAAGTCATGCCTTTTAGCCAGTCTCAACTTGCTCCCTTAGGGGAAATATATTATTTGACTCAAAAATTACTAACCTAAAATTTTATTATATGAAACGCTACAATCCAAACGAAATCGAACCAAAATGGCAAAAAAACTGGGCTGATCAAGGCACTTACAAGGTGAATCTAAAAGATGACTCACGCCAAAAATATTTTGGCTTTGCGATGCTACCTTATCCGAGCGGGTCTGGCCTGCACACTGGGCACGTTCGCACCTACACCTTAGCCGACGTAACTGTTCGAGCCAAACGTCAACAGGGCTTTAACGCTTATAACCCAATTGGCTGGGATGCTTTTGGTTTGCCTGCAGAAAATTACGCGATTAAAACTGGAACTTCGCCAAAAGAAACTACCGATAAAGCGATTGTGCGCTTTAAAGAACAGCTTAGTCGAATCGGCATGAGCTACGACTGGACTAAAGAGATTAACACTTCTGATCCGGAATACTACCGTTGGACTCAGTGGATTTTTACAAAATTATTCGAGCACGGCTTAGCTTATCAAAAAGAAAGCTTGCAGTGGTGGTGTGACATTGATAAAACTGTTTTAGCAAACGAACAAGTTATAGGTGGTAAGTGTTGGCGTCACGACGGACCTAGCGACCCTTTAGTTACTAAAAAAGCGCTCAAGCAATGGTTCTTTAAAATTACCGACTACGTTGATGAACTTTTAGATAGTACAGATGATCTTGAGTGGCCAGAATCGATTAAAACTATGCAAAAAAACTGGATCGGCAAAAGCGTAGGTGCCGAGATCTACTTTAAACTCGATGACAGTGACGAGCAAATAAAAGTTTTTACAACTCGCCCGGATACTCTTTATGGCGCAACTTTTATTGTCTTGGCACCAGAGCATGAGCTTACGTTGAAGCTTGCGACGTCTGACAACAAGCGCTCGGTAGAAGAATATATTAAGCAAGCCCAAGCAAAAACCGATGTAGAGCGTCAAGAAACGGATCGCGAAAAAACTGGGGTTTTTACGGGCAGCTATGCTATTAATCCAATAAACGGTGAAAAAATCCCGGTTTGGACTGCCGACTACGCACTAAGCGGTTATGGTACGGGTGCGATTATGGCCGTGCCAGCTCACGACGAGCGCGACTTTGAATTTGCTAAAAAGTATGATCTGCCTATCGTTGAAGTGGTGGCTCCAGAATTCGGCGAAAAGCGTGAAGACGAACAATTTGTAGATGGTTCTACAGTTTTTGTTTACAGCAAAAGTACTAATAGGTTCTTAGGCCTTAAGGCAACCGGGGGCACATATTTAGTTGCTGGGGGGATAAACGAAGGTGAAACTCACGAAGCATGCGCACTGCGCGAATTAGGCGAAGAGGCTGGAATTTACAAAGTGGCAGAACTATATAAGCTTGGTAGTCAAGGTTTTGCACATTATCGTCATGTTGCAAAAAAAGCAAATAGATTTGCGTCAACCCAGCCCTTTATTGCAATTGTCGAGGATGAAAAAAATGGAGAAGCAAAGCAAGAAATCCACGAAAACTTTACAAACCAATGGATGAGCGGCGATGAGCTTTATGCAGAAATTGACAAGCTCGACGGTGGAAAGCATTGGCTAGAAATGTTGCGTCGTGCGATAAGTTTCGTTCGTGACTACAAGGCTGGCAAAATAAACAATACTGGAATTTTCGACGGTAAACTACTTAACGAAGGTATTCTTATCAACTCTGGTGAGTTTAACAATCTTGCGACTTTTGAGGCTCGTGAGAAAGTTGTCGAACACTTGATTTCCCAGAACAAGGCTAACTGGAGTACTAATTACAAAATCCGCGACTGGCTTATTAGTCGTCAGCGCTATTGGGGTGCGCCAATTCCAATTGTGCACTGCGAAAAAGATGGTGCAGTGGCGATCCCAGAAGATCAGTTACCGGTTAAGTTACCGGTAATTACTGATTACAAGGCTGAAGCTGGCAAGTCCCCGCTAGCCAAAGTTACTGATTGGGTAACTACGACTTGCCCAAAATGTGGTGGTCCAGCGACTCGCGAAACCGACACCATGGATGGCTATGCCTGTAGTAGCTGGTATTTTTTGCGCTATCTTGATCCGCATAACAACGAGCAGGCATGGGATCCAAAAATTATAAACCATTGGATGCCAATTGACTTTTATAACGGGGCTGATCACGCGGTTTCGCATTTGCTCTATGCTCGTTTTTGGATGCACTTTTTCCATAAAATTGGCCTAGTTGCAGACCCTGAGCCAGTTAAAAAACTTGTTTACAATGCATATGTTTTAGCGAGTGATGGCACAAAAATGAGTAAATCTAAAGGTAACGTGGTTGATCCGCTCGAGGTGGTCGAAAGCGGCTACGGCGCTGATGCTCTGCGGGTCTACGAAATGTTCTTGGCGCCATTCGATATGGAAGCGCCGTGGGACGACAAAGGCGTGCCGGGGTCTTACCGCTTTTTGCGTCGAGTTTGGGATGTCACGCAAGAATTTTTGGCCGCTGGCGATTTAACTGACGATAAAAATAGTGAGTTAGACAAGGTTACGAATAAAACCGTTAAAAAAGTTACAGCCGATATCGAGGTTACAAAATTCAATACCGCGATAGCTGCAATGATGGAAATGGTGAATTTTCTATACAAGTTTAAGGCCGAGAATGCAATAAATACTAATCAGTTTAAGCAAACTTTACAAAGTTTATTGCGGCTACTTGCGCCGTTCGCGCCGCATATTTCGGAAGAACTTTGGTATCAGCTGGGTGCGAAAAACACCATACACATTGATAATTGGCCCATTTGGGATGAAAATGCTATAAAAGTAGACTCAATTACGATCGTAGTTCAGGTTAATGGTAAGCTTCGTGCGAAGCTGCAAATGCCTGCCGACGCTAACCAAAAACAGATTGAAGAGCAAGCTAAAATTGACGAATCGGTAGCCAAATATCTGGCAGGCACACAGCCAAAGCGCGTGATTTACGTGCCGGGTAAACTGTTGAATATTGTTGTTTGATTTCGCCGTGGTTGGCGGGGTGGCCTCAGACATTGTGCTGGTGCTTGCCGATCGGTCATTTTTAGAGTATAATTGGCCCAAGTTATATCAGTAATCAAAGGAGGTTTTCTCTTTTATGGGTAAGCCAAAAAAGCAGACGTCACCACGTAAGACCGGTTTGCGTCGCAGTCATTTAGTAGTAAAATTAGCACGCACAGTTAACGCAAAATCACCAGTTAAAGCGTATACAACTCGTCGTGAAAGCGGTAAAAAACTTGCCGCTGAAGTTAAGTAAACTAAAATAGTAAATTAAAATTTTGACATTATGGCATCTAATCGTCACCTAGGTCGCATAATTGCACTACAAACTCTATACGAATATGAGTTTAGAGTTGATAGTGGCGATGAAACAGTAGCACTCGATGAAGTTTTATCGAGGAATCTTGATCGTTACAGCGAAGCTATAGAAGACAAAAGTTTTGTCGAAAAGCTTACAAAAGGCGTTCAAGGCGCTGTTTCAAAGTTAGATGCCTTAATCCAGCCAATTGCACCTGAATGGCCAATTGAACAGATATCGCGCATTGATCGCACGATTCTTCGTATGGCCGTATTTGAGCTAACACAAATGCAGGATTTGGTACCGCCAAAAGTTGCAATTAACGAAGCGGTTGAGCTCGCTAAAGCATTTGGCTCGGAAAACTCGTCGAAGTTTGTTAACGGTGTGTTGGGTACGGCCTACCGCACACTTGTAGAAGGTAAAAAAGCCGATGCAAGTACCAGTTCCTAGGTTCGAAAGGTTCAAAAAGTATTTTCAACGCCGAAAACCAGCAATACAAGAAGTAGTGCGAGAACAGACTGCCGGCGGTGTTGTTTTTAGACGCAACGAAAAGACTAATGAGATCGAAGTTTTGCTGACTCAAGATGCCAAAGATCGTTGGACTATTCCTAAAGGTCACATCGAAGAAGGTGAGACCGCCAAAGAGACCGCCGAGCGCGAAGTTCGTGAAGAAACCGGCTTGCAAAAAATGGAAGTCATGAATTGGCTTGGAAAAATCAACTTTCGCTATCGCCGTCAACAAAGCTTAATTTTAATGACTACGCAGATTTACTTAATTCGTGGCTTAGGTGATACGAACGCGCTTACCAAAGAAGATTGGATGAACGGAATTGGGTGGTTTAAAGTTCACGACGCTCTTGATATGATTGAATATGAAGACATAACTAAGTTACTTTTATTAGCAATGAAACGAATCCGACATGCAGGATATTAGCAAATATCAAAAATTCGCCGAAGATATTTTAGGCTTTAAATTTGACGAACCACAGCATTTGATAACGGCTTTGACACACCGCTCTTACATGAATGAGCACAAATCTAGCGCAACTGCCCACAACGAGCGCCTAGAATTTTTAGGCGATGCAGTTCTAGAATTAGTTGTAACAGAGTTTTTATATTTAAATTACGATGAACCAGAAGGTATTTTAACTAACTGGCGCGCAGCTTTGGTGCGCACGGAATCTATCAGTGCAGCCGGAAGTCGGCTGGGGCTTTATGATTTAATGCGATTGAGTCGCGGTGAAAAGCACGGGTCTGATCGCGCAAAACAGCAGATTATGGCAAATGCTTTCGAGGCTGTAATCGGTGCAATCTACCTTGATAAAGGCTACAAGGCTGCGAGCGCTTTTGTTCATAAGCACATTTTGGCGACTTTGGAAGATATTTTACAGACTGGCTCGTGGCGCGATCCTAAGTCACGCTTGCAGGAAGTCGCTCAAAGTGTAGACGGCGAGACTCCTGTTTATAAAGTTTTGGCCGAAGACGGTCCAGATCACGATAAAATGTTTACTTTAGGTGCATATATTGGCAACAAATTGCGAGGTAAGGGCAGCGGACCTTCTAAGCAGATGGCTCAACAAGAGGCGGCGAAGAACGCGCTGAAGAGTTACGAAAAGTAGTCCAGGGCCGCTTATTGAGTACTGTGCTAGGCGTGATACGCTCTAAGTATGAATTTCTATAGAATTTACCTAGATAGTCAGCGCAAAAACTGTATTGATGTGCCAGACAAAACATACGAATTGCTCGTCGCAGTTCACGTACAGAGTGGTTTTAAGGTAAGTCAGATCATTGTTAGTCAACTCGATCATGGTTCAATCATTGACAACAGAGGCGCAACCCTGTAAAATAACACTAGTTTTAAACGATAAACCTAAAAGGATTTTATAAATAATGCTAGCTATTCGAATGCAACGTCTTGGTCGTAAGGCTTTACCAGTTTACCGCCTTGCTGTTCAAGAAGCTCAACGCCACCCAAGCAGCGGTCGCGTGGTTGCTTATGTAGGTTCTTACAACCCACACACCAAAGAAGTAAAAATTGACAAAGAAAAAGTCGAATTTTATCTAAAAAATGGCGCTCAGCCAACTCCTCGTGTTGTTAAAGTTCTAACAGGCGAAAAAGTTGATTTGCCAAAATGGGTTACTCCTGTTAAAAATGACCGCGCAGCAAAACTACGCAACCCAGAAAAACTTCGTAAAAACCAGCCAAAAGAAGAAGCCGCTCCAGAAGCTAAGACCGAAGAAGCAGTAGAAAAAACCGAAGAATAAAAAACCCCTCGCGACAAAGCGAGGGTTTTTATTTCTACCCCTCAGTAAAAAAGGTACTCATGCTTCATAAAAAACTAGCAAAAGCAGTTTGCCAGCGTAAATTTTGTGAGTTACAATTAAAGCACCGACTAATAAGGGAGATTTTACGGTGACCAGTATCGACCAACAGTTTGTAGAATATATTATTAAGTCGCTAGTAAGTAAGCCGGAAAACGTAAAAATCGAGCGACGAATCGATGAAAAAGGCGTTCTTTTAGAGCTTAGCGTGGACCCAGAGGACTTGGGTCGCGTAATTGGTAAACGAGGTGCAACTGCACAAAGCGTTCGTACGCTTTTGCGAGCTTTGGGCACTAAAAATGACGCACGTTATAACCTAAAAATTGTTGACGTTGATCGTCCAGAAGGCATGCCACGACCAGCTGCTGGCCCAACAGGTTCTGATTCAGATGACAATACTACAACATCTTCTAATGATGACAACAAGTCTGTGCAAAACTCAACAGATGATTCTGTGGAAGAACGTGAATCGGTCAGCTCAAGAACTAGAAAAGAGCTTGCAGATTTAGACGATCTCGATATATAGTAATAGCAGGTCCAAAAAGGGCAACAAAAACAAAAACCAAAAAGCTCATGCGAGCATGATAAATGAGAGCTTTATGTGGTAAAAATACTCCGACTATCGGAGTATTTTTATTTGTGATAGATTTTGTCTATGAGCACTATTGGATTGCGGAGAGGTACTGTAAAGGTTGAGCCCTATGATGCTCGTTGGATGGAAGAATTCGAAAGAGAGAAACTGCGCTTACTGCAGGTATTTGGCGATAAAATTATTCAAATAGAACATATTGGCAGCACATCGGTTGAGGGGTTGTGCGCGAAGCCCGTCATAGATATGGTAGCAGGTGTAAAAAACTTCGACGAGTTGCCATATTTTGTTGAGCTTTTGCAAAAACTTGGCTACGAATATATTCCTGAACGAATGATGGGTGATAGAAAGTTTTTTCCTAAGGGTGAGCGAGATAATCGGACTCACCACTTAAATATCGTGATCATTAACAATCCCGATCAATGGGTTGCGCCGTTAGCTTTTCGTGATTATTTAACGAGTCATGGTGATGTGCGTAACGAATATGCCAATTTGAAACAAGACTTGGCGATAAAATACTCCAAAAATCGCGATAGCTACACAAAAGCTAAAAATACTTTTATAAAGTCCGTCCTCGCCAAAGCGACGTAAGCATGTTAAAATAACAGATGTGAACACACGCTTAATCCAGGTTATAACTTTATTCCCCGATATGTTCGGGGGTGTTTTTGGCAATTCTATGATGTTCAAGGCGCAAGATCGTAAAATTGTAGAATTTAAAACCATCAATTTACGTGAATTTGGATTAGGTCCACGCAAGCAGGTTGACGACACTCCTTATGGCGGTGGTGACGGCATGTTGCTTAAACCTGAGCCATTATTTGCGGCGGTTGAAGCTGCTAAAAGAAATGATCCAACTGCAAAAGTTTTGTTAATGACTCCGCGCGGCGAACGTTGGATTCAGGCTACGGCGCAAAAGTTTGCCGATAATGATGAAGGCCTAATTATTATTTGTGGTCGCTACGAAGGTTATGATGAACGTATCACGAGTGTGGTCGATCATCAAATCTCTATTGGCGACTACGTTTTAACGGGTGGTGAAATTCCAGCGATGATAATTGCCGATAGCGTTACACGATTAATCCCAGGTGTTTTAGGTGGAGAAAAATCTGCCGAGATAGAGAGTTTTAGCGACGGTCAGACTCTCGAGTTTCCGCAATACACTCGGCCTGCAGAATTTAGGGGAATGATCGTGCCAGAAGTTTTGCTAAACGGAAATCACGCCGAAATAGAAAAATGGCGCCAAACTAACTCTAGGCAGATCGTTTAGCTCTGTGGGCTGAGCACTTTAATATTGCTAGTTATCGCGCTTCTGCAGATGCTTGCCGATTGAGCAATAAAATAAAAAAAGCCCCTCTGGGCTTATAACCGTTAACCCGGGTAAACGCAAAACATTTAAAAAATGAATCTCGCAACGTTTACCAAGGTAACTGGAGTTGTTGTGGTGTAATAAGCGAGCCACGACGGGCATTTATTTTGGAAAATTTTTATTTTGTCGTATCGCTTACTAATATATTAAAATTTAAGACCAAAAAGCGCAAGCAGTTTAAATTACAACATGCTTTTGTATTTATAATGATAGACTAGAGTTATAAGGGGATAGAGCGATGAAGTTATCTTTTGTTAAACCGGTTTATGCTCACTGTGATATACCTTGTGGCATTTACGAAACCGACACGATGCGTCACTCGGCGGATACTTGCTTAAGAATGATTGAAAAGATCAACGATTTGCCTGATAACCAAGGTGAAAAGTCAGATGACCACAATAACTTTGTGCGTATGGTTATAAACAAAGAGAAGCACGCTGAACTTTGCAAAGAACAGATCTACATTTTGTGGAGTGATTATTTTAAGCCTGAGCACTTGCAAAAATTTCCAAAATTACATGAAACAATGTGGCAAGCGGCCAAGCAGTGTAGTAAGGTGAAGCAAACGTTAAGTGCAGACGAAGCTAAAAAACTGATTGACATCGTGCACGAAATCGCACATATATTTGAGGACTCAAAGAAATAATATGTTTTTATTAAGAAGAGTCAACGGCGCTAGCATGCATCCAAATTTACCACACGGTAAATTGATTTTAGCTTCTAAAATCCGAAAACCCAGAGTGGGAGACGTCGTAGTTGTTAAGCATCACAGTGTTGAGGTTTTAAAGCGTGTACATGATCTTAAAAACGGGCTAGTCTACTTATTGGGTGATAATCCAGATGAGAGCACTGATAGTCGGCATTATGGTTGGCTGCCGGTAGAACGAATTAAAGCGGTAGTATTAGGAGCGAATAATGGTCAAATCGACACCAGCGCCGAAGCTGAATAATAGTAGATACATTTTTGTAACTTATGTTTATGCGTTATTGTTAATAGGGTTTTCGCTCTTCTCTTTAGTAGGTTTTGGTGGATTTGATTTTGCAGGAATTGCGTTCGAAGTGTCAGGTCAGCCTTTTTGGATCTTTAGTTTAGTGCTTGCGCAGATTTTTACATTGCCATTTATTTTAAGGCTTAATTTAAGTCCGCTCGCAAGGTGTATAAGCGCTTACTTATGCTTGCTTACACCTCTGTTATTTTTGATTTATGTTGCCTTTGGCTGGATAAACTTTTTTGGTTTTGCCGACTACTTATTTGGTCTGGGAATGCTATTTTTGGCGGCAGCCAGCTTTTTAGAACTGAACGGCCAGCAGGTTATTGCCAAAAAGCTTTAGATTTTACCCTATCAAAGGCTTCGAAAGTGGCCTTTCCAATCTGTTAAAATTGCAGTATAATTTGTAGGTTGTTAGTGGCGAGTGGCCAAGTTGGTAAGGCGTCGGTTTCTGGCACCGAAGATCGAAGGTTCGAGTCCTTCCTCGCCAGCCATGAAATAATTATTGTATTTGTCAAATTGAGGCTGTCTGGAGCCTCTTTTTGTATTTCGACCCGGATTTCATTTTCCATTACATCCTCCTTAATGTTTGCGGATTCCACTTACAAAATCCTTCAGAAAAAGTTTTGCAAGGCACAGTTCAGTATTTTGCGGAGAATCCAGCCACGACGCTTCATCCTTGCCACTGCACCGACCTCCAGTCGAAGGTGGCGCTGTCAAAAGTCGCAGACGTTCGAGAAGTCGGCTCCGGACTCGCGCTTGAGTACTCATAAAGTTGGATCATGTTCTGCCCCGGTTGGTGGGGGTGTGTGAGAGTACTCCAGAAATGGGGTACTTTTTTGTTTGCAAATTTGATATTTATATTGTATTATATATTCGTTCTTTACTGATGTAGCGCGACTACCGTTAAGGTCTGCTTCGTTTAAGCAGCTGGTTCTCCAGGTCGTGCGAAGATTCCCGTAGGCGCAAGGGTAAACGCGTTTGCCTTGTGCAAAGGGGTGGCGACTTTTCTGTCCACCAAGGATAGGAAGGGACGTCAATGTCTAGAGTCAAGGTTCGGCTCGTAACGACCATCTACGTAAGCCACCTCGAGTGGGAAGATGGTCCTGGGTCGATGCAAAACGTCGTAAGCGACAGCTCGGTATGTGAACGGCAGGAAGTCGACTCCCTAACCATGGCTGAGGCTAAGGCGCTCAGCTACGACGATCTTCGGTTCGAATACGGACTGAACTTCGAGGAAGACTCACCGGACGGTTTTGAGGAATTCAACTTCGCGTTGCAATACCTCAACGAAGCCACCGGCAAGTGGTGTCACCTTAAGTCAATTAGCAAGTAAAGAACTGGCGGACGTGCATTTTGCGTCCGCCTTTTCTATACAATGAATAAGTTTTTTAAGACCGTTCTCGGTCAGCGAGCCAGTTGCCTGGCATGGACGTACGTCTACTTGGTGTTTCTAAGGCCCTCTTCTAGTGCCTTGTGGATCCCGGCCCTGACGAAGCGAGGCAGCGAGTTGAATTGCTCGGCCGACTCCGGCATGGGGCTCATGTGTGGGAGTACATAGGTCTTATCCGGCGCTAGGCGAGCCAGGATCTGCAAACCAGTACTCGCTTCGAACTTGCGGATCTCTTCGCGCTGCCGCTCGGTCATGTTGCCCTTGCGAGGATGACCGCACACAAAGTGCGGGTTCTTCATCTTGGGCTCCAATACGGGCTGCCGCGCTCCCGTTTCGGTGACTCGCGTTCGCTTGGTGCGCCGCGGGATTGCCGTCCACGGAACTGTTGTCTTGCTAATGATGGAGCTGCTCTTGAAGACGGGAATACCATCCTGGACCACGGTTTTCGGGCCACGGCTACTCCCGGCGGTCTCTTTGACCGTTACGAGGTCGTGATAGACCTGGGCGATCATGGCTACAACATAACTTCCGATCGCAGGCGTCCGGGGCATGTTTTCTGACGGCCCCAGGATTGCTTCCTCGTCGACTACGGTAAAATAGCTTCCTTGTTCTGACGAGTCAACTCTTGCCAGGATCGACATGTACGGGCTTTTAGGCTTAGGAACTACCTTGAGCCACATTCCGTTGATGTTGCCGGCCGAGAGCTTGATTTGCACGCCTTGCGGGTGCACGGTGTAGCATTGGTTCTCGAGCGCAGCTGCCAGGGTGGCTTCTACGAATTCGAGATACTCGTCGCCCCGATACGGTAAATCCAGGCTCCATTCGCTTGGGGTCGGCACCATCCAGGTGTCATCCTGCCCAACGTGATGCATAATGCTAGGCAGCATCAGAGGGAAGGTTGATACCAGAAGGGCGATGTCGTAGGGTTCGGTCATCTTGTGGCCGAGCTCGCGGAATGCCGGGATGTTGTTCTTGATCCCGACCAAAATCTTGGTTTCGCTGCCGATCATCGCTGTGATGCAGTTGACGATCAAAGAGCAGATCAATCCGAGGTTCTTTTTCGAGTCGTTCGAAGAGAGCGCGATCACGAGCCAAACTGCAGTGTTGAGCTCCTCGATCTCGTAGTACGACTTAGTCTCGACGATTCGAGCTGACTCGGTTGTAACGAGCTCGAAGAACGAGTCCAGGAATTCACTCTGACTGCCAGCGGCGTACGAAATCGCGACTGATTCCACGATTTCTAAAAGCTGGTCGATTACCGGATCGCTTCTGTCGCTCGGCTGGTAGTAAACCAGGCTAGGATCTTCTGCGAAGAAAGCTCCAATCTGAGCGCCAGTAACGTCGGTCAAGAGTCGTGGATTTTTCCACACAACTTCCTCCAAAGGTCGTGCGTCCAACTCCATATTATAAAATGTAAATCAATTTTTGTACAGATGTTGTTTATGCGGCGAATTGAGCGTTTAATTAAAGAATGTTAGCCCTAGCTGTAGTGCTTGTTGTATTAGCCGTGCTTTTATTAGCAGAATTTTTGGCGCGTTATACCCAAATTCGATCTGAAATCACACGTAAAGTAGTTCATATTTTAGTTGGTGTATTCGTTGCTTTTTGGCCATTCTTTTTAACTTGGACTCAGATTCAATTGCTCAGTGCGGCACTTTTGGTTGTCGTTTTAATTTCAATAAAGCTAAATATTTTTAAATCTATCCACGCAGTCAAACGCAACGCCTGGGGTGAAGTATTGTTTGCAGTTGTTGTTGGGGTGCTGGCGACGGTTGCACAAGATAAGTTTATTTTTATGGCGGCGATGCTGAGCTTAAGCTTATCGGACGGCTTAGCAGCGGTAATTGGCGAAAAATATGGAGTTAAAACTCAATACAATGTTTTTGGTCGCACGAAGAGTGTTGTTGGTACAATTACATTTTTAGTTGTAGAGGTGTTAGTAATGGTAGGATACTCAGTTTTTAGCGGAATTGCGCCTAGCTTTTTGATTTTTGTGTGGTTGCCGGTTTTAGCAACCATAGCCGAGAACGTCTCGGGTAACGGTACCGATAACCTAGTTATGCCACTTTTAGTGGCGTTAATTTTACTACAAGTTTCCTAAAAAATGCGTTGTTTACGCAGTCAAAAGGCTGTAAGCTAAGCTCAAAAGGAGCAGCATGACAAAGCCAAAAGAAGACCAGCTAGAAGCTGAGAATAGTGTTGAAGTTGCCGAGCAAAAAGCCGAGGGACAAAAAACTACAGCCGATAAAAAACATAATAAATTCGTGGACTTTTTAAAGACCAAAAAAGGAATCACGGTTGTTTGCGTAGCCGCGCTATTGCTTGTTGTTAGTTTACTTTTTGCGATACCGGTTTCGCGTTATGCAATTTTAGGAAACTTTGTTAAAAAGCAGGTCGTTGTAAACGTCACGGATTCTTTAACGGGTAAACCTGTGAGTGAAGTTGAGGTTGCTGCTGGAAATTTAGCATCTAAGACCGACAGCGACGGTAATGCGACGATTAGCAATGTCCCAGTTGGAAAATTACAGATAGTCGCAACTAAGAAATACTATAGTGAAGTAAAGCAAGATGTTGTTGTTGGTGTTTTCTCTGAAACAAAGATTGTTCTTAAAATGCAAGCAACAGGAAGACAGGTGCCCGTTAAAGTCATCAATAAAATTACGGGCAATCCTATCAGTGAAGCTGTTATAACTGCCGAAGAATCGTCGGCTAAGACAGACGATGCTGGTGAGGCAATCTTAGTAGTCGCAGCCGATAAAGAGGTTGTGCAAGGTGTAGTGTCCGCCGACAACTACAATCAAGCTGCTGTTACCGTAACGGTCACAGAGGAACCAAGCGATAAAAATATATTTGGTTTAGTTCCAAGCGGAAAAATCTATTTCTTGAGCAATCGCACTGGGACAATTAACGTGATGAAGTCTAACTTAGATGGAACTGACCCACAAGTTGTTGTACAGGGTACTGGTAAAGAAGATGGTGATACTGTCTCGCTGCTTGCTTCAAGAGATTGGAGATATCTAACCTTGCAGGCAAGACGCGATAGCGAAAAACCAAAGCTATACTTGATTGACACCTCAAACGATAAAATGACTGTGATGGATGAGGGTGACGCTTATTTTACGCCACACGGCTGGTCTGAACATCGTTTTATATACGACGTCACTAGAGGAAATGTAAATACCTGGGAAAATAAAAAGTTTGCGCTCAAGTCTTTTAATGCCGAAGACGGTGGCATTGCAACATTGGATGAGTCAGAAGCAAGGGGCGGTGAGCTGGATCCAAACTTCCAGAACTTTAGTAAGGTTTATATTTTTGGCGACAACTTGACCTACATAAAAAGATGGACAAACTATTCGTACGACCCGCTAGCTAACTATATTTATTCGATTAAAAATGACGGTTCAAATAAAAAGGAAATTAAGAGTTTTACATCTAAATACGCGAACTTGGATGCCAAACTATACAAACCCAAAGAAGAGTATTTTAGGGTTGGTTTAGATAATGATCCTAAGCCGTATTTTTACGAGTACGAACAGCAAACAGGTGAATTTAAGGAAGCTGCAGACATTGATAACAACAAATTCTATGACTTTTACCCAACGTTCTTAGTTTCACCGTCGGGCAAATCTACCTTTTGGTATGAACCTCGAGACGGTAAAAATAGTTTGTTTGTAGGCGACGAGGACGCTAAGGATAGCAAAGAAGTCGCCAGCTTAAGTGAACTAACTCCTTACGGATGGTTCTCGGATGAGTACCTCATTGCGTCTAAGAACGGTAGTGAGCTGTTCATAATTCCAAAAAGCAACCCAAACAACCTCCCTGCGTTAAAAATGACAGATTACTATAGAACGAACTACGGGTTTACGGGGTATGGTTACGGTTACGGCGGATTTTAATTCCGTCCGTTAGCTTTGTCTTCTAGCTCGTGAATTCGCTTGTGTCCGAGGCCAAAGTGGTGTGCAATTTCGTGCCACAAAGTGTGTTTAGCTTTGGCCTTCAGGTCTGCAATGTCGTGACTACTACCTATTAACGGATTCTTAAAAATTGTAATTTTATCTGGTAAAACCAAATTATAGCCCATGCCACGTTTGGTTAAGGGGATTCCTTGGTAGAGTCCATACAAAGTTTCGTTACAATGTAGTTTTAGTTCAATGCGTTGATCTTCTGTTGGCTCATCTTCGTAAACTATCGCGACGTTGCTCAAATTACTTATGTATTTGCCTGGAAGTTCATCTAACGCATCTGTTACAATTTGCTCAAATTCTTGATCGGATATATTCATATGCTAATTCTACATTAAAAAATAGCTTAATCATGATTAGTATGCTAAAATGCGAATGCTAGTAGACGCGCTGCTTTTGTCCCTAGAAATTTAAAAAAGTAATTCGTATACCTGAGGAGCAGCGGCTGGTTTGCCAGTTAATCCTCACGAGTAACGAGAGGAGTTAATAATGGCAACTAAGTTATTCGTTGGTTCACTTCCATACAGTGTGAACGACCAACAGCTTCAAGATATTTTTGCTGAAGCAGGTACAGTTGTATCTGCAAAAGTAATCATTGATCGCGACAGCAATCGTTCAAAAGGCTTCGGCTTTGTAGAAATGGGAAGCGAAGAAGAAACTAAAAAAGCTATCGAAATGTTCAACAACAAAGAAGTTGAAGGACGCACAATCACTGTTAACGAAGCTCGTCCACAAGAACCACGTGGTCCACGTGGTAACGGTGGCGGTGGCTACAACAACAACCGTTCTGATCGTTACGACCGCAACCGTGGCGACAACAACAGCAACCGTTGGTAGTCTAAAAACAATAAAAAACTCGTCAAACCTTGGCGAGTTTTTTATTTTGTTAGCAAAAGCAGTATAATACATGCAAAAGGGGGATGCATGGGTAAAAAGTTGATCTTATTTTTTATAGCGGTGTTTGGTGGGACGCTCGCATTTGCAGGCAGTGCGAACGCAGCGACGTTTTTGGGCCAAGATGCGCCAACAATTGGCCAGGATCAAGTCGTAGACGGCTCTTTGTATATTGCCGGCAATACGGTAACGGTGGCGGGCACTGTAAAGGGCGATCTATTTTGTGGTGGTCAATCGGTGGAAATCAGTGGAATGGTTGAGGGCGATGTGATTTGTTCTGGCCAAACAGTAAATGTAACCGGAACTGTGACGGGTGACGTTAGAGTTGCTGCTCAAATGTTTTCGCTTGGCGCTTCAGTTGATAAAAGCGTGACTGTGTTTGGTCAAACTGTAAATTTCAATCAGGGTTCGTTTATTGGGTTTGACGCAACGGTTTTTGCTGAAACATTAAACGCAAACGGGCAGATTAGTAGAGATTTAGTAGCAAATGCCGGAACTTTAAATATTTCTGGGGTAGTCTCTAGGTTAGTTCAGGCTAATGTGAACAACTTAAATATCGCAAATGATTCAATAGTGGGTGACGTCGATTACACAAGCAGTCGCGAAGCAGAAGTCGCCGATGGCGCTACGGTAGCGTCTTTAGAAAGAACTGTAGTTACACCTACGGAAGTCGAGCCCAGCAATCCAGTCTTAATGTTGATCTCGGGAATGGCTTACTGGTTTGTTGCGATGTTACTAATCGGTGCGGCAATCTTAATTGTTAAGCCGGGCATTTTGCCAAGCGCTAGTGATTCTATCAAAGCCAACCCTGGGGCCGCGATCGGATGGGGTGCTTTGTTCCTGTTTGCTACTCCAATAATTTCATTGCTCTTGGCTATAACGATAGTCGGCATTCCCCTCGCGTTTTTGATTTTGCTCGCGTGGTTCATTGTTTTAATTGTATCCCAGCCTATTGCAGCCTACTTTGTTGGCAACTGGATCATGGCAAAGACGAACGTAAAATGGGGTGAAATATGGACTCGCATGGCCTCGCTTGCGCTTGGTCTGCTAATTATAGTGGTTTTGACTGCTATTCCTTTTGTAGGCTGGCTATTTGCTTTAACGGCTACTGCACTAGGGGCTGGCAGTTTAAAGTATAGTAAAATGCAATCTAAAAAAGTAAAGGGCAATGTATGAACACAAAAGCAATGTTTGCAATTGTTGCAGGTGTAGTTTTGGTTGGTGGCGCTGCGGCCTGGTTTGTCTTGAGACCTAATATGCAGGCGAGTAACACTAGCCCTGAGCCCGAACATGCCGCTCAAAATACAACCGAGTCACCAAAAACACCAAGTGTAAATATGACCGAAGCAGCACAAGTAGAAGTTTCGATAAAAGATTTTAAATACACCCCATCTAACATCACTGTTAAAAAAGGCACCACTGTTATTTGGACTAACGAAGACAGCAATGAACATAATGTAGTTTCCAATATCGATGCGCCTGCTGGTGGCCCGCCAAAAGACGGTCCACTGCTAGGGCGTCGCCAACAATTTACTTTTACCTATGACACTGTCGGAACTTTTGGTTACCATTGCTCGCTACATCCGTTTATGACTGGCCAGGTTACTGTAGTCGAATAAAATGGAACGCAATACTGAGCTAAAAATCGAAAAAATGATTTTGTGGGGTTTGTGGTTTGCAAACCTAGCTATAATATTTGGGTTTTGGTTTTATAGCTCAGGCCAATTCTTATTCAATGGCTGGAGCGAATTGCTACTAGGTTTAGGTAGACTAGCGGGCCTGCTGGCGACATTTTGTGTTCTAATGCAATTTGTTGCCATGGGCAGGTTGGGGTGGCTTGAACCGATATTTGGAATGGACCGACTTGCGATTTTCCATAGGCGTAACGGGATTGCAGTTTTAATTTTGATCCTATTGCACCCGCCGCTTATTAGCCTGGGGTACATGCAAATTACTGGTTTTACAATGCTACAGCAGATATCGTATACGTTGCTTAATACTCCGTTCGTTGCTTTTGCGGCACTTGGCTTGCTTTTACTTTTGCTAACAATTTGTTCGTCGATTTACATTGCACGCAAACATCTAAAGTTTGAAACATGGTACTTTGTTCACTTGGCAAACTACTTAGCAATCCTTCTAATTTTTGGTCATCAATTTGCAAATGGATCCACGTTATTAGGTAATCCTTGGTTTAAATATTACTGGATCGGCCTTTACGTGTTTACTGCGTTAAATTTGATTGTTTGGAGGTTTTTGAAACCGGTTTATAAATTCTTCTACCACGATTTTAAAGTGCAACAAGTAGTCGCCGAAACTCCAACTGCTACGTCGGTTTATATTTCTGGTAAAAATATGCAAAATTTTAAGGCTGAAGGCGGCCAATTTGTATTAGTTAGGTTTTTAACCAAAGAGTTAGGCCTGCAAGAGCATCCATTTTCACTGTCAATGATCCCGGATAGAGAGCGTCTACGGCTTACTATTAGGCAGCTTGGAGATTTTACAAACCAGGTTCCTGGCCTAAAGCCGGGCACTCCAGTTGTAGTTAGTGGCCCGTTCGGCTCCTTTACACAAGATCGACAAATAACAGATAAGGTTTTGTTTATCGCAGGTGGAATTGGCATAACCCCAATTCGTTCGTTAATTGAAGAGCGCGTTAAAAACAACCAAAAACAAGATGCAGTTTTGGTTTATGCTAGTCGTAATCTAAAAGAAATTGCCCTTAAGACTGAAATTGAACACTTATGCAGCCAGGCCAAAATTAAATTAATAAATGTTTTGAGCGAAGAACCGACCTACAACGGTGAAAAAGGATATGTTGATGCGGCAATCTTAGAAAGACTGGTGCCCGATATAAAGTCGCGTGATGTTTTTATTTGTGGCCCTCCTGTTATGGTAGATAAAATCTATCCTGCACTAGAGCAGCTTCGGGTTCCAAAACAGCTAATTCATGCCGAACGCTTTTCGCTTCATAAGCAATAAGGTAAAATCAGAGTAAGCTTAATTATTATGCAGAATCATCAGTTTTCACAAGTAGGAATCGTAGGCGCAGGCGAACTAGGGCAAGCGCTTGGTGGGGCACTTAGCCGTGCAAATGTCCAGGTAATTTATTATGATATTTTGCCAGCCAAAACGACGACCACAAATATAGAAGACCTCGTTAGGGCCTGTGAGGTTATAATTTTGTGTGTGCCATCTTGGTCAATCAGCGACGTTTGCAAAACTATCAGCAAAGCAGCCATCCCTAACGAAAAACGACTGGTAATAAGTTGTTCAAAGGGGGCACTGCCTGGATTTGAAACTGTTGATAAAGTGTTGGTCGATCGTTTGCCCGATCACTATGCGTCTGGTTTGCTTTTTGGACCGATGAGCGCATCCGAAATTGCTCAGGGCAAAATAGGAGAAGGAATCGTCAGCCTAACGGATATGTCTTATTACTCAGCCTTACGAGAAATGTTTGCTTTGGCAAATATTTATGTGGAGGCCAGCGCTGATCTTAGGGGTGTGGCTGTGGGTGGAGCTCTTAAGAATATCTACGCTATGGCGGTCGGCATGTCGGATGGCCTACGGCTGGGCTCTAATGCTAAGAGTCGTCTGATTGTCCTCATAATCGCAGAAATGCGACGTCTGATAGCGGAGTTGGGTGGAAATCCTGCAACTGCTGAGGGTTCGGCTGGGCTAGGAGATTTGGTGTGTGCGACAGTTACTAGCGAATCTTTTAACTACAGAGTCGGTAAGAGTCTGGCCGAGGGGATCGTGGATCCGCACGTTAAAAGTGAGGGAGTTGTTGCTCTGCATGAGCTTAGTCGTAAAATAAAGCTAGCGGATTACCCAATCGTAAACACTTTAAATCAAATAGCTTTTCACTATGCAAAGCCGCAAAAATTTATGGAAATCCTGCACTAATTTTGGTCGATCTGCACAACTTCAATGATTCCTGAAATATCATAGACTTCACTGGTCTCTGGCTTTAGGATACCCTGTACTCTTACCTGATCACTAGTTGTATAAGTGGTCGCGTCATAGTTGCGCAGGCCATAGTAACGACCGTCATCTGCTAATAAACCGAAGGCACATTCAAGTGTAGTTGGCCCGCCTGAGTTTTTGTGCGGCAGACAGACAATTTCACCATTTATAGAGATTGAGGATTGCGGTTCAGGCTTATTAAAGCCTGTAACATTAATAAGCGCGATTATCGCAATGAGCGTTGCGCTTAATAATATAAGTACACCTATAACATGTTTCCGCATTCCCCTCATGCTTTTAGCTTAGCACACTTTAGTTAGGCTGAAAACATTCCTGTCAGCGTCGAACTATCTAAAATATGATTCTCGATAGCCTTCTTTAGTTCTGGCTCGCCGGCATCGCTTGTAAGGGAAATGTTAGAATCAAGCGCGAACAAATTAAAGACATAGCGATGGGTGCCGTTGCGCGGGCAGGGTCCACCATAACCCACATTTCCAAAGTCATTTCTTCCTTGAGTTGCATTCTTAGGAGTACTGCCTTCTAAGATCGTAGAATCAGTTGGGATGTTCCAGATGACCCAGTGTATAAAATTGCCACTTGGTGAGTCGGGATCGTTAACAATCAGCGCCAAGCTTTTAGCCTGTGGTGGAACGTTTAAAAAGGTAAGTGGCGGGTTAATATTTTGGCCTTTGCAGGTGTAAATCGATGGAATTTGTTGAGTGTTGTTAAATTTTGAACTATTTATTTGCATATTTAGCCTCCATTTAGTATTGTATCTGACTACTAGGTAAATATAAGAGTTAATAGGAGACCTCTAGGTTAAGGTTGCGTATGAAATTTACAGACATCCCTACATATCGTGCTGCTGTTGCACAATCTCGCGCACAACGTGCACTTAAAATTAAAGTTTCGGAACTTTTAAAGACCCACGGCATTACAATGATGCAATGGTCGATTATTGGTTTGGTTTTTGAAGCAGGTGATACGGGTATGCGTATTTCTGACTTGGCAAAAGAATTAAATACTTCTATGGCTTTCATTACTACTATCGTAAATATTCTTGAAGCTAAGTCGGTAGTTCAAAAAACTAGCCACGAGCGCGACAGCCGTGCTAAAGTTGTGCGCTTGAGCGACAGCTTTAAACCAAAGGTTAAAGAGATCGAGAGTCAAATGCACTCTCAACTTGACGCTTGGCTAAATACCCGAGCCGACAAAACTGAAATCGGCACATATTTCGCGGTTCTTACACGCCTAGCCGAAAACAAAGCCTAACTACTTTGCAAAAAGCGCTCATTTTACGGGCGTTTTTTTGTACTTTTAATTTGACACAAGGTCACGTAACCGTCGGCAATTATCTTCTCGCGGAAACCTTGATAGCGAGTATGCAGTGGCTTGCTAGCTTTGATTCCAATAGAATCTTCAAGTACCTTCGCATCCTTTAGAGTACCTACCAAGAAATCACGTTCTACATCAGTGTTGCCTTCTTGCTTATGAACAATTTGTAAATTGTAACGATTTATATTCACGCCTGTTTCAAGGCTCGCCGCGCCAATCCAAATTTGCTGTTTATTACCATTAAAACGGCTTATTAAACTATGCCAAAAACCATGGTGCTCGTGCTCGTCCTCTAGGATCGTGGTACCCAACCTCCAAAACCTAACATGGTGCCGCTTGCTTGGATTGCCGTCGATTTCTATTTGAAAGCATAAATTTTGCTTACGACCGAACGCGTAAGTATTAGAGAACGGTGCAGTGGGGTAGGATTTTTTAAAAACAACTGCTCTGATCATTTTAAGCGAGCTTTGTAAATTAAGAGGATCGGCCTGTGCCCAGCCAGCTTTAGTCATAGCCGAAACAAAGGCATTTTCGTTTTGTGCGAGCACAACAAGGTTCACGGGATCAAGTGCCCAGCCATCAGAAGAATGAGTCCTGGTAGGGACGTGAGTTGGTTTATAAAGAATTTGTGAAAACCGGTGAAGCGCTGGTAAACCAAAATATGCGACCAAGCAATATGTAATTAAAATCGCGATTGCTAGCGGCATCCAGTTGTCTAGGAGTGGAAAAACTGTAAAAACCGTGAGCCAAGCTAAAAAAATACCGAGTACAAGAACTAAAAGCCGCTTAAGTAGCAAGATCATTAGGTACATATTATAACGTTTTTGGTGTATGATTATAAAGATTATGGATATTTTTATTACTTTTATCGCAGATTGGTTAGTTTTCCCTGTTGTTCTAATTGGGGGCATTGCATTACTAATGATTAAACCCACGGATCGTCGATATCAGATGATTGGCAAGGGCGTGATGGCAGGGCTTTTGGCGTTGTTGTTTGCTAAGATCGGTAGCTTGTTTTATCAGGGTGAGAGGCCTTTTTTGTCGGCGGGTGAGGTGCCGAAAGCTGCGTACTTGAACAATCCAGGTTTCCCGTCTGATCACACGCTTTTTGTTTTTGCTATAACCTTTATTGTCTGGGCGACCACCAAGAATAAACCATTATCCATCGCATTGCTTATCATGAGTAGCTTAGTTGCGTTAGGCCGAATTTTAGCTTTGGTTCACACTCCTATTGATGTTGCCGGCGGAATAACTTTTGCATTTTTGGCAGTTTGGGCTGTTTTTGGCAATAGCTTTTTCAGCACCAAAAAATGATATAATTTACTCGTAAGTACAAGGAGGGCATAATGGCGAGCGACGACTTACCTGTGTTTTATAAGGCCGAAAAATCTGAAATTATTAAAATCGTAAGTCTGGCTGCTGCGGTCGGCCTGCTGATACCTTTACTTAGTGAAGTTATAAGTGTTTGGGTGATTGCGCCAATATTTTGCCAGAATCCTAACGATATTTCAATCTGTACTAACGGCGGAATGATTAGTTACTATATTTCTGCCGTGATCATTAACATTGCTGCAGTAAGCCTGCTAATCAACATTGATGTCAACAAGCCCCTTGTAATCGTTTTTGGGTCCTTGCTTGCCTTGTGGGGATTAAAAGGCTTCCTTACGCCCCTAATGAGTGGTAGCTTCGTGGAGTATTTGATCATTTCGGTTGTACTTTACGTTCTTTGCTACGTAGCGTTTTATTGGTTCATGAGAATTCGTAGCTTTGGCTTGGCTATGTTTTTTGCCGCAGTAACTGTAATGGCTGTAAGGTGGATCTTGTTAGTATGACGATAGTTTTAGTAATTTTGCTTATTGGAGTTTTGTTCGCTTTAGCATTCATTATCTACCTGTTAACTCAGCGCAAAAACGACACTGGCGCCACATTAATTAAGCAGGATCTGTTGGCATTAAACCAGGGGATTTCTAATTTAAAGGACGGACTACAAAGCCATCTAACTGATAGACTCGATAAAAACCAGGCTATGTTGAGTAAGCAGTTTAGTGAAAGCACAAAAATAATCGCCGATGTTACAGAGCGCTTAACAAAGTTAGATGAGACTAATAAACGTGTGATTGATGTTGCCGACGAACTTAAACTTTTGCAAAATGTTTTACAAAACCCTAAGCAGCGAGGAGTTTTGGGTGAGTATTATTTACAAACGGTTCTAAGCAATGTTTTACCGCCCGATAGATTTAACTTGCAGCACAAGTTTGCAGACGGTGAAATTGTTGATGCCGTGATATATTTGGATAAAAATAAAATTCTACCCATAGATTCTAAATTTAGTCTAGAGAACTATAACCGATTACTGGACGAAGCAGATAAACAAAGTCGCGAAAAATACGCGAAACTGGTTCGAGCTGATCTTAAAAATAGAATTGATGAAACCAGTAAGTATATTCGTGAATCCGAAGGTACTATGGATTTTGCTTTTATGTTTGTACCGAGCGAAGCAGTCTATTATGATCTCCTTATCAACAAGGTCGGCTCGGTTAATGCGAATACGCGTGATCTAATTGAATATGCTTTTCGCGACAAACGCGTAATTATAGTATCTCCGACATCGTTTATGGCATATTTGCAAACAGTTTTGCAGGGTTTGCGTAGTTTGCAGATCGAAGAGCAGGCCAAAGAAATACAGGTGCGTGTTGGGCAATTGCGTCAACACTTGGAATCCTACGACACGTATATGGGCAAGCTCGGTAATAGCTTAAAGACAACAGTCAATCACTTTAATACCGCTCACAACGAGCTTAAAAAAGTAGATAAGGACATAGTTAAAATTACAAACAAGGCTCAAATAATAGAGCCGGTCACGGTTGACCGGCCCCAGTTAGATGAGTAGCTGAAATTAATTTTTAGCTTTTGTAGATGTTACTTCCCAAAGTAAGGCTTTGTAGCCCCAGATTCCGATCGCAATTCCAATGAGCGGAGCGACTGCGTAAACAAGCGTTGACCAGTTGTTGGTGAATGCGTTAACCCCGATCGCAACGGCCGGATTTAGTATAGCTGCCGAACCAATTGAGGCAATCAACAATCCTATTAAGAAAGATCCTCCTGCAGTAAAGGCGGCGTCAAAGCCTTGTTTTTTACCCAAGAAAACGCTACCGATTCCAAACCCAAACACTAGTGCACCCATGAATTGCGACAGAACTGGCAGCCAAGACTGGTCTGTTAGTCCGGTGATTTCGAAGGGTGTCACACCTGCTGCAAGCGGATTTGCTGCCAAAAATTGCATGACGATAATTAGCGCTAAAATTGCACCAATCACCTGAGCAATTATGTAACCCATGGCTTTAACGGGTGTTATTTGCTTAACGCTTAGTAATCCTAAAGTTACAGCCGGATTCATGTGAGATCCTGAAAGTTGGCTGATTACCAACCACATAATCAGGTAAGCTAGAACTGCAATTAAAGTGTTAACGGTTCCATCGGTAGAAGTGACCAAAATTGTGCAGGTTAGAACAAATGTTCCAATTAACTCGGCGAACATCGCCCCCAGCCGAATGTCTTCGCTATTTAATATTTTTTTAAAGTCGGTTTTAGCAACTTTTACGGCCATTATTCCCCCTGGTTATTTTTAACAAAAGTATAGCACAAACGTGAGCAGCGTGTTGACGCAAAATGATTTTACTAGTATTTGTATAAACATGATTAACAACATGGTAGTTTCGTTGGGCAACTTTTGGGAAGCAGAAGACTTCTTTATAAAAGTACCCGGAGTAACTCACACAGAAGTCGGATATTGCGGTGGAACAACGTCCAAGCCCATTTATCATAATAAGGGCGACTATAACGATGCGGTTAAGCTCGAGTTTGACCCGCGTGTAATTAGCCAAGAAGAGTTACTTAGTTTAGTCTGTGAGTTTGCAATTAGTTACGGTTTAGAAAACCCAACGGTTTATTTTATTGATGACAAAGAGTTTGAGCTTTTTAAAAACTGGCAGCGCGAAATGGGTCACGCCTACCCGGAGTCACTAGAGCTAACCTTTGAGCCGCTAAATAGTTATCATGTTGCCGAAAATTACCATCAAAAACATTTAGCAAAATTACGTGGTGAGTCTCTGGAGCCCGTGATTTAATCTGCTAAACTAGATTTATGGCACTATTTTTAAAAGAAACAGATCAAAGATCACAACTTCAAAACAAAATCGCTGCTGACATGCAAACAAGGACTAAGGTTCAGGGCGGAGGCGATGACCCTCAAGACATCAGCAAAAACAAAATGCTAGAAGATACACAAGAATCTAGTAGCAAATCACTATTTTGGGTCGGGGTCGTTACGATAATTGTTATCGCAGCTGTTATTTTTGTAATTTTTATTTACGAAGGGTAACTATGAAAATCGCAGTTATAAGTGGGAGCTCACGGCCAAAAAGTCAGAGTTTAAAAATTGCCAATTGGGTGGTTGAAAAACTTAGAGATCTAGACACGGAGCCTATCTTGATTGACCTGCATGAGCATGTTCTGCCCACCGAAATCAACTTGCTCGATTTAAAGAACGAGCCAACCGGACTAAAAGCCTGGAGCCCTGTGCAAGAAATTTTACAAGATAGCCTTGGGTTTGTTGTAGTTTCGCCAGAATGGAATGGTATGGCTCCTCCGGCGCTTATGAACATGTTCGAATATGCCTCAGTGAGTTCTAAGCCACTTGCGCACAAGCCGGGGCAAATTATAACCGTATCGAACACGGACGGCGGAAGTTATCCTGCGGCGCAGCTGCGTGTGCATGGAGGTAAGAACAACCACTCTTTTTACAACCCAGAAATTGTAATTATTCGTAACTGCGAAAAAGTTTTTAACAGCGAATCACCGGAAGTTGGCAACAGTGCTGACGAATATTTACAGGCACGGGTCGAACACAGCTTACGAATTTTTTTAGAATACGTGAAAGCTATGCAGAGTTTACGCGAAAACTCTAAAGTTGATCTGTTGAAATATCCGAATGGGATGTGACCTCAACAGTAATTGCGAATCTGCGAATTGCTCCATCTACTAAAACCGTGTGAATGCCAGGTTGAACTGCCTGCACGCGAGCTGGGAATCGATCGCGCATTTCTCCCAGGTTTGCATTTTTCACGCTCTCTTCATCTAGTCTTATTGCTAGAGTTTCCTCAAGTTCGGCCTCGGTTCTTCCGTATTTGCAACGAGCGGCTAAGCCGATTAAAGGCTCGATCATCTCTTTTGGCTCACGGGCATCATCTGTTATCTCGAACATCTTCACTGTTATAGGCGTGCCAATTTCGGGCATTATGTAATTTGGCGGTTTGAAGTATGAGTGTTCTGCTTCAAGTTGTAATTCGGGCGCTCTGGCTGTTAATTGTAAAATCTCTGACATGACTTTTTTATATCATAATTCAGTGAGTTTGCGGTATACTTATTACCAGATATGACGGATAAAATTACAGAAGTTGGTAAAAAGCTCAAAAAGCAGTTTGCGGAGCTAAAAGACAAGCGCGCGATTTTACGTGCATCTGAGCTTAAAGAGCTCTATACTCAAATTAAGAGTGTGGCTCCAGAACATCGCCGCGAATTTGGCCAAAAAGTTAATGAGCTTAAATTGGAGCTAGAAGCCATGGTGGATGGTTACGAAAGCGCGGCCGCAAGCGCTGACGTTGAGCCGCTGGATGTAACTGCTCCAAGCGACATTAATGCACCCGTCCCGAGTTTGTTGGGTGCAGAAAACGGAAGTCGTCACCCGTTAAGCGTTGAGCGCGAAGTTATTGCTGACATTTTTGCCCGAATGGGTTACGAAGTTTTGGATTCTCGTCAGCTTGATGATGATTATCATATGTTTGGTGCTCTAAACTTTCCAGAGGGCCATCCAGCGCGTGATGATTACGACACATTTGTAACCGAAGAAGGCCTAATTGCGCCGGCTCACACCAGCGCAATGCAGAACCGAATTTACAAAGGCAAGCAAATTCCAATTCGCAGTGTGCTTATTGGCCGAGTTTTTCGCAACGAAGATCTTGACGCAAAACATGAACACACTCTAAATCAGATTGAGGGCGTTTATGTTGATAAAAATATAAACGTCGGCCACTTACTAGCAACATTTAAAACCTTCCTCGAGGCATATTATAAAACTGAGCTTGAATTTCGCACTCAGCCGTCTTACTTTCCGTTTGTTGAACCTGGCTTTGAATTTACGTTAAGCTGCCCGTTTTGCAACAAAAAGGGCTGCGCTACATGTGGCCACGAAGGTTGGATCGAACTTGGCGGCTGCGGCATGATTCACCCTAATGTTTTGCGCGAAGGCGGTATCGACCCAGAGGAATACAGTGGTTTTGCGTGGGGCTTCGGCCTAGATCGAATCGTAATGATGAAGTACGCAATCGAAGACGTAAGGCATTTCCAAAGCGGCAAATTAGCATTTTTAAGGCAATTTAAATAATGAAAACATCTATTCAATTAATGAAGCTTTTGAGTGACGATACTCAGTGGAAGCTGGCGCCAGAGGACTTGGTTGTAAAAATCGGTAGTCAACTTGGCGAAGTTAAAGAAGTAATCGACTTACGTGCAAAATACGATGGCATTAAAGTTGCTCAAATCGTAGAGGTTACTCCGCACCCCGATGCAGATAAACTAAACATCTATCAAATTTTGGCGGGCGGCAGTCAAAAGATCCAAGTCGTCTCAGGTGATACCAGTTTGAGTGTTGGCGACAAAGTGGCTTGGTTAGCCCCTGGCGCGACAGTCCCTAGTACTTATGGAACAGAACAGGCATTTGTTTTGAGCGTGAGACCTTTGCGAGGGCATATGAGTCATGGAATGTTTGGATCGGGCAAAGAACTTGATTTTAACGACGATGCGGCGTCGGTTTTAAAACTAGACACCAAGGCGGAGCCGGGCACGGCATTTGCTGAGGCCTATAATTTAGATGATGTGATTATTGACATAGAGAACAAGATGTTCACTCATCGCCCCGACTGCTTTGGTAACTTGGGTGTTGCGCGCGAAATCGCTGGTATCCAGGGTATAGCTTTTGAAAGTCCAGATTGGTACAGTGCTGATGCCAAAGTTCGCCCAGCCGAGCATGAAACTGTAAAAATCGAAGTCGAAAACAACATCCCAGATTTAGTTAGTCGCTATGCCGCGGTTGCACTTGAGGTAGAGATTGCGCCGAGTCCGCTTTGGCTGCAAAGCTATTTGCGCAGACTTGGTATTCGGCCAATCAACAACGTGGTCGACATTACAAACTACGTAATGATTTGCACTGCCCAACCTTTACATGCGTTTGACTTTAACAAAGTAAGCGGCAGTAAAGATAAGGCTAAGATCGTTATTAGACATCCAAAAAAAGATGAAGAGCTGATCCTGTTAGATGGAAAAAAAGTTCGGCCAAGCGAAAAGTCTATGTTGATTTGTAACGATGTGGAACCGATTGCGTTAGGCGGGATGATGGGTGGCGCAAATTCTGATATTAGTAATAATACCAAGCGAATTATTCTAGAAAGCGCGACTTTTGACATGTATCAAATCCGCCGATCAAGCATGCAAATGGGTATATTTACAGATGCTGTGACGCGTTTTAGTAAGGGTCAATCGCCCGAACAATGCCTGGTTGTTTTGGCAAAAGCTGTTGAAATTCTTATTAAATTTGCCGGCGCAAAGGTGATTAGTAAAGTTGCTGATGAGTATCCTAAGAAACATACAAACAAACCAATTATTGTCTCGAGTGAGTTTATAAACAGTCGGTTGGGCAGTGATTTTACCGCTGATCAAATTGCTACAACCTTGCGCAATGTCGAGCTAATTGTCGAGCAAAGTGGCGATGAACTTGTTGTTACTGCTCCATTCTGGCGCCGCGACATTGAAATAAAAGAAGATATCGTAGAAGAAGTTGGTCGCCTAATCGGTTACGATAAGTTACCGCAAAGTTTGCCACAGCGCGCAACGTCAACTGCCGATGTAGCTGCAATCGATCTACTAAAGTCTAAAATTCGTAACATTTTAGCTGGCGCCGGTGCTAACGAACTGCAAACTTACAGCTTTGTGCCTGCAAAATTAATGCAAGCTGTAGGTCAGCAGAGCGAGCACGCGTTTTCAATCCGCAATGCAATTAGTCCAGATCTGCAAAAGTACCGCCTAAGCATTACCCCTGGATTGTTAGATAAAATTCATCCTAATATTAAGGCCGGATTTAATGAGTTCGGTTTATTCGAAATGAACCGGGTGCATATTAAGGGTGATGATGATTGTGACGGCTTACCACGCGAGTATCAGACTTTAGCTTTTGCGTACGCCGCTAAAAAACCTGGCCAAGGCGCACCGTACTATGTTGCTTTAAAACATCTAGACTATTTATTAAAAAACCTAAACATTAGTTACAAAATTATGCCGGCCGCAACTCAGCCACAGTGGGAAATCGGCCGTCAGGTTTTCGCTCCGTTCGAGCCTAAGCGTAGCGGTTTCATTATTGTAAACGATGAATTTGCCGGGTTTATTGGCGAGTACAAAATTGCCACGCGCAAAAATTTAAAATTGCCAGATTATTGTGCCGGTTTCGAGATTGATGTTGAGCGCCTACTTAAGCACCAAAAAACCAGTGTCTATAAAAAATTACTTCGATTCCCATCCGTTGAACAAGACATCTGTTTTAAGGTTGAATCTAAGACAACTTACGGTGAGCTGCTTGATCTATTTACGCAAGCCCTCACCGTGGATGCGCAGTTACATGTAGATGTAGAGTTTTTGGACATTTACCAACGCGAGCAGGAGAAATCACATAAACAGATTACATTTAGGGTAAATCTTCAGCACCCAGAAAAAACTTTAACAAACGATGAAGTTAGTGATTTAATAAATAACGCAATCGAATCTGTTCGTTCAAAAATTCCGGCAGAGCGAGTTTAGATGTTATTATTAAAAAGCTAGCTTGAGGGGAGAATATGGAATCTAGTACTAAAAAATGGCAACGAGTGGTAATCTGGATAATCGCAGTCGTTTTAACTGTAGGAACCTTGGGTTTTTACTTTATTATAATTTTGCAAAATAATAACCAGGCTAGTCAAACTGCGCAGCTACAAGAGGCGCTAGCGAGTCAAGCAGAACAGGAGCAGCAAGTGGACCCTACAGCATTAATCGTAGACGGTGATGTGTCGGAGCTTAAAATTGAAGACCTAGTGGTAGGTGATGGAACCGAAGTTAAAGCCGGTGATTACGTTAAGGTTAATTACAAAGGTACTCTCGCAAGTAATGGCGTTAAATTCGATAGTAGCTATGATCGCGGTGAACCAATCGAATTTAGCTTGGACGGTGTTATTGAAGGTTGGCAGCAGGGCATGCCGGGTATGAAAGTCGGTGGGAAGCGCCGTTTAATCATTCCATCGGAGCTTGCGTACGGAGCGACTGCTATTCCTGGGATTCCAGCAAACTCTGATTTAGTATTTGAAATCGAACTTTTAGAAGTTAAACCAGCACAGTAAAAACTACAATATGTGGGGTATTGCGCTCAAAGATAAGCGCTATATACTGGTAAATAGTCTTGGAGGGGCTTAAAAATGAAAAAAATAACAGTATACACAACAAACTCTTGCGCGTACTGCGAAATGGTAAAGCGTTTTTTAAACGGCAAAGGTGTTGATTTTAATGTCGTCAACTTGGATGAGGAGCCGAGTGAGGTTCGTCAAAAAGTGATTGAAATGAGCGGCGCAATGACTGTGCCTGTGATTGTAGTAGAAAAAGAACTCGAAACCGGCGAAACCGAAGTTATGGATATAACTGTGGGCTGGAATCCTGGCAAATTAGCTTCGGCGGTGGCTTAGTATGAGTAAGGTTTACGATGTAGTTATGATTGGAGCGGGTCCTTCGGCTTTGGCGGCAGCCGTTTACACGACTCGCGAAGACTTAAAAACGGTTTTAATCGAAAAAGGGCCAGTCGGCGGCCTGGCTGCGGTTACCGACTTAGTGGATAATTATCCAGGCTTTGCAAAAGGAATCTCAGGCTTGGAACTAGCACAAAATTTTCAGGCGCACGCTGAGCGTTTTGGAGCTCAGATCGAATATGGCGAAGTTACTCAAATTATTGATGGCCCTATTAAAACCGTAAAAACAACCGAAGGCGATTTTAACGCTAAGGCAGTTTTGATTGCGACTGGATCTTCTTATAAACAGCTTGGAATTCCAGGCGAAAAAGAGTATTACGGTCGTGGAGTTCACTACTGCGCAACATGTGACGGTGCATTTTACCGTGACAAAAAACTGGCGGTGGTTGGCGGCGGCAACTCAGCGGTTCAAGAAGCATTATTTTTGCTGAGATTCGCGACCCACATAGACTTATTAGTGCGCAGTGAGGTTAAAGCCTCCGAGATCCTAAAAGATGATCTTAAAAAAGCGGTTGATGCCGGTAAAATCACAATCCACACAAACACCACAACCAACGAGATTATTGGTGAGGATAACAAGGTTATAAAAGTCAAAGTTACTAAAGAGGGTAAAGCGACCGATCTTGCCGTAGATGGTGTATTTGTTTTTATTGGTTTGATCCCGAACACCAGATTTTTAAAAAATAGTGGCGTTGAACTTGATCAATTTGGTTTTGTTGTTACTGATAAAGACTTACAAACGGCCGTACCAGGAATATTTTGCAGTGGCGACGTAAGAAGTGGAGCAACAATGCAGATAGCTAGTGCGGCAGGTGAAGGCGCGACTGCTGCGTTAAAAATGCGTGAACACCTCGAGATGCTGGAACGAAAAGTCGTTACCCCGATGTCGGAAAAAGTCTAATTTGCTATTGATACACACTTAGTTGGTATGTAAAAATGGGGTTGCGAGTCCGACCCTCGGACTTCGTGAAGGGAGAAAATGGTGGGTACTCAGGTGCAGGATCCGCTGGCAGGCGGGGTCGAGGTCAAAGGCTTCCGTGTTGACCTCACCCACGCGCAGTGGTACAAGTCGACCCGGAGTGGGCCGAACTGCGACAACTGTGTCGAGGTCGCCTTCGTCGGTGGGGCCATCGCCCTGCGCGACAGCAAGAACCCGACCGGGCCGGCGCTGATCTTCACCCCGGCCGAGTGGGACGCCTTCGTCGAGGGAGCTAAGGACGGCGAGTTCGACATCTGAATCCGCCCTTCAACCCTGACGGCAGCGCGCTCTCATTCGAGCAGCTGCCGTCAGGCAAAACCTAAGCCTTTATTTTGTCGGGCCGGTTTGTAATAATTCCGTCGACACCTATTTTTTTAAGAGACTGGGCGCGGCTAGGTGAATCGATCGTCCAGGCAAAAACAATTAAATTTTTATCCTTAGCTTTGGCCATAACGCGCTTTGTAATCGTTAAATAATTAAAAACGACGGTACTTAGGGGAACCTTTGCTTTTAAAAAGCTGTAAGAGAATGCGCCGTGAATCAAACCGAGTTTAATCTTCGGGTTTAGCTTGTGTACTTTCTCGAGGATTTTTAAATTAAATGAAGTAACTAAAAAATCTTCGTACGCTGCGTCTTTTTTAACTAACCGTTCAATATTTTCAACAACAGCCTCTTCGCAGCCACTACTTTTTATTTCGATATCGGCTTTGGCTTTGGGGTAAATTACATCTAAAGCCTCTTGTAGTGTTGGGATTTTTTGGTCAGCTTTGCCAACGTTTATTAATTTTGAATATGGAGTTTTTTTAATACTATTCCATTTAAAACCGGTACGCAGGGTGTTTGGATCGTGAATTACTACAACTTTGCCGTCTTTTGTGGCGCGAACGTCAAATTCAATCATATCTACGCCGGCTTGTAGTGCAGCCTCAAAGCCCTTGACTGTGTTTTCGGGCGCTATGCCGGCTGCACCTCGGTGGCCAATTATTTGCATACTATTATTATACTACGTAAAAACACGTCCGCGGGACTTTGGCGGGCAGGTACCTCATATTTTACCCTTGCTAAAATCTGGTATAATGTTAAAAAACTAAGGAGTAATAAATGCCTGATTTTAATAAAGTCCTGACCCCGGGTGACGTTAATAGTGGAATGATTAATACTGTGATTGAAATTCCGCAAGGTTCGTTCTTGAAAATCGAATGGAATCGTAAGGTCGCTGGATTTCAGCTTGACCGCGTTGAGCCATCGATCTTTGCAAAGCCAGTAAATTATGGCTTTATTCCGCAGACCCTAGACGAGGACGGCGATGAGCTCGACACTTTGGTTGTTAGCGACGAGCCAATCCCGACTGGCGTTTTTACAGAAGCTAAAATTATTGGTATTTTGAATTTCGAAGACGACGGCGAAGCTGACCATAAAGTTGTATGTGTACCTGCAGATGATCGAAACACTGGCGATTCGATCAATAGCCTTGATGACCTTGGCGCGCGCTGGAAGCAAAAGATCGAGCACCACTTTACCCACTACAAAGATCTAAAAAAACCAGGCTCAACCAAGGTTTTGGGTTGGGGCGACGCCGAAGAAGCTAAAAAAATCATCAACGAGTGTATCGAACGCTTCGGTAAATAATCAGTAAACGACTTTTAAGCTGAAAGAAGGACGCTTTGCTTGAAGTTTTTGCAATCTGGGCTACAATTAATCCAAAGAGGTAACGCTAATTTGGGGGTAGGTTATGAAAATTAGAGTCGCGATCAACGGATTCGGACGGATCGGGCGCACAGCTTTTAAAGTTGCATTAGAGCGCTCAGATATAGAGATTGTTGCAGTCAATGATTTAACAGATGTCAAGACTTTGGGCCATTTACTAAAATACGACAGCACATACGGGGTTTACCAGCATGACGTTAAGGCGTCGGACGGTGGCTTAACTGTGAATGGTCACCATTTTAAGGTTTTAGCCGAAAAAGACCCAGCAAACTTACCTTGGGGAGCACATGGTGTTGATGTTGTGATCGAAAGTACTGGGCTTTTTGTTGATCCATCTAAGGCTAAAGCTCATATCGATCCTGCTGGGGCTAAAAAAGTTGTTATATCGGCGCCGGCCAAGGGCGAAGGTTCGAGCACGATCGTTTTAGGCGTTAACGAGGATGCAATTGCGGAATCTAAAGAAGTTGTAAGTAACGGTAGTTGTACTACAAACTGCGTAACGCCGGTGGCCGCGGTGATGGAAAGTCATTTGGGCGTAGAAAAAGCCATGATGACAACCGTTCATAGTTATACGTCTGACCAACGCTTGCTAGATGCACCGCACAAAGATTTGCGTCGAGCTCGTTCTGCTGCCGAAAATATTGTTCCTACGACAACTGGTGCCGCCAAAGCTGTAGCCGAAGCACTACCTGCGTTTAAAGGAATCTTTGATGGGTTGGCGATTCGTGTTCCAACCCCTGTTGTAAGCTTGAGTGACTTTGTATTTTTGACAAAACGCAACACTACAATAGAGGAAGTCAACGAGATTTTTAAGAAGGCATCCAAGGAGCCTTATTACCAAGGAATTTTGGCGGTCACGGATGAGCCACTGGTTTCAAGTGATCTAAAAGGTAATAGCCACTCGGCTATTGTTGATTTAGGTCTAACGAATGTCGTTGGTGGAAATATGGTTAAGGTCGTTGCATGGTATGACAACGAATGGGGCTACAGTAACCGTTTAGTTGAGCTAGTCGCTGATTTAGGAAAGACGTTACACAAATAATGAAGATTTACTTAGCGTCGGACCATGCTGGTTTTCAGTTGAAAGAAAAAGTTGAGGCGCATTTACTAAAAGCTGGCTATGATGTGGAAGATGTAGGCAACAAACACTTAGATCCAGATGACGATTATCCTCAGTTTGCCTATGCTGCGGCAGCTAAAATTTTAGGCAGCGAGCATGACGACGCCAAGGCGATTCTAATTTGCGGTAGTGGACAAGGTATGTGCATTGCGGCAAACCGTGTGCGTGGGATTAGAGCTGCGCTTTGTTGGGACGAAGCCAGCGCGCGCGAAACCCGCAATGACAACGACAGTAACGTTTTATGTGTACCAGCTCGTGTTTTGCAAACTGATGAAGCTTTTAAAATGATTGATACTTGGATTAAAACCCCATTCTCAAATGCACCACGGCATGCGCGACGGCTGCGTGAAATCGAGGAGCTTTACGGATGATAGCTCCGTGCGTCACTGCTGTTGATGCAGCTCAATATCGTGAGCAAATGGCTCGGATAGCCCCATTCGCTACAAGGATTCACATTGACGTAAGTGATGGGCAATTTGCTCCTATTAAGCTTGTAAATCCAGCTCAAGTCTATTGGCCCGAAGGCGCTTCGGCTGATATTCATTTGATGGTTCGTAATCCTATAGAACACCTCGAAACTTTAATTGGAATGAATCCGAATTTGGTTATTATTCATGCTGAATCCCAGGGCGATTTGCTAGGAATGATCCGTCAGCTTAGGGCGGTGCGCATTAAAACCGGCGTGGCACTTCTGCAACAAACTCTACCAGAGCAGGCCAAAGAATTGGTCGCTGATTGTGATCATATTTTGATTTTTAGTGGAGACTTAGGACATTTCGGCGGCAGCGCAGATCTGAGTTTGCTTAGTAAGATCTCGCAGATTAAATCTATAAACCCCAACGCTGAGGTTGCGTGGGACGGCGGAGCCAGCCTCGAAAATGTCGCACAGCTTAGTGGTGGCGGCGTTGATGTGATAAATGTCGGTGGGGCGATTCAAAAATCAGAAGATCCGGCAGGTGCTTATAAAGCTTTAGTCGAGGCGAGCAAAGTTATTGCGCCTCAAGTTTGATAATTGATTTACGCTCAGGAGTGCGGGTTGGGCGCGAGCATTACGCTCGCGCCCGCCTCCCGCGAAAGCGCAGTCAGCTGATCGTTCGAGCGTTGGTCATCAGACCGTACCCGAGCAGCAGTGTCGCGATGTGGGCGATCAAGGACTCAGCGGCCTTGAGAACCTGTTCGGCGTCACCGGGTCCGGTGTAGCTGTTCTTGAGTAGGTCGACGTCGTAACGGTCGCTGAGCGCACGAAGGATGGTGATGGATCCGTTGGTCATGGCGACCAGCGTCTTCCAGTCCTCTCCGAATGTGAGCTCGAGTACGAAGTTTTTCGAGTCCAGGCTGCCCTGAAGCAGCGCTGCACGGATGACTTCGGGGTTCAGGAGAAGTCGGGGATCGGTGAGATAGTTCACCAATAACCCAACGACTCGCTTGAACGTTTTGACCCGATTGGCATTGCTGCCAGGTTCGAGCTCCAAGATTGCGGCCATTTGCCACTCACTCCTCTCCTGAGCGAAATATATTATATAACTTTTTTTACGTTTATTCAAACATAGTGCTATTCAAAAAATGCGGCAAACAAGTATAATCATAAGCAGTATGAGTCTTACTACTATTCAACTTGAAAAAAAGGCCAACGAGATTCGGATGGATCTTATTAAGATGTTGGTTAAGGCTGGGAGCGGACATTCTGCGGGACCACTGGATTTGGCTGACATTTTTACGGCAATGTATTTTAATATACTAAAACATGACCCTAAAAATCCTGACTGGCAAGATCGTGATTTGCTAATTTTAAGTAATGGTCATTGTGTTCCGGTTCGTTATGTAACGATGGCGCATTCTGGATATTTTCCTAAATCCGAACTTGATACTCTCCGCAAATTCGGTAGTAGATTGCAGGGTCACCCGGAGCGGGTGCGTTTGCCGGGAATGGAGACCACCTCAGGTCCTCTAGGCTCAGGAATCAGTCAGGCGGCAGGAATGGCTCTCGCGCTTAAGACCGAAGCAAAGCGACACAGATGGGTTTATTGTATTGCTAGCGATGGCGAACTGAACGAAGGTAACAGCTGGGAAGGCATAATGTTCGCTGCAAAATACAAGCTGAGTAATTTAATAGTAATAGTTGATCGCAACAATATTCAGATTGACGGTAACACCGAAGATATTATGCCTCTAGAAAATCTCCACGAAAAATGGGAGTCATTTGGCTGGCATGTGCAAGAAATCGACGGACATAATATGGACAGTATTATAGATGCTTGCAGCATGGCGCGCGCCGTTGAAAACCGACCAAGTGTAATTATTGCGCATACGATTCCGGGAAAGGGTGTTGGGTACATGGAGTATGACTATCATTGGCACGGAACACCACCAAATAAATCCGAAATGGCTGGCGCACCTTCAGTTAAGGATCAAGCAAGAGTTGCATTAAACGATTTGCGTACTTTGGGCGGCAGAATTACAGGAGAACACCAATAATGCATTTAGTCAAAAATATCGGCGATAAAGATATAAAACAAGAAGCAAATCGCAAAGGTTTCGGTCGTGGGCTGCTCGAGGCAGGTAGGCAAGACAATAAAATTGTTGCGCTATGTGCCGATCTAACCGAATCTACTCAGATTTTACATTTTGCCGAAGCTTTCCCTGAGAGATATTTTAACGTAGGTGTTGCCGAGCAGAACCTTGTGACGGTGGCGAGTGGTATGGCTGCCATGGGTAAAATACCTTTTGCAAGTAGCTACGCAGCTTTTTGTCCGGGGCGATGCTGGGAACAGATTCGTACAACGATTGCGTTGAATGAACAGCCAGTGAAGCTTATTGGCTCACACGCTGGAATTAGTGTTGGTCCAGACGGAGCGACTCACCAGATGCTAGAAGATATCGCTCTTATGCGAACTATGCCTAATATGGTTGTGGTTGCTCCCTCTGATAGCATCGAGGCCGAGAAAGCCACAAAGGCGATTGCAAAAGTTAATAACGCGGTTTACATGAGATTATCGCGCGCAGATAGTCCAGTTTTTACGACCGAGCAAACACCATTTGAGCTAGGCAAGGCTTATATATATCACGAGGGGGCGGACATCGCGATAATGGCTACGGGGACCATGACTTATCAAGCTCTAGTTGCTGCAAAAGTTTTAAAAGACAGCGGAATTAGTGCCTTGGTTTTACATGTTCCAACTATAAAGCCATTAGACGAAAGTGCTGTAGTTGAGGCTGCGAAAAAATGTGGACGAGTCGTAACGGTAGAAGAGGCTCAGATTGCTGGTGGATTCGGTAGTGCGGTCACCGAACTTTTGAGTGAGTTTTTGCCAATGCCAATTTTACGATTGGGCATGAAAGATCGTTTTGGTGAATCTGGCGAACCAAATGAGTTGCTAGATCATTTCGGTTTGCTGGGCGAACATATTGCTAAGAGCGCAAAACAATGGTGCGAAAGAATGCCTCAGTTCTACAGGTAAAATTTATGCAAAATAACGAGCAAAATAATGATAATTCGCCCATAAAACTACACGGACTGGATCTAAGCACTAAGCCGGGTCTTAATTTGAGCAATAAATCAGAATCTAAACTCAGCGTTGTGCTAATGGGGGCGATTATTTTATTCGGGCTTTCGCTAATTGCCGGTGGGCTTTTTGCTTATTTTTACTTTTTTGCGCCCGATCCGGAGGAGCTGCCGGCCGTCGTTGACCCGCGTAATTCAACAACCGTCGACAAGGTGGAGTGGATCGCCCCACAGATACCGGCTAACTACGTGATTCAAAATCAAAAGACTGACACTTCTGATATTTTCGTCTACCAAGACGATGCTTCGGGTTGTAAGGTTACTACCAAAGTTGAGCCGGTCACCCAGAATAAGGAAAACTCCGGTCAGCCATATTACGTAAGGGATATTGACGCAGTGCATGAGTATGAGTTTGGGTCAGAACCGGTTAGCCAGGATGTAGGCGCTTCTGGTGTGGATATAAGTAAGCTAGAAGGCGTAAATATTTATAAGCAGTTTAATTACCAACTTGCCTCCGTTAGCTATGTGTGCAAGTCGGTTGTTTTGGATGCAAAAAAGGCTGAACTAGAAGAGTTTATAAAACAATTTATGGTTAAAACCGAAAGGGCTACATGAGCATAAAACAAATTCGCGACAACTGTGTAAGAGCTAGGCATTTAATGATGCGGTCGCGTCAACAGCATTTTGCGGTTGGAGCCTTTAATATCGACAACCAAGAAACATTAATTGCGGTTTGTCGAGCTGCTCAGGCCAGAAAATCACCAGTCTTGGTGGAGGTTAGTCAAGGCGAAGTTGACGCGATGGGACTGGAAAATATTCGTGATTTAGTTGATAACTATAAAATTGAGTATGGTCTAGAAATGTATATAAATCTAGATCACAGTCCGAGTGTTGAAGCAGCCAAGATGGGAATTGATGCTGGTTTTGAATTTATTCACATTGATGTGAGCCAAGAACGGCATGACGCCACGGATGAGGAGATCGTCGCCGCAACCAAAGAAGTTGTAAATTACGCAAAATTTACAGGCGCGCTAGTAGAAAGTGAGCCACACTATTTTGCGGGCAGCTCAAATTTGCACACCGAAAAAATCGACTACGATGAGATTAAGAAAACATTCTCTACCCCAGAAGGTGCAAAAACTTTTGTAGATGCAACTGGGATTGATACGTTTGCGGCAGCGATTGGTAATTTGCACGGAAAATATCCTGTTCCAAAGGAATTAGATTTAGAGTTGCTGCAAAAAATTCGCCAGGCAATTAGTTGCAACATTAGTTTGCATGGCGGCAGTGGAACGCCAGGTCACTACTTTACTGAGGCTGCAAAAATTGGTGTAAGCAAAATTAACATAAATTCAGACATGCGCTTTGCCTTTAGAAAAACCTTAGAAAAGGTGCTTGCCGAGAATCCGGATGAATACGCCGTAGTTAAGCTAATGCCCGAGGTTTACAAAGAGGTCCAGAAGGTTGTAGAAGAAAAAATTACCACCTTTGGTTCAGAAGGTAAAATGGTTGTATGATCCCGCGACTGAGGATGTTGTGCATAGGTACGGCAACGCAAGATGTATTTTTGCGTGGCGATATTTTTAAGGGTAAGCGCGAGAACGGCGAAATGTTTGCGCACATCCCTTTGGGTGAAAAACTCGATGTTGATGAAGTAGTTTTTACTACTGGCGGAAACGCGGCCAATGCCTCGGTTACTTTTGCGAGACAAGGATTGGACAGTAATTTTATGGGGGTGATTGGGACTGATCCGGCAGGTGAAGCAGTGCTAAGAGATCTTGACGCGGAATCTGTTGGGACTAGCCATCTGAAACAGAAAGATGATTTTAAAACTGGCTACAGTACTGTGCTTCTTGCGCCAAACGGCGAACGAACTATACTACGAAATCATGGCAACGTGATAAATGCCGATGGATCAGATATTGATCTGGACGCGATCGCGAAAGCCGATTGGTTATATTTATCTTCGCTAGGGTCGATGAGTTTGCTCGAAAAAGTCATCAGTCTTGCGGGCAAAAATGGGGTTCAAGTCGCCATTAATCCCGGCACGATGGAGCTTCGGCAAGCTTCGAAGTTACGCGATATGCTGGCCGATGTTGCGGTTTTGATTACCAACAAAGAAGAAATGCAGGAATTGGTCGAAGGGAAAACTGCCGAAGAGTTGCTGAGGCATGCAGCACAACTTGTGCCGACGGTGTTGATTTCGGATGGTCCGCGAGGCTCAATTGCTACAGATGGTAAAAAAATCGTAAAAGCTGGAATGTATAAGGACGTAAAAGTTGTAGACAGATTAGGCGCGGGCGATGCATTTGGCAGCGGGTTTGTTGCTAAATTTGCCCAAGGCGCTAGTTTGGCCGACGCTGTGGTTTTTGCTAGCGCGAATTCGACGTCTGTTGTTACAAAAATTGGCGCAAAAGCCGGGATCTTACATGCTGGCACAAAACTTAGCAAAATGCCGATACAAGAAAAGGATTTTTAATGTCAAAGTTTTTGAGCGATCTACTAAACGCCAAAGAACCGTTATTTACGAAAAGCCTGGAGCAACTTGAATCTATCTCGCATAAGCAGGGCGTGGACGCCAAACTCGTTGGCGATATTCACATAAAAGCTCGCAATTCTATAAAGGCACTCGGGCTTGATCCGGCCGATACTACAGGTCCCGAGCTGTACCATGCGCTAAACGCAAAAATCAAGACGCACGACGAGCTTTTGGCTAAAAAAATTGGCGGAAATTATAATCAGGCAGTTCAGGATTTGTTGCCATTGATCCGTGACGCAGTGGAAAAAGTAAAAATGCCACGAAATGCCTGGGTGCTTAAAAAAAGTGTAGCCAAAGAAATGCTGCGTAAAAATCCACCAAAAAATATTATGAAACGTTTGGGATACCGGTCGGTAGATAGCATGTTAAAGCGCGAAAACCTGGCCGAAATTTATGGCGCCCTGCGTTTTGCAGAGGACGGCAAGTGGCTTAATAAATTCAATGAAGGTTATAAACATTTAAAGCCTAGCGATTTTGAAACTCGTAAAATCGAGATTGTAATTATGCCCTATGACCGATGGGCAGATGATGCCGAGCCGTTTGTTCATAAAAAACGCCATAATATTACTCACCTAAAAGAGCTTGGCGTGATCTTAATGCTGCCGGTCAAAGTTAAAACTCTACCGGGTATTACAATGTGGGCGCTTTCGCTTTTGGTACATTATACAAACGAGATTAGGCTGTATAGTTCGTTTTTTAAAACCAAGCAAGTTGCACGCAACTTTGGTGATATTTTTGTGGAAACTTTGATTGCAGATCCAGATTTGGGTCCAGTCATGGCTGGTAATAAAATCCACTGGCGAGTGATTCAGCGGTATTTTGGAAAACTAGAAAACGAAAGCCACCCCGAGATTTTTGAACCCCATGTTCAACCCGAAGATTTACATTGGCGAGCTGCCGAAGAAGTTTTGTACCAAATTGAACCAGAGTTGGAGTTCTGGCGAGATCTTGATTACGTTGGATTGATGTTCCCAACAGATGTAAAAGATAGCGACAAAGCAGAGGTCGATCGTAGGACTTGGCGCCCGCTAGCTTTTAACATGCTCGACGTTGCGGCTAACTACTGTAACGAGGTTGCCTACGCAGGGCGAACAATTTACCATTTCCGCGAGAGTTTGTGGAACGAAGTTTTTATCCGTTATATGAGTCAAAAGACCTTGAAGGAACAAATTTTAAAACAGCTCGATAACGAAATGATCGCGCCGGAGGCAATCTAATGTGTACTGTAGCAACTTGGAAAGATAATGGAATCGCCGTCGTCACAGGGCGGAATATGGACTGGAAAGAAGACATGGCCAGTAAGATATGGATTTTGCCAGCCGGCCAGGAACGAAAAGGTTTTAAGGGCGGAAAATCGCTCGACTGGAAAAGTAAATATGGCAGTGTAGTGACAACTTGTTATGACATGGCAAGCGCAGACGGCATGAACGAAAAAGGCCTAAGCATGCATGTACTTTGGTTGGTGGAAAGTGACTACGGTAAACCTAAAGCCGAGCTGCCTAACCTGCTCGTAAGTTTATGGGGCCAGTATTACGTGGACAATTTTGCCACAGTAGCTGAGGCGATTGAATATACCAAGAACAACCCTTTTAATGTTGTTACAATGCCGATGCCGGGTGGTCAAAAAGCTAGCGCTACTGTGCACTTAATCATTAATGACGCCGAGGGCGATATGGCAGTTTTTGAGTACATTGATGGCCAGTTGCATATTTGGACAGGTGAACAGTATTATGTTGCTACAAACTCCCCAACATTCGATAAGCAGCTTGAAGGCTTACCAGAATATGTTGGGTTTGGCGGTCGTAAACAGATTCCAGGCGACACTTCGGCGGCCAGCAGATTTGTAAGAACCGCTTATTACATGAATCAGCTGCAGAAGCCTCAAAGTTTACGAATGACGATTGCTGGAGTAATTTCACTACTCCGCAGCGCGGCGCAACCATATAGTGTTCCAGATCCAACTCAGCCCAACATCTCGCCTACGATTTGGCGTACAGTTTGTGATCATACAAATCTAGCTTACTACTTTGAGAACACAAAAAGTCCATATTTGGTTTGGCTAAATCTCAGTGATTTTTCGTTTAATCCAGGTAGCCCAACGTTAGTATGTGACGTTAGCTCGGATTTTGATCTGCACGGTGATATAAAAGCTGAATTTAAGCCAGCTGAACCTAGCTTTACCACGATTCCTTAACTTGCTCAACCTAGCCATAAGCTTTTATACTAAAAAGCAATGAGTAAATATCAAATCTGTGTTTCAGGGGCGGCTGCTGGTGATACTGTGGAATCTTCCCATATGTTGGCTTACGCCTTGGGTGTAGCTATTGCTGAACAAGGCCACACACTTTTAACTGGGGCAACTAGCGGATTGCCACAGTATGCGGCTCGAGGCGCCAAGGACCAAGGTGGACTATCGGTTGGATTTTCGCCGGCCGGGTCGATTCGCGAACATGTAAAATCCTATAGACTGCCCGTAAAAGAATTTGACTACATAAATTTTACCAACATGGACTACGTTGGTCGCGACACTTACTTGGTGAGATCGAGCGATGCTGTAATCACGGTTGGCGGCAGAAGTGGTAGCTTGCATGAATTTAGCACTGCGATTGAGAGCCACAAAATCTGCGGCATCCTATTAGGTAGTGGCGGTGTGGCGGATTTTATACCAACCTTACTGGATAAAATTCAAATTCACGCAAAAAAAGACGACATTATCTTTGATACTGATCCAGCCCGCCTAATAAAAACAATTATAGCTAGGTTGGACAAGGAGTATGCCGACTTTAAAGACGAAATCAAGAGTCTTGAGGATCGTCCTAAGAAATCTTTGCGCGGGTAATAATAATTGCGGTATGGCGGAGCTCTCGATGAGAGCTCCGCGTGTTGCTAGAGGTCGAACTGAGCTTCCGAATCAGCTGAAGGAGCGGATGATCAGCAGGCCGCCAACCACGATCAGGACTGCCAGACCCATGACGAGCAGTAGGGGCACTGTTCGGATCCAGTCACGTGGGGTCAGCTTCTTTGACCTGGATTCCTTGCTTGCCACGTCACCACCCACCCAAGGTGTAGCCCCAGGCGATGATGCCGATGCTCAGCAGCAGGCCGCAGACGCCACACCACTGGAACGGGTACGTCTGGAGCGAGCCCCAGAGCCAGCTCAGCAGCCGACGCGGGTAGTACAGCACGATCTCGAGACCGGGCATAGTCATGCTCCCATCAGGTTGTGGATCCATCCACCTAAGCTGGCGGCGATCCCTTCGGTCAGGGCGACCGAAATCAACATTGTGATGACGGTCGAGCGGAATGTGCGGAAGGCCCGCATCTGCGCCACCTCCTCGTAGCTAGGCTACTATACCACTTTTAGGTCACATGGTCTATAGTTGAATATGATCAAATTTTAACCAACTTTAAACATCTGTCGGACGGCACCATGCATACCTTAACAGGTTAGCGTTTTTAATGTATTACAGATGTGGTAACATTGTTTTATGACTGGCTCATTTAAGTTAGTTTCTAAATATCAACCGACAGGCGACCAGCCAACTGCTATCGCTCAGCTTGTTGATGGTTTAAAAAACGGCAAAAAAGAGCAAACTCTGCTTGGTGTAACAGGCAGTGGTAAAACGTTCACGATGGCCAATATTGTGGCGCAGCGCCAAGTTCCAACCTTGGTGCTTTGCCATAACAAAACTTTAGCTGCGCAGCTCTATAGCGAGTTTAAGCAGTTCTTTCCCGAGGCCGAAGTTCATTATTTTGTAAGTTACTTTGATTACTATCAGCCTGAGGCGTACATGCCTTCGAGCGATGTTTATATAGAGAAAGACAGTAAGATAAACGAAGAAATCGACCGGTTGCGACACGCCGCAACCAGCGCGCTTTTAACTCGCCGCGATGTTTTGATCGTTGCGAGCGTGAGTTGTATTTACGGTATTGGATCTGTTGAAGATTATGGTCAGATGGCTATTACTGTCAAAAAGGGAGAACAACGTCGTCAGGATAAACTTTTGCGCTGGTTAAGCGATATTCAATATACGCGCAATGATATTGATTTTCATCGCAGTACTTTTAGGGTGCGCGGCGATGTTTTAGACGTGTTTCCGGCTGGCAGTGAGACTGCGTATCGAATTGAATTTTTCGGTGACGAAGTTGACAGGATTACGAATATCGATCCGCTGACAGGGGAAATTATAAAACAGGTTGACCAAGTTACAATCTTTCCGGGAAGTCACTATGTGACGCCACGCGAAAAGCTTAACGTTGCGATCGAAAAAATCCGCAAAGAATCCGAAGAACGGGTTAAACTTTTTGAAAGTCAAGGTAAGCTTCTTGAGGCGCAACGACTACAGCAACGCACTAAGTTCGACCTTGAAATGCTGGAGGAGACAGGGTTTGTAAAAGGCATCGAAAACTATAGCCGTTATTTAACAAATCGCGCGCCAGGCGAACAACCTGCTACTTTGATGGATTACTTTCCTGACGATTTTTTGATGTTTGTGGATGAATCGCACATGACTTTGCCGCAGGTTCGTGGCATGTACAATGGTGACCGCGCCCGCAAAGAAGTTTTAGTGGATTACGGCTTTAGGTTGCCTAGTGCGCTCGATAACCGGCCGCTAACTTTTACGGAGTTTGAGCGCCACGTTAACCAGGTAGTTTACGTTAGTGCAACGCCTGCCGAGTACGAACTAGGTCGCAGTGGCGAACCGGCACAACAAATTATTCGCCCAACCGGATTGCTCGACCCACCAATACAAATCCGCAAAATCGATGGCCAGATCGACGACTTGATTGGCGAAATTAAAGACACTATAGCAAAAAATCAACGTGTTTTAGTTACAACTTTAACTAAGCGTATGGCCGAAGATCTAACCGAATATCTTAGCGATCTGAACATCAAAGCCACCTACGTACATTCAGATGTTGATACTTTAGAACGTAGTGATATTCTGCGAGATTTGCGACTTGGAGTTTACGATGTTTTGGTGGGAATTAACTTGTTGCGCGAAGGTCTGGATTTGCCAGAGGTTAGTTTGGTTGCAATCATGGACGCCGACAAGGAGGGCTTTTTGCGTTCGGCGCCAGCACTTATCCAAACTGTTGGCCGTGCCGCTAGACACGTCGATGGTCGGGTTATTATGTACGCCGATGTCATTACAAAAAGTATTCAGCAAACCCTAGACGAAACCACTCGTCGCCGCAAAATTCAAGATGCCTACAATAAAAAACACGGAATTACTCCGACGGGAGTTAGTAAAGAAATAGAAGAAGGTTTGCGTGCGGTTATTCCTAAAGAAGCCCAAATGGTTAAGCGTGATATTAACAAGATTCCCAAAGAGGAATATGCTCGAGTCATCAAGGATCTTACGGCTGAAATGGATTTAGCCGCTGCGAATTTGCAGTTTGAAACGGCTGCCGAATTACGTGATTTGATAAATGAACTTAAATCAAAACAGTAGTTTAGATCGTTGATATTGTAAACTCTTCTGCTGGTCGTAAAATGTGTCCATCTCACCAAGAGATGCGTTTTAGAGGCTACGATCACCGAGGAGGTGTTTCATGAAGATCATCGCCAAGATTGTGTCGCGCTTCGGTGCGCTGCTCCGGGCCGATTGCACCTGCGCATGCTGGCAGTGTACTGTTCAGTCCTCGCACTGTCGCAACAGGTCCAACGGCTGCGTCTACTGATCCTCTATCTGTCTGGTGGCAGTCTCGTGTATGTTCACGGGGCTGCCACCACGCCTACCAACTTTTAATAATCGAAATTTTATTTTATAATATAGTTGCAACATCGAGACGGGAGCAGTTCGTGGTTTACTTGAAGGGCAAACCGGGAGTGGATTTCGCGGTTTGTGTCTGTGGCTGCAGGGTTTGTTTGCCGCCGATTTTTGGGCGTCAGCCCGAGACACATTGCGCCGAAGCAACTACGGGATGTATGTTTATCGTTCCGAAAGAGGAGGACTCGCAAGAGGCTTACATTCTGCGTCGCACGATCACAGCTCCAACTCGCTAAGCGATCCGCCCTAGGGTCGAGTCAGGGTTGCGCTTTGCTTAAGGCTTAGTGCGCTCAGGCGGTTGTAGGCGCCGCTATATAAAATGCCTACAAAATCACTGAACTTATATCTGTTGACGGCCACCCTAACAGTGGTTATACTAAAGCCAATGAGCAAAATTACTAGCAATGAAGTGCGTAGAATTGCGGCGCTTGCAAAAATTGCAATTACCGACAAAGAAGCCGAGAAATTCACGGATGAATTGGCTTCTATTCTAAAGTATGTAGAGCAGCTCGATTCAGTTGACACCGAAGGACTGGAACCAACATATCAGGTTACGGGCTTGGTTAACGTCAATCGAAAAGATGAGCTCCAAAATTACGGCGTAGATCAACAAGGTTTACTAAAAAATGTTCCTCAAACCAAAGATAACTATATTGAAGTCCCAAAGGTTCTATGATTACAATCCCACAGATTACCGATGCTATTAACAAGAAGAAACTATCGGCTCGTGCTGCCGTTGAACAAGCTCTAAAAAAGTTGCGAGATTCCGCTGAATATAACTTGGTAATTAGCGAATGTGGCGATATGGCCTTAGCTCAAGCCGATGCTATAGATGCTAAAATCGCTGCCGGCGAACAAGTTGGTCGGTTGGCTGGCGTGCCTTTTATCGCCAAGGATAACTTTTTGACTTTTGGCGGCGACACAACTGCGGCCAGTAATATTTTAAAAGGTTTCAAAGCTCCATATCAATCCACCGCAATCGAAAAACTGCAAGCCGAGGGAGCGATTTTAATTGCAAAAGCTAACCTTGATTCCTTTGGTCACGGCGGTAGTACCGAAAACAGCGACTTTGGCGTAACAAAAAATCCTCACGATAAAACTCGGGTAGCTGGCGGTTCGTCTGGCGGCTCTGCAGCGGCAGTAGCTCTGGATATTGTGCCTTTTGCGCTAGGCACTGACACTGGGGGTTCTAGTCGTCAGCCTGCGAGTTTTTGTGGAGTTTATGGAATTAAGCCAACTTACGGAATGGTTTCACGCTATGGGGTTGTGGCTATGGCAAGTAGCACTGACACTGTTGGACTACTTTGCAATACGGCCGAGGATGCCAGCTTGATTTATGACATTATAGCCGGTAAAGATCCGCTGGACTCTACTAGTTTGCCTGACAGGCCTAAGAGTTTTTTGGTAAAAGATAATCCTGTGAAATCGCTTAAAGTCGGAATCATAAAAGAGGCCATGACTGACGTCGTCCAACCCGAAGTTTTAAAAGTTGTTCGCGAGCAAGCCAAACAACTTCAAAAACTAGGTCACGAGGTAACGGAGGTTAGCGTTCCGTCGAGCATTCTAGCACTGGCGGTTTATTATATTGTGGTGCCTGCCGAAGTCAGTAGTAATCTTAGCCGATACGACGGAGTGCGTTACGGTTACAGCGACAAAGATGCCAAAACTCTGGACGAGCTTTATGGTTTGAGTCGCGACCATGGTTTTAACGCCGAGAACAAACGTCGAATTTTAATTGGTACCTATGTGTTAAGTAGTGGTTACATTGACGCCTATTATCGCAAGGCGCAGACTGTTCGTACAAAATTAATTAACGAGTTTGCCGAGCTTTTTGCCGATTATGACGTATTGATCTGCCCGGTCGCTCCAACTACGGCTTTTAAAATTGGTGAAAACACGGCTGACCCGCTACAAATGTACTTAACTGATGTCATGACGGTTAGTCCGAGCTTGGCAGGTTTGCCGGCAATAAGCGTTCCGGCTGGATTTGACGATAATAATTTACCGATAGGGTTGCAGCTAATCGGCGCGCAAAAATCTGATCCGTTATTGCTTAGCTTAGCTGCTCAGCTAAAAGGAGCGAAGTAATGGTTATGGATGAAGTTTTAATTACCTTTTTGGCAGTTGCGCTTGTTATTGCTCTAGCTCTATTTATTTACATCGGTGTGTTTGGCAAAAAACATAGTTCACTTGACCGCGACTACTACCAACGTCAGTGGGCAATTATCAATCGCCAGCTCGACGGAAGTCAGGCAGAACTACATCAAGCTGTTTTTGAAGCCGATAAGCTCTTAGATCGTGCCCTAAAAGAAAAAGGAATGCGCGGTCAAACCATGGGTGATCGATTAAAAAGTGCTAAAACCTTATTTAGTAATAACAACGCCGTTTGGCAAGCTCATAAAATGCGAAATCGTTTAGCTCATGAGACAGGAGTTAGATTTACGCAGGGTGAAGTCCGCGGGGCAATGACTAGTTTTAAAACCGGCTTAAAAGATTTAGGTGCGCTATGAAAAATCTAGAAAATTATGAACCAACTATCGGAATCGAATGTCATGTCCAGCTAAGTACTGCGACAAAGTTATTTTCGGGTGCGAGCAACGACGACAGGGGTCAAGCTCCGAACACCGTAGTTTCACCTATTTGTTTTGGGTTACCCGGTACTTTGCCGGTATTGAACGAACGCGCCGTGGAACTTGCCATTAGGGCCGGCCACGCACTAAACGCAAAAATTGCCACGGTTAGCAGTTTTGATCGAAAACATTATTTTTATCCAGATCTACCAAAAGGCTATCAGATTACACAGCTTGATCGCCCGATCGTTGGTGAGGGTAAGATTAAAATTAAAGCCGACGGGCGCGAAATCGAAGTGCGGATTAACCGTGCACACCTCGAAGAAGACGCTGGTAAGTTGACTCACCCGAGCGGTGCTGCCTATAGCCTAGTTGACCTAAACCGGGCGGGAACTCCTTTGCTCGAGATTGTAAGTGAGCCAGACATGCATAGTGCAGCTCAGGCTAAAGCATATGCCGAAGAACTTTATTTGCTTATGAAATATGCGGGAGTGACTCGTGGCGACCTGCAACATGGTAATATGCGTTTTGATGTCAATATTTCGGTTGCAAAAAAAGGTGCAGATAAATGGGGCACGCGCGTAGAAATTAAAAACCTAAATTCGTTTAGGGCCGTCGAGCGAGCTGTTGAATATGAAGTCAAACGTCACGTCGAGCTCGTCGAAAAAGGCGAAAAAATTCGTCAGGAGACTCGTGGTTGGGACGACGCCAAGCAAAAAACAATCAGTCAACGCAGCAAAGAAGAAGCTATGGATTATCGCTATTTCCCTGAGCCCGATCTGCCACCGATTGAACTGAGCGTGGGCCAGATCAAAAAGGTTGTAGAATCTATGCCAAAACTGCCGCCGCAACTTAGATTCGAGCTTGAAAGTAAAGGAATCGAAAAATCAATTGCCGAGACACTAATTTTGCAGGACGCACTGACAAATGCGAATTATGTATTTACTGTACTGGGGGTCGGGGAAAAATCTGGCACGAAAGCGGCGCAGTTTGCGGCAAACTTTTTGGTGAATCGTGATATTAAACAGCGTCAGGAAACAGAAGAAAACTTGGCGATCGCAGACGTAAGCCAGTTTAGTGATGTTTATCAGATGTTTAGCGCCAATGAACTTAGTTCAAATGCTGCCGACCAGCTGTTATTTGCGCTTAGGGGTAACGCTGGGGCTGACGCCAGAGCAGAGGCGAATGCTCTTGGATTGGTTCAGGAAAACGACGAAGATGCTATGCGCCAAATTGTGAACGAAGTCTTGCAGGCTAATGTAAAAGCCGCCGAAGATGTTAAAAATGGCGAGCTCAAAGCGATTGGCTTTTTAGTTGGCCAGGTCATGAAAGCAAGTAAAGGCAAAGCAAACCCCGAGCTTGCTAAAAGCCTGATCCAAGATCTACTAAAATAGCCGCGATGGCTGTATAATTTGGATAACTACTTATAAAATGGAGGGTAGTTTTTTATGAGGTTACCAACTAAAGCTGTAATTGCAGCCGCCGGGCTGGGCACGCGTTTCTTGCCGCAAACTAAGGCAATGCCAAAAGAGATGCTGCCAATAGTAGACAAACCGGTTATTCAGATAATTGTTGAACAACTCGTAGAAGCGGGCGTAACGGATGTAATCATTGTTACTGGATCTACAAAACGAGCAGTGGAAGATCATTTCGACCGCTCTGACGAGCTCGAGCATGAGCTCCGCGCAAAAGGTAAAGACGATTTTGCGGATCAAATTAAAGAAATTGCTGAACTAGCTAACTTTGTTTATGTTCGTCAAAAAGGAACTCCAAAAGGTACGGCCCGACCCGTTTTAAACGCTAAACACTTAATAGGCGCAGATGAACCGTTTTTTGCCGTTTACGCCGATGACTTTTTTAGATCGAAAACTCCTGAACCGGTTCAGCTTCTAGAGGTTTTTAAAAAAACCGGAAGGCCGGTCGTTTCGTTTGGAAAAGTCGAGCCGGCTGAGGTAAAGCGCTACGGAATCGCCGAAGTTGCCGAATATATTGACGATAACTCGTTCCGCCTAAAGCGCTTGGTTGAAAAACCAGATCCGAAAGCTAGCCCGTCTAATTTGGCGGTAGCGGGTTGCAGTATTTTGACTCCAGATATTTTTCCGATTTTAGCTAAAGAACAAACCGGTGTTGGCGGTGAGATAATTTTAACTGAGGCAGTAGGCGAGCTTGCTGAAACTACGCATGTCTATGGTTGCGTTACCGAAGGCATTTGGCACGACGCCGGTGATAAGTCTCGCTATTTGCAGGCAATTGTCGATTATGCCTTAGTGGATCCAAAACTAGCGCCGGAATTCCGTAGCTATTTAACTAAGCGATTAAAGCAAGAACCGAAGCAATAATGCTATACTAAATGTAACTAAGGGGGAATTATGACAGCAGAGGAAATACTAGTAATAATTTTGTCGATTACACTAGCTGTATTTTTGGTGTTATCAATTATCCTTGTGTCGCTTATGATTGCAGTTGCGCGCAAAGTCAACGATATTGTTGATTCTGCCGAAGAAACTGTTGGACAAGTACAAGGAATTGTTACTAACATTCAAAATACAACCGTGCCAGCTTTAATTAGCACGCTTCTAGCCGAATGGCTGGGCAGAATGGCCGAAAAATCTAAAAAATCAAAGGAGGATTAGTTGTGGCACACAAAAAAGGACATTTTAAAGTTGGTTTGTTGATCGGCGCAATTGCTGGTTTGGTGGCTGGTTTATTGACCGCTCCAAAAAGTGGAAAAGACACCCGTGACGATATTAAAAACAAAGCTACTGACGTGAAAGATGATCTACACAGTAAATTTAAAGATATGCGCGGTAAGGGCGAAGATTTTGCGGATGACGCTTCTGATAAACTTGATGACGCGCGCGGCCAAGCAGAAGAATTTGCTAAAGATGCAAAAAAGAAAGCTAGCGATGTAGCAGATGACCTTAAAGACAGGACAGACATGGCGGCCGACAAAACTAAAGACGCAATCGATGAAGCTAAAAAGCGAATAGCCAAAAAATAAGCATGGAAAAGAAAACAAAAACCGATAAGCCCGCTAGTAATCACAGTGTTGGTGTAAATGATGTTTTTGAAGAGTTCTTTCAGGATTATGAGCGCCGTCGCTGGAGTATCTATAGACTAAACTTTGTTCGTGGAATATTTTTTGGTCTAGGAACATTCATCGGCGGTACATTGGTCATTGCTGGAATGTTCTGGTTCTTATCTTTATTCGAGAGCGTTCCGTATATATCGGACGTGATTAAAAATATTCAAACGTCAATTGAAGACGCACGCAAATAGTTAGGGAGATTTTGAGGTGTCAGAGCAAACGCCTGTTTTAGAGGCGAAAGATTTTGTGCATTTACATAACCACACGCACTACAGCGTGCTGGATGGTTTGCAAAAAGTTCCAGAAATGCTCGACCGAGTTAAGGACCTAGGTATGGAGGCTGTAGCGATTACAGACCACGGTGTCTTAAGTGGTGCGATTGAATTTTATAAAGAGGCGACTGCGCGAGGCATTAAACCGATTATCGGTATAGAAACATATGTTGCAGCCCGAAAACTCACCGACAAAGACCCCGTAAAAGATAAAGCTCGCTATCACCTAATTTTACTAGCCATGAATAATAAAGGCTACGAAAACCTAATGCGCATGGCGACTACTGCGAGCTTGGACGGGTATTATTACAAACCGCGTATTGATCATGATTTACTCGAAAAATATAACGAAGGCATAATTTGCTTGTCTGCTTGTGCCGGTAGCGAATTAGGCGAAAACTTACGCGCCGATCAAGATGAAAAAGCCTACGAAATTGCCAAATGGTACAAGAACTTATTTGGTGATCGCTACTATATTGAGGTTCAGGACCATGGCCATCCCGATCACCCAATGAAGTGGGATGAGCAGGTAAAACTTAACCAAAAGCTTTTCAAGCTAGCAGCTGATCTTGGAATTAAAACAGTTTTAACCAGCGACGCGCACTATGCTGCCCCCGCCGACAAGGATGCTCACGAAATTCTGCTTTGCGTGCAAACTGGTGCGTTTTTGAGCGACCAGGATAGGTTTAGCTTAAAAGATTTTGATCTGTTTGTTGAAGATCCAAAAAGCGCAATTGCTCGTTGGGGCGCTGATCATGCAAGTAGTATTAGGACTTCTAAAGAAATCGCAGATCGCTGCGAGATTAAGTTTGAGTTTGATAAAATCTTAATCCCAGAGTTCCCCGTGCCAGAGGGACAGACCGAAAAGACTTTTTTGGACGATTTAGTACATCGTGGCCTAGTAGATCGCTACACCAACATGAGCCGCGAAGACGCGTTTAAAATGACAATTGAACAAGCACGAAAAATTATTCCACCGCACGTGTTGGAACGCACGGACTTTGAGCTGGGCGTTATCGACGGCATGGGCTTTAACGGATATATGCTGATCGTGCAGGATTTTATCAACTGGGGTAAGGACCAAGGGATTATCTTTGGGCCGGGGCGTGGTAGTGCTGCCGGTTCGATTATTGCTTACGCGCTGCGTATAACGGATCTCGATCCTCTAAAATATGGCTTGCTGTTTGAGCGCTTCTTGAATCCTGATCGTATCAGTATGCCCGATATCGACGTTGACATTCAAGATAACCGACGTGACGAAGTGATCGAATATTGTTCTAACAAGTACGGCAAAGACCGCGTGAGTAATATTGTTACATTCGGTAAAATGGCGGCGCGTGCGGCAGTGCGCGACGTGGCACGTGTTTTGCAGGTTCCATACGCCGAGGCCGATAAACTGGCAAAAATGATCCCCGCACCTGTTCAGGGTAGGCATATTCCTCTTAAAGTTTCGATCGAAAAGGACCAAGATTTAAAGGCCGAATACGAAAACAACCAAACCGCAAAACGCGTGATCGACCTTGCGAGCCGGCTTGAAGGTACGATTCGTAGCCACGGTGTCCACGCATGTGGTGTGGTAATTGCGCCGGGCGAGCTCGTGCAATATATTCCGCTCGAGATGGCACAAAAAGGCGTCGTCGCTACCCAGTTCCCAATGGGTCAGATCGAAGAACTTGGGCTTTTAAAGATGGACTTTTTGGGTCTGAGCAACTTAACGGTTATTAAAAACGCTTTGAGAATTATTAAAAAGATCGAGGATGTGGATATTGATTTGGGTAAAATCCCACTTGATGATCTAAAAACTTTCGAGCTGTTAGCGCGTGGTGACACAACGGGAGTGTTTCAGTTTGAATCCGCCGGTATGAAGCGCTATTTACGTGACTTAAAGCCCAACGAGTTTGACGACGTTATCGCTATGGGCGCACTGTATCGCCCGGGTCCGCTTAGTGCTGGGCTGACGGATAGCTTTATTAAGCGCAAAAATGGACTCGAAAAGGTGAGTTTCGCGCATCCGCTCATGGAGGGCGCACTTAAAAACACCTTCGGAGTGCTAGTTTACCAAGAGCAAGTGATGCAGATCTCGCGCGATGTTTGTGGTTTTACCGGTGGTGAAGCCGACACTTTGCGTAAGGCAATTGGTAAAAAGAAGCTAGATGTGATGGAAAAAATGCAAGTCAAGTTTATCGAGGGCGCAGTTAAAAATGGCGTGCCACAAGCTGTGATTGAAAAATTCTGGAAGGATCTTTTAGGCTTTGCCGACTATTGTTTTAATAAGTCGCACTCAGCATGCTACGGGTTAATTAGCTACTGGACGGCTTACTTAAAAGCGCACTTCCCGGGACCATTTATGGCGGCCTTAATGACCAGCGATCAAGATGACACTGATCGTTTAGCAATTGAAATTGCCGAATGTCGGCGTGCAGATTTGCAAGTTTTAACTCCAGATATTAACCAATCTTTTGCCGAATTTGGAACCGTGCCAGGCACGAATCAGATTCGTTTTGGTTTGAATGCTGTTAAAAATGTTGGCACAAATGCCGTCGAAGAAATTTTGCGTGCGCGTGAAGAGGGTAAGTTTAAGTCGATTGAGGACTTTTTGAAGCGAGTTAACGTTAGGATAGTGAATCGTAAAAATCTTGAAAGTTTAGTAAAAGCTGGCGCGTTTGATAGTTTGGCGGATCGAACTGATTTGCTTTATAACATGGATACGATCTTGGCTTTTGCGCACAAAATTCAAAAAGAGGCCGCCAGTGGTCAGGCGGATCTGTTCGGGAGTTTGCTAGACGAAATGATTCCAGCATTAAAACTTGATCCGGCGCCGACCAGAACCAGTGATCGCGAGATGCTTTTATGGGAACGTGAGCTGCTAGGGTTGTACTTAAGCGCACATCCGTTGGATAAGTACGATGCATACTTCAGCGAGCAGACTATGCCTATATCGAATTTGGCCAAAGAAATGGACGGAAAGACTGCGATGGTTGGCGGAGTTATTAATGACTCTCGCGTTATTAACACAAAAAGTGGCAGTAAAATGGCTTTCGTAAAACTCGAAGACAAAGCCGGCGAGATGGAGATCATAGTATTCCCTAAGCTTTATGAGGAAATTTCCGAAAAGCTCGTCCAGGACGCTGTGGTTAAAGTGAAAGGTAAAATCAACGCCAAGGACCGCGATGGCAATCCGACTGATGACGTAAAAATTATCGCCGAGGAAATAATTTTTGTAACCGACGACGAGCTCGATAACTACAAATCAACTGGCCGCAATATGCGATTACCGCAGACAAAGCGTTTGAATCTTGAGCCGAAATCTAAAAAAAAGCTTGAACTTTATACGTATGTCCCAGTCGAAGAGAAAAAGCCGCGCTTGTTTGTACACGTAAAAGATCCGTCGAATAATGAGGCGCTAGTTAAAGTTAAGCAAGTTTTTAACGAATGGCCAGGATCGCATGAAGTGGTTTTGGTTTTGGGTGAAGATAAAAAATCAGCGATAAAAATGCCTTTTAAAGTTGACCCGCAAGAAGATCTGATGGAAAGTTTGAGTGAGCTGCTGGGTACGGAGTGTGTCGCGGTTAAGTAATAAATTTGACTATTGCGCTCAAAACTGTTAGTTTAATCATTGCCCAAAGAAGTACTCACGAAGGAGGTGGCCAATGGCCGCCAGAATCCTGCGGATGCAGGGCGTTCACTCCGACGACCGTCGGACGATCTCGGAGGTCGACGTACCGACCGAGACCGGCTTCGGCATCGGTCGCATGACGCTGCTCGAGATCAACGCTCCGGTCGACGGTAAGCCGGTGACGCTGGGAGACCACTACCACATGGAGGACCGTGAGCGGTTCCTGCTGACGCGTGGTCGTGGTGTTCTGACCAGCTGCCACGTGAGCCCGGTCGGCCAGCTGGTCGGCCCGCTCAAGGTGGACTCGGTTCAGGCCGGCGACGTGATCGTGATTGAGCCCTTCGTGGCCCACACGTTCGTGTTCGACGGGCCGGCCACACTGGTCTGCGTCTCGTCGATGACCTTCGACCCGAAGGACACTGAGGTCCGCAAGCTGATGCTCCCGCCGGCCAGTGCTCGCATGATGCACTACCTGCGCGAGCTCGCGCTCACCGAGCGCATCACGCCGTGGGACGTGGCCTACTACAGCTTCCACGGGGAGCTGCAGGTCACGGTCAACGCGGCGGGCACGCTGGTGGTCAGCGACAACAGCGGCGAGGGAGCCGTGACGCTCAACTTCAACGAGGGCAACCTCGAGGAAGTTCTGGCTAAGGTCGCCGAGATCGTGCGGGTCCCGTCTGTGAACTGAACGACAACTTCATAGGGCAGGCCTGGTACTCACGCAGTACCGGGCCTCGCTCAGAGCTTATCTAATAAATCCGGCTGAACCAGCCAAAACGAGCCCAACAATTACCGCAATTACCGCTAAATCAATAAGTGGATGTACCAAAATAAAGTGCGTGCTGTGCCGCCAACCTGCCACAATTAATTTTCGGTGCGTTATAGCAAAGCCAATTACGGCGGCAGTAATCACCCCAAGACTCGCGTAAACTGCCCAACTTGCATTACCACTCAGCAAGTTTTGCAAATTAGTAACTCTTGTGGGGGCGGCTACGGTAACTTTGGGTTCTTCGGTCTTGTCTTCGTTTACAACCTCGGGAGCGGGTGTGGTGGTTGGTTCGGCCGCGGACTCCACTGGGACCGGCGCGGGCTCCGCCTCGGGTGCTGTGGCTTGGGCTTGTGCGACAACTGGTGCTGGTGTTGGCTCCGGAGTAGGGGCCGGTGGCGCTGCTTGAGTGCCGTAAAAGGCTGCTACTACAGTGTACTGGCCGCTTTGATAGTTTGATCCATTGGTTATTCCAAAACCCATTTCTTTATAATCGCCTAAAATGTTGGCTTTGTGACCGGGGCTGTTCATCCAGGCGTCTACCATTTCAGCGCTGTCAGCAAAACCATAAGCTAGGTTCTCGCCTGCATGAATGTAGTTGTATCCTGCGGTGTCAAAAAAGTACCAGGGCTCAGTGCCATCTGGTGCGGTGTGAGCCCAGTAGTTATTTGCAACCATGTGGTTAGCTTTAGCCTGCGCTCCATTGTTGAGCTGGCTATTTACACTTAAAGGTGCTAGACCATTTTCGGCTCTTTTTTGATTGGTCAAATTGGCTAGCTCACCAATACTTACGCTAACAGCATAGGCTAAAACGTTGCCCGGTGTTGTTTGTGCTAACCATGTAAATTGAATAGCTATCAGCGCAGCTGCCATTCCAAAGAATATGGTCATTCTGTGGCGATGCATTTTTTTGACTGTTTGTTTATGCGCGGATTTTGATTTAGGCATTTTAAACAATTTTACCTTGGCCTGGTCAGTTCGTACAGAGCGATTCCAGTGGCGACGCTAACGTTAAATGATTCTTTCTTTCCTTGCATTGGTATTTCGGTGATCATATCGCACATCTTTATAAGGTCGTCGGAAATACCATTAACTTCTTCGCCTAGCAGTAGAGCGGTTTTTTGAGTAGGTCTGATATTGGGTAATAAGATCGAATCTTTGTTTTGCTCAAGTGCTAAAATTGTGAAACCATTGTCTCGCAAGTTTTTTATAAGGGTAAAAATATCATCCGCAAACTCGCTCGGCATAGTTACTTCGGCGCCAAGCGCGGTTTTATGAATCTGACTTGTGATTTTTTGTCTGATGTGCGGCAGACGGGGATCATCGCGTTGTTCGGGGTAGGGGGTGTATCCACTAAAATAGACTTTCCGCACACCAAAGCCGTCAGCAGTTCGCAGGATCGACCCTACGTTATAAGTGCTACGAATATTATGCGCGATTAAAACAAGTTGCATACTTATAAAATACTTCACGCGCGCCCATTCCCCAAATCGCAAAACATTTGTACAATAGTGCTTATGGCAGCCGATGATCAGGCTAAATTTAGAGCTGAGGACGAATTTAATACTCAACGCAGGGCGGGCTTACTTGGCTTGCAGTATTACGATACCGTTGGGGTTGTTCAAAAAGCACAACTTTTTCCGTCCACGCTAACCGTCCAGGAAATGCACAAAGGACGGATTGTTCCACTTAGCGACGGTAACGACGAAGCTGCTCTAATTTTCGGCATCACAGTTTCTACTCCGCAGCAACTATTAAACGAGCTGCGTGATCGTTTTAATGGGCGAGTCGTTAGATTTTTAATGATCTCAGACTCTGGCTTTAAAGAGTTCATGCAACGGTATGATCCGCCAAAAAAAGTAGTTTACCAAGATGTAAAAATCGCCAAAGAAGGCGACAACGCGGCGATCGCCGAGGTTTCAAAAACTTTAGACTCTGTGCGTTCTGACGATATTTTAAATTATCTAATAACTCAGGCCGATAAACTTGGCGCATCCGACATTCATCTTGAAAATCAACAGGGGAACTTGAGAGTAAGACTTCGCGTTGATGGCGCACTGCATCCGGTAGCTACTCTTTCACGCGATAAATATCGAGTTTTATTGGCGTCAATTGCATCACGAGGCAATGTGAGTACTGCGGCAACTGATGCGCAAACTGGTCACATGCAACAAGAGATCCGTAATCCTGATGGATCAACCCGAACCTTAAACATGCGTATCGAAACCGTTCCAACGATCTATGGCCAAGACGTCGTCATGCGATTATTCAATTTTGATCCCCGGCTCCTTAAGTTAGATTATCTAGGATTAAATCAGCAGCAACTAAAAACCATCCAAGATGTTGTTGAGCATCCGCATGGAATGGTGATGGTTGTCGGGCCTACTGGTTCCGGTAAATCAACCACGCTTTACAGCATGATTAACGGTTTAAATACTACTGATCGCAAGATTTTGACACTCGAAGACCCGGTCGAATTAGCTGTGCCGGGTGTGATTCAGATTCCGGTTTCTACCGAAAGCGGCGATAGTTTTGCCGACAAGCTGCGTGCTGTGTTGCGACTTGACCCCGATATAATTATGGTAGGCGAAATTCGAGATATAGATACGGCGAAGACCGCCATTCAGGCCTCAATCACCGGACATTTGGTGTTGAGTACATTCCATGCGAGTACAGCGGCCACAGCTTTTAGCAGAATTATAGATATGATTGGGCAGAACCCAATCTTCTCGACGGCGATCCGTCTAGTTATTGGCCAACGTTTAGTCCGTAAATTAGATGAAAAAACACGTGTAGCCTATAAGCCCGACGAGGCAACTAAAAAATATATCAACGAAGTGCTGAGTGATTTGCCCAAGAATGTCGCAAAGCCAGATGTCGACAATTTGACCTTATATAAACCCGGATCTTCGGCTGAAAATCCATTTGGGTATCGTGGCCGATTGGTGATAATGGAGCAAATGGCAATCACCGATAAAGTGCAGGCGTATTTGCGCGGCGATGTCGCTGATGTGGATTCGGTAATGATTGAGAAAACTGCCAAAGCACAAGGTATGGTAACCATGTTGCAGGACGGTGTGTTGAAGGCTTGTGCCGGAGTCACTACGCTCGAAGAGATCAACAGAGTAATTTAAAATGAAACGCCCCGCTCGTAAATGAGCGGGGCTTTGGGCCCGGGTGAGGGCTCGTGTTTCAGGACTTGTGGTGGTGGCGGGTGGTGTAGATGTGGACCGTCACGATGCCGATGCTGACGCAGATGATCGCGCTGATCACCCGCACGACACCATCCAGCGACGGGAACTCCGTCTTGACCTGACCACCGGCCCACGTCACGAGGACGATGAGGGCCAGATTCGCCAGCCCGTAGCCGGCGATCGTCAGGATCTTGCTGCCACGCTTGGGCGTGTTCGCCATGATGTCTCCGATGTTCGAACGGGACAATTCCTTGAAACCATATATTTATAACATAAAATGTAAATCAAGTCAATAAATAGAGAATCGCTGGCGAAATTAGTAGCAGGTAAAGCGCTTCTACAACAATACCTTGGGGCTTTTCGTACCACTGTAGATTTAGGTGAAAATTATGAAACCAGTTGTTAAGCGGCTTTTTTGTGTAGTAATGCACAAGCAGAGCGTCTGGTAGCATCGCAAAAAATACTCCTAGTAAAACAGGAAGTGCGAGTGAGGGATTAAGTGTTATGATTAAGCTAATAATCGACAAGCACGCGATTCCATCAGCGATGATAATTCGCGTAAAATGCTTATTGCCCCAGGTATAAATTTGGTGGCCTCCAAAATGAGGGATCACGTCTAATGCAAAATGTGACGCAAACGCCAAAGGAACCACTAAAAGCGGTTCACGCACAGCGATTCCAATTGCCGCTCCTGTTAGAGCGTGGTTTAGGCCAATCATATCGTAATTCTACCACTTAAGTGTTGTATTATAAAAACATGAGTGAGCGGCAGACTGTGTAAATGATCCTTTTATCAAAATATGAATATTATAAAGATTGCAGAATAATCCTTTTCAATCTGTAAGTTTTATGATAAAATTACCTGTAACTGCTAAAAAAGTGAGTAAAACCAGTATGTTTGGATTAATCAAAGCTATTAACGACGCACAACGCAAGGCTAAACTTGTTGATGTTCGTAGTGGTGACACAGTTAAAGTTCACCAAAAAATTAAAGAAGGTAACAAAGAGCGTATTCAGATTTTTGAAGGCGTTGTTATCCGTACTGATCGTAAAGACAGTATTAACGCAAGCTTTACTGTTCGCCGTATTGCTAGCGGTGTTGGTGTAGAAAAATCTTTCTTAATGCACAGCCCACTTGTGCTTAAGGTAGAAGTTACAAAGCGAAGTAAAGTTCGTCGCAAATACCTAAGCTTCTTGCGAGAGCGTAGCGGTAAATCTGCTCGTTTGGTTGCGCGCGATTTTGACAAAAACAAAGTGAACGCTGCAAACAAAGCTGCCGAAGAAGAAATCGAACAGATTAAAGAAGAACTAGCCGAAAAGCACGAGCCAAAAGCTAAAAAGAAATAACAAAAAACCACCTGCAAGTCGGGTGGTTTTTTGTTTGTCGCGATAGTGGGGTGACAAACTGAGGCTTAACTTGGCAAGTACGTTGTGATAGCTTTACTTTTGCCCCCAAACTTGTTTATACTCCCCACATGATTGTCGGGATAGATGAAGTAGGACGCGGATGTTTAGCTGGTCCAGTTTGCGTAGCTGCAGTTTTAATGCCCGAAAAATTTAAAATGAAGGGTTTAGCGGATAGTAAAAAAGTTTTACGTGGAGATCGCGCAGAACTCGTTTTGCGAATTCGTAAAAAAGCCCAGCAAATCGCCATAGGTTGGGCTAGCCCGAGTGAAATTGATGAATTTAACATATGGAAAGCCGTTCAATTGGCGGCAGCAAGGGCGATCAGCCAGCTTGATATTCCGAGTGGAACTTTAATAGTTGTCGACGGTAATGCCAGAATGCTAGGAGAGATGGCAGCAAGCTATGTTGTCAAGGCGGATGATAAATATCCTGCAGTAATGGCTGCGAGTAACGTCGCGAAACTCGCTCGTGATAATTACATGGCAAAGATTGATCATATTTATGAGGGCTTTAATTTTGCTAGCCATGTGGGCTATGGCACGAAAAAGCATCGCGAGAGCCTAGCGCTACTTGGTCCAACCGATATACATAGGTTTAGTTACGGTCCTGTTAAAGAGTTTGCGGTGTGAGTGCGACAGAGATTGGTCGTATGGCCGAGGATGCCGCCGCAACATATTTACATGAACATGGATTTGAAATCTTGCAACAAAACTGGCGAACGCGCTGGTGTGAAATTGATATTGTGTGTAGTAAAAGTAGCGTAGTCTACTTCGTCGAATGTAAGTACAGAGCCAAAAATAATTGGGGCAGCGGATTCGAATACATAACCAACAAAAAGTTGCAGCAAATGCATTTCGCTGCACAATTTTGGGTGGCACAGCATCGGTGGGAAGGCGACTATAGCTTAAGCGCGATTGAACTTGCTGATAACCCGCCGCAGGTAAATGAGTTTTTAAAAGAAATATAGAGATCTGGTATTTGGCTCAAAGGGCGATTAGTTACACCACGATTGTTATTTGATCGATTCTAAAAACTCAGCCACTAGGTTTTCGTCGCGTGCACGCCACAAAACTTTTACTTCAATGTCCTCGATCGCTTGCGAAATGTTACGCCTTAAGCCTTGATCGTCTAGCTTTTGCTCGAAAAACTTTTTAAATTTTGCGAGTTCAAGTTCTGTACTAAAACCACTGGCAAAATACTGAGGTAGATCACTGTAATGCAAGTCGCCCTTAAAAGTGTTCTCTAGCCAACCCCAATTTGCGTGAGCCCAGTGCCAGGTAAGTTTTTTGCTAGCCGGGTTGCGCATAAGTCGCAAAAGCCAAAACGGTACATCCTGGTTGCGTATTTTGTTAGTTGGTAAAAGATTCAAGATCTCGGTAATTTGTGATTCACTTTTTGTACTAGTTAAGCCCGCGGTTAGTAAAAGCTTTTCTTGAGCTGAACTCGTAGTTTTGTACCAGTTTAAAAGCTTGGCAAAGTCTTGCGTCTCGCCGATTTTGCCAACTGAGCTATAAAAAACCTCCCGACCCTCAACAGGTAGGTCGTTAGTTTTACCTGCCTGCCTAAAAACCTGCAACATTTGCTGATTGGCAAGTTTATTTTCGCCGAGCACAGCCAGGTTTAAAATTACAGGTCGCAAAAGGTTGTCGTTGTAACTCTCATCTCCGAGGGGTTTTAAACCAAGGTGATTTAGCTGCTTTTTAATCAAATTATTTACAAATTTATTAAAATGTAATTTTTGCGCATCGCTAATTAAGAACTCTGTGGCGCCTAAAATGCTAGCAATAGCAGACCAAACAGAATATTGAGTTTCGTTCGCGAAAGCGCTTAAAAGGCGCAGAGTGTCAGATGTAGAAACAAGTCCGGCGCGAGTCAACGCCAGCATATCGTGCAATAATTTTTGGCGATCCAGTGTTTTTAATTGTTCTAAGTTATTAACAATGTCTTTAAGCTCGCCACTGTCATATTGAACATGGTAAAAGCCACCTGCGCCCTGGTTTAGTAGGTTTAGGTCTTCGCTTTTTAGCTTAACTTGAGTCGTACGATCTTTAAGAATTTTTTGCTCAACCGAATTGCCGAGTAGCGGAATTGGCCAAATCGCATCGTCAGAGTTGCGCGCGGCACGTGGGTCGGCGTAAAATCTCCTCTGGTTTAAGGTGGCGTGACCATTGGTCTGTCTAAAACTTACAACCGGGTGGCCGGGCTGAGTTAGCCATGGTTCGATAAAATCGGCGACTTCAATTTGAGCGACACTTCCTAACGACTCCCATAAATCTTGCATAGTCGCGTTTTTATAAGAAAATTTTTTAACATAGGCTCGAATTCCGTTTTTGAAGTTTTGCTCGCCTAAGTAATCGTGCAACATTCGCACTAAACAGGCTCCCTTTGAGTACATAATTGCGCTGTCGAAAAGCGAGGCGATTTCCTCTGGGTCGTTGAGCGGTTGCCTAACACTTTGAATAGTGGCCAAGCTGTCGCGGGCGTAGGCGCGCAAAGCCTCAAAATCATTAAAGTGTTCCCAGTAACGCCACTCTGGGTAAAAGTGATCAACAACTTTGTAGCCCATCCAGTTAGCAAAACTTTCGTTGAGCCATAAATCATCCCACCACTGCATAGTTACCAAGTTTCCAAACCACTGATGTGCCAGCTCATGACCAACAACCATGGCATTAAATTGCTTGGTCGCGATTGGAGTGCCGGGGCCTACAAACATGCAGCTTTCACGGAAAGTTACTAGACCCCAGTTTTCCATTGCTCCGGCACTAAAATCTGGCAAGGCAAGTAGGTCGCATTTTGGCAATGGATAGGGAGTGCCAAAGTAATCGTCAAAATAGTCCAAAAATTTTGCTGCAACGTTTAGAACAAATTCAGTTTCGCCTACATGATCGAGCGTGCTGTATGCTCGAATTTTTACGCCACTTGCCGAGGTTGTTTCGGTAAAGCCCAGCTCGCCGGCCGCGAACGCAAGTAAGTAAGTGCTCATTTTTGGGGTTCGCTCAAACGTGGTGATCTGCGAAAGCTCATGCGTGACCTGTTTTTTAACAGGAGTGTTAGCAAGCGCTACCAATCCTTTTTTGGTTGTGAGCGTTAAGTCGAAAGTAGCTTTAGCGGCAGGTTCATCTATGCAGGGAAAGGCTTCGCGTGCTGAGTGGCTTTCGAATTGCGTTGCGAAAATCTCTTTGTCGTTGCCAAGATATTGGTAGGGGCAAGCGTATATCCCAGCCAGTGTTTCAGTTATTTTACCGCTAAACTCGATAGTGATAACTTGTTCGCCTTTTGCAAAGTCTCCATTTATTTGCAGTTCGTCGTGAGAACCTTGCTTAAACCTAACTGCAGTGTTGTTGACTTTTAGTTTAGAGATTCTTAAGCCCTTGCTATGCAGTGTGATGGTTTTGCTGTTTTTTGGTAGTTTGCCGGCTATAATGACTTGGCCGGAAAAGTCGCGTTTGTGGGCACTCAGCAGGTCGATGTGTAGTTTGTAATTATCAACTTTAAAAAGTGGGCTTAGATGGCGAATAAGTTCTGGCATTGCTTTTTATTCTAACATGGGCTAGTATTAAGTAGTACTCATCCGGCCAGCAGGTCGGATTTTTCAATAAGGAGACATATGGACGATTTAAATGTAAAACAATTAGGGCTTTCTGCTAAGCAGATCGCCGACGAAAAAAACCTACCAGAAGACATGGTTCATGACATTATCGAGCAGGCAATTGCCGCCGCTTATCGCCGTGACTTTGGTGATCGAGAGCAAGAAGTTCGCGCAACTCTAAACACCAGCACAGGCGAGGCTACTGTTTACGTTAGCAAAGAAGTTGTTGATGAAGTTAGCGACGAAACTATGGAAATAAGCCTAGCAGACGCTAAAAAAATCAAAAAAGACGCAGCAGTAGGAGAGACCGTTGAAGTCACTGACCATCCAAAAACTTTTGGCCGTGTGGCTGCACAAACTGCAAAACAAGTTATTTTGCAAAAGTTACGCGAAGCTGAGCGTGAAGTTGTAATGGCAGAGTTTGCGGACAAAATTGGGACTGTTATTACAGGTACAGTTCAGCGTGTTGAACCACGTGTTGTTCGCGTTGAGCTTGGCAAAGCGTCGGGCATTATCCCACTTTCAGAGCAAATTCCGGGCGAATACTACAGTATCGGTGCGCGTGTAAAGGTCTACTTAAAAGATGTTGAGCGCGGTAATCGTGGCCCACAGCTTATTTTGAGTCGTGCAAATGAAGCCTTTGTTGAGTACTTGTTCCGTCAAGAAGTCCCAGAAATGGAAACGGGTGCTGTAGAGATTAAGGCGATTGCTCGCGAAGCCGGCAGACGCACAAAGATTGCAGTATTAAGCACGGTTCCTGGTGTTGACCCCGTCGGAACTTTCGTTGGCGGTCATGGAACTCGTGTTCAAGCCGTTATGAATGAAATTGGCGAAAACGAAAAGGTTGACATTATAACCTTTAGCGATGATGCGCAAACATTTATTACAAACGCCTTGAGCCCAGCCGAAGTCGTAAGTATAAAAATTGATCAAGACAAAAAACACGCGAAAGTTGCAGTTGACCCTTCGCAGCTTTCGGTTGCAATCGGTCGAGGTGGTCAAAACGTTCGCTTGGCTAGTCGATTGACTGGCTACGAGCTTGATATCGAAGCTGCTAACGGTGAGGCTAAAAACTCCAAACCAAAACCTAAAAAGAATATTGAGGATTCGCTACTGAACGCGATCGAAGAAAACCAATAGCAAACAGCGCCCAGCAGAGGGCGCTTTTGTTTACATACGGCGATTAATGTTGTATAATTTGCCGAAAGTGAACAAGTTAAAACTCGTTTTAGTTGCAGTGGCATCGTTTATTTTTGTGGCGCTTGTGGCCTACTTTTTTGTGCTGCCTGCGATTCTAGTGGGCGAATATAAAAATACTATTGGAGTGACGCAGCCCAAGGTTGACAGTGCTGTGAACGCTGTAGTGGCATACAAAAGCGAAGACTCTTTCGTTAGTATCGAGGTTGATCCTAACGAGCTGCACACCGATCTTGATAACGCCAAACTTGCAATCGAGGCAGCCGAAGAAAGCTTACAACAACATGAATCAAAACTATTGTCCCTGAAGGTTTTACCTTTTCTAGATTTCAATCCCGAGTACAAAACTGCAATACAGCTTAAAAATGCCGAGATTTCGTACGTTCAAACCTGCTGGGATGTCATAAGCGAAGCCAAGCAAACAATTGGATATGCGACTAAGACTTTGCCGGTGATTGAAAAGTTGAATGAGGCCGACGCAAAATATGAAAGCACGAGTACTGCAACTAGCGTCGCTCAAATAAGTATAGCTTTTGCTGATTCGGCAAAAATTTATCAGGACGCTGCTGCTGAGTTCGAACTGATTCAGGCGCCTGAGTCAGTTAAAAAGTATCACGAACAAAATGTAGTTGAAGCTAAACGTGTCGCAGTTACGGTTCGCGACATGCTAAATGCAATAAATTCTGCAGATTACAACGAGCTTGTGAGTTTGGAACAAACAGCATATTTGGCGGCAGAGAATGCTGGCGCTAAAGCCGAAGAAAGCGCAACAAACTACATTAAAGAATCTGTTTTAAAAAAGCTTAGTGACAAAATCAAGGAAGACCAGCAAGCGATTGGCGCACATGTCGGCGAACTCTAACTAGCACTCTTGCATACTGAGTGCTAGTTTTCTATAATTAAGGTATGGAAAACAGTTGGAGTAGATATGAACAGCGCTAATGACTTTTTTGAGTTTATAAACTACTTAACTGATAATGCAAAGTCGAGTTTGCAGCGCGCAGACACTATCGCGAGGAGTCTGGGGTCTGCTTATATAGGAACTGAGCATTTGCTTTTGGGTGTTTTGAGCCAAGAGAGTTCGGTCGCATCGCAACTTTTGGTGGAATCTGGTGTAACTTTGGAACGGGCGCGTGTTGCACTTAATTTAACGCCTCGTGCGTTAGTTGTTAACAGTGGTGCCAAAGGACTTAGCGAGACTGCAAAGTTGACCTTAAAGCTTAGTTGGGATATTGCGCAGGAATTCAATCAGGATTTTTGTGGCACTGAACATATTTTATTTAGTATTCTAAGTCAAAAAAACGCTCGAGCCACTGTGTTATTGCGCGACATGAATGTTGATGTCGATCAGCTAACGGCTCAGCTCGAGCAGTATTTAAATCGACAGCAGGAATATCGCGGTACGTCTCCAACCAAAGCTCAGCAGAGCAAGCTCAGTGCAAGTTTAGGTAAGTTTGGTGTAGATCTAACGGACAAAGCGGCACGAGGGGAGCTAGATCCGGTGATTGGTCGTGATAAGCAAATTAAGCGAATGATCACAATTTTGGGCCGACGCAGTAAAAATAATCCTGTGTTATTGGGTGATCCAGGTGTAGGTAAAACTGCTATCGTTGAGGGGTTAGCTCAGCGAATCGTTGCCGAGGAAGTTCCTGACTTTTTGCTAGATAAGCAAATTTTTATGTTGGATCTAGCGGGGATGATCGCCGGTACGAAATATCGTGGTGAGTTTGAAGAGCGCCTTAAGAAGCTGATCAATGAGATGAAGACGAATCCAAATCTGATCGTGTTTATAGATGAAATTCATTTGCTTTCGGGAGCGGGTGCAGCCGAAGGTGCGATTGATGCTGGTAATATGCTTAAACCTGCGCTTGCTCGCGGTAAGGCTCGCGTGATTGGCGCAACGACAACGGATGAATACCGCAAGCATATAGAAAAAGACACTGCCCTAGAGCGCAGATTCCAAACCGTAACGGTGCCAGAGCCAAGTGTTAAAGAGTCAGTCGCGATTTTAAGAGGTCTTAAAAAATATTACGAACGACATCACGGCGTTGAGGTGGCGGATGAGGTAATTGACGACGTAGCCTATTTGGCAAAACGCTACATCGGCGATCGCTTTATGCCTGATAAAGCGATTGATTTACTGGACGAAGCTGCTGCAACCGTGCGCGTGGAAAAAGGTAAAACTCCTGTTGAGCTACGTAAATTAACACAAGAGCTCAAGCAGCTTTCGGCAAAAATGGAAGAATCCGTTGAAGCCGAAGACTACGAACGAGCTGCTTTGTACAAAACGCGTATTAGCCAAATAAATGGCCAAATTAACAAGTTGCGCAATAATAAACAAGATGGTGAAAAATTGACAGTAACTAGTGATGATGTCGCTAAAACGATTTCAACCATGACTGGAGTTCCAGTTGAACGTGTAATTAAAAGTGAAGCTAAGTACCTGTTGCATCTCGAGAAGCATTTAGCGAAAAGTATAATCGGTCAACAAGAGGCCGTAGAGGCTGTAGCGCGTGCGATTCGTCGTAACAGGGTTGGAATTGGTGAGCAAAAACGACCTATTGGATCCTTTTTGTTTATGGGTCCAACAGGTGTAGGTAAAACAGAGCTAGCGCGAGTTTTGGCTCGTGAGCTTTTTGGCAGTAGCGATTCGTTAATCAAGATCGACATGAGCGAATTTTCAGAGCGTCATACTTCAGCGCGTCTAGTTGGCGCACCAGCTGGTTATGTGGGTTACGACGATGCTGGTCAGTTGACTGATAAAATTCGTCGTCAGCCGTACAGTGTGGTGCTTTTTGATGAGATTGAAAAAGCCCACCCAGATGTGTTTAACATTTTGTTGCAGATTTTAGAAGATGGTCAGTTGAGTGATGCTAAAGGACGTAAGGTTGATTTTACAAATACAGTTGTAATTTTAACGAGCAACCTTGGTGCTGAGCGCATGCAAAAAGAGGCTTCACTTGGCTTTACTGCAACATCGGCGAAAGATCGTGACAATTTAAATGATCTGCATAATAAAAATCGTGACGCAGCAATGGCGGAACTTAAAAAGTCTATGCGCCCAGAGCTTATTAACCGCTTTGATAAGATTGTGGTTTTTGGTGCGCACACTAAACCTGAGGTTAAAAAAATCCTTGACGTTGAGCTCGCAAAACTTGAAAAACGATTGTCACGCCAGCACGTTGCGGTTAAATTAAATGCGGCAGCCAAAGCTTTGATGATTGAATTTGGTTACGATCCACAGAATGGAGTAAGGCCTCTCCGGCGCGCAATACAAGATCACATTGAAGACGAAATAGCTGCAGGATTATTGGAAGAGCGTTATACTAAAGGGGATGTCATTGCCGTTGCAGCAAAACGAGGAAAGTTCAGTTTTACCCGAATCGGAGAGTAAAACTAATAACGTTATTAAGAACGTTCTATATACGATCTTAATTTGTTTGAGCTTCTATAGTGCATGGTGGATTTTTACTCACGGCCAACAGTGGGTGGATTTTTGGCGTTATCGGTTTTACTCTCCGCCTGCCGAGGTGGTCGCGATTGCTGATAAGGTCGAAATGACAGACGAGGCGCGTTATATATTTTATGTCTCTGATCCGGCAGTTGAGACTGCTGACGATTTTAACTCACATTGTTCCGGTCTAGAAGGCGAGCAGACGGCTGTTTTGGGCTGCTATAGGTTGCAAAAAATATTCCTATATGATGTTACTGATCCGCGACTTTACGGAATTAAAGAGGTAACAGCAGCACATGAAATGCTGCATGCGGTTTATGAACGCTTGCCGCTAGACGAAAAGCTGCAAGTAAATAAGTTAATCCAGGAGGAATTGCCAAAAATTCAGGATGAGCACGTTAAAGAACTCGCTGAACTTTACGGGAAAGACGGTCTGGACGTTTTGTGGAACGAAATGCATTCGGTTTTAGGCAGTGAGTTTAGATCACTTTCGCCCGAACTCGAACAACACTATGCTAAATACTTTAAGGATCGCAGCAAAGTAGTTACCTTGTCAGAATCTTATCAATCTGTATTTAAGGCATCTAAGGCGCGTTTGAGTGATTATGATCGGCAGTTGAATGACATTAAAGTTGCGATTGATGCCGATTATGCTGAAATTGATAGCCGCATCAATACTATCAACGCAGAATCAAGCAGGCTGAATAATTTACGAGCTACTGATCCTGAAGCTTACAATTTAGCAGTTCCTAGCTATAATGCTTTGGTCCAGGGATATAACGCCCTGGTTGTTGAAACGCGCGGTTTGATTGATAGATATAATGCTTTGGTCGAAGCGCGTAATAGCGAAGCAGCGACGCAAAATAGCTTGTATAACAGTTTGAATAGTCATTACGAGCCGATTCAATAAGTTTATTGTTGTTCGGGGGCTGTAGCGTCATCTCTGCTACAGCCCCCGTGCACCTTGTGGGCGGTCAGCTCACAGCGCGTTTCGCATCTCCAGGAACTTGGCGACGAGCTTGTCCGCCAGGCTCGGGTGCCAGTTGTTACTGTTGAGCAGCGCGAGTGTCATCGCCACTTCGGTCAGCGAGTTGCTGCTCAGTGCGCGGACGGCCGCCAGTCGAGCTTCGGCGTAGGACTCGATCGGACTCTCCCAGTTGAAGTCGCTCTGCTGGGTGTGCTTGACGTGCCGGGCGACCAGGTCGTTCCATCCCTCGGGCCGTGGCAGTTCGGTGACGCGCGCCGGGAAGAACTCCCCGACATTTCTGCCACCGATCCCCATCCGCCGGTAGGCGAGGTAGCGCTCGATGTTTCGCACCAGGTTGAACAGCTCGAGGAAGGTCTCGCTGTCAGCCTCGTTGATGCCTTCGAGCAACTCGTCGTACCGGAACTTGAGGGCCAGGTTGAGGGTGGTATCGAGCCAGTCGTGCGGCAGCTGGTAGCACTCGAGCAGGATCACGGTAGCCTCGCTGAGGCCAGTGTAGGTCCAGCCCGTCCGCCTCGCCAGTTCGATCAGCTTCAGAACGCTGGCGAGGGATTCCTTCGCCGTTCCCGGGTTGGCCTGCCATTGCGCCAGGAGATCGCCGAACTGCTGCATCACCTCATCGGCCTTCTGCATGGCCTTGTAGTGATCCTGGAGCGTGTAGTACTTCGAGAGATCGGTCGGCTTGGCCACATGCGCAATGCCGTACCACGCCGACGGGTTGTCGAACAGGTCGCTCATCGCGCCCCGGTCGTCCGACTCAGCTCGCCCGATCAGCCGCAGGAACTCGGCCAGTCGCTCAGCCGTCTCAGCCTGTGAAGCTGCCCTGGTCTGAGCGATCGTCTTGTTCCTCTTGCTGAGCGCGAACATTGCCGCAACGAACACGGCAACAAGTAGCAGTGCTACTAAGACCCAAACCATTGGGTCCACCTCACTTTCGCTTGGGTGCTTGCAAATTATATAATAAGTTAAACACATTGCCAAATTTTGATACAATAAATTTAATGCCGAAAAAACCCACAAGTCAGTACGTCTGCCAGCAATGCTCCGCCATAAGGACAAAATGGGCGGGGCGTTGCGATAGCTGTGGAGCGTGGAATAGTTTAGTTGAGCAGCCAGTCGAACCAACGGGTGCAAGTGCGGTTGCCAGTAGTCATGGAAAGGCCCTGCAACCAAGTAGCATTACAAAGGTTGAGGCTAGCGATCAGGCTGGTCGAATTACGTCTGGGATTCCAGATGTGGACTCAGTTCTGGGCGGTGGAATTGTGCCTGCAAGTGTTATGCTGATTGCCGGGCAGCCGGGTATAGGTAAGTCTACGCTATTAATGCAGTTGGCACATAAGGTTTCGCTTGACCGCAAAATTTTGTATATAAGCGGCGAGGAATCTACTGGCCAAGTTAAGGTTCGCGCCACAAGGCTAGGCGCCGAGCACGAGAATTTGCATTTGGCGTCGTCTACTTCGGCCGATGACATAGCTGCGACAATCAAACAAGGCAGTTACCGGGTTGTTATTGTTGACTCCATCCAGACTTTGGCCATGCAAAGTTTAAGTTCGGCCCCCGGAAGCGTTGGTCAAATAACCAATTCGTCTAACTTGTTGACTCAGGCCGCCAAGGCCAGCAATACCGCGCTTATTTTGGTCGGGCATGTTACAAAAGAGGGGAGTATTGCAGGGCCAAAAGTTCTAGAGCACATGGTAGACGTGGTCTTGAATCTAGAAGGTGATAGATATGGAGGTTTTAAGGTACTACGCGCGATCAAAAATCGTTACGGCTCCACAAACGAGGCGGCGATATTTGAAATGGATGACAGTGGTCTAGTCCCAGTCGCCAACCCGTCCGCCGCGCTCTTGGCAGAGCGTGTAAATAGTGATGGCTCGGTCGTTTTGGCGACGCTTGAAGGCAACCGACCCCTGTTGGTCGAGATTCAAGCTCTTGTAAATAAGACAAATTTCGGGTATCCTAAGCGTGCGGCCTCGGGCTTTGATGTTAATAGACTTAGCTTGTTGGTTGCTGTGCTGGAGAGACGCACAAAATTGCAATTATCGGATTGCGACATTTATATAAATGTTGTTGGTGGAATAAAACTCCAGGATCCTGCCGCTGACCTTGCTGTTTGTATGGCGATTGCATCCGCCGCCAAAGAAATGGCACTAAGCGACGATACTGTTGTTTTTGGTGAAGTAGGCTTAAGCGGTGAAGTACGTAGTGCTCCGCAGGCCGAAAAGCGAATCGCCGAAGCTAAAAAACTTGGTTTTAAAACTGCAATTGCTCCAAGGGGTAAACAGAATAAATTTATTAGTCCTGTGGGTTCAATGCGCGATGCTTTGAATGCACATCTAAAAAGAAAGTAGTAAACTAAACTTATGATTTCATTTAAAAAACGTGACAAGCAAAAGAACGTGTCGCTTATTTTAGACACATCGGGAATTATAGATGGCCGAATTATCGCTATTGCTAAGGCTGGTTTTGCACCACAAACAATTGTAGTGCCACAGTTCGTGGTAGCCGAGCTTCAACATTTAGCAGATACTGGCGACAGCCAAAAACGTGAGCGAGCGCGTTTTGGCCTTGATGTAATTCGCGAACTACAGGATCTGCGACGAGTAGAAGTTGTAGTTGCGCGCGAAAAATTTAAAAACATTAAAGAAGTCGACGATAAGCTTATTGCGCTCGCTAAAGAACATGGCGCGCTGCTTTATACTACCGATTACAACTTAAATAAAGTTGCCCAGATAGAGGGGATTACTGTACTAAATGTTAATGAGTTAGCTCAAGCTCTTAGACCGCCTCGCCTACCGGGTGAGCAGGTTGAACTCAAAATTACTCAGCTCGGACAAGATAAAACCCAAGGCGTTGGATATTTAGATGACGGTACGATGGTTGTAGTAGAGAACGCAGGTAAAATGGTCGGTCAAAAAGTGCGTGTGCAGTTTAGCCGAATTTTGCAAACACAAGCTGGTAAAATGATGTTTGCTATTAAGCAAGATGGGGAACGTGTCGATGGTCACGTAAAGCACGAACAGCGTGATTTTAAACGTAATCAGCCACAAAGTAACCGTCAAAAGCCAGTTAATAAGCATCCGCAGTCGAATCAAAGCTGGCATTCGCATAGTCAGCAGAGCAATAAGCAAGGCAATAAACGACGTCCGTCGCCGGAAGATAGTCTACTTGCGGCTATCGATCGCCAGGACTAACCACACAAAAACACTCGGTAAAAGCCGAGTGTTTTATTTTTAACGGGTGGACTACCTACCCGCGTCTGCGACCTAGCGGCAGGGTTGGCGTGCTACCGCTGGTCGTCGTCGCAACATTCAGAGACTTGGTTGACGAACCGTCGTACTTGGCGGTGTCATACACTGTTACCGTAATAGACTTGCTACCTGATGATGTGAAAGTGTGTTCAGTCGAGTAGCTGCCCGGAGCGCTGATAGACTGGCTGTTGATTAGCTGATCGTCTACTTTAACCTCGTAAAAGCTTAGCGGGTGAGTACCTTGAGTTATTGTGGCCGTGATCTTGAATTTTTTATCTGCAGGATTTCCCACAGGATCAGTGGTTATTGTTACCGAAGGTTTTACGTCATCACATTTATGAACGTCATCATCAGCATTTGGATCGTATCCGTCGGGTGCACGCTTTTCCGATTTTCCAGTAAGTGGGTTGTCAAAGGTTGTTACGGTAATCTCGTACTTAGCTCGTTCAGGAGTACAGTTTGTGGCCTTCTTTTTGCTTACTGTATCAAACATTACTTTTTCACCGTCGGCGTTCTTTGGCTTACTGTACCAAGAAGGGAATAGGTCGTTAGTTCCATTGACATTCACATTTTGCACGCCACTTGGTCGAGTAAACCAGTCACCCTCTTTCCATGTTCCATCGGCTGCAAAAACTTCCTTATGAGCACGGCTCATTAAATCGTTAATCACACGACCGGTTCCTTGGTTGGACGCGACTAGTCCGTTCCAGGACCCGTCGTGTCGACCAACCCAAACTCCAGCTGCCATTCTTGGAGAGTAGCTCATCATCCAACTGTCTTTTGCATTGTCGGTTGTGCCAGTTTTAGTAGCAGTTTTTACTCCACTAATCACGGCTCCGCGGCCCGGCGTGTTTAAGCTGCCAAGCGCTGGATTGCGGGCACCTGGATCGCTCAAGATATCGCTGATTATGTAGGTTATTTGTGGATCAAGGACATTTTCTGACTCGTCTTTCCACTGTTTTATAACTTGGCCTTGCGAGTTTTTAACCTCCAAGATGTAAGCTACTGGCTTGTACACACCCTGACGAGCTAGCGTCGCATAAGAGTTGGCGTGCTCAACAGGGGATACGCTACATCCACCACCAATGGCCGAGGATAGAGTAAAGCTTGCAGCTCCCTCACAATAAGACTTATCACCTGCGCTACGTGCTGTTTCGATTGCGGAATCTGGTCCAGTTATCATCATGGCTTCGACCGCAGGGGGGTTGCGTGAGTTGCCAAGTGCTTTACGCACCGACATCGTACCTTGGTAGCCATTATCAAAGTTGGCCAAGTGACAAGGTGCGGGCGTGCCTAAGCAGTAGTAGCGATCAATATTTTCATCAAGTAATTGTGATCCGGCGCCATAATTTACGCCTTCTCGCTGCTTAAACAAGTTAGAGTAAATAAATGGTTTAATACTCGAACCTGGCTCTAGTGTAGAAGTTGCGGCGTTCTTTTGCCCATAGCCAGGAATGTTAAAGCCCAAGCTTCCAACCATAGAAAGTACCTGACCAGTAGGAACATCAACAGATGTCACGGCCGTGTTGTCTGAACCATTTCCGCGGATGTACTGTTCGTTATCTATTACGGCTTGTTCGGCGATCTGTTGGATTCGGTAATCCAAAGTAGTTTTTACGGTTAACCCGCCTTCGCGTACTAATTTTTTGCCAAACTCGGCTTCCAGTGATTCGCGAGCTGCAAGTACAAAGTGCGGAGCCTTAATATTTTCGGTTGCAGCAATTTCTGGCTTAACGGTATCGAGGATTGCAAAAGCTTTGGCTTCGGTTGCTTGATCCTGAGTAATGTATCCTTGCTCAACCATTTGATCGATTACGTACTGCTGGCGTTCTATCAAATCGCTAGCACCGTCGGGTGTTAAGGTGTACGGGTCGTAATAACTTGGGTTTTGCGGAATAGATGCAAGCAAAGCAGCCTCGGCAATGTTTAAGTCTTTGGCGCTTTTACCAAAATAAGTTTGGGCAGCGGACTCTACGCCGTTACGACGTCCACCGTAGGGAACCTCGTTTAGATAGAGAGTCAAGATCTGGTCTTTGTTGTACATTCGCTCAACTTCAAGGGCTAAGATTGCTTCTTTAATCTTTCGCGAGATACTCAAACGGTTCTGCTCTGATTCTTCCTGAAAAAAGATCTGCTTAATAAGCTGTTGGGTCAACGTAGACGCGCCTTGCGTATTGCCGCTGCCAAACAAGTTGTTAATACCGGCTCTAACAATACCCGTAAAACTTACGCCCGGATGGTTGTAAAAATCTTTATCTTCAATAGAAACAGTGGCATCTTTCATTACCTGAGCGATCTCACTGCCTTCGACTACTACTTTGTAGTTACCTTCCCCCTTGTCTTCCCAAAGCAAAACGTCGTTGCGGTCGTAATATTTAGTTACCGTACTTTGCACGCGACTCGCAATTTCATCTGGGCGAATTGTGTCTAGCTCTTTACGGTAGTAAGCAAAAAGTGCAGCCACAAAAATAGCCAAAATAACAGCACCAACAGCTAAAAGCTTTAAAAAGGTTTTTAAGCCTTCGCGACTAAACCAAAATCGAGCAAGCTCTTTAGGTCGTAGTCTGTATAGGAACCTTTTAACTGGGTTTTTTGGAAGCGACGCCAAATATTCGGCTTTTCGCCTAGAACGCGCGTCACGCTTGTTCTTGTGTCGCGCAACTAAATTACTGTAAACATTTAAAGCACTGGCTTTACGATTAGGTTTCTTGCTCATTTTTTCTCTCTTAAACTCCCTAAAAATACCTGGGAAATCATATCCATTATAGCATAATCAGAGCCCATACAATATAATGGTTAACAGATGCCAACAGATAAGAATATTGCGCACAAACATACTGACTACCTCTATAGAAGGTAGATGTTTTTTGCAACTTAAATTTATTTGGAGAGACTTAAAAATGACCCTGTTAGAAGAACTCAAGTGGCGCGGTTTTATAAACCAGACTACCTTTAAAGATCCATCTGTTTTAAACAAACAAAAATTTACATTTTACTTTGGCGTTGATCCAAGCGCGGATAGTATGCAGGTTGGTAATTTGGCAGCCGCTATGATGGTACGGCATTTTATTGATTACGGACATAAGGCGATTTTGCTTGTTGGTGGCGCAACTGGGATGATCGGGGATCCTGATGGCAAAGATGAAGAGCGTCAGCTGAAATCGCTCGAAGAAGTAGCAAAAAATAAAGCCGGAATTTCCGCTCAGTATAGAACTATTTTTAATGATAAAGAGTTTGATCTAGTAGATAATTACGACTGGTTTAAGGATCTGGGCTACTTAAACTTTTTGCGTGATATTGGCAAGCATTTTTCGATGACTCAGTTGCTCGATCGCGAGTTTATTAAAAGTCGAATTGGTAAAGGTGGTAAGGGTATAAGTTATGCTGAGTTTAGTTATTCGTTGATTCAGGGTTATGACTTTTTACATCTGTTTCGCAAAAAGGGTGCAACTTTGCAGCTTTGCGGCGCTGACCAGTGGGGCAATAGTATCACTGGTGTAGATCTAATTCGTAAGCTCGAAGGCGCCGAAGCTCACGTTTGGTCAACCCCGTTGGTGATCAACAAGTCTACTGGCAAAAAATTTGGTAAGACCGAGGGTGGCGCAGTGTGGCTTGATCCTAAAAAAACTAGCATCTTCGACTTTTACCAATTTTGGCTGAACGCCGATGACGAGGGTGTATTTGATTATTTAAAAGTGTTTACCCTTTTACCAAAAGATGAGATTTTGCACGTAATTGAGCAATTTAAGGCGGATAAACCTGGCCGTTTAGCTCAAAAGACTTTGGCGTACGAAGTCACGAAATTAGTCCACGGAGAGGCTGCAGCGATCGAGGCTAAAAAAGCCACCGAAGATCTATTTAAAGGTGGTGAGAATGTGCCCACTGTTAGCGTCGAGACCGGCAGAATAAACGTAGCCGAACTTTTAATAAAGGCGAATTTGGCCAAAAGTAGGTCGGAGGCTCAACGGTTGTTGGCGCAAGGCGGCGTTAAGTTAAACCAGCAAAAAGTTGATCAAGATGAAATCACAATTGCCGAGGGTGATTTGTTGCAGGTGGGTAAACGACGCTTTGTTCGCATTAAGTAAAATCCGGTCAAACAGTGCTATAGTTTTTGTATGTTGTTGAGTTCGAGGGTAGCCGAGGTCAAAGGCGTTGGTCCGGCACTTGCTGAGCGTTTTGAAGCTCTGCATATTAGAACTGTTAAAGATTTGATTTACTTTTTCCCGCGCAAGTACGATGATTTTTCGCAGGTCACAAAAATAGATGACCTAGTGCCGGGCAAGGTTACTATAAAGGGTACGGTTGAATCCGTTGTTGGTCGTTATATAAAACGTCGTTTACACATAACCGAAGCAATTATTGCCGATGAAACAAGTAAGGTTCGCGCAGTTTGGTTTAACCAACCATATCGTGCAACTCAGCTTGCGAAAGGCGATGAATATTATTTTTCGGGTGCCTACGATTTTCAGCGCAACAGATATGTTTTAAGTAATCCAGCTACCGAAAAAGCCGATAGTTTTGGTGTGAGTACAGCGCGAATTGTACCGATTTATCGTGAGTCAAAAGGTTTAAAATCGCAGCAACTGCGTAAGGTCATGAAAGAACTTTTGCCTCTGATGGACGCTTTACCAGAGACTCTACCTCCGGTTCTTGTAAAAAAATTCAGGCTTGCCAGCGTAAACGAAACCTTAAAAAATCTACATTTTCCGCAAAATACTGAGGAGCTTGAGCGCGCGAAACGACGAACAGCTTTCGAAGAATTGATTTGGCTGATTACGGCTAGTTTAATTAATAAAAATGATCAAGCTGGCTTAACGGGCTGGAGGATTGATTTTAAAAAACCAATTGCCGATGCGTTCGTGAAGACATTGCCTTTTAAGATGACAGGTGCTCAAAAAAAAGCTGCCTGGGAGATTTTTCAGGATATGGAGAGTGGATCGCCGATGAATCGTCTTGTGCAGGGAGATGTCGGATCTGGCAAAACTGTGGTTGGCGCCATGGCTGCATATTTAGCGGCAGAGCAAGGTTATCAAACGGCTTTTATGGCACCGACTGAGATTTTAGCAACTCAGCACGCCACCTCTATTGCTAATCTGCTTGAACCGCTTGGTGTTCGTGTAGGGTTGCTAGTTGGTTCAACAAAAACTGCGCAAAAGTCGCAGCTCAAAAAAAAGGCCAGCAAGGGTGACCTCGATATTATCGTGGGAACTCATGCTCTGATTCAAGGCGATACCGAGTTTAACAAACTTGGCCTGGTTATTATCGACGAACAGCATCGGTTTGGGGTGAGGCAGCGATCCGAGCTTTTAACTAAATCCAAACATATGCCACATCTTTTGAGTATGACAGCCACTCCGATTCCGCGTAGCCTGCAGTTAACGGTTTATGGCGATCTGGAGGTGTCGATTATAGATGAAATGCCAAAAGGGCGTCAACCGATCGAGACCGAAGTGGTAAAACCCGCAGCGCGCCATACAGTTTACGAGAAAATCGAGGCGCAAATTAGGCAAGGCAGGCAAGCCTATGTAGTCTGTCCTTTAATTACGGACGGAATAAACGCCGAACTAAAGAGTGTCCAGACCGAATATGAACGGCTTAATAAGAGCATATTCAAACATCGCCAAGTCGGACTTTTGCACGGGCAAATGAAGGCCGACGAAAAAGAGCACGTTATGAGGCAGTTTAAATCTGGCAAACTTGATATCTTAATAAGTACCACTGTTATCGAAGTCGGCGTGGACGTGCCGAATGCGACCGTTATGCTGATTGAGGGCGCAGATAGATTTGGACTGGCGCAGTTGCATCAGTTGCGTGGACGTGTTGGCCGCGGAAGCGAGCAGAGCTATTGTTATTTAATTCCATCTGGTGACAATGTGAGTCAGCGGTTACGTGAACTTGAAAAATCTAATGACGGGTTTTACTTAGCCGAAGTCGACTTAAAGCTACGTGGGCCAGGTGAAGTTTACGGTCGAGCGCAAAGTGGCAAACTAGATATGAGTTTTGTGAACCTTGCCGACACAAGATTAATAAAACAAGTTCGTCTAGCTGCGGCTTGGCTTATTCAAAGTAAGCTGAGTCTGGTAAAATATAAAGAACTAGCCGACAAGGTTAATCATTACCGTAGGCTGACGAGTTTAAACTAATGTACGCAGGCACAACTTTACGAAACAAATCCGGGCGACTGATTGGCGCGCATCAAAAAATTGATCGCGTTGCGCGACGAGCCGTTGATGCGATTGATCCAGGAAACAATTTTCCTAAGATCAAGCAGATTTTACATTTTGAAGGCAAAAACGGCCCAGATGGTATTAAGCGTAAATCGCCGGCTCAAGATGAGCCTTGGCATTTTTATAACCCAGAGGATTCGGGCGACGATTTATTGCCCCAGATGATTGAGCGGCATTGTAAAAATCTTACAGCTGCTTTGCGCAAGAATAGTGTTGAGCGTGCTTCGTTTGAGGCGGCGTGGTTGGCGCACGCTATTGTTGACGGTTTGACCCCAGCTCATCACTATCCGTTTGAAGATAAGCTAGTAGAACTTCGCGGCGGCGAGGGAATTGAGACCAGAACCTCCGTGAAAGATAAGCTTATTATAAGGGGTCCCGGGGACAGCCATTTAAAGATGCTGGCCAAAAACTGGGAGTTTTGGGGTGCGAAAGGGGTAATGACCTCGCACTTGTTGTTTGAGCTTGGGATTGCAACTGCTATTGCTCCAATGCGATTAAAGGCTGGTTACCCTAATAAAGCCGACATTCGTAAACTTAAGCGAATGGGGATTGTGAACGTTTTTAAAGAAAGCGCCGCAGATATTCACAAGTTAGATATGTATCATCGCTTTGTCGCAAAGGGCTGGACTAATCGCTTGGCGAACGAGGTGCGCGATGTTTTAGTGCCTTCGATCATAAAAGTCGTGGCGCTTGCTTGGTACGAAGCGCTCGAGAATTCAAAGCAATGAGGATGCGCATAGTTGCCGGTGAGCTTGGTGGTCGATTTTTTGAATCACCTGACAGCCAAACGACTCATCCGATGAGCGAGCGTATGCGCGGCGCGCTTTTTAATATTTTGGGCGATTTAAGAGGCAAAACAGTGTTGGACCCATTTGCCGGTAGCGGAGCGCTTAGTTTCGAGTCTGTAAGCCGAGGTGCGGCCAGTGCTGTACTTTTAGACAACGATAAACGTGCTCAGCGAATAATTGAGGGCAATATCAAATCTTTGGGTTTAGAGCAAAAAGCACGCTTAGTCAAGGCGAATTCGCGGATGTGGAGCGAGCGAAATAACGACCAGTTTGATCTGTTGTTGATTGATCCACCCTACCATGACATGCAGTTATCCACAGTTAGTATGTTAGTTAAGCATTTAAAACCTAACGGGCTTATGGTACTATCATACCCAGGTAAGGGTGATGAGCCGACCGTTAATGGAGTTGTTGTGGTGGACACGAGATTATACGGAGACGCGGCACTAGCTTTTTACCGTAAAAGAGCGTCTGATTAGGCGCTCTTTTTGGTTTGATAATAGCTGATTTTTGCTCTACAAATTCGTAAAATAATATGTTACAATAACCGTTAATGCGCGAGTGGTGGAATGGTAGACACGCTGGTCTTAGGAACCAGTGCCGTAAGGCGTGAAGGTTCAAGTCCTTTCTCGCGCACCATGGAATTATTACAGTTAAAGACGACCGGTTCATCGGCGTCTTTTTAGTTAGTAACTGTGGCTTTCTCGCTTGAATTGCCTTACATCGACCAAACCTGTTTTATATGGTATAATTTGGATCCAGACGAAAGTTGACCCTTTTAGTTTTTAGGAGCTGGTTACGTGTTCGACCGTAAAATTCAGCGCATTGCGCTGGGCGACGATGTTGTCGTTGCGGTGTCGCGTCGTGACGAGTCCGAGCCCGCTGCCTACAGCATGCGACGTACCGGACCCGACGCGCACCACGCGGCCCGCAACATCGCCGACTTCGCTGGTCGCGTTGGTTTCGACGTGAACCGGCTGGTCATGCCCCGCAGGTGGCCGCATCTTGGTCGAGTCATGGTCGTGAGTAATGACGACCTGGTTCCGGACCCGGTGAGCGGCCTCAACCCCAATTTGCCGAAGGCCGACAAGCCGGGTTTCGAGCATTCGTGCGATGGACTGATCACGATGGCTCACGGTCTCTACCTGGGCGCCCAGGGTGCTGACTGCCCAATGCTCTACCTGTATGACTCGGTTCTCGGGATTATCGGCGCCATTCACTGTGGGTGGAAGCCGGTGGCACAGCACATTGTGACCACGGCCGTACGACAGTTCGAGTGGCTGGGTTCCAACCCGATGAACATCCGAGCGTTCGTATCGGCCGGCGCCGGCGATAACGTCTACGAGTTCGCCATCGACGACGCCTCGCGCCTGCTGCTTGAAGCGCAGGGCCGCGTCGCCGACTTCGAGGCACTCATGGCGCCGCATGGAACCAAGCCCGGCACGAAGGTCTTGCGGCTCAATGCTCTGGTCGTCCACGACCTGACAAGAGCTGGAGTTCCGTTGTCGAACATCCTGTGCGACTGGCGGAGCTGCATCGAAGATCCGACGCTCCACAGCTATCGCCGTGACGGCGGTCCAGACATGGCCACGTCGCTGCACGGACTGGGCATCGGCGTGATCTTTCTGAACTGAACAACTTCACATCGTCGTCAAGAGGCCGGGGCGCAGTAAAAGGTGCCCCGGCCACAATCCATGAAATCATTTCGGGATAAGTATTAATCTTTCTCGCCGCCTGCAAAAGTTATCTCAACGCCGCCTGTGGTGCGCTATGAATTAGAGTTTGATTTTAGAACGAGTAGTACTGTTATAATATTGTATGACTAAGTTAGTAGGTATATAGTAGCCGGCGTGAATATCTGAACTAAGTAGTTAAGGATTGCTATGAGTTGGATTAAGATTGATGAACACGTTGTGTTGAATCATCCGCGGATGCACTTGGTAGAGCATACTGTCAAACTGCCAGATGGTACGGAGATCGACTATCTGCTTGAAGTTAACAGAAAAGACTACGTAACAACTATAGCTCGACATAAAGGTAAGTTTGCTATGATTCGTGACTATTCGTACCCTAACGATGCGAGATTGTTGCAATTTAGTGAGGGTTGGATAGACGAGGGCGAATCTTCGGAGCAGGCTGCATCCCGCGAATTAAAAGAGGAGACGGGACTACGCGCAGCAAAGGTTCGTGAGATTGGCACGAATCTTCATGATCATCGGAGGAGTACCGCTTCGAGTCATGTTATGCTGGCCGAAAACATTGAAGACACTGGAACTGCTAACCTGGAGAGCACAGAGCACGGTATTGAAACTGTCTACTTAACTGAAGCTGAGATTTGGAAAAAGATTGCCAGTGGTGAGATTGTTCAAAAGAATACACTCGCAGCCTGGGCGATATATGTTGCTGAGTCATCCGCTCCTCGATAGGTAACATATGCAACTTTTGCTACACTTATATAAATGTTAAAAGATTTACAGGATCTTACACTTATCGGCGTACCTTTAGATCTGGGTGCCGAAAACTTGGGCGTTAGTTTTGGCCCAGATGCGTACCGCGCAAACTATATTGGCACAAAGTTAAGTTCTGCGGGCTTTAAAGTTGCCGACCTTGGCAATTTAGAGTGTCCTGACCGTAAGAATCTAAAAGTTGACGACAAGAAGCAGCGCTACTCTAAGCAGATTATTGAAGTTAACGAGCGTCTTGCAAAACTGGTTCATGATCAAATACAGCTAGGTAATAAAGTTGTCGTTCTCGGTGGCGATCATTCTATAAACCTCGGTACTTTTAGTGGTGCTTCGGTGGCATGTAAAGGCGAGATCGGCCAAATTTATCTTGATGCTCATGGCGATATGAATACTCGCGATACTACAATGAGCGGAAATATTCATGGTATGCATCTAGCTTCGTTGATGGGGTTTGGTTCAGATGACTTAAAACAGGTCTTTGGAGATCAAACTAAACTGAGTATAAAAAACTTGCTACACATAGGTGGCTGCGATCTCGACGACGCCGAAGTTGAACTTATAAAAACTCAAAACATCGCTGCGTTTACTATGCAAGATCTTTTGCGGCACGGTCTAGATCCGCTTTTTGCAATGGTCAATGAGCTTGCTGAGCGAGTTCCAAATGTGTGGATCAGTCTAGATCTAGATGCGATTGACAGCATCTATGCGCCAGGTGCTGGAATGCCTAACCCCAAGGGATTAACGTATCGCGAAGTTGTTGCGGTCGCAGAGTATGTGGGTAAAACCTGTAAAGTGGTAGGGATAGATGTGGTTGAATACAATCCACTTAACGATGAGAAGCATAAGACCGCTGAGCTAGCCACCGAACTTATTGCTAAGTTTTTGGGCCGGGATTACAGCTGGTACACGAATTACTTAAACAAAAACGGTAGTAATCGTGACTAAAATGTGATAACTTTAACACGTGATTATCAATCAAATTCATCATTTACATATCTTGCCGGAACGCATCCGTTAGTTTTGTATATTACGAACGCCGGATCGCTTCCGGCGTTTTTTATTGCTACAATAATTACTTAAGGACTTTTTTATGAATCTTTCAACCCAACCATATAAAGGTGCGCGCGATTACTACCCAGAGGAAAAACGCGTCCAGAATTACATTTTTAACATCTGGCGCAAGGTTGCACAGCGCTACGGTTACGAAGAATACGGCACGCCAATTTTGGAGCCAATAGACATTTACGCCGCAAAAACTGGCCAGGAAATCGTAAATGATCAAACCTATCAGTTTGTAGATCGTGGTGGACGCAACGTTAGTATTAGACCCGAGATGACCCCGAGTGTTTGCCGCTTAATTGCGGGTCGTCGGCAAGAACTTGCTTATCCTGCTCGTTGGTTTTCTATTGCTAACTTTATGCGCTACGAGCGACCGCAACGTGGTCGCGAACGCGAATTTTGGCAAATGAACGTTGACATATTTGGTGTTTCTACGCTCGACGCCGAAGTAGAGATTATTGGAATGGCAGATGACTTGATGAAAGCTTTTGGTGCCACGGATAATATGTACCGGATCAAAATCAATAGCCGCAAGCTTGTTAATTTTATGATGAGCGAGTACTTAGAGCTAGATATCGTGCAATCACAGTTAATGGTAAAACTGTTTGATCGTAAAGATAAAATGACACCCGAAGAGTTTCGACAACAAGCCGAGTCGATTTTTGATGACGAAAAACGCCGCGACGGCTTGCGTAAAATTGCGAAGCTTTTGGGCGCAAAGAGTATGGCTGAATTGCCGCGCGAGGTGCTAGATTCTAGCGCAATTCAAGAGGTTCAGACCTTATTCACGTTGTTGCGTGAGCACGGAGTAAACAGTGCAATTTTTGATATTGGTTTAATGCGCGGCCTAGATTACTACAGCGACATTGTTTTTGAAGTATTCGACACGAATCCAGAAAACGCACGCTCCCTATTTGGCGGAGGAAGATTTGATGGGCTGGTCGGTCTATTCGGTGTTGAACCTATACAAGCAGTTGGCTTTGCACCCGGCGCAACAACTATGCAAGACTTTTTACAAACTCACAACTTGTTGCCAAAACTTCAGCCTGCAACCGAAGTTTACATTGCAGTCCTGGGCGACGTTTTAAAACAAGCCCGCAATCTTGCGACCGCTCTACGCGAAGAAGGTGTGAACGTCGAGCTGGATATTACTGGCCGTAAATTAGATAAACAGATCAAAACGGCCATAAAAAAAGGCATACCGTATATTTTGTTTGTGGGTCAAAATGAACTCGATCAGGGTGAGTTTACGCTTAAGGACGTAGCTCAAGAATCTGAGCAAAGACTCGGCTTTGAGCGACTAGTGGCCGCAATCAAGGATTATCGTCATAAAGATGATGATTTAATTTAATTCGACATTCTTAACTACTCGAGGTATACTGGCACGGATATGAAGCACACAATTAACAATACATCTGACACAACAAAACAAATCACAGTAAGCTTAACTGCCGACGATTTGGCTGAAGTTAAGGCTAAAACTGTAAAGCGTCTTGCCAAGGACGTAAAAGTTGCAGGTTTTAGGCAGGGCAAGACACCTGTTGGAGTTGCTGAAAAAAACATTAATCCCCAAGTTTTAGAGAGTGAAATTGTTGAAGACGCTGTCAACCAACATATGATTGCTATCTTGGACGCCGAGAGCATTATGCCGCTTGATCGTCCAAAAGTTGAGGTTAAAAAAATGGTTCCTGGTGAACAACTTGAGTTCGTGGCTGAGCTAGAGGTGATTCCAGAAATTAAGCTTGGTGACTACAAAAACCTAAAGGCCAAAAAAGATGACGTTAAAGTTACTGAAAAAGACGTAACTGAAGTGATTGATCGCCTGCGTGGCGCAGCATCTGAAAAGAAAGATGTTGACCGTGCGGCTAAAGACGGCGACGAAATTGTTATGGATTTTGCCGGCACAGACAAAGACGGCAAAGAAGTCGAAGGAGCTAAGGGCACTGATTACCCTTTGACTTTGGGTTCTAAGACTTTTATTCCTGGTTTCGAGGAAGGCTTGATTGGCAAAAAGCTGGGCGATAAGTTTGATCTCGACTTAACCTTCCCTAAGGACTACCATCATAAACCTCTTGCAGGCGCAAAGGTTAAATTTGCCGTAACAATCAAAGCTGTTAAAGAAGTAGTTCTGCCGGAATTGACAGATGAATTTGCTGCAAAAACTGGTGCTTTTAAAACTGTCGACGAGCTTAAAGCCGATATCAAAAAAGAATTAGAATCTCAAAAAGAACGTGAAGCAACCGATAAGCTAAAAGACTCTTTGCTTGAACAGCTTATTAAAGTCAGTACAATTCCAACTCCCGAGATCTTAATCAAAGACCAAATGCAAATGTTGGAGCGGGACTTTACTCAAAACTTGATGTACCGTGGTCTAACTCTTGATCAGTATCTTGAGCAGCAAGGTTTAACCAAGGAAGATTGGGAGAAGAACGAGCTTCGCGAGCAATCCATTCGACGTGTGCAAGTTGGATTGGCTTTGGCCGAGCTTAGCAAAATCGCTAAGATCGAAGTTAATCAACAAGAGCTTGAAGCGCGCGTTGCCGAATTAATGCAAGGTTACGGAAACAATCCTGAAATTGCTAAACAGTTTGAAAGCCCTGAAGTTCGCCGAGATATTGCAAATAACGTTATGACTCGTAAAACAACCGACTACTTAGTTGAGGTTAACGCAAAGTAATGAGTGAGCGTGGTGGGTACGACCCGAACGTGGCCGGCACCGTTCCTTGGTATTCTAAGGAGCAGCGTACAGCTAACTCTATTGATACGATGCCTCATCCAATGATGGTGGAAATCGCCGGCTATACGCAGGCGGCACGCGAATCTGGTGTTCAGCTTGATGAGAAGGACGTTGCGGAGGCGATTGCACAAGCAATTGCTAATAGTTACGGCGATGTCTGGCGTGGGCCTGCGTTTGAATTGGGCATGATTCTTCTGCGACAGAACGAACAGTAGCGAATAAATGTTGTTTTTTATTAATTAAGTATTGTCATGTAGGGCAAAACAAACTAAAATTGCGCTAATTACTTTTCACAATGGAGGGGTCTGGGGTATTTATGCGTGAAGAAAAAATTAAACTAAGTAAGTTAAAATCTTATTTTTATAAAGCGTCGTTTTTTTGTATGGCGCTAATGTCGGTTTTATCGCTTGTGCCGACAGATGCGATAAAAGCAATCGCTCCTCCACATACAAACATCGAAGGTAGCGCTGAACCTATTGACGCCTCAAACATAGCCCCAATAAAAGAGACCGATAAAACTGAGGTCCCTGCGGCTGATTACGGTAAAGTTCCATTTGCCGACGGAATGGGTGCGCAAAACGCGCCCGAGCAAAATAAGAAAGATCGCAAAGAGCTGTTTGAGGACGAAACAAAACGTACAGCTTTTTCGAACGAATATGTAAATAGCGACGGAACTCGCACGATAAAAAGCTCGCCGGTTGATGCAATTAACTACAAAGAGGGTGATACTTGGCGCAAAATCGAGCATGTTGTAAACGATGATGAGGCGTACGTCCCAAGTAAAAACCTTGATGATTCCTCTTTTTGGGATTTTTTGCCCTGGACAAATAAGTCTAAAGCCGTAGACGCACAGGCGGGTCGAACAAAAGCTAAGCTAAGGCCGTTTGCCGAAGGTATTAGTTACGAAATGGGCGGTAAAACTTTTACACTTGAGCCGGTTGATGCGCGCAATGTTAAACCTAGAATTTCTACTGTTGCCGACGGGCGTGTCACGCTTATAACCTATGTGGATGCCTGGCCGGGCGTGGATGTTCTATATGAGTTGCACGGTGAATCGGTGAAAGAGTCAATAATTATTAAAAACGCAAATGCGCGTACAGATTATGAGTTTAAGGTATCAGGCGCGACGCTTTTCGAGCATCCAACTATAAAAGGCGCTTTGGCGATTGAGGGGCTAGATCCAGAATTTTACATGATCTCTCCGCTTAGTGTGAATGTAAACAAGCAAGGTTTAACTACCGAGCAAGTTGCGGCGCAAACAACAGATGGTTCAAAAATTAAGGTTACCCTTGACCAAAAGTGGTTTTCAAGTCAGCCACAACAAAGTTTTCCAATAGTTATAGACCCCACTGTTTCTGTTAACTCTGCCGAGTATGGCTTTTATTCCTATAAATCCGATGGCTATTCTTGCACGGATGTACAATGCGGTGGTCCGAATGTTGGAGCGCTGTATGACAGTAGTTGGAAGAATTGGCGCAGCCTAGTTAGGTTGCCATTTGAGCAGCTACGCGGAAAGCAATTGTTGTTTGCCGAGCTTGGAATGGACATGGCCCAGAGACCATATTGGACAGGCACAACCGACGCCAAGACCATTTATACAACTTACGCTCAGTGTATCGGCTACCAATGCGCAAGTAACATTTGGCACAGTAGCGCGAGCATGGCTACAGGTGTTTGGATGAACATTACAAACACTATTCAAGGGATGATCGATGCTAATCAATGGGGTGGTTGGTTGATATTGTGGGGCGAAGAAGGCAACTCGACTTCTTACAAACAGCTAGAATATAGCACAATGGAGATTCGGCTCACCTATACAACCCCAGCACCTATAGCTCGGCCGGTTGAACCTTCAAATCAACAGGTAGTTGTAACAACCCAGCCAAACTTAAAAGTTGGCACAGTAGCCGATGCCGAGGGTGAGCAAGTTGAGTATAACTTTAAGCTTGCAACTGGGGCTGACGCTGAATCTGGCACGGTTGCTGCTTCGGGTTGGTCGCCGTCTAATTTATGGACGGTTCCCGACGGTGTTTTACAAGATGGCGTGACGTATTATTGGCATACTTACACTAAAGATGGGAACGTACAGACAAATCCGGATTGGGTTAGCTCGTTTAAAGTGGATATGAGAACCGGCAAAGACAGCACACAGGCTTACGATACGGTTGGTCCACTTAGTGTAGATATCGCTACCGGTAATTTAACTACTTCTAACGCTAGTCATTCTGTAAGTGCTTTAGGGGGATCGCTTGGCGTAGGAATGTCATACAACTCGCCAATGCAATCTCGCCAAGGTTTGTACGGCGAATATTGGAACAACACAAACTTTAGTGGCAACCCTGTTTTGGGGCGTGTTGACCCTGAGGTTGATTTTAAATGGGGTAACGGTTCGCCGGCTACAGGCGCGGTTAATGCAGATAACTTTGCTGTTCGTTGGACTGGCTATTTTGTAGCGCCAAGCACGGGTGACTTTTACATTGGGGCAGATGTCGATGATTCTTATAACATTTATTTAAATAACCAACTTCATCATAGCCGCAGTGGCGCCGGTAGCGAATTTGGCGCAACGCCAGTTAGCTTAACAGAAGGCCAGATCATACCGATTAAGGTAGAAATGGTCGAAAATTACGGCTTAGCGGTTATGAGTTTGCGAATGAAAAAGGCCGGCGGTGAACCGCAAATTATTCCTAGCTCAATGTTGCAGACCGGCGTTAGACAAGTGGGTGCGCCGCATGGCTTGATTGGGCGTTACTACTATGATTCTGGTAACCATAACTTTCCAACTAATCCAAACGAAGCGTTTTTGGTTCGAAACGACAGTTTAATATCTTTTAACTGGGGTTCTGGTTCTCCAGTTCCTAGCGGTCCAGCCAACGATTTCTTAGTTAGATGGACGGGTTATGTGACAGTTCCGGAAACAGGTGTATACCAATTTGGTTCAAGGGCTGACGATGGTGTTAGGATAAAACTTGGAATTGGGTCGGGAGGATCCGATCAGACAGTTCATGATAAGTGGATTGACTCGAGTGCAGTTGATAGTTGGGGTGGCGATGTTAGCTTGACTGCCGGACAGGTAATTCCGATAACAGTCGAGTATTACGAATACGGCGGCGATGCTGTTATGGAGCTAAAAGTTCGTCGCGCTGCAGGTGTAGGTGAACAAACTTTGCCATCAACATGGTTAATTCCTAGTACTATGGCTTTGCCAGCCGGCTGGAGCTTAAGCGTAGATCCTGATGGCGGTTTAAGCTACGACCGAATGAAATTGGTTGGCAACAACGTGGTTTTGTACGACTCAACAGGTAGCACTCATGAATACACGTGGACGGGCAGTGGCTACAAACCGCCACTTAACGAAGACGGGTACTTAGTTCGCAATCAAGACGGCACTTACACAATGCAAGATGTAGATGGCCGAACTTACGTGTTTAACGCAGACGGAACTTTAAAAGAAACAGTCACGCCAACAGATGACCGCAAACCTGCGGCCCTTAAGTACGAATACACCGGAACGCCTTCGCGTTTAACAAAAATCATCGATGGAGTGACGAACGATAGGTTTACCAGCCTACATTACAGCGGCGATAGTGAGTGTAGTGGCGCACCGAGCGGATTCGACGCGCAAGCTCCTGCGGGCATGCTTTGTGCTGTAAAAACCAGCGACAATGCGGTTACAAAAATCTGGTATAAACAAAATAGGTTGGCCAGAATCGTACGCCCGGGCGGCGAGACGACTGACTACGGTTACGACACATTTGGCCGAATTGTATCTGTCCGTGACCCGCTAGCAAGTGATGCTTTGGCGGCCGGCGTCCGAAGTGACAACGACGAGCTTTTAACTCAGGTAGCTTACGATTCAATTGGTCGCGTTAGTGCGCTTACTCAGCCAGCGGCCACAGCCGGAGCGAACCGATTGCAAAAAACTTACGATTACGGCTCTTCGGCAAACGCAATTTGGTATGACCCAACAATTGTTACTGGCGAGACTCCAGCTGGCAATCCGGCATTAGTCAATTTTGGGCCAGGTAAGCTGGCAATGTTTGCGCGCTTTGGCGCCGACGAACTTAAGTATCGTTTTTACGAAAACGGTGCCTGGGGTGATTGGCTTTCGCTCGGAACGTGTATGCGTAGCGATCCTGCGGCAGCAAGTTGGACAGCAAACAGAATAGATGTGTTTATTAGGGGTTGTGACGACCAGCTCTACACTCGCGTTTACATCGATGGCACCTGGAACGGCTTTGTAGCCTTGGGTAGTAACCAAATATCCTCGTCGCCATCTGCTACAACTTGGGGCAATGCACGTATTGATGTTGTGGCACGCGCGACCGACAACCGACTAATGCACCGAAACCTTTCAGCTACCGGCTGGTCAAACTTTAGCTACCTCGATGGCTGTTTGTCGGATGCGCCAAGCGTTTCTACCTGGGGCTACGATCGCCTGAATGTTTTTGCTAATGGCTGCGACAATCCGTCTACGGTCTATACCCGCAATTACTCTGCTGGCTGGCAAAACTTTCAGCAGACAACCGACCAAAAAATAACTTCGGCACCACAATCTGTTAGCGCTTTAGATAAAAAAATTCATATGGCAGCTAAAGGCCCGGCCAACGAGCTACGGTACTTAAACGGTTATGAATACAACGCAAACGATCTCAAGTGGTCGTGGCAAACGCTGCAGCCATGTATGCAAGGATCGCCTGCAATAACAATGGACGGCACAACGGTAGCTATAGTTTATAAAGGCTGTGACGGCAAAATGTACCAAACGCGCCGCGCCCAACAGGGAACAACCAAAGTACACGTAACCGGTGATTCTGAACCAAACGGCTACAACACTAAGGTTCAATACGACAACCTGTTTAGAACAATCAAAAACTACGACAAAACTGGCAATGTAACCGTTAGTGAATGGGACTCAGTTAAAGATTTACTACTAAGCACTACTGGCGCAACTGGCCAAAAATCTACCACAATTTACGACGTCGATGACCGCGCAACCGATAGCTACGGCGCAGCTCCCAAAGAATGGTTTGGTAGCGATCGCAAACCACTAGCGGCAAACGTAAACCAGGTGCCACATGTAGAAACAAAATTCGACGAAGGTATTTGGGGCCCGCAAGTCACCTGGTACAACTTTAAGCAAGGTAATCCAAGCACAACCGGTAGTTTTGTCGGCGCACCAAAACTGCATACAACAGGTTTTGGTGACGCAGCCGGTAGCCACGTTTGGGCAAAAAACATGGCAACTGCACCGATCACCGCAGACGCAGGTATGGATGGAATTGGCTTTTCGGCCACAGGTAAGCTACGCGTTACACAAACCGGCACGTACACAATTACCAGCAATCACGACGACGCCGCTCGCGTTTGGGTAGATGACAAATTAGTTTTCGACCGTTGGAGTAGGCGAACCGAAACTCAAGATCAAGTTTCGGGCCAAGTGTCCCTGCAAGCTGGCAAAGTTTACCGTTTACGCTACGACTACGCTAACATTGGCGCAGCTGGTTACATGGACTTGCAGCTAAACGGCCCAGGCCGCAGTGCCCCATTAAACCACTGGACCAACTACTTAGCACCAGGCTACAACCTAGCCACAACCAACAAAGTTTACGACGCAACATTAGGCGATATCGAGACTAAAACCAACTACGGCAGCGAACCACAATATGGTTTAGTACAAAGCGCAACGCTAGACCCAACCGGATTAAACTACTCTAGCGGTAGCACATTCGAAGCCCCAGGCACCGGCTTTTTGCGTCAAACCAGCAAAACCCTGCCAGGCGGAGGCACAACCACCTACACCTACAACAGCGCAACCGAAACCGCCGACAACCCTTGCACCGGCCCAACCGAAGCCATACATCAAGCTGGGTTTATAAAACAAAAAATCGAAGCCGATCCAGATGGCGCCGGCACCCAAACCGCACGAACGCAAAGCACAGTTTATGATGCGGCTGGGCGAGCGGTGGCAGTCCGGTTTAACAACGATCCGTGGACATGTACTACTTTCGATACCCGCGGCAGAGTAACCCAAGCCACTATTCCAACGATAAACGGACGTGCTGGTAGAACCACCACAACAACCTATAGCTACACGGGCAATCCATTTAAAACACAAACCGTTGATTCTGTCGCCGGCACCACTGAATCCGAAATTGACCTTCTTGGCCGAGCTGTTTCTAGCATCGACGTATTTGGTAACGTTTCTACCTTGGCTTACGACAACCTTGGCCGAGTAACCACTAAAACCTCACCAATAGGAACCGAAGGCTTTAGCTACGATACTTACGGTCGCCCTACTGAATATCTTCTCAATAGTGTTAAATATGCGACGACAACCTACGACCAGTACTCCCGAGTTCAAGACATAACCTACGACCAAGCCAAAGACGCCTCCAATAACAAACTAAAACTAGAACAGCTCAAACGCGACTCCCTCGACCGCAACACCGGTGCGGTCTTCAGATTCAGCAACGGCCTTGCCTTCGACGAATCTGTAACTCGTTCACAATCTGGCCTAGTAACGTCGTATTCTGACACCTTCGACGCCAAAACCGCTGGTGCAGCCTACACCTACGACAAAGCCGGCCGCCTACTCGAAGCCACAGTAGATACAACAAAATACACCTACGGTTACGCGGCCCCAAGTTCTAGCGTTTGCAACCAAGCTAGTGCTAACCTAAACGCCAACAAAAATAGCAACCGCACCACCTACACCGTAACCAACACTCAGACCAGCCAAGTAGTTCAATCCCAATCCTACTGCTACGACCAATCCGACCGCCTAATCTCCACCTCCGACTCACAAATTGGCACCCCAACCTACGACGACCACGGCAACACTGTCTCCCTCGCCGGCAACAGCAATCCAATTACCTTCACGTACGACGCTAGCGACCAAAACACTGCCATCGGGCAAGGCCAGAACAAGGTAGAATACCTAAAAACTGCTGTCGGCTCAGTTCTCCGCAAAAAAGAATACGAAAATAATGTTCTTGTACGTTCCTACCGCAACCTCTCCGGTGGTTCCGTAATGCAGAGCTGTTCCCTAACCAACGACTCCGACTGCCAAACCACCGACACATACCTAAGTCTCCCCGGCGGCCTAACCCTAACCCTCTCACCAACCAACCCAGACACAAACAAACAAATCGTATATAGCATAAAGAACTTCCACGGAGACAGTGCAATCACTGCTAGTTCAACTGGACTTCCAACATCTTCCGTCTTCCTCTACGAACCCTTCGGCCAAGCTACTTCTTCTACAACATTCAGTACTAACTCCAATCCTCAAAACAGCTCTAACCAAACACTAGGTTGGGCTGCAAGCCCAACCAGAAAACAAGAATCCTTGTTCTCTATACCAATAGTACAAATGGGAGCTAGAGTATACCTACCTACACTAGGACGCTTCCTCCAAGTAGACCCAATCGAAGGAGGAACAGCCAATTCGTATGTGTATGCGGGGGATCCGGTGAATGCGGATGACTATAGTGGGATGGCGATACCGCAGAAGGGTAATGCTAAGTGGTTAAATAATTATCCCCACTATCCTCTTGTCTACCAGCAACCTATTATCTATCCGTTAATTAACGTCAGACCAAAACCTGCCATGCCGCAAGATGCCGGTGGACTAGTCGCTGGCGCAATATCCTTGTCTGGCGATGTTTCTAGCGGATTTAAACGCCAATCTTCCGTATATGGCCAACAATTACAACGGGGCTCGAGTATAGCAGGTCGGAATTTACGGTCCGTTAGTCAGCTGGCTAAAAACCCCGCTATTCGTGCGGTTGGAAAATACGCAGGACCGATAGGGGCTAGTGTAGAGTTTGCCGGAAACTACTTCGCTGGTGACAGTCTAGGGCGCAATGTATTAAAGACTGGCGGGGGAGTGGCCTTAGGGGGAGCGGGTGTATTCGTTGGAGGTGTGGCTTGCGGGACTGTATCCTTAGGTACTGGCGGAATTGCTGCGGTTACATGCCCTGTTCTGGTGGGTGGATTAGGGGCTGCTGGTTCAGTGGCTGGAAATAAGTTTGGAGAGGGTCTTGCTGATGTGTTTGGATGGTAACCTTAAATGTTACAATATATTGGTATGAATATAGAAAGCACCCTATACCCATTGGCTTTACTCGTCTTATCATTTTTTTCGATATGGGCCTTGTTAAGTATGAAATCTCTCTATACTGATCCAAAGCGACTTCCAATAACACCTCCGGCATGGTGGCCATACAGTAAAAAGGGATGGCGAAACTGGGCTAGGGCGGCACCTACTTTTGTGGCGTATGCGGTTCCAGGTATAATCGGAGGAACAATTGCCGAGTATGGGGACCTCTCCAACCCAATAGTTCGAGTGCTATTTTTATTGTGCGGATTTTTGATGTTTTTCGGGCTTATAATTGGCCTTATTGTTGCTTTCATCGGTCGTCCGAAATGGCTCATACCTAAACATTTGAGGTAAAATTATCGTACTCGTAATCGTAAGGGTTACTCAATCTTCAAACCTGGTAATAGAGCACGCAGATTATACAATTAACTTCGAAGGAAGCACAGAGGTAAATTGGTCATGGTAAAAAATAAGAAAGCTCTAACAATAACTTTAATAACAATTGCAGCACTTAGTCTAACCGCTTACATTGCTGTAAAAATCTTAGAATACGAGAACCAAAAGAATACCTATGCTCAGGAAGCTATGGAATATGGAGCTAAAGTACTTGTTGATGAATGCTTGAAAGAAGGCAAATCTAACGAAGCATGCCAAAACCTAGAAATAAGTCGGAGCGAAACTGAATGCATGGGACAGACATGTTGGATAGTTTATGGCATTGAATAGAATAGGAGGCTACGACGCTAGTATTATCGTAAGCAAAGTCTACGAAAAATATAAGTCCTATAACTACTTACGTAACACAGGAGTACAGTAAGGCCTTTAGCAAGCAAGTCGGTGCTAATTAGCTCAATTGCTGACTGATGTGTTTCAAATACATCAAGAATATAGTGGCAATCGTCCTATGCACCACCCAAAACCGCTAGCCCCACCGGACTTCCAACATCTTCCGTCTTCCTCTACGAACCCTTCGGCCAAGTTGCGGTAGGAACGGAGGAGGGTGGTGACACCTATACAATCACACCAACTTGTGTTATATTTCGCAAAATAGTTAAGTAAAGGACCTCTATGAAGAGCCCGTGGATTGCTGGAATTTTAAACTTTATTCTCCCTGGAGTGGGCTATCTGTATCTTGGAATAAGAAAGCCATTTGCAATACTTTTATTGGCAGGCGGGGCAGTAGTCTTCTTGTCGGGCCTCGACCCCGTTATAGGTGAATGCCTTACAGCTCTCAGTTTTACCCCGCTTTATGTCTTAGGTGGTATTTTGATGGCAAGCGCATTTGCTGTGGATGCTGTCCTTGAGACCAAGAGACTTAACTCGCTTAAATCGAAAAACGATTCAAAAGAAAAATAAGTGTAGAGTGTTTTTGAGCGGCGAAAAAGTTGCATGCCAAACGCCACCAGTGCTTTAATTAAATTAGTAAACTTTGTTGGCTTACAAAGCATTATGCTGTAACCAAAGTTACTAGTTAATTAAGTAATAAGGAGAAAGCATGCAACTCTTTAGGCATAATTTGCGAGATTTAGATAAGACTTGGGCTAATGATTGGGGCTTTCAGATTAGCGAAAGCAACGCTATGGATGTTTATGAAGAGAACGGCAATTTAATTGCAGAAGTTAGCTTGCCTAATTTTAGCAAAAACGAGATTAACGTTACGACCGACGAAGGTGTTTTAGAGGTTTCGGCTGAGCACAAAGAGCACGAGGAACAAAAAGATAAGCGACGCTATTATCTTCGCGAAAGCAGTAATCAGTATTTTAGGCGCGTTGCGCTACCTGGCGGCGCAAAAGTCGAAAAGGCAGAGGCTGAATTTAAGAACGGGACGCTAAAGGTAATTGTCCCGATGACCGGTGACGGCAAGACCAAAGCAAAAGCGATTAAGGTCAAATAAGGTTTAAGGGGGGCTTGTGGATCAACTCGGCCTGGATAATGGTCAGTTTGCAGATCGGCGCGATGCTGGTAAGAAGCTAGGTAAAGCGCTCGCTCGTTTTAAAGGCCCTGACACGGTGGTGCTTGCATTGCCTCGCGGCGGAGTTGTAATTGGTGTTGAGGTAGCTAAAGAACTGCAGGCGCCTTTGGGGCTAGTGCTCGTGCGAAAGATAGGGCATCCGACCTTTTCTGAGTACGCAATTGGGGCCGTGGCCGAAGGGCAAGAGCCGATTTACAATCAAAGCGAGATAGGATCACTAGATAAAGCGTGGCTAAAACAAGCTGAAACCGCAGCCAAAAGCTTGATAGCAAAGCGCCGCAGTCTTTATTTTGGCGGTAAGGTACCTGAGCCAGATATCCGGGGTAAGATCGTGGTTATTGTAGACGACGGAGTTGCGACAGGTTTAACAATGGAAGCCGCTATCAAATCGGTTGTTAGGGCCGGGCCTAACAACGTAGTCATTGCGGTTCCAGTAGCTGCGGCCGAAAGTGTGTCTATGCTCAAACAACTAGCCAACGAGGTGATAATTTTAGATAATCCTAACAATTTTTTGGGTGCGGTCGGCAGTCATTATCTTGATTTTCCGCAGGTTGATGACAGTGAGGTGCAATCTTTATTGATGGAGGCCTACGGCTACATTCACCCAGAGGCAAAGCTATGAAAATTTTTGCAACCACAGAGTTTCATGAAAGATTCTTAAAGCCACTCTCTCGGGTGGATCCCAAAATAGAAATCGGCGAAGCAAAGGCAGAGCGCTACAAAAATGGTGAGCTGCATGTTTTGATAGCTTCAAACGTGTCCGATGAAAACTGTATTATCGTTGGATCGGCTGCCCCGCCCGACGAACAGCTAATTAGGCTATGCATGTTTGCTAACGCCCTAAAAAATAGCGGCGCTAAAACAGTGTGCGCGTTTTTGCCCTACCTTGGCTACGGTCGGCAAGACAAACCTAAGCCCAACGAAGCTCATGGGGTAGAGCTAATAGGCGCGATGCTCAAATTGGCTGGTATAGATAAAATCGTCACTTTCGATGTTCACAGCAAACTCGACGAATCTCTAATTGGCCTACCTTTAGTCTCGCTTTCATCTGCCCAGATTTTTGTTGACGAGATTAAAGAGTTCGGTTGGGATGAATTTGTGGTAGTGGCGCCAGACGAGGGTGCGATCGAACGGGCTAAATCGTTTGCTGGCTTGATGAGCGCGCCAGTAGTTCATTTTGTAAAAAAGCGTTTTGACGGAGTCTCGCAGCTGGAACTCGTTGGAAATGCTTTGCCAAGAGCAGTTATAGTTGACGACATAATCGACACGGGTAGCACCTTGGTGTCTGCTTGCGATGCGCTGAGAGCAAAGGGTGTTAGCGAAATACTAGTAGTTGCCACGCACGGATTATTTAGCAGCAAAATATGGGAGCAGGCTTTTGTCACTGGCGTGGTCAAAATTGTTACGAGCGACAGTACGCCTCAAGCTGTTGCTCAAAGGCATGAACAGGTCAAAATTACGTCTTTAGCTCCTGTGGTAAGCGGCGTAATTAAAGAGGTAGGTAGACTATGATCGTACGAATTCCCGCCAATGGTTTAGAGGTGGAGGGTGAGTTGATTATCCCAAAAAACGCAAACGGCCTGGTAATTTTTGCGCACGGCAGCGGCAGTAGCAGGCACAGCCCGCGTAATATGCTTGTAGCTCAAGAGTTGCGTCAAAACAATCTGGGGACTCTTTTGGTGGACTTACTCTCGGTGGATGAAGATAGTGACTATCAAAATCGATTTAATATTGCGCTTTTAGCTGAACGACGAACAGTCTGTAGCTAGCACTCTTGACCCTCGACTGCCAACTTTGTATAGTTAAAGCATGAACTCTCAAAGCTACCTCGTTCCAACAGTAATAGAGCAAACTCACATGGGTGAGCGCGCTTACGACATTTATAGCCGCCTTCTTAAAGAGCGCATCATCTTTTTAGGTGACGAAGTTAACGAGCATACAGCCAATCTGGTTATTGCCCAGCTACTACATCTAGCTTACGAGGACCCTAAAAAGGACATTTACCTATACATCAACAGCCCAGGTGGATCGGTTAGTGACGGCCTAGGGATTTACGACACTATGCAGTTTATTAAACCCGATGTTCAGACCATTGGCATTGGAATGCAAGCAAGTATGGGTGCGTTTTTATTGAGCAGCGGCACAAAAGGTAAGCGATTTATGCTACCGCATGCGCGTGCCATGATTCACCAGCCTCGAGGTGGAACACAAGGTGTTATGACAGACATGGAAATCAGTTTACGTGAAGGTTTACGAACTAAAGAGTTGCTCGCGACTATTATTGCTAAAAACACGGGTCAAAAACTTGCAAAAGTTAAAGATGACATGGAACGTGATCTGTGGATGACCGCAACAGAGGCTGTTAAGTACGGATTAGTTGACGGGATTTTAGATAAGGCCTAGGCGCTTGGGGCACAGCGATCTCTCGCCATGCCCCGTCATCAGCGCAGGAGGGTGGTGTCGTCAGGTACGACGAACGGTTGTGGGTTTAGCAGAATGATTCTGCCGACAGTCAGGGTGTTGCGGCTGAGCTCACCCTTGAGTTGGTCGTCCAGCTGGAATAGCTTGGTTAAGCGTTCAGCCTCTGTGCCGTGAGTGGATGAAGCTTGTCGGTGGCCGGAGTTGAATATTCTCCACGACGTATTCATTTGTTCACGCCACAGTTGTTGAATTCTGTGGACTCTGGGTCCGTCGAACACTGGCTGGTCTTCCAGATCCCTTACTTCTAGCAGCGCATCTTTATATGTTTTACTTTGCGCTACGGTCAGAACGCGGAAGTAGGCCGACCTAACCCTGTGAACTTTCGGCCAGCTCAGTCTTGCGTCGGCTACGTCAAGGTCGGCTAGGATTCGGGCCAGCTCCAGGATCGAGTTGCGCATCGCGGCTCGATAGTATGGAAAATCAGCCAAAGCCGGCATTCCATTCCAGGCCGCTAGTAATTGCTTGCTTCTCACGCTAATCACCTCCTAAATGCGTGATGTGACGACATATTACCACAAAATACCCAAAAACCCTTGACATTACCTGTGGATTTATTCACAATACATGATAAGAAGTAGAGTAAGGTAGGTGTATTATAACTGTTTGCTAGTTGGCAGCTGGTTTACAGTTTTTACTTACGCTTAGAAGATCTTCGGGCGCCAAGATCATAAAACTAATTATAGGGGCATAACTTACGCATGAGTAAAACTGCGACCACGAAGCCGGCAGATTTAAAGAATGCGCGTGTTTTCTTTACACAAGATGACACCGCTTTGCCGATGCCGAATTTAATCGGCCACCAGATCAGTAGCTTTAAATGGTTTGTTGAGGAGGGCTTGAGTGAAATCTTTGCCGAAATCAACCCGATCGAAGATTACACAGGTCAAAAACTTGAACTAAGATTTAAAGATTATCACTTTGCTGACCCAAAGATGAGTGAAATCGAAGCGCGCGAAAACAACGTGACTTTTGAAGCTCCTTTGCGTGCAAAAGTTGAACTTACCAACAAGGTAACGGGTGAAGTTAAAGAGCAAGAAATCTACTTAGGCGACTACCCTTGGATGACCGAACGCGGCACTTTTGTTATTAACGGCGCAGAGCGTGTTGTTGTTAGCCAGCTTATTCGCTCGGCCGGCGTGTTCTTTACTGCCGACAAGAGTGGTGGACGGGGACTTTACGGTGCTAAAGTTATTCCTGGTCGTGGTGCTTGGCTTGAGTTTGAAACCGCATCAAATGGCACTTTATATGTAAAAATCGACCGTCGTCGTAAAATTCCGGTAACAACTTTGTTGCGCGCCCTTGCTTACCCAACGAATGCTGCAATCAAAGAATTGTTCGCAGATGTTGACACTGGCGATGTAAAACACATTGACATCACTCTAGACAAAGACCCGGCAAAATCAACTAACGAAGCTATGATCGAAGTTTACCGTCGCTTGCGCCCAGGCGATTTGGCAACCGTAGACAATGCTCGTGAGCTAATCCAGCGCATGTTCTTTGACTTTAAGCGTTTTGACTTTAGCCGCGTTGGCCGCTACAAGCTTAACCAGCGCCTTGGTGTTGATGTGCCTAACACAGCCGAAAACCGTGTTATGCGAATCGAAGATCTAGTTGCGATCATCCGCGAGATCATTCGCTTAAACAACACGCAAGAACCAGCCGATGACATTGACGCATTAAGCAACCGCCGTGTAAAAATGGTCGGTGAACTTGTTCAGCGCCAGTTCCGTATCGGTCTACTACGCATGGAGCGCAACGCCCGCGACCGTATGAGCATGAGCGATATCGAGACTGTAACTCCTAACCAGCTTATCAACGCTCGCCCGATCGTTGCTGCGGTGCGTGAGTTCTTTGCTAGCTCTCAGCTTAGCCAGTTCATGGATCAAACCAACCCGCTTAGCGAACTTGCTCACAAGCGCCGCCTAAGTTCGATGGGCCCAGGTGGTTTAAGCCGAGAACGCGCAGGCTTTGATGTTCGTGACGCCCACGCAACTCACTACGGACGCCTTTGTGTAGTTGAGACTCCAGAAGGTACGAACATTGGTTTGGTGCTTAACCTCGCTAGCTATGCTCGCGTGAACGAATATGGCTTTTTGGAAGCACCATATGTTCGCGTTAAAAACGGTAAAGTTACCGACGAAGTTGTATACCTTGGTGCAGACGCCGAAGCTCGCGAGATTATCGCCGAGGCCGGTAACGAAATCGACGCAAGTGGTAAATTTAAAAACGCTCGTGTGTCTGCACGTGTAAACTTGCAGGCTGGTGAAATCGACGCAAGCGAAGTTACATTTATTGACGCCGCTCGTAAGGAAATTCTAGGAAGTACTGCTTCGTTGATCCCTTTTATCGAGAAAAACCGCGTCGACCGATCTTTGACTGGTTCGAACATGCAGAAGCAGGCTGTGCCTCTTATTAACCCTAAATCTCCAATTGTCGGAACCGGTGTTGAGCGTGCAATCGCGCTAAACAGTGGTCAGCTAGTTATTGCTGAAGCCGATGGTGAAGTGGTAAAAGCCGATGGTGATGAAGTTCAGGTTAAATACAAAGATGGCGTAAAGTCTTATGTTCCTCAGCACTTTAAACGAAGTAACGATGGCGAGTGTATTGACCAGCGTGTTGTAGTGAACCGTGGTCAAAAAGTTAAGGCTGGCGATTCTTTGATCGAAGGTATGAGTATGGCAGACGGCGAACTTGCTGTTGGCCGTGACCTTATGGTTGCGTTCATGCCTTGGGGTGGTTACAACATGGACGACTCAATCGTATTGAGTCAACGTATTGTAAAAGACGACGAATTAACAAGTATTCACATTACTGACTACATGGTAGAAGTGCGTGAAACTAAGCTTGGCCCAGAAATCGTAACTCGCGACATTCCAAACGTATCAGAGGAAACTCTTCGCCACCTGGACGAAAACGGTATCGTACGCATTGGCGCCGAAGTTCGTGCTGGCGACATTTTGGTTGGTAAAATTACTCCAAAAGGTGAGCAAGAACTATCTAGCGAAGAACGCTTGCTACGCGCTATCTTTGGTGAAAAAGCTAAAGATGTTCGCGACACTTCGCAGCGTATGAACAATGGTAAACACGGTAAAGTTGTTGGTGTTAAGGTGTTTAGCCGCGAAAACGGCCACGAACTAAAAGCTGGCGTTTTGATGCAAATCCAGATCTTTGTTGCTCAAATGCGCAAGATTGCAGTTGGTGACAAATTGGCTGGACGTCACGGTAACAAAGGTGTAGTTGCTCGAGTATTGCCAGTTGAGGACATGCCTTTCATGGCCGACGGTACTCCTGTTGACGTAATTTTGAACCCACTGGGTGTGCCTAGCCGTATGAACATTGGTCAGTTGTTTGAGACTCACCTTGGTATGGCTGCTCGTGCACTTGGCTATAAAGTTGCAACTCCGCCATTTAACGGTGTTAGCCAAGAAACTATTGTTGGTGAGCTTAAAAAAGCTGGCTTCCCAGAAGATGGTAAAGTTGAGTTGTTTGATGGCCGAACTGGTGAAATGTTCAAAGAAAAAGTTGCCGTTGGTAACATGTACATGATGAAACTGCACCACATGGTTGCTGACAAGATCCACGCGCGCTCAATTGGGCCATACACAATGGTCACCCAGCAGCCGCTTGGTGGTAAGGCGCAAAACGGTGGTCAGCGGTTTGGTGAGATGGAGGTGTGGGCACTTGAAGCTTACGGTGCCGCAGCAACTCTACAAGAAATGCTAACTATTAAGTCTGACGACGTTTACGGACGCGCGAAGGCTTATGAAGCAATCATTAAAAAAGAACCGATTCTTGGTCCAAAAGTTCCAGAAAGCTTTAATGTGTTAGTAAAAGAACTTCAAGGCTTGAACCTAAGGGTTGACCTAGTAAAAGGTGAAAATCATGTGGTTGATGCCGAGGAGGTTCTGGAGACTAGTATTGAAGGCGAAGCAGCTGCAATGCCAACTGTAGAAGTTGCAGGCGAGCCACTCGATGTGACTGTTGCTGACGAAGTAGATGAATTTGGTGAAATCGACCTTGGCGACGGAATGTCCGTACGAGACACTGATGACATAAACGAAGATGACATTGCTGCAGCCGCAGCCAATGAAGATGACGAAAAGGAGGTCAAATAATGAGCGGTATCTCTAGTGGTACAAGTATTGCTGACTTTGACGCAGTGCGATTAGCCGTGGCATCTCATGAAGACATTCTTGATTGGTCCTACGGTGAAGTATTAAAACCCGAAACAATTAACTACCGAACACAAAAACCAGAACGCGACGGTTTGTTCTGTGAGCGTATTTTCGGGCCAGTAAAAGACATCAATCCGCACGACGCAAAATACAAAGGTGTTCGCAGTCGCGAAGCTGCTGTTGACAAGCGCGGTGAGTTGGTTACGAAAAGCATTGTTCGGCGCGAACGAATGGGCCACATTAGTCTTGCTGCTCCTGTTGGTCACATCTGGTTTATGCGTGGGACTCCAAGTGCGATGAGTTTGTTGCTTGGAATTACTGTTCGTAATATCGAGCGCGTTGCTTACTTTGCTAGCTACATTGTTAAAAATGTAGAGACCGAAAAGCGCGATCAGTTCTTGGCCGATGCAGAAGCTGAATATGAAGCAGCAAAGTCTGCGATCAAAATCCGCTTTGAAAAAGCTGCCGAAGAGGAAGGTGCAAACGTTAAAGAACTTGCAACCGCTCAAAGCAAAGAGCTTGACGAAGTAACTGAAGGATATCTGCTCAAAAAATCTCAGCTTGAAAGCATGCAGAAAACTCAGCTAATGAGTGAGACCGACTACCGAAACTTGCCAGAAGAATATCGCGAGATCATTAAGGTTGGCATGGGTGGAACGGCTCTTCGTGACCTGCTAGAGCAAATTGATCTCGAGCAACTTGTTAATGAGCTAACTACCGAAGCCGCCGAAGCTAAGGGTCAGCGCAAAAAGAAAGTTCTAAAACGGCTTAAAGTGCTAGAGGGTATGTTGCGCGCGGGAATTAAGCCTGCCAGCATGTGTATTACTGCCTTGCCTGTTATTCCGCCGGATCTTCGCCCAATGGTTCAGCTTACTGGTGGTCGTTTTGCGACTAGCGACTTAAACGACTTGTATCGACGTGTTATTAACCGTAACAATCGTCTTAAAAAGTTAATCGACCTAAACGCTCCAGAAGTAATTCGCCGAAACGAGATGCGCATGTTGCAAGAAGCGGTTGACGCTTTGATCGACAACAGTGCTGCTCGTAGCGGTCGTGCTGTAAGCGCAACTGGTGGCCGACGTCGCCTTAAATCTTTGAGCGATATGCTTAAGGGTAAACAAGGTCGTTTCCGTCAGAACCTTTTAGGTAAACGTGTGGACTACTCTGGTCGTTCAGTAATCGTTGCTGGTCCGGAGCTAAAGATTCACCAGTGTGGTTTGCCAAAACTAATGGCTTTGGAATTGTTCAAACCATTCGTAATTGCCGACCTACTCGCAAACGAACATGCTCACAACATCAAGAGCGCAACTCGTTTGATTGAATCTGGAGACAGTCTTGTTTGGGACGCTTTGGACGAAGTGATTAAGGGTAAGTACGTACTTCTTAACCGTGCACCGTCATTGCACCGTTTGTCGATCCAGGCTTTCCAACCTAAGTTGATCGAAGGTAAAGCAATTCAGCTTCACCCGTTAGTAACTAAAGGTTTCAACGCCGACTTCGATGGTGACCAGATGGCAGTTCACTTGCCGCTTAGCGACGAGGCTCAAGCCGAAGCTGGACGCTTGATGAGTGCAACCAACAACTTGTTAAAACCAGCTGATGGTACTCCAATTTTGAACATTAGCCAGGACATTGTTTTGGGTTGTTACTATTTGACGTACCCTAAACCAGATGCGCAAATTAAGCAGGCTAAGCGTTTTGCTAGTGTAAACGAAGCAATTGCAGCTTACGACCAAGGTTTGATTAAACTTCAAACTCCAATCGTGGTATTTGCTAAGGGCGCTGAACGCGAAACTACTTTGGGCCGCGTGTACTTCAACGAAGTGCTGCCAGCCGACCTACCATACGTAGAAGAAGTAATCGGCAAAAAACCGCTAAGCAAAGTTTTAGCTAAAATCTTTGACCTTTACGGACAAGAAACTACAGCCGAAGTTGCCGACGCAATCAAAGACTTGGCTCTTGAGTTCGCGACAATCTCTGCCGTTTCTACCGGTATGACTGACTACTTTGATGTTGAAGAGCTTGATGGAATCATCGGCGAAGGCGACGAAAAGACAGCGCAGATCTCACAACAATACGAACAAGGTTTAATTACCGATGAAGAGCGATATAGCTTAACGGTTGCCGCATGGCGCGCAATCGACAAAAAAATCACCGACTTGTTGCAGACCATTTTGGTTGGCCAAGACACTAGCGTGAGCGTGATGGTGAACTCTGGTGCGCGTGGCGACCTTTCTAACGTTAAACTTGCGACCGCAATGATCGGTATCATGGTGGACGCGAGCGGTAAAGAAATCGAACTTCCGATTCGAAGCAGCTACAAAAAAGGCTTGAGCCCACTTGAGGCTTTCGTGGCTACTCGTGGTGCGCGTAAAGGTTTGATCGACACGGCGCTTCGTACTGCCGACTCAGGTTACTTGACTCGTCGTTTGGTGGATGTTAGCCAGGATATCTTCACAGTAGAAGATGAGCTTGAAGATCCAGGATTCGAGATCTTCCGAGCGGAATCTGAAGAAACCATGATTGCGTTTACGGATCGCCTATACGGACGCTATGCAGCCGAAGATGTAAAAGGTCACGTGGCTAAAGGTGACTTGATTAGCCGTGACATTGCAAACGCGATTGACGCTGACGAAAAAGTTACATCTGTTCGTATCATGAGTATCTTGAGCTGTCCTACGCTTCGTGGTGTGGCGCGCAAGAGCTATGGTATCGACATGGCAACGAACTTGCTGGTAGATACTCACCAACCTGTTGGTGTAATCGCTGCGCAATCTGTAGGTGAGCCTGGTACGCAGTTGACTCTAAAAACCTTCCACGCTGGTGGTGTGGCTGGTGGAGACATCACTCAGGGTCTACCGCGCGTAGACGAGTTGTTTGAAGCTCGTTCACCTAAGGGTCAGGCTTTCTTGAGTGAAATTCCTGGTACGGCCGAAGTTTGGGAAGATGGCGAAAACTACATTGTCCAGATTACTCCGGACAAAGGTCGCATCGAAAAACTTGAACTTGATGGTCGCAAGGCACAAGTCAAGACTGGCACTGAAGTGTTGGCCGGCGATGTGCTTGCTGCCGATAAGGGTGATGCTCGTCCTTTGACTGCTCCGTTTGACGGCGTTGTCGAGGTAACTAAGGGTCATATCATCTTGAGTTCTACTTCTCAGACTCCTGTTCGCTACGAGATCCCAGGCTTCAAGCAGCTAACAGTTAAGTCTAACGATCATGTTGATGCAGGTGACCGCTTAACAAGTGGTTCGATTAACCTACATGACTTGATGAAGCTTAAAGGTGTCGAAGCAACTCAACGTTATATTATTAACGAAGTTTTGCGCATCTATGCTGCTCAGGGACAAAACATTGCCGACAAACACCTTGAGGTGATTGTTCGCCAAATGTTTAGCCGCGTGCAGATTGAAGATCCAGGCGACAGCCTGTTCGTAACTGGCGACATTGCTTCTAAGGCTGCTGTGGTTGAAACCAACAAACAGCTTGTGGCCGAAGGCAAGGAGCCAACGCAGTTCACTCAGTTACTGCTTGGAATCACAAAGGTTTCGATCTGGAGTGACAGCTTCTTATCGGCAGCTTCATTCCAAGATACGACTCGCGTACTAATTAGCGCGGCAACCAGCGGACGTGTAGACAACCTATACGGTCTAAAGGAAAACGTGATCATTGGTCGCAAGATTCCTGTGGGAACTGGTGCAAAAGAAGGCGCGTAGCCTTAAAACTTGGCGGTGGGGTATTTACACTCGCCGCCAAGCGAACTTATACTAAAAGGCAGGGCAAGGGGGTTAATGAAGGGTTTACTAAAAGGCGAGAAAATTGTTTTGCTTGCCGGCATTTTTACAGTAGTAGTTGCGATATTTTTTGCTTGGGTCGCGAATATTTCACGTTCTAGTGAAATCTTTTACTCGCAGACTGGGTGTACTGTTTCGACGCAGCTCGTTAATTCTTGCCGGGCTTGGCTTGGCGCAACGGCAGGCGGTTATGCGCAAGTAGGATCCGACCTCAACACTCAGCTTAACTTTTTTAACAAGCGACTGAATGACGCATCTGTTTTAACTGACGCATCTAAAAGCGTAGCCATCGACAAAAAAATGGACATTGCACATGTTTATCATCCACAAGGGACGAACTTATTTAGCGGGTCGGCGAGCGCAGTCTTAAATAACAATAGCTTCCCATACGTTTTTGTAAACTGGAAACCCCTACCAGCTGGCTATAAATGGAAAGACGCTAACGGCAGTAATTCAACAGTAAACAATTACATTGCTCAAGGCGCCCAAGCTGTAAAGGGCCTGGGTAGTCGCAAGATCTTTTTAACCATTTGGCACGAACCAGAGAATGATGTTTCGAGCGGAAACTGCACCTCTAATGCGGGTGGTGCGAGCATGGGAAGTCCGAGTGAATATGTCGATATGTGGCGCAATGTGCGCAGTATTTTTGATGCGCAAGGCGTTGGCAATGTGGTCTGGGTAATGAATTATATGGGCTTTTCAAACTGGGATTGTTTAGTTGCGAAGCTTTATCCAGGAAATGCCTACGTGGATTGGATCGTCTATGATCAATACGGGTCTGGCACGACTGGATTTAATGCCAGTGTGGAACGTTTTTACAACTTTTTAAGCAACAATAGTAACAACACTACAAACTACAACTCTAAAATTTGGGGATTAGCCGAGCACGGATACAATAATGTCAGTAGCCAGTCAAATGACGCGCGCGCTCGTGATTATTGGACTGAGGGTAAAAACGCGGTTTTAGCAAACAAGTTTCCTAAAATTAAAATGTGGGTGGTTTTCGACACAAGCACTAACGGATCTTCGCGTGTGGGCTATAATTTTTCGGGTGGTGTAGATGTTGCAGAACAAACTGAATTTAACGGTTTTGCGACCGCGGTTCTGGGTGTCTCAGCACCAACGGCACCGCCGCCTCCACCACCATCAGTTCCAACTCCGCCTCCTCCTACCGAGCCAACTCCAACTAATCCTACCCCAACAAATCCTACACCAACCGTACCAAGTCCATCACCAAACTCACCGTCACCTGCTGCTCAAGAGCCGGTTACGAGTTCGGGTGCGATTAACGTAGCAGTTATCGAGCAGGTTCAACAGGGTGAACAAGTCGTTGTTGATGCGGCAGCCCTTGCCGCCCAAGAGATTGTGGTACGCACGGAATACTACGTGAATGGTCGATTAACTCAGGTGCTAACTGAGCCGCCATTCGCCTTCGACACAGGGTTATTGTTGCCGGGTGATCACACAATCACACAACATACCTATTTTAGTGACGGCAGCGGGATGGTGCGTAGCGAAAGTGTTACGATTGAACACGCAAAACCAAACTCAAGTGCATCGGCCCAACCAAAAACACAATGGCAGATTGCGTTAGCATACACTTTACCTACACTGGGGGTGGTAGGGGCAATTACGGTTTTGTTCGTACTATTTAGAAGAGGTATCCTGCACTGGCCACTTTAGGTTGATTTTTAAAGCCACAACTGTTATAGTAGCTAATGAGTTTCACTTCGGATAAGTTTTATGGGACAGGTGTGTAACATTTAACTGCCGTTAAAGTAGAAGATGACCTTGCACTTACCATGCAGGCTAATCTTAAACCAATTTTAAGAGGAGCACTCTAGTGCCAACAATTAACCAATTAGTTCGCAAGCCGCGCAAAACGGCTGCTAAAAAAAGCAAGTCTGTGGCCCTTGGTCGCATTCACAACGCTCTTCAGGGCAAATATTACGAAGCAAACGCTCCGCTAAAGCGCGGTGTTTGTATTAAAGTTACTACTCGTACTCCACGTAAGCCGAACTCTGCGCTTCGTAAAGTTGCACGTGTTCGCTTGAACAACGGCTACGAAGTTTGGGCTTACATCGGTGGCGAAGGTCATAACCTACAGGAACACGCAGTTGTGTTGATCCGTGGTGGTCGTGTGCCTGATCTTCCGGGTGTACGCTATCACATTGTTCGCGGTACCCTTGACTTACAAGGTGTGAAAGACCGCAAAAAAGCCCGTAGCAAATACGGCACCAAGAAGGAGAGCAAATAATGCCTCGCAAAAAGACTAAATCCCTACAACGTAAACTTTCACCAGATCGTAAATACAACAGCGTTTTGGTTCAACGTTTAATCAACAAGACCATGCTAAGCGGTAAAAAACAGCTTGCTGAACGCTCTGTTTACGAAGCTATGGCTTTAGCTGCAAAAAAACTCAAGAGTGATGATCCGCTTGTAGTTTTTGAGCGCGCTATTAAGAACGTTTACCCAAATGTAGAAGTTAAAAGCCGTCGTGTTGGTGGTGCTAACTTCCAGATTCCATTCCCTGTTCAAGGTAATCGTCAGCAACACTTGGCGTTTATGTGGTTCGTGCAAGCTGCACGTTCTCGTAAAGGTATGCCGATCGCTCAGCGATTGAGTGCCGAGATTGTTGATGCGCATAACCAAATGGGTGGCGCTTACAAAAAGCGTGAAGACACCCATAAAATGGCAGAAGCAAACCGCGCTTTTGCTCACTTTGCTCGCGGTTAATAAACCAACGGTTAATAAAAATAGCTCCCGTAAAAAGGAGCTATTTTTATTTATAAGTTTGGGGTGATGGCCCTCGTCCGTATTGCACGAGGGCCATCGCCGATAGAAGTTTCAGATGGCCGGCTTCTTAGCTCTGCTGTTCATGTAGGCCAGGTATGGATCTGTGGCAGCGACCGCGACAACGTGCTTGAAGCTTGGCGCTCGCTTGCGGTCAGGCGTACGCAAGAGCTTTACCAGAATGCCAGTTCGACCGCCGATGTAGTAGTCGATCCCGTCGACCTGATACACAGCGTCGGGGCCGTGCGTCCAGTCGACTCGAAAAACGCACGCCAATCGGGCAGACGTTTCAGGCGCCTTGGGGTCGTAGATGACGATTGTTCGCTTGCGCACCATCTCTCTGAAGTCGGTGTAAACCGAGGCTTCCAACAGCGCCCCCAGCGGGATGGTGCCGATGTCACCCGTTCGCAAGTAACTCTCGAGTGCCTCCTTTGGGAGCTTCTCTGGGTCCATGCCATACAGCTTGGGTGTTGCGGTCTTTCCGGTCATCGTCTCGCACCTTTCTATCAGACGACCGAGGTATTATAAAATATACTAAGTCTTTGAGCAAATCCACGCTTAGTATCAGCGCTAACCTAATTGAATTTCTATCTGTTTATATGATATAATGGGCCAAATTGCTCTTTTGGCATGCCTTTAGAGTTTTTAATAAATAACGAGGACATATGGCCACAGATTTAAAGAAATTCCGAAACATTGGTATTATCGCGCACATCGATGCGGGTAAAACTACAACTACCGAAGGTATTTTGTACCGAACCGGTTTGAGTCACAAAATTGGTGCAGTTCACGAAGGTGAAACTACAACCGACTGGATGGAACAAGAACGTGAACGTGGTATCACAATTACTTCTGCTGCCGTGACTTGTTTCTGGAAAGACCACAAAATCAACATCATCGACACTCCTGGACACATCGACTTTACTGCAGAAGTTGAGCGTTCCTTGCGCGTGCTCGACGGTGCTGTAGTTGTATTCGACGGTAAAATGGGCGTAGAAGCTCAAACCGAAACTGTATGGCGCCAGGCCAACAAATACGGTGTGCCTCGTATTTGCTTTATTAACAAAATAAACCAAACTGGCGGTGATTTTTACAAATCTCTTGAGAGTATTCATGCTCGCCTAAGCAAACGCGCATTGCCAATTCACTTGCCAATCGGTTTTGAACAGAGTATTAACGGCGTTGTTGATCTTGTAAGCATGAAGGCATACACCTACAAAGAATTTGCCGACAAAGAGTTGATTGAGGGCGAGATTCCTGCTGACATGCTTGAAAAAGCTAAAAATGCTCGCACATTGCTCGTAGAAGCTGCCGTTGAAGCAGATGACACACTGTTTGAAAAGTATCTTGAGGGCGGCGAAGAATCAATTAGTGAAGCCGAACTAAAAGCTGCTATTCGTGCATCTGTTTTGACAGGTGAATTCTACATAGTAACTGGTGGAGACGGTCGTGGTGTGATCGTAGAAAAAGTTCTTGACCTTGTTAACGACTATTTGCCAAGCCCGCTAGACATTAGCGCTATTTGGGGTACTCACCCTAAAACTGGTGACAAAATTGAACGCAAGCCAAGCGCAACCGAACCTATGTCGGCACTTGCTTTTAAAGTTGCAACAGACCCATTCGTTGGTAAATTGATTTTCGTACGTGTTTACAGTGGTAAAATTAGCGCCGGTAGCTACATTTTTAACGCGACGACAGGTGAAAAAGAGCGCGTAGGTCGCTTGGTTCGCATGCATGCCGACAAACGAGAAGACATTACCGAAATCGAAGCTGGTGATATCGCAGCTGTTGTGGGTCTAAAAGATACCACAACCGGTACGACTTTGTGTGATCCAGCCAACCCAATCATTCTTGAAAGTATTGATTTCCCAGAACCTCCAGTAAGTATTGCGATTGAGCCAAAGACTAAAGCCGACCAAGAGAAAATGGCCCTAGCCCTTCAGCGATTAGCCGAAGAAGACCCAACTTTCCGTGTTCACACGGATCAAGAAACTGGTCAGACCATTATTAGCGGTATGGGCGAGCTTCACCTTGAGATCATTGTCGATCGAATGAAGCGTGAGTTTAAGGTTGAAGCAAATATCGGCCAGCCTCAGGTTGCTTACCGTGAAACAATCAAAAAACTTACCGAAATCGAAGGCAAGTACATCAAGCAATCTGGTGGTCGTGGTCAGTATGGTCACGTATGGCTTAAACTTGAACCAAATGAAGTTGGTAAGGGCTTTGAGTTCATCGATGAGATTAAAGGTGGTGTGGTTCCTCAGGAATACCGCAACCCTGTTAAAAACGGTATCGAAGAAACTCTTAACGGTGGTGTGATTGCTGGATATCCAGTAGTTGACGTTAAAGCGACTCTATATGACGGTAGTTATCACGAAGTTGACTCAAGTGAAATGGCCTTTAAAATGGCCGGTGCACTTGCGGCTCGTGAAGGTGTACGCAAAGCCGCTCCAGTATTACTCGAACCTGTGATGAAGGTTGTAGTTGTTACCCCAGAAGACTTCATGGGTGACGTAATTGGTGGTCTAAACTCTAAACGCGGCCGTATTGAGTCTATGGTGGACCTTGCTGGTGGCGCTAAAGAGATTACCGCAATTGTTCCTTTGGGCGAAATGTTTGGTTACACAACCGAACTTCGCAGCTCGACTCAAGGTCGCGCAAGCTCAAGCATGGAGCTAGCTCAGTACGAAGAAGTTCCAAACAACGTCGCTGAAGCAATTATTGCTAAGCGCGCTAAGTAATTAAAGACAAGCAAGAGTAGGTTAAGACCGGGCTCTTGCTATGCTTTAAATATGGAAAAAAGTTTAGTTTGGAATTTCAGATCGTCCAGCCATGCCGATTTTGAGCAAATTAATAAGGGCGGCCAACACTTAATTTTTGAAGACCCGTACTTTAAGCAGTTAGCTGAAGAATGCGGTATGCCTGATATCCGTCAGGTTCTTAGATTTAATTTTCAAGAATACATTCAACGACAGCGTACACTGCCAAGTGAGCGACATTTTGAGGCTGTGTCAGATCTAGCTACGATTCAAAATTATAGGTTTTCTCGCTTGCGCGAAACATTTGGTAATGATATTCCGGATCAATCCACGGTTGTTAAGCAAGTTTATTTCCGAAAAGAACATCTTGATCAAATCTGGAGCCACTACAACGGAATCCCGGAAGGGATGTATCAAACCGCAATGGACCATGTGGGGTGGGCACTAGTAACTTTTCAGGATCAGTTGCGCGATTTGCGCCCTGATGACTTGGCGTTTCGGATACCTTATGCCGAACGAAACGGTTCGGATAAGGAGTTCTATAGCGAGGTGAACCATCGTTGGTTGATTAACCCGTTTGCCACGCCGACCGAAGAAGAAATTAGACAGTTTCATTCAGTTCAGCCTAGCGATGAGCTTGTGGAGCTTTTGATCGACTGTGAATCTAACGAACTTCGCAGGAACAAAGCTATCGAAGTGATCGACAAGACCATTGGACACGCACTTTTAACTGGTGAACCCATCGACATTAGCGGCAAGGGTAATATTTTTATAAGCAAAGAGGGTGATTTGTGGGCGCCCGATATTCTATTTCCGATTCCTGAGCCAATTCTAGATTTTATTCCGGAAATTGTACTGAGAATTCAAAACAACTTTGGTCCAATCGCGAAAGAACTAAACTTTTTACTTAACGGGTTGGGTTTTGTGAGATCTATAAATTATCTTGCAGCACTGTTTAATCGGCCCGAGCGCATTATGCTTTTTGAGAACATGGATATTAATCCGCAAACCTGGGATAAAGTTTACGATTTTTTAACAAACTTGAGTACGTATAAACAACTGCATGCTGATACAATGAGCTATCACAAAACTAATAGTGACTCTTAATGCACCCTGTATAATTGTCAAAAATAAGGTTTTTTATGAGTGAAGTACCGAGCTCTAACGAGCGACACAAGATGGAAGTTAGTAAAGCTCACGAAGCGCTGAATTCGTTGGCAGAGTTAGAATCGCATGAAGGGATGGAAATCGCTGTTCGACTAGCGTCGGTGATTGAGTCCTCGTTTGATTTGAGCTCACAAGATAAAGTCGCCTCAGCTAGTAAAACAATCGAGCGTTTAGTTCTAGATTATTCGGTAGACGATACGGAGTCGGCTGCGGACAAGTTTTTGGTGAAGCTGGGGCTGGTTGCAGATGCCGCTTCGGTTGTTTTAGCCGGTAACCAGTCTAAGTTCAACAGAGACCAGCTGGCCGATCTAATGTTTCGTGTGGTCAAAATTTTCCCTAACAGTCGGGAGTATCGTGATTTTCTAGGTAAGGCCTTGGCGCCTTTTATAATGTTTAGGTGTGAGTATGCGGGAGTGTATGCACAGGGTAATGATATCGATCAGATGGCTTTGGCCGAGGGCTTACTAGAAGAAGGCGAGTGGTTTTTGAGCCGAATGCGAGAATATGAACTCGGGCCTGCTTCGCTGCACAACATTCTTAAGAACACGGCCAAAAGCTCGCGCCGCCAAATGCGGGGTAAAAAATAGCTCCACCTCTTTACACAAGGAGCTCGTATCTGTATAATTTGATGCATACGTCGCACGACGCTTTTGTGCACGTGCGAATAAAATAATTTAAGGAGAAATCTACATATGGCAGATTCATTTGACCGAACCAAGCCTCACGTTAACGTAGGTACTATGGGTCACGTTGACCACGGTAAAACTACTTTAACTGCAGCTATTACAACGGTTCTTGCCAAAAAGCTTCCAACAGCAACTAACAAGCCTGTTGCTTACGACAAAATCGACAACGCACCAGAAGAAAAAGCACGTGGTATTACCATCGCTACTTCTCACCAAGAGTACGAGTCTGAAAAACGTCACTACGCTCACGTTGACATGCCTGGTCACGCTGACTACGTTAAAAACATGATCACTGGTGCCGCTCAGGTTGACGGTGCTATCTTGGTTGTTTCTGCAGCTGACGGCCCAATGCCTCAGACTCGCGAACACGTTCTACTTGCTAAGCAGGTTGGCGTACCAAAAATTGTTGTATTCCTAAACAAAATGGACATGGCTGACGCTGAACTAGTTGAACTAGTTGAAGAAGATGTTCGTGACCTACTTGCTAAATACGACTTCGACCGCAACGCTCCAATCATTAAGGGTTCTGCTCTTAAAGCTCTTGAAGGCGATGCAGCTTACGAAGACGCTATCATGGAACTTGTTAAGGCTATGGATGACTACATCGAAGAGCCAAAACGAGATCTAGACAAACCATTCTTGATGCCTGTTGAAGACGTATTCAGCATTAAGGGTCGTGGCACTGTTGCTACTGGTCGTATCGAAACTGGTGTTGTTAAGATCAACGAAGAAGTTGAAATCGTTGGTATCCGCGACAGCCGCAAAACTGTTGTAACTGGTATCGAAGCTTTCAAAAAGAACCTTGACCAAGGTCAAGCTGGCGACAACGCTGGATTGCTACTTCGTGGTATCGAGCGCGATGACATCGAACGCGGTCAGGTTATTGCTAAACCAGGTTCAATCACTCCACACACCGAGTTTGAATCAGAAGTTTACGTTCTAACCAAAGAAGAAGGTGGTCGTCACACTCCATTCTTCAAGGGTTACAAACCTCAGTTCTACTTCCGTACAACTGACGTAACTGGTGAAGTTGAACTTCCAGCTGACAAAGAAATGGTTATGCCTGGTGACACAATCACATTTAAGGTAAAACTACTTTCTCCAATCGCTATGGAGCAAGGTCTACGCTTCGCTATCCGCGAAGGTGGCCGTACCGTAGGTGCTGGTGTTGTAACTAAGATCATTAAATAATCTTAGTAAACTACGCAAAAAGAGTCGCAAGTATGCGGCTCTTTTTGTTTTGGGTGAAATAATAAGTTCGGTTAGGCGGGCCCGATCTCTGCGCAGTGGCAGTGATCGGGCCCGCGAACGGACAGGAGGTCAGCAGGTCCGGGCCTCGGCGTACGGGTAGTTCGTGACGCAGTTGCGGTTGAACGGAACCGGGGCCAGCGACTTGGGGTCGAGGACGCGGTCCGTCCAGGTGAACACGAAGTCGTAGGTCTTGCTGGTGTCGAACGAGTAGTCGTTGACGTTCGGGGCCCACACGTAGGTCTTGCCGCCGTCCTCGCTCATGTAGTTCATGAACGGGATGACGTTGTCGCCGGCATAGTAGCGGATCCCCACGACGGTGTTCATCTTGGTGATGGCGCCGTTGACGACGATCGCCGGGGTGGACCGCGGCGCGTCGATCACGACCAGCCAGCCCTCGCTCGGCATCTCGTTGTTCGAGATGGGGTTCAGGCTGTCCCGGTTGGTGATGAACATGATCTTGCCGGTGCTGAGCGCGTTGTCCACGGCCAACTGGCCCTTGACGAGTCGGAAGTGCATGGCGCCGTTCTGGCACGGGTTGAGCTTGGTCAGGTCCAGCTTGTTGACGTCGAACTTGATGCCGCTCCGGGGGTTGCCCGGGTCGCAGTTCTCGAACGCCGCCTTACCGTGGATGTAGTCCAGGTAGGCGACCAGGTTCTGGCGCTGGATCACCGAGGTCTTCGGGTTGCAGATGGTGGCCATCACCAGGGTGTAGGTGTCGGTCGGCTGGGCCGGCGCCGGGTCGTTGCACCCGTAGTAGGCGTCCACCGCCGGCGAGCTGCTGCTCGTGGGCGAGGACGTGACGCTCGGGGCGGCACTGGGCGACGTGGCCATGGCGGCCGACGGCGAGGCACTGGGCTTGGTCCACTGCTGGGCGGGCTGGCTCGACTCGCTGCATCCGGCCGCCACGAGGGCGAGCAGAGTGAGAGCGGTGAGCAGCGCCGTGCGCTTGTTGCGCATGTCTCCTCCAGATGGGAATGTCCGTCTATACGCCTATGTTGTGGCGTAATAGCGAACACTATCATATAACAAAGTATAAGATAAGTCAATACGATAGTACTTGTGTAATGCAAAATAATATGTTATAATTTGCACAATAACGTAGGATTATATGCGCAAGAAGACCCCTGTTAAATCGAGAAAAACCGCTTTTAAAATGCCGAAAATGAATCCTGCCCCCGTTGCCGGTATTTTGGTAGCGTTTGCTGCTCTAGCATTTTTTAATGCCCAGTTAATCTCGGCCAGAGTTATGGCCTACGTGGCGCCTGCCGATCTTTCAAACGCTAGCCAAGAGCTTCACACGTCGAACATGGTCGACCCAGCCGAGACTCGTCTGAGTATCCCAAAAATCTCGGTCGACGCTCCAGTTGTTTACGGAATGGGTAAAGTTGAAGATTACTACGTCCAAAAGGCGCTCGAAGATGGCGTACTCCACTTTGGTGGCTCGCCAACGCCTGGACAGCCGGGAAACTCAGTTTTTGTCGGCCACTCTAGTAACCAGCCCTGGGCGCCGGGTGATTATAAGTTTGTATTTATGATGCTAGATAAACTTGAAGTTGGTGACAAGATCTTTTTAACATACAAAGGCACCCGCTACACCTATGACGTAACCGAGAAAAAGGTCGTAAAACCTAACGATGTATCAGTGCTAGAAGGCAGTAAAACGCCTACAGCTACTTTTATCACCTGTACACCGCTTGGCACAAACACAAATCGTTTAGTAATAAAAGCCAAACTTAGCGATCCAGTCTTTGCTAATGAAGACATGGAGGGCTTAAAGAGAAGCGCTCCTGAGCTCAACGCAGCTTTGCCCGGCCAAGGCTACTCTACTGTCGAGTCATTGACACAACAATAATATAAAAAATGCGCCGTTTCACAAGTGGCGCATTTTATTTTTACTGACCAATCTGGGCCCGACGTTTTACGCCTTCCCATGCTAGTACTTTTTTACCGTGTTTGCTGCGATCACGACCCAAAATCACAACCTCTACAAAACACCAGATAAACACAAGTAGGCTTACCCAGCGGTAAATGTATAGGTGTGGGAATGCATTAAAAATATCCCAGCGATTACTGCGCATTGCCGCAAAGGCGGCTACCACGGCGGCAACTATCACGTCGATCATAAAGGTTGCGGCGATAATCTCTGCAAAGCCGCGTTCGGCGGCAATAATCGGCATGACAACAACATAGCTTGTGAACATTGCCAAGTTTAAACCTACTTGGTAACTAAGGTAGGCGTCGAGTTTGCTGATTTTTGTACCAATTTTATGAGTAAATAGGCCTTGCAATACACCTTTATTCCAGCGATGAATTTGTTTCACAAAGTCGCGAAAGGTTAATGGGTCTTGAGTGTACGCAACAGCTTCTTCTATAAACTGGATTGTCCCAAGGTTCTTGCGGTGAATCTGTAAGGTTACGTCGAAATCTTCGGCAAGAGCACCCGTATTAAACGCCACCTGTCTAAAAACGTCCGATCTAAAACAAGATGTAGGGCCGGGGATAATCGATATAATTCCAGCTAAATCTTGGAAACGTCGCACAATATCCATACCAATCGCATATTCAACGACGCGGAACTGACCAACAATCGAACCTTTTAGACTACGGATGTAACCAGTAGCGGCAGCGTTACTGACTCGCAAGTTTTTACGGAAAACCTTAAAGTAGTTACTAGAAAAAGATCCATCACCATCAGCTAAGTGAATCCATTTGTAGCGCTCTACAAGATCAAATTTGCGAGCAGCTTTGGTGAGGGCCAATCCCTTACCGCTACGCTTTACTCGCATTACGTTTTCGCGACCAAGCACACTTTTAGCGACCGCACTTGTTTTGTCATTCGAAAAATCATCGACAACGTAAATGTCGCTTGGTTTCATGCCCGCTGCGATCGCCGAACGCAAAGTATACTCAAGCACTTGCTCTTCGTTGTGGGCTGAAATTAGCAAACAAAGTGTATTTTTGCGACCACCAGTGACTTGGCGGACGGCTTGCTCGACCTTGAAAACGCTAAGGTTCTCGGTGCTTATCTTAGGACGACGAGTAGTTTTTACTTTGCGCCTCGGAACTGCTATCTGACGTGACTGATTTTTCATTATTGTGCCTTCTGCTTATCGTAAGCGTTTAAAGCTTCTTCCATCGTGACTATGCGAATTTGGCTATCCTTAATAGTGGCCATTTGCTCGTCTAACTGTTTGGGTGTGACGGCGTAATAATCTTCAGATTCATCTTCGATCTGGTGGTAGATCAATATGATCCACGCATTTTTTTCTTTTGCAGCCTCTATAAAACGGATAATTTGGTCGACGGTTGTGGTGCGCCGTATACTGAACGCACTAATTTGGTAGGGGTTAAAATTACTACGCATGTTAAATGATCCGTCATAAAGAGTGTCAATATCAGCATCAGTATTGCGATGGGAGCGGTAGTATTTTTGAATCTCGTTGATAACCTCTTGGTTCTGGCGGTTAAGTGGTGAAGCAAAATCTTTGACTTCTTTGCCAACTAACTTCGAGATCGCATCGCGTGACTCTTTAAGTTCAAACTCTAGCTCCTCGTGATTAAGCGAAGTTAGGTCATTATGGCTAACGGTGTGAGATTGAATATCGTGACCAGCTCGGTGTAGTGAAATAATCTGGTCGCGCGACAAATAATTTAAGAAGTCGAGTGATCCGCTTAAAACGTATTGGGTTGTGCGAATGCCGTGTTTGTCTAAAATTGGCGCACCTTTGCTGTAAACGCTCTCCCAGCCATCGTCAAACGTAACACTGATCATCGGTTCGTCAAAAAGCCTTACTTCCCCTGGTTCTGGCTGTAAAGTCTGCAAAGTAATTGTGTGGCGTTGGTCGGCAAAAAATGTATTTTTAACCCAAACGCCTACTGATAATATCGGCAAAAGTGTAACACAAATAGCAATGGCCGAAAGAACGAACTTGTTAGCTCGCTTTAGTTTTCGGCCGTTGCCTTGTGCTGATTTTTTAGGGCTTACCATATGCCCGTTGCTGGCTGTTAGGCTGTAAACTTGGCGGTGCGAGAATAAATGACGCCCCACACAAGCATTCCTAACGCCATCGCAACAGCAATCTGAACTGTTACTTCAGATCCTGTGTTTGGTAGAATCGCAACAACTGCTGGAGCCGTTGCAGCCAAAATATGTTGGTCGTTATACATGCCTGCCATTCCTCTGTAGGTAAGTTAATAATCTAGATTGTTTATACACTTTTGTTATTAAAAAGTCAAGTCTAATATAATCATAAAGTAGTAATGTCAATGCTTATGGTTAGAATTACAGTAGTGGAGTTAGATCCAAGCGAACGGTGACGAATTATGTTATAAATAGTATTTAAAGTATTAACGCTTTACTTTTTTACCCTGAATAGTTTATAATCACGACATAAATTAATCGCAACGACAACTCGCTGGGTTACAAAGTATTCACCAGAGAGGTTACGTTGCACGGAGTATTAAATGACCCCAACCCCAGAAGTAAAGCAGCGAATTCGTATTCGCCTAAAAGCTTACGACCACAAAGTGATCGACCAATCTGCCAAACAGATTATAGATACAGCACTTCGCACTGGCGCTAGCATCTCAGGTCCTGTGCCTTTGCCAACTCGCAAAAGCACTTACACAGTAGTAAAAAGCCCGCACGTGTACAAAAAAGGTGGTGAACACTTTGAAATGCGCGTTCATAAACGCTTGATCGACATCACAAGCCCGACACCTAAAACAATCGATTCATTGCAAAACCTTAGCTTGCCAGCTGGTTGCGACGCCGAAATTCGAATGTAGTCTAGCTCGAAATAAAAAATGCCCTCGACATAGTTGGGGGTATTTTAGTGAGGCTCATTGATGCGGCTAGCAAAGTTGCCCACACGATCAATGTAGGTTAAACTTAAAATACTTATGGCTAAACAAAAACCTCAAAAAAACGAAACCGATAGCATTTACTTTTTAAAACTCGTTCTATATATTTTAGCCGGCTCGTTCTGGTTGCGTTTTAGTGAACCCTTGCAGATCGGTGACTGGATAATTGGCGCGGTGCCGGTCGGACTAGTAATTGGCTTGATTTTCGCGCATCACGATCATTTTCAGCTTGACCGCAAAGTTGAATACGCCGTTCTTTTGATTGCAACTATAATTAGTTTCTTTTTGCCAACCGGAATTATTGTATAGTTTTGTTCGATCGTATAAGCTTAAACTAAGTACGTAAACTACTTTGGGGTATTTAGTGAAGCAAAAAACCGACCTACAAAAGTATCAGCAAGAGATTGAAAGACAGCTAAATAGTATTGCGCCCGTGTTTGCTAAGGCAGCGATTGGGGATTTTTCGCAGAATGTAAAGATCCCGCGCCATAAAAGCGAGCTGACGGAATTTTTTATTGGTGTGCAGCTTATTCTCAGTGCGATTCGAGACAAAATAAGTCAACTTGAAACTTCTGTTAAGGACCTTAAAGCCGCTAACAAACTTATCGAAAACGAAAAAACGCGCGTCGAAGCGATCTTAAACAGTTTAGGTGATGGTCTAATCACCTTTAGTAAATCTGGCCGCACAACGTTTGTTAATGACATGGCGACGAAAATGATTGGCCCTAATGCCAGTAAGCCCGGGCAAGACATAAATAAGCTTCTAGCTTTAAAACATCGAACCGGACTGGATATTAGCGAGTCGGAGAACCCGTTTAAGATTGCACTGGCTAAAAAGAAACAGGTCACCTCGAGGCTAAATATAGGAACGCCGTACTATTTTGTTAACGCCGACAATGTGACAATTAGGATTGCATTAACCATAACGCCGATCAGACTAGATCACTCGTTTTCGGGTGCAGTAGTTATTTTTAGAGATATAACAGATGAAGCGAATGCTGACCGCGCTAAAAGCGAAATTGTTTCACTAGCGTCACATCAGCTCAGAACGCCGCTCACAACTGTTAGATGGTATATAAACGAATTAGTAAAACATAGTTTGACACCAAAGAAGCGTACGCAGTACTTGGCGCAGATCCAGGCTTCCAACCAGCGCATGATTGACCTTGTAGAGCACTTGTTAAACGTGTCTCGGATCGAACTCGGCACGCTCTCGCTTGATATTGAACCTGTTAACCTAACTGAGCAAGTCGACGGCGTCATAGAAGATTTGACTGTGCGGATCAAAGAAAAGAATCTAAAAATCATTAAAAATTTTGAAAACGCACCCGCCAAAGTTTACGCCGACAAAGATAGTCTGCGTATTATACTGCAAAATTTAATTTCTAACGCCGAGGAATATTCTAATGAAAATTCATCAATAGAAATAACTGTGACCAAACAAGATAAGCACGCGCTTGTAAAGGTAGCTGACAAAGGTTGCGGAATTCCCGCCGATCAGCAATACCACATTTTTACTAAGCTTTTTAGAGCAACCAATGCCAACAATATGTCCACGACCGGCTCGGGGTTGGGTCTGTATATCTCAAAAGCGCTGATTGAGCAGATGAAAGGTAAGATCTGGTTTACCTCTAAAGAAGGCGTGGGGACAACGATGTTTATAACGATACCGTTAAAAAAGTAAGGAGTAATTATGGCTAAAAAAATACTGATCATTGAGGACGAAAAACCGTTGGCAAACATGCTGGCGACAAAACTGCATGACGAAGGCTATGAAACAGATGTGGCTTTTGATGGCGAGCAGGGGTTAAAAAGAGCTTTGGAGTGGGATCCTAACCTGGTCTTATTAGACCTCGTAATGCCCAAAATGGATGGCATGACAATGTTGCGCCGTTTGCGCGACGACGATAAAGGCAAAAACCTACATGTCATTCTACTTACTAACCTTAGTGATACATCCAAAGTTTATGAAGCGGTAACGTTGGGAGTTAAAGACTATTTAGTCAAAACCAACTGGGATCTTGATGAGATTATCGAGGAAATTAAGAGTAAAATAGAGGAATAGTACGACAAAGTTTTTAACTATTGACTCTCAGAGGTGGTATCTGTTATACTACCCGATGTAACTTTCTATCAAGATTAAATTTAAGAAGTCTTGGTACGCTTGCAGGTCCGGGAACGGAAACCGCTAGATACCAAGATTTTCTAATGGGAGAACGCATGAAAGCGCTACTCGGTACCAAAATCGGTATGACCCAGATCCTTCAGGAGGATGGTGTTGCTGTTCCAGTAACTATCATTCAAGCTGGCCCATGTACTGTCACTCAGGTGAAGTCCGTAGAAAAAGACGGATACAGCGCAGTACAGATTGGGTACGGACAGGGTAAGAACCTGAGCAATGCCACAAAAGGCCACGTAAAAGCGGCCAACGCAAACCCTAATCATTTGCGCGAAGTTCGCGTTGACGAATTGCCAGAAGGCGTTACTGTAGGTTCTAACCTAGATGTAACAACCTTTGAAGTTGGCGAACAAGTTGACGTAACTGGTACGAGCAAAGGTAAAGGTTTTGCGGGAAACATTAAGCGTCACAACTTTAACGCACAACCACGCAGCCACGGTTCAAAAGCTTATGCTCGCCGCCCTGGTTCAATCGGTTCAATGTACCCACAACGTGTGTTCAAAGGTAAAAAGATGGCCGGCCGAATGGGCGGTGATCAGGTTACTGTTAAGAACCTCGAAATTGCATTGATCGATGTAGAGCGTAATCTTATTGGCGTTAAAGGTGCAATCCCAGGCCCTCGTCGCGGTCTCGTGATGATTGGAGGTACCAAATAATGGCCGAAACTAAAACAACTCTACCAAAAAATGTTTTTGCGGTAGAAGTACCTAACCACGAACTGCTTAAGTTGGCTTACGAAGCTTACTTGGCAAATGGTCGTGGCAATTACGCTAAAACCTTGACTCGAGGTTTGGTGAGCGGTGGTGGTAAAAAACCATGGAAGCAAAAAGGCACAGGTCGTGCACGTTTTGGTTCTAGTCGTAACCCAATCTGGCGAAAAGGTGGTATCGTATTTGGTCCAACTGGTACTGAAAACTACAGCAAAACAATCGCTACAGGCGCTAAACGAGTAGCTTTGCGACAGGCTCTTACTGTTGCTAACCAAGCTGGCCGTATTTTGGTTGTAGATGATATCAAAGCTACAGGCAAAACTGCTGAAATGGTCAAGTTCTTGGCTAGTCACAAAGCAGAAGGCAATGTAGTTATTGCTGTTGACACTAAAAACGATATGGTTGTTCGCGCAACAAACAACATCCAAGACGTTAAATTAGTTCAAGCTAAATACCTAAACGTATTCACGATTTTAAACGCTGACATGCTTATTTTGACTAAGCCTGCGGTTGCTATGATCGAAGAATGGCTAGGAGCGTAGAGTCATGGAATTAAAAATCATCCCACACATCAGTGAGAAAACTTACGCACAAAGCCTAAACAACGTATATGTGTTTAAAGTCCCAGCAACTGCTAACAAGCAAATTGTTGCAGACGCTGTTGCTAAGCAATACGACGTGAAGGTTGAAGACGTAAAAATTATCATTGCAAAAGGCAAAGTTAAGACTAGCTATCGTGGCGGAAAACCAGTTAAAGGCCAACGTCGCGATATTAAAAAAGCTTATGTTCGCCTTGCAGAAGGTAGTAAAATTGCAATGTTTGAGCAAGAGGAGACTAAGTAATGGCTATTAAAGCAATGAAACCAACTACTCCAGCTCAGCGAGGCATGACAAGTCAAGACTTTAGCATGGTTACTACCAAAAAACCTTTGCGAAGCTTGCTTAAGATCAAAAAGTCTACTGCTGGACGAAACAACACTGGCCGTATTACTACTCGACACCGCGGTGGTGGTGTAAAGCAGTTCTACCGTCTTGTTAATCACAACTTGCCTGCCGGTACAATTGCTACCGTTGAACAGATTGAATACGACCCAAACCGCAGTGCGCGAATTGCTCGTATCAAAGATCAAAACAACCTTTACCACTATGTTATTGCTGATGCGAACATGACAAAAGGTGTGAAGATTCAAGCTGGCGCAGATGCTGCGATCGAAAATGGCAACCGCTTGCCACTAAGCAACGTTCCTGTTGGTTCGTTTGTTTACAACATCGAATTGCAGCCGGGTAAAGGTGGTCAAATGGTGCGATCTGCTGGCGCAAAAGCTCAGCTTATCGCTCGCGAAGGCGACTACGCCCAGTTGCGCTTGCCGAGTGGCGAAATCCGCAAAGTGCGCGTAGAGTGTATGGCTAGCCTAGGCGCCGTTGGTAACGAACAACATCAAAACGTGAAGATTGGTTCAGCTGGTCGTAAGCGTCGAATGGGTATTCGCCCAACAGTTCGTGGTGTCGTGCAAAACGCTGTTGATCACCCACACGGTGGTGGTGACGGTGGTCGTCACGGTAGCGGTAAAGCACCTCGTAGCCCATGGGGTCAGTTGACTCTTGGTTACAAGACTCGTCGCCGCAAAGCAACTAATAAATATATCGTGCGCAATCGCCACGAGGCTAAGAGGAAGTAACTATGAGTCGTTCACTTAAAAAAGGACCTTTTGTAGACCCAAAACTTGCAAAAAAAGTTGCTGCACTTGGCGCTGACGACCGTACAGTAATTAAAACTTGGGCTCGCTCAAGTACAATTACTCCAGATATGGTTGGACGCAACTTTGCAGTTCACAATGGTAAAGTACATGTACCAGTTTTTGTAAGTGAAAACATGGTTGGACACAAGTTAGGCGAATTCAGCCCAACTCGTAAATTCCGTGGTCACGCGAAGAAGGACAAATAACCATGGCAGAGATGATTAAAGTACAAGCAACAGCTAAAGGTGTTCGCCAAAGTCCGCGTAAAATCGGCTTGGTTAGCGCACTTGTTCGTGGTCGAACTGTAGCTGATGCTCTAACAATTTTAGGACACACTCCAAAGCGTGCCGCAAGTCCCGTTGCTAAGGTGATTGCATCTGCAAAAGCCAACGCAATCAGCAAAGGCTTGGCCGAAAAAAGCTTGCGCATTGACCAGCTTCAAGTTACTTCTGGTCCACGTCTAAAGCGATACATGCCAGCAGCTCAAGGCCGCGCACTTCCGTTCATGAAGCGCTCAAGCCACATTTTGGTTGTTTTAGGCGGCGAAATGAAGCCTAAAAAAGTTGCTGCAAAAGCTGAAACTAAAAAGGAGGCTAAGTAATGGGTCAAAAAGTAAATCCAATTAGCATGCGCCTTCAGGTTCACAAAAACTGGAGCAGTAAGTGGTTTAGTGCTAACAAGCGCGAATACGCCGAATGGCTTAGACAAGATCTAGAGGTTCGCCGAGTTATTGAAAGTAAGTTCTCAACTCGCGCAACTATTCAAAAAATCGACATTGAGCGTGCTCCAAACCTAGTGACTGTAACCGTTCACACAGCTAAGGCTGGTGTGGTCATTGGTCGCGGTGGCGCTGGTGCTCAAGAATTAAAAGCTGCAATCGAGAAAATTTTGCAAAAACCTGCTCGTCTTAACATTGAAGAAGTTAAGCGCCCAGAACTTGCTGCAAAACTTGTTGCAGAGAACATTGCTCGTCAGATGGAACGTCGCATTAGCTGGCGTCGTGCTGTAAAAATGGCTGCTCAAAACACCATGAATGCAGGCGCTAAGGGTGTTCGTATCGAGGTTGCTGGCCGTTTGGGCGGCGCCGAGATGAGCCGACGCGAAAAAGAAATCCAAGGTAGCGTACCTTTGCACACTTTGCGCGCCGACATCGACTACCATCTTGCGACAGCCCAAATCCCTAACGCCGGCATTGTTGGCGTAAAGGTTTGGATCTATAAGGGGGAAGCGTAACATGTTACTTCCAAAGAAAACTAAATTCCGCAAAGTTCGTATTGGCAAAAATACCGGTATTGCAACTCGCGGTCACTACATTGCATTCGGCGATTACGCTTTGCAGTCACAAGAAAACGACCGCATTACCTCTCGCCAAATCGAGGCAGCTCGTCAGGCGATGACTCGTTACATCAAGCGTGGTGGTAAAATCTGGATCCGTATTTTTCCGCATACCCCAGTTACCAAAAAACCAGCCGATGTAAAAATGGGTGGTGGTAAAGGTAACCCAGAATACTTCGCGGCAAAGGTTAAGGCCGGCACCGTTTTATTCGAAATGAAGGGTGTCACCGAAGACATTGCACGCGAAGCTATGCGTCTTGCAGCCCACAAACTACCAGTTAAAACTAAGTTCATCATGAGAGAGGAGGTCTAAAATGGCTGAAACTAAAAAAGTTAAGGCGGTTAATGACTTCCGCGCTATGAGTGAAAAAGACTTACAGCAAAAAGTTGCTGAGCTTAAAAAGCAGTTGGTTGAATTTCATCGTTCAAACGCTGCCAACGAGCTTGCAAGCAGCGCTGTAATTGGTAAAACCCGCAAAGAAATTGCTAAAGCACTAAGCGTGCTTAGTGAGAAGCAAGTGGCAACAGCCGAGAAAGAACAGGAGAAATAACTATGGCCCGTAAACTAGTTGGTATGGTTACCTCGGACGTACAGGACAAGACTATTACTGTGGCTGTTAGCCGTAGTGTAACCCACCCAATGTATGGCAAACGCTATACAGTAACTAAAAAATTTGCCGTTCACGATGAGAAAAACGAAGCTCACGTTGGCGACAAAGTAGAAATTGGCGAAACTCGCCCTATTAGCAAACGCAAAAGCTGGACATTGAGTAAAATTATCGAGACTGGCCACGCGCAAGTTGAGATTAAAGGCGAAGAGTTAGTTGCTGATGCTGAAACAGTGCGTCGCAAGAACAAAGACTCGGAGGCTGAGGAATAGATTATGATTCAGCAAGAGTCTCGATTAAAAGTAGCTGACAACAGCGGTGCCCGAAGCCTATTATGTATTCGTGTTTTAGGTGGTACTGCCCGTCGCTACGCACGTGTGGGTGACATTATTGTTGCCAGCGTCAAAGATGCAAACCCAAGCGGTGGCATTAAAAAGAAAAGCATTGTTAAAGCGGTAGTTGTTCGCACAATTGCTCCAATCCGCCGTAAAGACGGAAGTGTAGTGCGTTTTGACGAAAACGCAGCAGTCATCATTGGCGACGACAAGATGCCAAAGGCTACTCGTGTATTCGGTCCAATTCCACGCGAACTTCGCGAAGCTGGCTACATGAAGATCATCAGCTTAGCACCGGAGGTTCTGTAATGAAGATTCGCATTAACGATACAGTAAAAGTTATAAGCGGCGCTCACAAAGGCAAAGTTGCTAAAGTTGTAAGCGTTCAACCTAAAGACGGCACTGTTAAACTAGAGGGCATTGGCCTTCGAAAACGTTTTGTTAAGCCAAGCACAGTAAACCCACAAGGCGGTTCACGCGACATTCACGTTGCAATGCCGGTAAGTAAAGTTGCTTTGGTTAACCCAGCGGACAGCAAAAAAACAACTCGCGTTGGTTTTGAAGTTAAAAAAGACGGCAGTAAAGTTCGCATCGCGAAACAAGCTGACAACAAGGAGATTAAGTAATGGCTACTAAAACAGTTGCTGACACAGCACGCCTGAAAGCTCTTTACAAAGAGAAGCTTGCTCCTAAACTTCAAAAAGAACTAAACCTTGGCAACATCAATGAAGTTCCAAAACTTGAAAAAATCGTTTTGAACGTTGGTATTGGCAAGCATAAAGACGACAAAAGCTATCACGAAGCAGTTGTTAACACTTTGCGTAAAATTACTGGTCAACAACCAGTTGATAAAATCGCCAAAAAGTCGATTGCAACTTACAAAATCCGCCGCGGCATGAACCGCGTTGGCGTAAGTGTGACTTTACGCGACAAACGAATGTATGAATTCCTAGATCGCTTGATCAACGTTTCGATTCCTCGTTTGCGCGACTTTCACGGTGTTAGTGCCAAAGCCTTCGACAAACAAGGTAACTACAGCCTAGGCTTCACGGATCAATCTATCTTTTCGGAGTTAGGTTTTGAAGACACAACAACTGCCCACGGCTTACAGGTTAACTTTAGTATTAAGTCACAAGGTCCAGCGCATTCACGCGCGCTACTCGAAGCTTTTGGAATGCCGTTTGTAAAGGAGGCTAAGTAATGGCTAAAAAATCAATTCTTGCTCGCGACGCTAAGCGCCACGCAATGTACGAAAAGTACGCTGCAAAACGCGCTGAGCTAAAAGCAGCCGGCGATTTAGAAGGCCTAGCTTTGCTACCACGCAACAGCAGTCCAACTCGCCGCAAAAACCGCAGTGTAGCAACAGGTCGACCACGCGGATATATGCGAAAATTCGGTCTTGATCGAATCACTTTCCGCGAACAAGCCAGCAAAGGCCAGATTCCTGGTGTAACAAAGAGTAGCTGGTAGGAGTAAAACAATGAGTATGCAAACATCTGACCCTATCGCTGATCTACTAACTCGTATTCGTAACGCTATTGCCGTTAACAAGAATGAAATTGTAGTCCCAGCGAGCAAACTTAAGCTAACAGTAGCTGAACAGCTTAAAAAAGCTGGCTACCTAAGTGCAGTTAAGTTTGTTGATGCAAAACCACGAGGCAGCATCGTTATTACAATTAACGAAGTTGACGAACCGGTTAAAATTACAGAAATCACTCGTTTAAGCAAACCTGGACGACGTGTCTACACTAAGACTACTGAGATCCCTCGCGTTAAGAGTGGTCGTGGTATCGTTTTAGTATCGACTAGCCAGGGTGTAATGACTGGTGATCAAGCTAAAAAAGCTCGCCTTGGTGGTGAGTTAATCTGCAAAGTATATTAGTAAGGAGATAACATGAGTCGAATCGGAAAACTACCTATCCAGATTCCAAGCGGTGTGACAATCACGGTTGACGACCAATTTGTTAAAGTCACTGGCCCAAAAGGCACGCTTGAGCAATTTACAATGCCGCTTATCGATGTAAAAGTCGAAGGTGATGCAGCAGTAGTAACTCGTCAAAACGACGAGCAAGAAGCACGCGCAAAGCATGGTTTAATGCGAGCGCTTATCAACAACATGGTTGTTGGTGTAACAAAAGGCTTCGAGAAGAAACTAGAACTTAACGGTGTAGGTTACCGTGTTAGCGGTGGTGGTCAATCGCTTGAAATGAGCCTTGGCTTCTCTCACCCAGTTAAGTTTAGCGCACCTCAAGGTGTTCAGTTGGCAGTCGATAAAAACCTTATTACTGTTAGCGGAGTTAACAAGCAACAAGTTGGCCAAGTCGCAGCCGAAATTCGCGCACTTAAAAAACCAGAGCCTTACAAAGGTAAAGGTATTAAGTATGTTGATGAGCAGATTTTGCGTAAAGCCGGCAAGACAGGAGCTAAATAATGAATAAGCTACTTAAAAAACTAGCTAACCTTGGTTTGCGAAAAAACCGCGTACGCGCGAAGATTATTGGAACAAGCGAACGTCCACGTTTGGCTGTTTTCATTAGTAACCAACATGTTCATGCACAAATTATTGACGACAGCAAAGCTGTGACAATTGTAAGTAGTACATCTGTTAAAGCCGCCGCTAAGGGTAGCTTGAGCGAAAAAGCTGCTTGGGTCGGCGAAGACATTGCTAAAAAAGCAAAAAAAGCTGGCGTAACAAAAGTTATGCTTGATCGTGGTGGTCGTAAATATGAAGCTCGCTTGAAGGCACTTGCCGAAGCAGCAAGAAAAGGTGGATTGGAGTTCTAATATGCCAAACGCAGTAAATATTGAAAGACAACCTCAAGGTCAGCACCGCAACAACGACCGACGAAATGATCGTCGTTCTCCGCGAAACGACGCGCCTGCTCAAGAAAAAATCTTTACCGAATACGTTATCAATGTTGATCGCGTAGCACGCGTGGTAAAAGGTGGTCGCAGATTCCGCTTTAAAGCACTAGTTGCCGTCGGCGACAGCAAACAGCGTGTTGGCGTTGGTGTTGCTAAAGGCCAAGATGTACAAAGTGCAATCGCTAAAGCTGTTGACCGCGCTAAAAAATCTTTGGTGACTATCCCAATCGTTAACTCAACAATTCCCCATGAAGTTGAGTCTAAAATCGGCGGCGCTAAGATTATGATCATGCCTGCTGCTCCCGGTACAGGTATTATTACCGGCGGTACAATGCGCGCGATCATTGGTTTGACAGGGATCACCAACTTACTTGGTAAATCGCTTGGTTCAACCAACAAGGTTAACAACGCGTACGCTGTCATCGATGCTTTAAGCAAATTGGTTCCAGCCGACCAGTGGGTTAACAAGCCTAGCCGCAAAGCTAAAAAAGCAGAAACCAAGGCAGAAGAAAAACCTGCTAAAGTTGCTGCTAAGAAAGAGGCAAAATAATGAAGTTTCACGAACTACAGACTGATGCTAAAAAGAACAAAAAGCGCGTAGGCCGTGGTATCAGCGCCGGTCAAGGTAAAACTGCCGGCCGTGGTACTAAGGGTCAAAAAGCTCGAACTGGTAAAAAAATCCGCGCAACGTTTATGGGTGGCCAGGGTTCATTGGTACAGCGAATTCCTAAGAACAAAGGCTTTAAGAGCCTACGTGTTCCAGCTCAGGTTGTCTATACTTCAGCGCTAGAAGAACTTGCCGGTAAAACTGCCGATAACATGACAATGTTTGAAGCCGGTTTAATCAGCACTCCTTATCATTCAGTAAAAATTATCGTTAGCGGCGAGCTAAACGGCAAAGTTACTGTTAAGGCGCAGGCAGCTTCTGAAGGTGCTCGTCAGATGATCGAGAAAGCTGGTGGTAGCTTCGAAGCTGTAGATGTTCCAACTTTGCCAGCTAGTACTCGCAAAAAAGAAGAAAAATAGTTATAAAACTAGCAAAAAACGTCGCCAAGTAAGCGGCGTTTTTTGTTTGTAAGGCAATAAAAAGTGGTAAAATTCACAAATCTTTAGCAAATGGGGGTAGCATCTGTTACTATTAAATGTATATGAATTGGAAGAATATCTTAAAATCGCTTAAAAGCCGCGAGATGCTTAAAAGGCTGCTAATCGTTGTCGGACTTATAGTAATTTATCGTTTTTTGGCGCATATACCGGTACCGCTAGCTGAGCCAACTCAACTTAAAGACGTTTTAACTAACGTCCTGGCCAGCACAGATCTTGGTGGTTTCTTAAATATTTTAACTGGTGGCGCTCTGGCTAATCTTTCTATTGTCTTAGTCGGTCTTTCGCCATATATCACCGCATCTGTCGTGACTCAACTTCTCACCAAGGCTATCCCTCAACTTGAGGAGCTGCACAAAGAAGGTGAAACTGGTCGTCGTAAAATCCAGCAGTGGACTCGTATTATTACTTTGCCGCTGGCAATTTTGCAATCCGTTGCATTTATATTTATTTTGAGGCAAACCATTTTGGCCGGTAACGTTGGTACAGACATAACCGCCAACACATCTATTTTGCAATGGGTTGTTATGATAACTGCAATGACGGGTGGAGCCATGCTGCTAATGTGGATGGGTGAACTTATGACCGAGCAGGGCGTTGGCAACGGTATGTCGCTTTTGATTTTTGCAGGAATCGCAAGTCAATTACCGCAAACCCTCGGCACCCTAGGAACTTCATTAACTAATGTTGCGACAGATGCGGATAAACTTAATGTTTTTGGATGGTTTACACTACCGATCAATGCAATCGCTTTTTGGGTCACACTGGCCATTGTGCTTCTAAGCTTACTGGGAATATATTTGGTCGTGAAGATCAATGAGGCGCAGCGCATTATTACAATTAACTATGCTAAGCGTATTCAGGGTAATCGTGCCTACGGAGGTGTAGCGAGTATTTTACCGATCAAACTAATTACGGCAGGTGTTATTCCCGTGATTTTCGCCGTGGCATTCTTGGCATTACCAGCTTTCATCGGGCAATTGTTGGTTTCGACTAACAATACTCAGTGGCAAGAAATTGGTTCTAACCTTGTCCAGTGGTTTCAGACCCCTAATGCTCAACTGTTTGCCACAGGTGATATGACAACTCTGATCTACCCGTCACTGTACCTTTTGTTAGTTGTGATGTTTACATATTTTTACACGAGCATTGTGTTTAATGCTCATGAAATTGCCGAGAACCTGCAAAAACAAGGTGGCTTTGTGGCCAATGTTCGACCTGGGGTTCAGACTGAAAAATACCTTAGTACTATTGTCAACCGTTTGACCTTGTTTGGATCTCTGGCGCTGGGGTTGATTGCAATCACGCCATTTGTGTTCGAATTCGTTGGAGCTAAGTTTGGCCTTCAGTTACAAAACCTAGCAGTAGGGGGCACAAGCTTGCTACTGGTTGTGTCTATTACTCTAGAAACCTTGAGACAAATCAATTCTCGTGCATTGATGGTGACCTACGATCAAGACTATTAAAAACTTAATTAAGTGTCGCATTTTGCCCCTTTTTTGCTACAATTAGCGTAGAAAGGGGGATTAAGGTATGCAAGAAGAAAAAAATATGGACAACTGCGGTTGCGACTGTGAAATGTGCAAGCAAGGTCGTCACCACGAATGTCCAACAGGTAAATGTACTTGGAAGGACGCCGACAAAGACGAAGATGAAGAAGACGAATAGTCTCTGAATCTACAAAATAAGCCCGAAATATTGGGCTTATTTTTTTGCATGTTGACCAAACATGTTTTGATTTGTAATATTAGGGCAAGACAAATCGCAACGTTAGCGATGGATATTTAAATAACACTTTACAACAGAGGAAAATATCTGTATAATCAGTCACTGTAGCTTATGGCCAGTACTAAAGAAGTAATAAAACTTACCGGACGTGTTGTTGAAGCCCTGCCGGGTGCTAAGTTTATTGTGGAATTAGAAAATGGTCATAAAATCGAAGGGCATATCGCTGGTAAAATGCGAAAGCATTATATCCGCTTAGTGCCTGGAGACAAAGTAGAAGTTGAGTTAACCCCTTACGATCTCACAAAGGGCAGAATCATCTTCCGCTTACGGGATTAATATTATATAAACGCCAAGGAGTAGGCCCGGTGAAGGTGCAACCAAGCGTCAAAAAAATCAGCCCAGACGACCAGCTAGTACGCCGTAAAGGCAGGCTGTATGTCATTAACAAACGTAAACCTAAGCATAAACAGAGGCAAGGCTAGTTATGGCACGTATCGCAGGCGTTACAATTCCAACTGACAAGCAAGTGCAAATTGCTCTTACTTACATTTACGGCATTGGTCCCAAATTTGCTGCGGATATTTTAGCTGCAACAAAAATTGAACCAACTGCGCGTGTTAAAGACCTATCAGAAAACGAACTACAGAAGATTCGTGACGAAATCAGCGCCAACTACAACGTAGAAGGTGAACTTCAGCGTGTAGTTGTTGGCAATATCAAACGTCTTAAAGACATTAAGTCTTACAGAGGTGTCCGTCATGCTGCTAACCTACCAAGCCGTGGTCAACGCACAAAAACAAATGCGCGAACTCGTCGCGGCAAAAAAGTTACTGTGGGCGGTACTAAAAAGAAGGTAGCGTCTAAGACGTAGGAATTAATATGGCAGATACACAATCAACCAAGAAGAAGCAAAAACGAACAGTACCATCCGGTGCTATGCATGTTAAAGCTACTTTCAACAACACAATTGTTACTTTTACAGACAAAAAAGGCGACGTTCTTACAGTTGCTAGCGCGGGTGCTATGGGTTTTCGTGGTTCTAAAAAAGGAACTGCCTACGCTGCACAGGTTGCTAGCGAAAAGGCTGGAACTGCTGCCAAGCAAACCTATGGCGTAAAATCTGTTGATGTTTTTGTTAAAGGCATTGGCCTTGGTCGCGACGCCGCGATCCGCGCTTTGCAAAACCTAGACATAGCTATCGAAAGTATCCAGGATAAAACCGGTGTCCCACATGGTGGCGTTCGCTCACGAAAGGCAAGGAGAGTATAAAATGGCTAGAGATCGAAGCCCAATTGTAAAACAGTCTCGCCGTGAAGGCTTTGCCTTGCACGTTAAGGCACATAAAATTATGGCCAAAAAGACTGGCATCCCTGGCGTTCACGCTCAGCGATCTGGTCGCGGTAAAGCAAGCTTGTATTCTATGCAGCTTCGCGAAAAGCAAAAAGTTCGCCGACTATACGGCCTACTTGAAAAACAGTTTGCTAACACAATGAAAGAAGCAAGTCGCAGCAAAGGCCAGTCTGGTCAGGTGCTATTGCAACTTTTGGAACGCCGCTTAGACAACGTAATTTACCGAGCTGGTTGGGCTGTAAGCCGTCGTGGTTCACGCCAATTAGTTAGCCACGGCCATCTAATGGTTAATGGAACTCGTGTTAATATTCCAAGCTTGCGTGTTCGCGAAGGCGATGTAATTACCGTTCGTCCAAGCAGTGCAAAAACTCACTACTTCGCTGGTCTTGATGCAATTGTTAAAGACACAAATCAACCTAGCCTTAGCTGGTTGAAGAGTGACCACAAGAAGATGACAATTACTATAACTGGCCTACCTACCCGCGAAGAAGCCGACCAAGATATTAAAGAACAGCTCATCGTTGAGTATTACTCACGTTAGACTTTTAAAAGAAGGCAAAGGAGAAAGCCGCGAATGAAAGTCATTCACAACCCAACACTAGCGCACGTTGAAGAGCATAACTCTACAAGTGCAACATTTGTTATCGAGCCACTTCATACTGGCTACGGTATGACTCTTGGTAACAGCCTACGACGCGTGTTACTAAGCAGTATTGCCGGTGCAGCTGCAACAGCTTTTAAAATCGAGGGCACAACCCACGAATTTACAACTGTTAAAGGTGTAAAAGAGGATGTCGTTGACATCATGCTCAACGTCAAAAATATTTACTTTAAGAGCCACGCTGATGCTCCTATAACTCTACGATTAGAGAAAAAAGGTGCTGGCGTTGTTACTGCTGCCGACATCAAGCTTACCGCTGACATCGAAGTAGTAAATAAAGATGCTGTTATTGCAACAATCGACGATCCAAAAGGTTCGTTGGTTATGGACATTGTTGTTGATTCTGGTCGCGGTTATCGCACGATCGAAGAATCGGCTGCAAAACGCACTCAGGGCGATCTAATCGCTTTGGATGCAATGTTCAGCCCAGTTATGCGCGTTCGCTACAAAGTTGAAAACACTCGTGTTGGCCAAGCAACTGACTTAGATAAACTAAGCATTACAATCGACACAGACGGTACAATCAGCCCACGCGACGCATTCGAAGAGGCTGCGGCTATCTTGATCAACCAGTATACTGCTTTGGCAGGTTCTACTCGTGTTGTTGCTGGCCCAACTGTTGGTAGCAAAGAAGACCTAGATAGCAATCAGCTTATGACCCCAATTGAAGACCTAAACCTAACAGCCCGAACAACTAACTCATTGATCAATAACGACATTCGTACTATTCACGACTTAGTTACTTTGAGTGAGTCTGACCTTCGTGAACTTAAAGGCTTTGGAAGCAAAGCTTTAGACGAAGTTAAAGAAAAGATGGCGGAGTTGGAGCTCTAATATGCATCGTCACGGATATAAAGGTCGAAAATTTGGCTTAGAACGCGATCAACGCAAAGCTCTAATCAAGGGCTTAGCTACGTCGCTTATCGAAAAGACAAGTATCGAGACCACACTGGAAAAAGCTAAAGAAATTCGCCCATACGTAGAAGCTTTAGTGACCAAGGCAAAAAAAGGCGACTTACACAGCCGTCGCCAAATTATTGCCAGCCTAAGTACAATTAGCGCTGCCCATAAACTAGTTGATCAGATTGCTCCAAAGCTAAAAGATCGTCAAGGCGGTTACCTGCGTATCAAAACTACTCGTTTACGCGTAGGCGACAACGCCCAGATGGCAACAATTAGCTTTGTTGACGATGTTAACGTTGTAGAGGCGCCAGTTGTTAAGAAGGCTGCTCCAAAAGCAACCGCCAAGCCTAAGGCTGAGCCGAAAGGTAAGGAGTAATCATGAATAAAACATACTCGCAGAAACCTGCTGAAGTGACGCGCAAATGGGTTGTTGTTGACGCTAGCGAAGACAACTTAGGCCGCGTAGCTACTACTGTTGCTAAGTACCTAATTGGTAAATACAAACCAAGCTACACTGCCCATATTGACGGTGGCGACTTTGTGGTAGTTGTAAACGCTGCAAAAGTTAAAGTTAGCGGCACCAAAATGGACGACAAGATGTACTATCGCCACTCTGGATTCCCAGGCGGAATTAAAGAACGTACTCTTAAAGAGCAGTTAGAAATCAACCCAGCCAAAGTTATTGAGCTCGCCGTAACTGGTATGCTTCCAAAAAACAAGCTAGTTGATGGCCGACTAAAACGACTAAAGATTTTTGCTGGCGCTGACCACAATCACGCAGCACAATCACCTGTTAAAGTTGAGGTAGAAAGATAATGACTAAAAGCTATTTTTACGGGCTAGGCCGTCGTAAATCTTCAACAGCTCGTGCTCGTTTAACAACTGGCAAGGGTCTGGTGACAATTAATGACAAAAAAGCCGAAGATTACCTAAGCAGCAACGAAGCTTGGACAGCAGAATTGATCCAGCCTCTTAAGCTTATCGGTAAAGAAAAAGACTTTGATGTTAGTGTGCGAGTGACCGGTGGTGGTCATGCAGGTCAAGTTGATGCAATTAAGCTTGCTATTAGCAAAGCTTTAGCTGGCATGAACGACGACTTACGTGGAACACTAAAGAAAGCTGGCTTGCTTATGCGCGATAGCCGCGAAAAAGAACCGAAGAAATACGGTTTACGCAGCGCTCGCAAACGCGAACAGTTTTCAAAGCGTTAATTACAGATTACTACAAATTACCGGCTTGCATGCCGGTTTTTTGTTTTAGCTAAAATCAACCTTGAAAAACCAGGCAACCAAGAGCATACTGTATGACGATGAATCTTGTTCAACTTGTAGGAATTGTTTTGTTTGGCTTAATTTTAGCCTTAATTTTTAATATTAATGGGATTCAAAACTCTAATTGGTATCAGCTGCTGATTGCACTATTGTTAGCAACCGGTCTATATGCAAGCACCTACGGAATAGACCTAAAAGAAGCCAAGCAACACCTTAAGCTAATTTTAAGCGCAGTCACGATTGGTGTGTTTTTAAAAGCGGCAATAATTGGGGTTACTTTGTGGTTAGCGTTTCAGGATCCTTTCTTTTTGATACTAGGAATAGTTGTCGCTCAGATCGACCCACTGTCGGTATCGGCATTATTGCAAGACAACCGAATGTCTAAAAAGGCAAAAGCGATCCTAAGCTCTTGGGCATCATTCGACGATCCAATGACGGTGATATTGGCTATTTACGCCCCAATTATAATCGTGCAGGTATTCGGTAGTGGCGCTATAAATTTATCAACCACAGATGCGAGCGTTGGCTTGTGGTCGTACATAACCGAGCTAGGACTCAATCTTGGCCTCGCTGCACAGGCCTTTTGTCTGTATACAGTAATTCGATTTTATTCCAAGCAAGTTTCCGCCTGGCTTGCATTCGGCGTGTCGCTTTTGGTTTATGTTTTGTTAGCAATAGCATTTTCGATATCGGTAATATATTTTATGATGCTAGGCGTAGCCTTAATAGGCTTGTTCCTACGCCCGCCAATTGAAAAATACATAAATTTGGCAACCAAATACGCTTTGGTGATTGCTACGTTACTGCTGGGTATCCTACTAGTTGGCGGGGTGAATATCGTAGCAGGAATTGCATTAGGATTCATGGCCTACCTAGCGCAAATCATTGTAGGATTCATTTTGACTCGCAAATTACCAAAAAAAGACAGCTGGCATATAGCTTTTGCTCAGCAAAATGGTATCACTGCAATAATTTTAGCCTTGGTGTTTGAACCATTACATTCAGGAACTGTTGCTATCGTAGCGCCAGCAATCCTGGTTGTTAACTGCCTCCACTACATCATAAATATGGTCCTCGACAAACACGTATTAAGTAAAATATAATACAATTATGAGCAATAATTCTTGGCAAAAACAAAAATCCTGGCGACAGTAGTTTTTATTGTAAACTTTTGCCGCCGAGTAGGCGGTTTTTTATTAATTAACGTATAATAAGGCTATTATGAAAACAATCCTAACCGGAATCAGATCCAATAACGAACTTACAATCGGCAACTATTTGGGCGCAATTTTACCGATTATTGACATGGCCAAAACCAAAGCAGGCGAGTACCAAATAAACATGTTCGTGCCCGACCTACATAGTTTTACTACCCCGATCGACCACACTAAGTTGTACGAGCAGAGTTTAAACAATGTACGAGTCTTTGTCGCTGCAGGATTACCACTAGGTAACGAAAATATTCATGTTTATCGACAAAGCTACGTGCCAGCGCACAGTGAGCTAACATGGATTTTGGACTGCTTTACCGGTTTTGGCGAAATGAGTCGAATGACACAGTTTAAGGATAAGTCCGAAAAACTTGCCGAAGATCGAGTTAGCGTGGGCTTATTTAACTATCCAGTTCTTATGGCTGCCGATATTTTGCTTTACAATGCCGAACTTGTTCCAGTTGGCGACGATCAAGCTCAGCACATTGAATTCGCTCGCGATATTGCCGAGCGCATGAACGCTAAGTTTGATAGCCTATTTACTGTGCCACTGCCTGTAAAAAAACAGCACGAGTTTTTTGGTAAAGATCAAGGACTGCGTATTCGTGATTTAATGGATCCAACTAAAAAAATGAGCAAGAGCGACGAAACCGGCAAGGGCGTCATTTTTATGACCGACGCACCAGAAGTTGCCGCTAAAAAAATAATGAGCGCGACAACCGACAGTCTTGCCGAAATTGACTTTGATATGCAAAAACGCCCAGGTATTAGTAACCTCCTGCAGATTCTAGCCCTGTTTGGCGACCAAGATTTGCAAACCGTGATCGCAAAATACAAAGGCCAAACTCAGTACGGCGAGCTTAAGAAAGATGTGGCCAAAGTAGTTAGTGAGTTTTTGAGTAGCTTTCAAAGTAACTTAAAAGCAGTTAGCGACGAACAAATCTTGACTAAACTTAAACAAAGCGAAGCCAAAATGAATAAAGTTGCCAACGAAACTTTGCTTAAAGTGCAGCAATCCGTAGGACTGCGACCCAAAAAATAATGCGACTTGACGTTTATTTGGCAACTTACTGGCCCGAGAATTCCCGTGCGACCTGGCAAAAACTTTGTAAAACTGGCCACGTTTTAGTAAACGGCAAAGTTGAAACATCACCAAAAGCTGAGATTGGTGAAGACGATGAAGTTAAAATTGTCGAAACAGAGAAAGTCGATTTTACTGGTCAAACATTGCCAGTCATCTACGAAGACGATGATGTAATAGTAATAAACAAACCGTCAGGCGTTCTAACACACGCGAAAGGCGAACTTAACGACGAGTTTACTGTTGGCGAGTTTATGAAACCCCGTACTACTGACGGCGCCGGAACAAACCGGCCCGGAATCGTGCATAGGTTAGATCGCGAGACATCGGGTGTAATAATTGCCGCAAAAAATAACGAGTCAAAACGTTGGCTGCAAAAGCAGTTCGCCACGCGGAAAGTTAAAAAAACGTACATGGCGCTTGTTGAGGGTAGGCCAAAAGAACATTCGGCAAACATTGATTTACCAATTTTGCGGAATCCCAAAAAACCACAAACTTTTAAGGTAGATCCTAACGGTAAGCCAGCGCAAACATTTTACGACACTGTAGAAAACTTTAAAAGTTACACTTTATTGCGTCTAAAACCGTTCACCGGACGAACCCACCAGCTTCGAGTACACTTAAATTACATCGGTTGCCCGATTGTTGGCGATAAACTCTACGGTCACGAACCACCTAAAGCGTTAGGTAGACTATTCTTGCATGCCGCCGAGCTAGAACTAACTTTACCTAATCGCGAGCGCAAGGTTTTTAAGGCCGAATTGCCACCCGAACTACAAAACTTTTTAAAAAACTTAAAATAATGCATGATCTACTAATTAATAATTTTACAAAGCAAACGCTGCAGAATATTGCAAAGGACCCTCCTCACGCTTTGTTATTTGCTGGACCCCTGGGGGTTGGTAAGTTAACATTGGCTAAAGCCTGGGCCAAAAGTTTAAATGCATTTGCCGAAGTTGTGGAACCTGAAGAAAAGGGAAGTATTACTATAGAAACAGTTCGGAGTTTGTACAGAAAAACCAGCGGCAAACAAGCTGAGCGGCAAGTGATAATAATTGATCATGCCGAAACAATGGGGGTCGAGGCACAGAATGCATTCTTAAAATTACTTGAAGAGCCGCGACAGAACGTGACTTTTATTTTGACTGCCATAAGCGCTCAGCAGCTACTTGCAACGATTAACTCACGACTTCAAACGGTGAGCGTTAACCCGGTTAGTCCTAACGATCTCAAAAAGCTAATAGCAAAAAAGTCGCCTAAGCTGTCCCCGCAAGAAACGGCTCAAATTTTGTTTATAGCACAAGGCAGGCCGGCAATTTTAAACAGGATTTTAGCCGACAACACCGTTTTAGAGCAATACAAAAACATTATGCAATCCGCTAAAAAGTTGATTAGCGAAACACAGTATGATCGTTTGGCTACAGTTAACGACCTAGTTAAAGACAAGGGCACTTTAATAGCGACACTCGAGGCAATGATCACAATGACAGCTATGCAAATTACAAAATCTCCAAACGAGCGCTGGTTTAAATTGGCAGATTCTCTCGAGGAATGCCTGCAAAGTTTGCTGCAAAATGGCAACCCTCGCGCACAACTTGTTAATTTTTTCTTGAGTTATTAGTGATATAATAAAGTTCGAGTATGTTTAGTATTCCATTAATTGCAATATTCGGCGGCATCAGCATTTGGCTTTTTACAAGGTCAACTACTGAAGTTAAAGGCCAGCAACTACCCGAGCGAATTACCGAAAAGCTCGACAAACTTTGGCAAATTGCGCAGGAAGGCCTGCAGGAGCAAAAATATCTACGCGCCGAAAAGGCTTTGCTTACGATTTTGCGTGTAGATGAGCGTAACGCTGCCGCTTACAACCGACTTGGGATCTTATACGCAAAGCAACGCGCTTTTAATGACGCAATCGAATGTTTTGAAATTGCGCAGAGCTTGGAGCCTAGTGCGTCGAGCTTGCACAACGTTGGTTTAATCTACTACGAGACTGGTCAGTACGAAAAGGCTGCTCTGGCTTTCGAGCAAGCAATCGAGATGGAAAGTGAGCTCTCGGCCCGACAAGTGGCATATGCTAAAGTTCAAGAAAAGCTTGGGAACAACAAAAAAATGATCGAAGCACTAGAAAAGGCAGTCGAACTTGAGCCGCACCCACAATCACTTAAGATTCTGGCCGACGCATACGAACGAATAGGCGAAATGGAACTTGCAGAGACCATCAAAAAGAAAATAGAAAAAATAATCGCCTCGCCTCAGCCACAGCAACTGCCAAAGCAAATTCAGCAGCCTCGACGCATGGTAATGTAGTGGACGATTACGATCAAATTTTTGGCGATAAGAAAACCGTTTTAGTGGTTACCGCCCACCCTGACGACCTGGACGCCATGTGCGGCGGAACTGTCGCCAGACTCACTGCAGACGGTAAACGCGTAATAAGTATCAAGACGACAACCGGAAATAATGGTTCGCGCGATAGTAAAATTAGCCCTGCATTTTTAGCTAAAAAGCGACAAACAGAGGACGCGAGAGCAATGAAAACGCTAGGCTTGGATCCGCGTGATTCTGTAAATCTTGGCTTTGATGATGGGTCTATCGAGAACTCTAAAGAGGTGGTTGAACGAATTAGTTACTATATTCGCAAATTTCAGCCGCAAATTATAATCACCCTCAACCCAGAAAAAATTTTGATTAGCAAGCAAGGTAAAACTTGGGTTAATCACCGCGATCATCGCAACACTGCTGCAGCGACAGTTGATGCGACCTACCCGTTTAGTCGTGATCTGTCATTTTTTGCAAAGCAATTTGATGACCCAAAAATCAAACCTTCAAAGTGTAACGAAATACTCTTCGCAGACTACTGTCCCGGTGAAAAGCAAGTAAAAATCAAAATCGATGATTTTACTGGGCAAAAGCAAAAGGCACTAGAATCCCATGCCTCACAGTTTAACGAAGAAGCAGTTAAAGACGTGATGAATATCTATAGCGTCAAGCAGAGCGACTCAACTTTTGAATCTTTCAGACACGTGAGCTTTTGATCTTGAAAAAACGGGTCAAATGCGATAAAATCTTAGAGTCATGCCGGCATAGCTCAGTGGCCAGAGCGGCTGTTTTGTAAACAGCGGGTCGTGGGTTCAAATCCCTCTGCCGGCTCCATATTAGCCGAGATAGCGAAGTGGTCAAACGCATCTGACTGTAAATCAGACGACTTATGTCTTCGGGGGTTCGACTCCCTCTCTCGGCACCAAGAGTTATAAATTATGAAAAAGAACTCAACAATCGTAATAATTTTAGGGGTAAGCATAGCTTTAATTATTGCTGCTGTCGGCTTCATTTTCTACAAACAAAAACAAGTTGATCAGGGCTGCACTACGTACTACAACTCAAGTGGCGAAGAACTGTACAAAGACTGTATCAATTAGTAAGTAGCTATTGCTTTTTACTGTTTTAATGATATTATTAATCAAATTAAGCTAATTGGCTTAATTCCGCTGTAAGGAGGCAGCTTGGCTCAGCCGCCAAGAATTGTGGTGACCGTGCCCTGGCAAATGAGTATCGCTGTAGGGAAGATCGCCCCAATAAGACCGTATTCGCTAGAACAACCCGCGATTGGTGATTCCTTCACACGAGAAGTCGCTGCGCGGTTGATCCGCCAGTCCCTGAGAATGGGGCAATGGTGCGGCGTTAGGCTAGAAGACATAGTGCGAATTGCCGAGGAGGAAATTCGGGAGCGTGACGCACATGTCGAAAGCCTGGTGTATTCGCACGGAGTTAATTGGATTGCAAGTAAGATGTATCGACTAGTCGATACAGGCATGGTCGGGGTGCTCGACGAACGCTTCAACTACTTCGCCCCCACAGACTATTTAACGCGACTACTGCCTAAACGCAGACCACACAACGCACGCTGGAATCAGTAACAGCAAGGGCGCACGACTTCGGTACGGCGCCCTTTGACACCTAAGACTTGAGAATTTTGCCAAAAAAAGGTAAAATAACCCCTGTTGCATACGCCCAAGTAGCTCAGTGGTAGAGCACTTCCATGGTAAGGAAGGGGTCACGAGTTCAATCCTCGTCTTGGGCTCC